>NZ_JBGDVX010000005.1:0-421535 GCF_046551535.1 Salmonella sp. SAL04162
GGGGATTCGAACCCCCGATACGTTGCCGTATACACACTTTCCAGGCGTGCTCCTTCAGCCACTCGGACACCTCACCAAATTGTCGCTCCAGCATTACTGGAACGGGCGCTAATGTAGGGAAATATCTTTTCTACGTCAATCAACTTTTTTAAAAAAATGCGCGTTTATACAAACTTCCACCAATCTGTGGCTTTAATAGGCGAAAACTGCTTTTTTTGCCCGCGCCGGGAAATTTGCTATGCTGCACATCCCGTTGAAAACGCTGATAACAGGCGCAATCACATTCCGCACCATACTGCTCAGGAGATAACATGGAGATAATTTTTTATCACCCGACATTTAACGCCGCCTGGTGGGTAAATGCGCTGGAGAAGGCTCTCCCACATGCGCGCGTTCGTGAATGGAAGGTCGGTGATAACAACCCCGCAGACTATGCGCTTGTATGGCAGCCCCCGGTTGAAATGCTGGCCGGAAGACGCTTAAAAGCCGTTTTTGCACTGGGCGCGGGGGTGGATGCAATTCTGAGTAAATTAAATGCGCATCCGGAAATGCTGGACGCCTCCATTCCTCTATTTCGTCTGGAAGATACCGGAATGGGCCTGCAAATGCAGGAGTATGCCGTCAGCCAGGTATTACACTGGTTCCGTCGTTTCGATGATTATCAGGCGCTGAAAAATCAGGCGCTATGGAAACCGTTGCCGGAATATACCCGCGAAGAATTTAGCGTCGGTATCATGGGCGCAGGGGTACTGGGCGCAAAAGTGGCAGAAAGTCTACAGGCGTGGGGGTTCCCGTTACGTTGCTGGAGTCGTAGCCGCAAATCCTGGCCTGGCGTGGAAAGTTATGTAGGGCGTGAAGAGCTGCGCGCTTTCCTGAACCAGACGCGGGTGCTGATTAATCTGCTGCCGAATACGGCCCAAACGGTAGGAATTATTAATAGCGAATTGTTGGATCAATTGCCGGATGGCGCCTACGTGCTGAATCTCGCGCGCGGCGTTCATGTTCAGGAGGCTGATCTGCTGGCTGCGCTTGATAGCGGTAAGCTAAAAGGCGCGATGTTGGATGTCTTTAGCCAGGAACCGTTACCGCAGGAAAGCCCATTATGGCGCCATCCGCGAGTCGCCATGACGCCGCACATTGCGGCAGTCACCCGTCCGGCGGAAGCCATCGATTATATTAGCCGCACAATTACCCAGCTGGAGAAGGGAGAGCCGGTGACGGGGCAGGTGGATCGGGCGAGAGGATATTGACATCAACCCGGCGCGGGCCGGGTTTCGCTAAAAAACGCTGGCGATACCTGCTATCCTTGTCGGAAATGACTACAGGAGAGAGCAATGTATCCCGTTGACCTGCATATGCATACCGTCGCCAGCACTCATGCCTACAGTACTTTGAGCGATTATATCGCGGAAGCCAAACGCAAAGGCATTAAACTTTTTGCGATTACCGACCATGGTCCGGACATGGAAGATGCGCCGCATCACTGGCATTTTATTAACATGCGCATCTGGCCGCGTCTGGTTGACGGCGTGGGGATACTGCGTGGCATTGAGGCGAATATCAAGAACATTAACGGTGAAATTGATTGCTCCGGAAAGATGTTCGACTCGCTGGATCTGATTATCGCAGGCTTTCATGAGCCCGTTTTTGCGCCGCATGATAAAGAAACCAATACTCAGGCGATGATCGCGACCATCGCCAGCGGCAAGGTGCATATAATTAGTCACCCCGGAAATCCAAAGTATCCAGTGGAGGTTAACGCCATCGCGCAGGCGGCGGCGAAACACCATGTAGCGCTGGAAATCAACAACTCTTCTTTTCTGCATTCGCGTAAAGGAAGCGAAGATAATTGCCGCGCGGTCGCTGCCGCCGTACGCGATGCGGGAGGCTGGGTAGCGTTAGGCTCTGATTCCCATACGGCCTTTACGCTTGGCGATTTCACCGAATGCCGGAAAATTCTGGATGCGGTGAATTTTCCGGAAGATCGAATCCTGAACGTCTCGCCGCAGCGCTTACTGGCCTTTCTCGAATCACGCGGTATGGCGCCTGTACCGGAATTTGCCGAACTTTAATCGTTATTTACGGGAAGATATCAATGAATGAGTTTTCAATCCTGTGCCGTGTGCTGGGATCGTTGTATTACCGCCAACCGCAAGATCCTTTACTGGTTCCGCTGTTTACGTTAATCCGTGAAGGTAAACTGGCGGCAAACTGGCCGCTGGAGCAGGATGATATGCTGGCGCGTTTACAGAAAAGCTGCGATATCACGCAGATTTCCACTGATTACAATGCGTTATTTGTTGGGGAAGAGTGCGCGGTAGCGCCATACCGCAGTGCGTGGGTCGAAGGCGCGGAAGAGTCTGAGGTGCGCGCTTTTTTAACGTCGCGAGGGATGCCGCTGGCCGATACGCCTGCCGATCACATTGGTACTTTATTGCTCGCGGCCTCCTGGCTGGAAGATCAGTCTGCCGAAGATGAAAGTGAAGCGCTGGAAACCTTATTTGCCGATTATCTGCTTCCCTGGTGCAATACCTTCCTCGGTAAAGTTGAAGCCCATGCCGTTACGCCATTCTGGCGCACTTTGGCGCCGCTAACGCGTGATGCGATAGGGGCCATGTGGGATGAACTTCAGGAAGAAGATGAAGAATAATGTGATGTAAATCACCATTAACTGCAACGTGTTTTACATCATTGCATAAAATGTGTGCGTGATCTCATTAATGTGCCGCTTTTCTGTTATGATGCGCGCCATGAACATACTTCTTTCTATTGCTATCACGACGGGCATCCTTTCTGGAATATGGGGATGGGTGGCCGTCTCCCTGGGGTTACTAAGCTGGGCCGGTTTTTTAGGCTGTACGGCTTATTTCGCCTGTCCGCAGGGAGGCTTTAAGGGATTGTTGATTTCCGCCTGTACGCTGTTAAGCGGTATGGTGTGGGCGCTGGTCATTATTCACGGTAGCGCGCTGGCGCCGCATCTGGAAATTGTCAGTTACGTGTTGACGGGGATCGTGGCATTCCTGATGTGTATCCAGGCAAAGCAGCTATTGCTTTCTTTTGTTCCGGGAACATTTATCGGCGCCTGCGCGACATTTGCAGGGCAGGGTGACTGGCGGTTGGTATTACCGTCGCTGGCGCTGGGGCTAATCTTTGGCTATGCCATGAAAAATAGTGGGCTATGGCTGGCATCACGCCGCGAGCAACATTCAGCGAATACGGCGGTCACAAAATAAAAAAAGCGTGGGGTCTTCCCCACGCTTTGTCGTATTCATCAGGATTCTGGCGGTACTGACAGCTCACGGTATTTCACCAGAATATCATTTTGCCTGTCCGCTTTATTCTGCAAATCCCACAGGCCGCGATCGATACCATCATTAATGAGGAAGATAACGCCGGTTTCAATGGCTGACATCAGACACAGCATCACCGGTTCGTTCGAGGTATAGCCGATTTCGCCTTCCAGTAAACGCTGGTAATCAATAAAACGGAACACGCCTGCCTGTACTTCATAGGAAAGGATCGTTTTACTGGTGTTCACCGAAGAAAGGATCTCGCCCGTACTGACGTTAACCACGCGCAGGTTGACAGCAATCTGATCCAGCTGATACTGCGTATCGGCGCCAATACCGAAATATCTTGCGCCGACCCCGCCGGATTTGACGTTACTTTCATAACCAATAATAGAACCTTCCACCATAATATTTGCCGCCGTCAGCGACTGAAGCGGGATACGGTTATTCATCGCCACGGTGCCGTTTTCCTGGGCTGCGCGAATAATTTTCCGTTCATTCAAAAGATTCTGTAAGCCTTGTCGTTCCAGTGGGATAAACCAGCGCGAATCTTTCAGCGCGGTGACCAACATAGCGGTGGCGCTCTGCGGCACAGCCGTGGAAAAGTTACTTGCCGGGTAAGGTTTAAATTGGCCCGTTTCATCCTGAATGTTATATACCGAAACAAAGATCTTACCGGTGGGAGCAGGTAAGTGCGTCAAATCTTTGTAACTTTGTGCGCGGGGCATTAATGTCGGTTTCGCAGCTTGTTTCGGCGGGGCAGTTAAGCATCCGCTCAACAATAAAACGGCAACCAAAATAAGTAAGCGCGGCATGATTTATATCCTTTAGTGACTGTAGCTTAAAAATCGGTTGACTGAGTTTGTAAACCTGACACTTCGATGGTCGAGGTTCTTCCCGTTTTTCTGTCCGTGACGTTGAGCTGGAGCTGTCCGTCGCGATTAGCGATATCGATAATAAAATCGTTGGTCACCATACGTCCTGGTTTCCCGGTATTAATATTGGTCAACAAGCCGCCCAGAATTTGCGATTGAATAGCCTGCGTAAAGTTATCCAACGCTGAGGGGGTTTCGATACCAAAATCGTTATCATAAGCGGGGTCTTTATATGAATTTTGCGCCTGGGCGCTATTCAATAAAAAGGAACCGTTATTGGGGTTTCCACCAAAGTTAGGATTACGGAACTGGAACGTCATGTTTCCAGCCCAGGTTAATGGCGAAAAAAGCATGAGCAGCACTACTGCATGTTTAACACGCATGACAGCCTCCGGATAAAAATCATGTTTTAGAATTCATCACGCGCTAAATCACTCGTACTTAATAGCGTTTGATCTATTTGTCGGCGATTTAATGCTTCCTCTGTTTGCGCTAATGCGAAGACGACGGTTTTCTCGAAGTCTCTTTTCATTGGAAATAAAAAAGTCTGGAAAATAACGTCCTGATTTACCGTTATGGTGATCCAGCTTCCCCAACGCGCACTGGGTCTTTCATTAATGGTCAGATTGCCGGTGTATTCGCTTTCCCATTTGTCGCTGAATGCACGATAGAATTCATGTCCTATCGAAGAGACGGTATGGTCGGTTAACAATCCGGGAACCTCGACTTCAACTTCATTGGCATGCAGGTTTCCGGTAGCGAACAGTAACTCTGCTGCTACAATCCAGGTCAGATAGCGTTTCATGGCCTTACCGCCTGAGATTATCGTTTGCCCATGAAACTGCCTGGGTGCGATTTTTGACAGCTATCTTTTTGAAAAGATTATAAAGATGTGTCTTAACCGTATTCTCGCTGATAAATAGCGACCTGGCGATTTCATTATTAGAGGCACCAATACGTAACTTATTGAGGATCTCTTTTTCGCGATGAGTGAGTAATGCGGACTCGGTGCTGTTGTAGCGGTAATTTCCTGAGTGTGTAATCAGGTAACTGGCTAATTTTTGTGAAAAATAGCATTCGCCGCGCAGAATACCCTGTAATCCGCTGACCACGTGTTCCTGGTCTTCAGTGGCGTAAAACACGCCGTTAATATGAGGCCAGTTTTCAATTTCACGGTAGGGATAATCGTCAGGGGTATTTAACAATAATGTTTTTATATTATTGTTTTTGCGGCTTAAATTATCCTGCCAATAGTGGATAAGCTTCTTATCCGCTTCCATCATATCCATTAAAACAATGCAACCGGCTGAGATATCTTCCAGAGAACGTTGAATATTATGCAGTTTTCCGGTTATGGCCAGCGATTGCTTTAAATGTTGCAATAATGCCGTAGCTTGCAGAGATGGCTTTGTGATCAACAATAGTGTGTGACCATGACTACTATGGACTTCATTAAACATGATGAAACTCCACTTTTTTTAATCGCACATCTGACAGCTGCCCCCATAAAATAAAGGCACCAGAAGTACTGACAGATGTTGCACTGCTGTGGGTTGAAATAGCCCATTATCCAGAAAGAGAAAAATATTTACGGAAATACTTTTAACTGTTTTCAATCTAGCCATTACAAATCTTAAAGCAAGTGTTAAACTTGTAACAAGATGTAAAAATATATATTAAAATGTTGTTTTTGGGTTTTTTTGAAGTTTAGATTTGATAGTAAAGTTGTACATTTAGCTGTTATTGCATAGATTTAAAAAATCATACAAATTATAATAATTCATTGATTTTTAATCATTTTAATTATTGTAAGTCATGTTTTGATTTTATTTTTTCTTAAAATTTGAGACGTGGCATTAACCTGGACAGCACAAAGACAAAAAAAACGAAGTGTGTCACGTCTTGTGCGTATTGCCCCCCCATGGGAAGCATAAGAACATCCCCATGGTGGCATAACACACACCAACACTTCATTTTTTGGGTGCGCGATACACTCTCTTCTGTGGCCAAAAATCAATTATAAAAAATCACATGGCTATCGTTTTATTAGCACTTTGGTATGAGCTTAAATAACAAAATACCACGCGTGGGTGAGTTATTAAAAATGTTTCCACGGACATACTCTTCATCGTAACGACGCGTTAACAAAAAACGCATGTCGCTAACAAAACAATAGATAGTTTTCGCTATGTACGACCAGGTCCAGGGTGACAGCATGAAAAACAAATTGTTATTTATGATGTTGACAATACTGGGTGCGCCTGGGATTGCAACCGCGACAAATTATGATCTGGCTCGTTCAGAATATAATTTTGCGGTAAATGAATTAAGCAAGTCTTCATTTAATCAGGCGGCCATTATTGGTCAAGTCGGCACGGATAATAGTGCCAGAGTACGCCAGGAAGGATCAAAACTATTGTCCGTTATTTCACAAGAAGGAGGAAATAATCGGGCGAAAGTCGACCAGGCAGGGAATTATAACTTTGCGTATATTGAGCAAACGGGCAATGCCAACGATGCCAGTATATCGCAAAGCGCTTACGGTAATAGTGCGGCTATTATCCAGAAAGGTTCTGGAAATAAGGCCAATATTACCCAGTACGGTACGCAGAAAACAGCAGTTGTAGTGCAGAAACAGTCGCAGATGGCTATTCGCGTCACCCAACGCTAATACCGTTACGACTTTTAAATCAATCCGATGGGGGTTTTACCATGAAACTTTTAAAAGTGGCAGCATTCGCAGCAATCGTAGTTTCTGGCAGTGCTCTGGCAGGCGTCGTTCCACAATGGGGCGGCGGCGGTAATCATAACGGCGGCGGCAATAGTTCCGGCCCGGACTCAACGTTGAGCATTTATCAGTACGGTTCCGCTAACGCTGCGCTTGCTCTGCAAAGCGATGCCCGTAAATCTGAAACGACCATTACCCAGAGCGGTTATGGTAACGGCGCCGATGTAGGCCAGGGTGCGGATAATAGTACTATTGAACTGACTCAGAATGGTTTCAGAAACAATGCCACCATCGACCAGTGGAACGCTAAAAACTCCGATATTACTGTCGGCCAATACGGCGGTAATAACGCCGCGCTGGTTAATCAGACCGCATCTGATTCCAGCGTAATGGTGCGTCAGGTTGGTTTTGGCAACAACGCCACGGCTAACCAGTATTAATTTAGCGTCTGCGCTAATAAAAAAAACAGGGCGTAAGCCCTGTTTTTTTTCGGGAGGAAATTATGCATACTTTATTGCTCCTTGCCGCACTTTCAAATCAGATTACGTTTACCACAACTCAGCAAGGCGATATTTACACGGTGATCCCTCAAGTCACATTAAACGAACCCTGCGTCTGTCAGGTGCAAATTCTCTCTGTGCGCGACGGCGTCGGGGGACAAAGCCATACACAGCAAAAACAAACGCTATCTTTACCTGCTAATCAACCGATTGAGTTGTCTCGTCTTAGTGTAAATATATCTTCAGAGGACTCGGTTAAAATTATTGTTACTGTTTCGGACGGACAATCACTGCATTTATCACAACAATGGCCGCCTTCTGCACAGTAGTTTTTGATGGTGGCGGAAATGGATTGGCTGACCTGGGTATAAAGAGGCGATAAAAGCGTCTCATCGTCTCGGCATGTCGCTAAAAGGTAACGCCGAACCCTCGAGGATGACTAATCATTGAGGAGTTAACATGTCCGTAATCAAGAAAAATATCCCTGCCATAGGTCTGTGTATCTGCGCTTTTTTTATCCATTCTGCGGTAGGGCAACAAACGGTACAGGGCGGCGTTATCCATTTTCGCGGCGCGATTGTTGAGCCACTGTGCGATATTTCTACTCACGCCGAAAATATTGATTTAACCTGCCTACGCGAAGGTAAAAAGCAAATGTACCGGATTGACCTTCGGCAGGCATCTGGATTACCGCAGGATATTCAGTCCATTGCGACGGTGCGGCTGCATTATCTCGATGCGCAAAAAAGCCTGGCGGTGATGAATATTGAGTACCGTTAACGGCGGTGTCATAGATATAAAAAGAGCGACTCTGTTGAAAGCCCTGCTGTACACTTTGCAGATAAGGTGAGACAAAGGGGGGGTTATGACATCACGTCTTCAGGTCATACAGGGTGATATCACTCAACTTAGCGTCGATGCGATTGTGAATGCCGCTAACGCATCATTAATGGGCGGCGGCGGCGTAGACGGCGCGATTCATCGCGCGGCGGGGCCAGCATTGCTGGACGCCTGTAAACTCATCCGCCAGCAACAGGGCGAATGTCAGACGGGACATGCGGTTATCACGCCTGCTGGCAAGCTTTCGGCAAAGGCGGTTATTCACACAGTGGGGCCCGTCTGGCGAGGCGGCGAACACCAGGAAGCTGAGCTACTCGAAGCGGCATACCGGAATTGTTTACTGCTTGCCGAGGCGAATCACTTTCGTTCCATCGCTTTTCCGGCAATCAGTACCGGCGTTTATGGCTATCCACGCGCCCAGGCCGCTGAAGTCGCCGTCAGGACGGTTTCAGATTTTATTACCCGTTACGCTCTGCCTGAACAGGTATACTTTGTCTGTTATGATGAAGAAACTGCCCGGCTTTACGCAAGATTACTTACTCAGCAAGGCGACGACCCTGCCTGATAAAACACGCCTGGAGCGTGCCGTTGAACCGCTATGCGCGCGCCATCCCGGAGAGTGCGGCATTCTGGCGCTGGATAACAGTCTGGACGCTTTTGCCGCCCGCTACCGCCTGACCGAAATGGCGGCGCGGACGCTGGATGTGCAGTATTATATTTGGGAAGACGATATGTCCGGGCGGCTGCTCTTTTCGGTACTGCTGTCGGCGGCGAAGCGCGGCGTTCATGTTCGTCTGCTGCTGGATGATAACAATACGCCTGGTCTGGATGATACGTTGCGCTTGCTGGATAGCCATCCTAATATCGAAGTTCGTCTGTTTAATCCTTTCTCTTTTCGTACGCTACGCGCGCTGGGATATTTGACGGATTTTGCGCGGCTGAATCGGCGGATGCACAATAAAAGTTACACTGCCGACGGCGTAGTGACGCTGGTCGGTGGGCGCAACATCGGCGATGCCTATTTCGGCGCTGGCGAGGAGCCGTTATTTTCCGATCTGGACGTGATGGCCATTGGCCCGGTGGTCAATGATGTCGCCAATGATTTTGAACGTTACTGGCGCTGTAGTTCAGTGTCGACATTGCAGCAAGTATTATCCCTTTCTGAGCAGGAACTGACGCAGCGTATCGAACTTCCCGAATCCTGGTATAACGATGAGATCACCCGCCGTTATCTGCATAAGCTGGAAACCAGCCAGTTTATGGCGGATCTCGATCGCGGAACGTTGCCGCTGATTTGGGCAAAAACACGCTTGCTTAGCGATGACCCTTCTAAAGGCGAGGGGAAGGCGCAGCGCCATTCGCTTCTTCCGCAGCGATTATTTGACGTGATGGGGTCGCCGACGGAGCGTATCGACATTATTTCCGCTTACTTTGTCCCTACGCGCGCAGGCGTGGCGCAGTTGCTTAATCTGGTCAGGAAGGGCGTGAAGATCGCCATCTTAACTAACTCTCTGGCGGCCAACGATGTGGCGGTCGTTCACGCAGGGTACGCGCGCTGGCGAAAGAAATTACTGCGCTATGGCGTGGAGCTCTACGAACTGAAACCGACCCGCGAACATGAAACCGCCGTACATGATCGCGGACTCACCGGGAACTCAGGTTCCAGCTTACATGCTAAAACGTTCAGTATTGATGGTAGTAAGGTGTTTATCGGGTCGCTTAATTTTGATCCCCGTTCAACGCTTTTAAATACCGAAATGGGCTTTGTCATTGAAAGTGAGACGCTGGCGACGCTTATTCATAAGCGTTTTACGCAGAGCCAACGCGATGCGGCCTGGCAACTGCGGCTGGATCGCTGGGGACGAATTAACTGGATCGATCGTCAGCAAGAAGAGGAAAAGGTGTTAAAGAAAGAACCCGCTACGCGTTTCTGGCAGCGAGTTCTGGTACGGTTGGCGGCAATTTTACCTGTGGAATGGTTGCTGTGAACCCGCGCGCGGAAAACTACCCGATCGCGGCGCGGCTTTCTTGTTTTACCGGCGGTTTACCTGAAAAGAGAAATTTCAGGAGCGGGATGCGTAAATGAATTTCATACAGAATTAACGCAATACCCATAACAAATATCAGCCCGCACAAGAACCCGATCAGGTTGGAGGTGATATGCGGTGTAATATACGCGCCAAAGAAAAGCGTTAAGGGATGATGCACCAGATAGATAAACAGCGAAGCATTCACGAAATAGGTGACACGCGCGGACTGGAAGTTTAACAAGCGATGCCCCAGTGAGAATACCACGTTCACCATCCACAGCCCCATGACCATCGTAATCACGGATTCGGTTTCGTACATCCAGGCGTCGCCGCTCCCATAACGTTGATTCAGCAGATACGCGATAAAAGCAACGGCAGCGCCTAAAGTGCATCCGCGTGAGGGCGTGGTGAAGCGCGCTTTCAGATCGGGGTGAATGAAGGCCAACGCGCCGAGAATAAAAAACGGCACATAAAATAGCGTTTGCATCACAATAAAATTGAACATGCCGTCACTGAGGATTGCCGGATATACGATGAAAATAATGCGCCTGATAGCGGCGTAAGCCATCCCCAGCAGGAAAAAAATAAGCGAAAGCCTGGCCAGTGAAATAGCGGCGGGACGAGGCTTGCTTGTTTCCTGCCTTTTTTGGAACCAGGTAAAAATCCCGATGCTGACTGTGGTTAATATCACCAGCACCAGTAAAAACCACAGATGTGAAATGAGTTCCCACGCTAATGTATTATATTTTTCATAGGCAGAGAGCATAGGCCAGTTCTCTGTTTTCTCTTTGACATATTGCAACAGGATAAATTGCGGCAAGGTAAGCAAAGGGATTGCGGTAAGCATGGGAATACCCACACGTTCTACCCGTACTTTCCACCAGCGTTTTAACGGATAACGTAAAAACAGCATGTACGAAAAATAACCAGAAATAACAAAAAACACCTGCATACGAAAAGCGTGGATAAAATCGTTAAACAGGGTTAGCCACCACGATGGCGTGGCGCTATTGACATGCCAACTGTGAGTGGAATAGATCAACGAGATATGAAAGGGAATCCCTAACAACATCAGCCATGCGCGGATAGAGTCAAGAAAATATTCACGCGGCGCGGGTACAGAGCTCATATAAGGTCACGTATTCTCAGATTTTTCACCTTATCCATAAGGCGAATTATAGTTACATTCGGTAGCAACCCTACACCAACTCCGACAACCTGTCTCCAGGATAAGCACGCAAAGTGAAAACAGGCGCGGGAGGTGCTTAATCCATGAGCCAGCGCGCTGAACAAAGCCTGGATTCAGTTGTCGTAATGCCTGATTATCCATTAAAATGGATCGGATCGATATAAGCACACAAAGGGGGAAGTGCTTACTTATTATGAAACATAAACGACAAATGATGAAAATGCGTTGGTTGGGCGCAGCTATTATGTTAACGCTTTACGCATCATCGAGCTGGGCGTTCAGTATTGATGACGTGGCAAAACAAGCTCAATCTTTAGCCGGGAAAGGCTATGAGGCGCCTAAAAGCAACTTGCCCTCCGTTTTCCGCGACATGAAATATGCGGATTATCAGCAGATCCAGTTTAATAGCGATAAAGCCTACTGGAACAACTTAAAGACCCCTTTTAAGCTCGAATTTTACCATCAGGGGATGTACTTCGATACGCCGGTCAAGATTAACGAAGTGACGGCGACGACGGTCAAAAGAATCAAATACAGCCCGGATTACTTCAATTTTGGCAATGTTCAGCATGATAAAGACACGGTAAAAGATTTAGGCTTCGCCGGGTTCAAAGTCCTGTACCCCATTAACAGTAAAGATAAGAACGACGAAATCGTCAGTATGCTTGGCGCCAGCTATTTCCGCGTGATCGGCGCAGGCCAGGTATATGGCTTATCTGCGCGCGGCCTGGCGATTGATACCGCCTTACCATCTGGTGAAGAGTTTCCCCGCTTTCGCGAGTTCTGGATTGAGCGTCCAAAACCCACCGATAAGCGTTTGACCGTCTATGCATTACTCGATTCTCCGCGCGCGACCGGCGCTTACCGTTTTGTGATCATTCCTGGCCGCGATACCGTGGTGGACGTGCAGTCAAAAGTCTATCTGCGCGATAAAGTAGGCAAGCTGGGCGTTGCGCCATTAACCAGTATGTTCCTGTTTGGGCCAAACCAGCTGTCGCCGACGACCAACTATCGTCCGGAACTGCATGACTCGAACGGCTTATCTATTCATGCGGGTAATGGCGAGTGGATTTGGCGTCCGCTGAACAATCCAAAACACCTCGCGGTGAGCAGCTATGCGATGGAAAACCCTCAGGGATTCGGCCTGTTGCAGCGCGGTCGCGAGTTCTCGCGCTTTGAAGATTTAGACGATCGCTACGACCTGCGTCCAAGCGCCTGGATTACCCCGAAAGGCGACTGGGGCAAAGGTAAGGTTGAACTGGTTGAAATTCCGACCAATGATGAAACCAACGATAACATCGTCGCTTACTGGACTCCGGATCAATTGCCGGAACCGGGTAAAGAGATGAACTTCAAGTACACTCTGACCTTCAGCCGCGATGAAGATAAACTTCATGCGCCGGATAATGCCTGGGTGCTGCAAACACGCCGCTCAACGGGCGACGTTAAACAGTCGAATCTGATTCGCCAGCCCGACGGCACTATTGCCTTTGTGGTGGATTTCGTTGGTGCCGACATGAAAAAACTGCCGCCGGATACGCCTGTCGCTGCGCAAACCAGCATTGGCGATAACGGTGAAATCGTTGACAGTAATGTACGCTATAACCCAGTCACTAAAGGCTGGCGTTTAATGCTGCGCGTGAAAGTCAAAGACGCGAAGAAAACCACGGAAATGCGTGCCGCATTGGTGAATGCCGATCAGACGCTAAGTGAAACCTGGAGCTACCAGTTACCTGCCAATGAATAAAACAACTGAGTATATTGACGCACTGCTGCTTTCTGAACGTGAGAAAGCGGCATTGCCGAAAACTGACATCCGCGCCGTACATCAGGCGCTGGATGCCGAGCATCGGACTTACTCGCGAGAAGACGATTCACCGCAGGGTTCCGTAAAAGCCCGCCTTGAACACGCCTGGCCGGATTCATTGGCGAAGGGGCAGTTAATTAAAGATGATGAAGGGCGCGATCAGTTGCAGGCTATGCCAAAAGCGACGCGCTCTTCGATGTTTCCCGATCCCTGGCGAACCAACCCGGTTGGCCGTTTCTGGGATCGCCTGCGTGGGCGGGATGTAACGCCGCGCTATGTTTCTCGTCTGACAAAAGAAGAGCAGGCGAGCGAGCAAAAATGGCGTACCGTCGGCACTATACGCCGCTATATTTTGTTAATTTTGACTCTGGCGCAAACCGTCGTCGCGACCTGGTATATGAAGACCATTCTGCCTTATCAGGGATGGGCGCTCATCAATCCTATGGATATGGTGGGGCAGGATATTTGGGTCTCTTTTATGCAGCTCCTGCCCTACATGCTGCAAACCGGTATCCTGATTTTGTTTGCCGTGCTGTTCTGCTGGGTGTCAGCCGGATTCTGGACGGCGCTGATGGGCTTCCTGCAACTGCTTATCGGGCGCGATAAGTACAGCATCTCCGCGTCTACGGTTGGCGATGAGCCCCTCAATCCGGAACACCGGACGGCGCTGATCATGCCTATCTGTAATGAAGACGTTAGCCGCGTTTTCGCCGGTCTGCGCGCGACCTGGGAGTCCGTTAAAGCCACAGGCAACGCCGCGCATTTTGACGTCTATATCCTTAGCGACAGTTATAACCCGGATATCTGCGTGGCGGAGCAAAAGGCGTGGATGGAGCTTATCGCGGAAGTGCAGGGCGAAGGCCAAATTTTTTACCGCCGCCGCCGCCGCCGTATGAAACGCAAAAGCGGCAATATTGACGATTTTTGCCGCCGCTGGGGCAATCAGTACAGCTATATGGTGGTGCTGGATGCGGACTCAGTGATGAGCGGCGAGTGTCTGAGCGGGCTGGTGCGCCTGATGGAAGCGAATCCAAACGCCGGGATTATCCAGTCTTCGCCGAAAGCGTCGGGGATGGATACTCTGTATGCCCGCTGCCAACAGTTCGCGACCCGTGTTTATGGGCCGCTGTTTACCGCCGGGCTGCACTTCTGGCAGTTGGGAGAGTCGCACTACTGGGGGCACAATGCCATTATCCGCGTGAAACCGTTTATCGAGCACTGCGCTCTGGCGCCGCTGCCGGGAGAAGGTTCGTTCGCCGGATCGATTCTTTCCCACGACTTTGTGGAGGCGGCGCTAATGCGTCGGGCAGGGTGGGGCGTCTGGATTGCCTACGATCTTCCCGGCTCCTATGAAGAGCTGCCGCCAAACCTGCTGGATGAGCTTAAACGCGACCGCCGCTGGTGTCACGGCAACCTAATGAACTTTCGTCTGTTCCTGGTGAAAGGAATGCACCCGGTGCATCGCGCCGTGTTCCTGACGGGGGTAATGTCATATCTGTCCGCGCCGTTATGGTTTATGTTCCTCGCGCTTTCTACCGCGCTGCAGGTCGTTCATGCGTTAACAGAGCCGCAATATTTCCTTCAGCCGCGCCAGCTTTTTCCGGTCTGGCCGCAGTGGCGTCCGGAACTGGCAATCGCGCTGTTTGCGTCAACGATGGTGCTGCTGTTCCTGCCGAAGCTGCTCAGTATTATGCTGATCTGGTGTAAAGGCACCAAAGAGTATGGCGGTTTCTGGCGCGTTACGCTGTCGCTGTTGCTGGAAGTGCTGTTCTCCGTGTTGCTGGCGCCGGTGCGTATGCTGTTTCATACCGTGTTTGTGGTCAGCGCGTTTCTCGGCTGGGAAGTGGTCTGGAACTCACCGCAACGCGACGATGATTCTACGCCGTGGGGAGAAGCCTTTATGCGTCACGGTTCTCAACTGCTGCTGGGGCTGGTCTGGGCGGTGGGTATGGCGTGGCTGGATTTACGCTTTCTGTTCTGGCTGGCGCCGATTGTCTTTTCGCTGATTCTGTCGCCATTTGTTTCGGTGATCTCCAGTCGTTCAACGGTAGGATTACGCACCAAACGCTGGAAGCTGTTCCTGATCCCGGAAGAGTATTCGCCGCCTCAGGTATTGGTCGATACCGATAAATATCTGGAGATGAATCGCCGCCGTATTCTGGACGATGGCTTTATGCATGCGGTATTTAACCCGTCGCTTAATGCGCTGGCGACCGCGATGGCCACCGCGCGTCACCGCGCCAGTAAGGTGCTGGAAATAGCCCGCGATCGTCATGTGGAGCAGGCGCTAAACGAAACGCCGGAGAAACTGAACCGCGATCGGCGTCTGGTTTTGCTCAGCGATCCGGTGACGATGGCGCGTTTACACTATCGGGTCTGGAATGCGCCAGAGAGATACTCTTCCTGGGTAAACCATTATCAGTCTCTCGTCCTGAATCCGCAGGCGTTGCAGGGACGAGCATCGTCAGTGGGATAAGGTCTTCAGGTCTGGAGTGAGGTGAAAAATACCGGCGTGATGCCGGTATTTTTATAGTGAAATGAGGTATCAGGTGCGTATATTCGCGGTGAGCATAATGGTGATTACCCTGAGCGGCTGCGGCAGTATTATCAGCAGAACGATCCCCGGACAAGGACACGGCAACCAGTATTACCCTGGCGTGCAGTGGGATATGCGTGATTCCGCATGGCGCTATATCACTATCCTCGATCTGCCCTTCTCACTGATCTTCGATACACTGCTACTGCCGCTCGATATTCACCACGGGCCTTATGAGTAATTAACGCTCATCCCATTCGTCTGCCGCAGTACGGCCTTCCTCGGTATCAAGCGGGGGTTCAAGCTGGAATTCCCCTTCATCCCATTCATGCAAGGTATTCTCTTCCTGCCATTCCTGGCGGATCTCTATCTCATCATAATCGCCGTCAAACACGCTCTGCGCGGCTTCACCACTCAGCATCGGCAGACATTCGCCATCTTCACCTTCATCGGCGAAAAATTCGACCTGCCACATGATGTCCCCATCCTGCAGTACATATTTCTGAACGTTGAACTGCTGCACATTCGCTTCATCTTGTTCGAGGCCTGGATGGTCAGCCAGAAATTCTTCCCGGGCTGCATCGATAGCTTCTTCCAGCGTGGCATACATGGTCATCAGTGTCTCCCTTTGATTTGACGAGGTATTTAGGGAAAGAATAGCTGATTCTGTGATATTGCAAGTATGAAAGCGCAAAAATCATTCTATTGCCAGTCTGCGCCGTCGTAAGCTGTTCCATGAATAGATAGCATTGAACAACACCACGCCTGCCGTGACGCAGAAGACGGCGCGGAAGCCATAGCTCGCGGAAATTGCGGCGCCCATGAGAGGGCCGGTGACGTTGCCGATATCGCGGAAAGATTGGTTGTAACTGAATATGCGCCCGGCTATCTGGTTGGTAGAGTTGTAAACCAGCAGAGTTTGAACGGCTGGCAGCAGCGCGCCATCCGCCGCGCCAAGCAGAAACCGCAATAGCGCGAGCTGCCACGGCGTTTGCACAAAAGACATTGGAATCAGCAGCAGTACGGAAATAATCAGCGCGACGATAAGGATCTTTTCCGGGCCAATTCTGTCGCCGAGCTTGCCGAGTCGGGGGGCGCTAAGTAATGCCGCCACGCCGGGAACGGACGCTATCATCCCGCTAATGAACGCAATATTACTGACATTTCCCGCGAGTTCGCGCACATAGAGCGTCAGGATGGGCGCAATAGACCCCGTCGCCACCTGAATAATCAGCGTGGTGACAAACAGGCTTAACACCAGGCGGGGATTTTTTAACGAGGCGACCACTTCCCGAACGTGAAGCATCTCTTTTTTGCTCACCGGCAGGAAATTCTCGCGAATAAAAAAGAAGGTGAGCAGAAAACAGATAAACAACACGCTGGCGGTAATAAAAAAGACCGGGCGAAGGCCGTAATGGTCGGCGAGCAGACCGCCCGCAAGTGGGCCAAGCAGAGCGCCGCTGACGCCGCCAGTAGAGAGCGTCCCTAACGCCCAGCCGCTTTTATGGCGCGGCACCTGAGTGGCGATGAGCGCATTGGCGTTGGGAATAAATCCGCCCAGCAGGCCTAATAACGCGCGGAGGATCAGAAATTGCCAGATATTTTGCGCCATGCCCATTAACAGCATCACAATGGCCATGCCGAGAGCGGAACGCAACAGCATAATCTTACGCCCTTTACGATCCGCCAGACCGCCCCAAAAAGGGGAAGCGATAGCTGAAAAGAGGAACGTAATACTAAAGACCAGCCCGGACCATATGTTGAGCGCGCTATGGCCTGTTACGCCGAGTTGCTCAACGTAGAGAGGGAGAAAAGGCATGACCAGACTGAATGCCGCGCCGGTTAAAAAACAGCCCAGCCAGGTAACGGTTAGATTGCGTTTCCAGTTTATGGGGACATCAGAGGGTGACATAGCGTTCCACAGTATGATGCGCGGTTTGCGCTATCATCAATTTAATTATGAGCGTACTAATTATAATTATGCGCCGACCTTACCAGCCTCGCAATGTGGGGAGCTTTTAAAGCTAAAAGAGGGGAAAAATTGCAGCCTGACGGCTGCAATCCTGTCAATAGCGCGACGGTACGCCTTCAGGGCGAGTTTTAAAGCGGCGATGCAGCCACATATACTGCTCTGGCGCCATCATAATGCACTGCTCAACAATCTTATTCATCCATGCGGCAGTCGCTTCTGCGCTCTCCAGTGGAGGCGAATATTCCGCAGGAAGAATGATCAGTTCGTAGCCTTTCCCATCGGGTTTACGGCGAGGCACGAAGGGGATAATACAGGCTTTAGACATGCGCGCGAGCATCCAGGTACCGGAGGTCGTGGCAGCCTGGTCGACAGCGAATAATGGTACAAAAACGCTGGCGCGCGGGCCATAATCGTGATCCGGCGCATACCAGATCAATTCGCCGCTTTTCAATGCCTTAACCATGCCTTTCAGATCTTTGCGATCCAACATCGATTTATTGGAGCGTAAGCGTCCCCAGGTCTGTAACCAGTCGAGCAACGGATTATCATTCGGGCGATAAACTCCAATACCCGGGTTATGCATACCAAACATGCGGGCGCCAAACTCAAGGGTAAGAAAATGTATTCCTACCAGAATGAACCCCAGCCCCTGCGCCTTAACTTCACGGATATGCTCCAGACCGCTCGCTTCCATCCAGCGGTTCACTCGCCGATCGGGCCAGAACCAGGCCATGCCGGTTTCCATCACGCCCATACCGACGGATTCAAAGTTTTTGACCACCATGGTGTGGCGTTCCTGCGCGCTCATTTCCGGAAAGCATAATTCAAGGTTGCGATAGGCGATTTTCGCGCGGCGTTTCATTACGCGTCGCGCCAGGTGGCCCAATGCGCAACCCAATTTATAGATGACCGGGTAGGGGAGTTGCACGACCAACCAAAGCGCGCCTATACCCAACCAGGTTAACCAATAGCGCGGGTGCAGTAAGGCCACGGAGAACTTAGGCAACTTCGTCATTTCTATCCTGTCTTTCAACGAACAATTCCCCGTATTCTCGCATCTTTTTGCGTTGAGCAAAAATATGTAGCAGGAGAGTGGCGATTAAATCGACAATTGTTGTTAATTATTTAGTGTAAAGCAGGAAATGTAGCGCAAAATGTGTGGATGTAAATTGGCGAGACTTGCCTTATCATGCCTGCCCACTTTATTTTTTGCTGATTGCAGGATACGTACACCATGCCAGTGTTACACAACCGCATCTCTAATGACGAGCTGAAAGCCAAAATGCTGGCGGAAAGCGAGCCGCGTACGACAATTTCTTTTTATAAATATTTCACTATCGCCTCGCCGCAACAGACGCGGGACGCGTTGTATCAGGTGTTTACGGCGTTGGACGTTTTTGGTCGCGTTTACCTGGCGCATGAAGGCATCAATGCGCAAATCAGCGTGCCGCAAAGCAAGCTCGAGACGTTTCGTCAACAGCTTTATACGTTCGACCCCGCGCTGGACGGGCTGCGTTTAAATATCGCTCTGGAGGATGACGGAAAGTCATTTTGGGTGCTGCGTATGAAAGTTCGCGACCGTATCGTTGCTGACGGTATTGACGATCCGACTTTTGACGCCAGTAATGTCGGCGATTATCTGAAGGCGGCAGATGTGAATGCGATGCTGGACGATCCTGACGCGGTCTTTATTGATATGCGCAACCACTATGAGTATGAAGTCGGCCATTTCGAAAATGCTCTGGAAATCCCGGCGGATACGTTTCGTGAACAGTTGCCAAAAGCGGTTGAAATGCTGCGGGAACATGCAGATAAAAAGATAGTGATGTACTGTACCGGCGGTATTCGTTGTGAGAAAGCCAGCGCCTGGATGAAACACAACGGTTTCAATAAAGTCTGGCATATTGAGGGTGGCATCATTGAATACGCCCGTCGCGCGCGCGAGCAGGGGCTTCCCGTTCGCTTTATCGGCAAAAATTTTGTATTTGATGAGCGAATGGGCGAACGAATCTCGGATGAGGTTATCGCGCATTGCCATCAGTGCGGCGCGCCCTGCGATAGCCATACCAACTGCAAAAATGACGGTTGCCATCTGCTGTTTATCCAGTGTCCGCAGTGCGCCAGTAAATTTAACGGCTGCTGTAGTGAACAATGCTGTGAAGAGTTGGCCTTGCCGGAGGAAGAACAGCGCCGACGTCGTGCGGGTCGCGAGAACGGCAACAAAATTTTTAATAAATCGCGTGGTCGGCTTAATAGCAAACTGAGCATTCCCGATCCGGCTGAGTAATATTTTGCCGGATAGCCGCGTAAAGGCCGCTATCCGGCATTTCGCCAGGCGTTACTTCTGCTGAACGCCTTCTACTGAGATGATAAGCTCAACCTCTTGTGAGGCCGGGCCGAGATCGGTAGTTATATTGAAATCCTTCAGCTTAATTTTTCCTTCGGCCTCAAAGCCCGCGCGCTTACCGCCCCACGGATCGTCGCCCTGGCCCATCAGCTTCGCTTCCAGCGTCACCGGTTTAGTCACGCCATTGAGTGTCAGATTGCCGGTAATATCCAGTTCATCGCCCTCTTTTTTCACGCTGGTAGAGGTGAAGGTTGCCTGCGGGAATTTCGCAACATTAAGAAATTCCGCGCTACGCAGGTGTTTGTCACGTTCGGCATGGTTAGTGTCGACGCTATTGGTGTTAATGGTCACGTTCACTTTGTCTGCCGACGGATTTTTTTCGTCAAAAGTAAACGTGCCGTCGAAATCTTTAAAGGTGCCGTACAGCCAGCTGTAGCCCAGATGCTGAATGCGGAAATTGACGAACGCATGTTGGCCTTCTTTATCAATTTTATACTCCGCCGCCACGGCGGAACCGGTCGTGAATAACAAGGATGCGAGGGTGAATCCCAGCAGGTTTTTTTTCATTTTTGAGCTCCATAGTCAGATGACGACATTCCTGTCATACGTTTCAGTGTGTCGTCTTTATCGATGAAATGGTGTTTTAGCGCCATAACCCCATGCGAGAGCGAGATAATGACCAGCGACCAGGCAAACCACAGATGCAGCGTTCCGGCGATGTCAGCCTGCGCGCCCGCGTCCGTAAGCGTGGCCGGAATCTCAAACCAGCCAAAGACGCTAATCGGTTTACCGTCGGCGGTGGAAATCAGGTAGCCGCTAATGATTATCGCAAAGAGCAGGAGATACAGGAGGAGATGACCCGCGGCGGCGCCAGCGCGCGTTAAACGGGAATAGCTGGTCAAAGCAACGGGCGGTGGAGAATAAAGCCGCCAGATAATACGCACGATCAGCGCCATCATCAGTAATATGCCAATACTTTTATGTATTTCCGGTGCCTGGTGATACCAGCCGTCGTAATAACTGAGCGTGACCATCCATAAACCCAACGCAAACATGCCATAGACCACCAGGGCGGTCAGCCAGTGGAGCGCGGCGGAAACCACGCCATAACGCTGTGGAGTATTTTTAAATTGCATAAACACACCAATGAATATTTCACGAGAGAATAAAAATGGCGTGGAAAAGCGCCGAATGCAACTTATAAATAAGAATTTGAATGATATTTATTTTTATTTCAATAATTTTGATGTTGTTTGCGGTTCAGCTTCAGAAGTTTCGAGATATTTCCCCCTGATAACCGCGCAATGGCAGGAACTGGCATTATTGCCGTGCTTAACGTTATGAAATAAAAAGCGAGGAACTTTCAGGAAGTGTCAGTTAACGTCAATGAAAAGCAATCAGAAGAAAAGGAGATAAACAATATCCATCACCGCCAGCAGCGACCAAAGAATAACGT
This sequence comes from Salmonella sp. SAL04162, assembly GCF_046551535.1. Taxonomy (NCBI): domain Bacteria; kingdom Pseudomonadati; phylum Pseudomonadota; class Gammaproteobacteria; order Enterobacterales; family Enterobacteriaceae; genus Salmonella; species Salmonella sp. SAL04162. The sequence continues at coordinate 21,571 of NZ_JBGDVX010000005.1, forward strand.
AAAGCATGAAATGTTCGCGAATATTATTCATCAGAAAATGAAAGAGACGACGCATAGCTTACCTTAATAAACAGCCCCTTTACGGGGCCGACAAATTATTGGCTAAAACGGGAAAGCCGGAACGGCGTCAGATCAAAGGAGGGCGTTTTTCCCAACGCAAAATCCGCAGCGATTTCTCCTAACACGGGGGCGAATTTAAAACCATGTCCGCTGAGTCCAGTGATGACAAGCGTATTCTCATGACCAGGCAGCGTATCGATAATGAAATCCTCGTCCGGCGAATTATCATAGGTACATGCCGCCCCATGTAAACAACCGCCGATACCCGGCAGTACATTACGCAAGAAAGGAAATGCTTCCGCGCCATCGCTGGCAACGGCGGCAAAGGGCTTGCGCTCTTCCGGAGCCTGTATTCGCTGCCCGCCATTGTGTTTGCCGATTTTTAACTCGTCGTTCTCCGCCGGGAAGCCGTAATAGTGATCGCCGTTGGGCATTTCGCCGGTAAAAGCCGGAAAGCGGTTTTTAGTGCTGTAACGTCCATCCGCCTTAAACCAGGCAAAAACTTTACGTACGGGCTGAACGGGCAGCTCCGGTACCAGCGCTTTGACCCAGGTGCCCGCGCTAATCAGCGCCTTGCTGGCGTGGTAGCAGCCTTCACTCGTCTCTATCGTCACACCGTTATCATCATGGTGAATATGGCTTACCGGGCTGTTAAATAGCTGTGCGCAGCCTGCCTCTCGGGCCAGACGAAGCCATGTGGTAATGGCTAATTCGCTGCGCAGGAAACCGGAGTCAGTTTCAAACAGCCCGATATAATTATCGGGCACGCGAATTTCCGGCCAGCGCGTCATGAGGGCCGTCGCGTCCAGGCGCTCGACGTTTAATTGCCACTGTTGCGCGCTTCGTGCGACGTTGGCTAAGAAAGCGGAGTCGGCCGGGCCGAGGTTAACGACGCCGGAGCGGACAAAAATAGGCTCTTCATTGTGTGTGGAGAGTTCATCCCAAAGCGCCTGGGCGCGAAGCACCAGTGGGACATATTTTTCGCCTTCACCATAAGCGTGGCGGATAAGACGGGTATCGCCGTGATGGCTGCCCTGTTGATGAGGCGGCATATGCGCATCGGTCATCAGGACCTTTAGCCCGGCGCGGGTAGCGTAATAACCAGCGGCGGCGCCAACCGAACCGCTGCCGATAATAATAAGGTCGTATTTCATCAGCTTCTCTCTGCTATCGCGATGATTTCAGGGTAAATAACTGCGCTGAGATATACAAGCCAGAAATAAGTGAGGCACCTTACGGTGCCTGAGAGAGGGGGAGCGCGTCACGCTAATGGCGACGATACTCGTTTTCCTGGTAATCACCTGATTCTATTTTGGCGATCCCGGCTTCTAATATTGAAATAAATTGCCTGGCTACATCTGTCGTTAACCAGAGCGTTTGACCAACTTCAGTCCCTTCCGGTTCCGGACGATTTGGGGTCTGGTAGTGTAAACGCAGCATCAGCGCATCATAGCTATCGACGGTGCTGATGTCCCATCCTACAAGCGGATGGGTCTGAATGACTTCATTATTCTTTTCCATCATGCCCCCCTGGTACGTGTTATAAGACAACGGTTCTCGAGGTTCAATGCGTGTTTTTCTTCTGAAGCAACTTCAGTATACCAATTAATAAGGCTATTCACTGCGTTTTTAAAGAGACCGGAGGATAAGTTTCTCTTTTTAAGAATTATATGAACAATAAAGCGGCAGTTCATTCATATTTTTTTAGGATGTTGTGCAATTATTTTGAGGGTCAGGCGAAATATTCATCAGTTGCGCAAATAAAAAAGCCGGGGCGACCCGGCAAACATACATCACTGCATATCATTTTTTATTCATTGATGAACCAGTCATCAGCGCTCTCCCAGGTCTCCTGGAGAATCTCGCTAATGCGTTCTTTGTCCTCTTTTGATGCGCCAATGACGGACAAGTTGTTGGCGGTAGCGTAACGTACGGTGACGTTACCCAAGTTCTCAGGAAAATGATGGCTAATACGACGGGAGAGTTCGCCCGCCAGCGCATCAATCGCACCGGCAGGCAGAGGTGACGTTTTGGCTATAGTGACTTCAATACGCATAATGGCCCCCTGTTGAATATACTGGGTATATATACAGTTAAATCCAATATATAGCAACAAGTAAGCGCATTTTTTATTTTTTTACTGACCAGCGTACTGTTTCACCCGCTAAAAAAGGCACCAGCGAATCATCAGCCAGCGCGATATTTTCCGGTACCTGTTGTTCATCGCGAACCAGTTCCACCCACCCCGTATTCACCGGCAGGCCATAGAATTGCGGGCCATTCAGTGAACAGAACGCTTCAAAGTGCGCCAGCGCGTTCATTTCCTCAAACACGGCGGCATAACTGCCAAGGGCGGAGGGGGCGTTGAAACAACCAGCGCAGCCGCAACTGGTCTCTTTACGATGACGTGAATGCGGCGCTGAATCCGTCCCCAGGAAGGCGCGCGTAAAACCACTGGCAACCAGTTCGCGTAACGCCTGCTGGTGAATATTGCGTTTCAGAATCGGCAGACAGTACAGGTGAGGACGAATGCCGCCAACCAGCATATCATTACGGTTAAACATTAAATGTTGAGGCGTAATGGTAGCCGCCAGGTAGTCGTTGCCGTCACGGACATACTGCGCGGCATCTTTGGTCGTGATGTGTTCAAAGACCACTTTAAGCGCGGTCAGACGCTGGCGTAGCGGTTCCATTACGGTGTCGATAAAACGCGCTTCGCGATCGAAGATATCAACCTCCGCATGGGTCACCTCACCGTGGACCAGTAATGGCATTCCGAGTTTTTCCATCCGCTCCAGTACCGGCATGATAGCGTCGACTGACGTTACGCCATGACTGGAGTTAGTGGTGGCATTGGCCGGGTAAAGCTTAGCCGCAGTAAATACGCCTTCATGGAAACCACGCTCCAGTTCATCGGCATCGAGCGAATCCGTTAAATAGCAGGTCATTAACGGCGTGAAATCATGCCCGGCGGGCACCGCATCGAGAATACGCTGGCGGTAGGCGATCGCTGCATCAACGGTCGTGATGGGGGACGCCAGGTTCGGCATCACGATAGCGCGACCATAAATTTCGCTGGTATAGGGTACGACCGTTTTTAACATGTCGCCATCGCGAAGGTGAACGTGCCAGTCGTCCGGGCGGCGGATCTTTAAAACCTGGGATGGTGCAGTCATTAATAAGCTCCGGCTGAGGAATAGTCTTTTTGCCGGAAACAAAGGATAAGCGGAAACGTTTTCGTTTGCACGTAAAAAAAGGGCGCGAGCGCGCCCTCCGAAATCAATTGGTGAAAGGAATAACGATTTCACCAGGTTTAACTTCAATGCCTTTCGCGAGTTTCTTCGCTAACGCTTCGCCTTTACTGCTGTCCTCACGCAACACGTAAGCGGGCCGCTGGTTAAAGTAGCTACGTAAAGACTGATTTAAATAGGGCAGGAGCGTTTGTAGCACCGATTGCATTTTCTCCGGCGTCACGGTGGCGTCTACTACTTCCATCTCCTGAAGATAGATGGCGCCTTTTTCTTTATCAAAGACCGGCAGGGCTTTTAGCTTGAGTTTCATCGTCGCTTTTTGACTGCCAAACAGGGAATTCATATCCAGCCTGGCATCGCCAGTAAGGGTGACTTTATTAGGCTCTTCCCGACCAATCTGGCTGACAAGGTTAGTCAATACGATATGCGCGTCGGCAATGCCGGGCAGACCAATATCTTTTGAGAAATTATTCCGTTTTTCAAGCGCTTGATTGATTTCTTGTTCGCTAATGGTGTATTGCGTAAGTTGATTACAACCCACTAACAGGCCGCTAACTACCAGCGCAGCGGCAAAAAAAAACTTTTTCATGGCGTTCCTTAGCATGTTGCCTATGCCCTAATCTTGACACAAAGCAGCATGTCGCGCCAGCGGACATGGCGCCACTAGAAAAAGCTGAAAAAGGCGGCAAGAAAGGGTTGCCGCCTGGCGGGCGTTAGATAGCCATTGAGGAGAGTAAATTAATTTGCGTCTGCTTTGCCATATTATCGCGATAGTCCGCGACTTTTGTCGGCCAATGGATACCGGCGACCAGCGTCAGATTACGCAGAAGCGGAAACAGATGAATATCATCTTCCGATAATTCGCCGTTAACGGCGTTAGGCTGTACGATGAGTTTATCCAGCAAACGTAAATCATCGCCGATCTTTTTAATCAGTCCGGCAGAGTGCGCAAGATGGTTGTCAAAACTGCCAGATGAGGCTTCTTTTTTGCGGATAAAATACTGGCGCGCCGCAGGGGTAGAAAATTCATCGAAAGCGGATTTTGCAAATCGCGGCAGCAGTAGCTGATTAACGTAACCGTTAACTTTGCGCAACCACTCCTCAATGGCTGGATTGCGTTTCCCGGTTAACAGCGGTTTGCCGTCGAGGTTGTCGACATAATGTACAATATCCATACTTTCAGGAAGGTAGCGACTATCATCTTTTTGCAGGATGGGCACCATCTTTTGACCAATCATCCGGGTGGGCGTCGCCTCGTCGTCATTTTGTAACACGTTAAGTTCAACGGGGATGTTCTTCAGGCCGAAAATCATGCGGGCTTTAACGCAGAAAGGGCAATGATCGTAAATATAAAGCTTCACGTTTCTCCTCCATTTGACTGTCGGTATCTGACCAGTATGGAGGAGATAGCGACAGGTATCAAATCAGGCGCCGGGTTCCAGCATGCGGCGCGGCGTGCGTTTATGACTAAATTGCCAGCCTAAAGCCAAAAAGGTGATGAAGCCGATAATACCGAGCATCATCCACGGTAGTTCAGGCTGCGCAAGCGCTTTACCCATATCAAACAACCAGCCGCCGCCGATATAACCAATCGCGCCGCCAATGGCTAATCCCAGACGGCTAAAGCCCATATAGCTTCCCCGCGCCCTCGCGTCCGCGAGCGACGCGCTGAGCGTTTCGCGCGCCGGTTCGGCGATAACCGAGCCGATATAGAAAGCGCAAATAAGCGTAAAAAGCTGCTGTAAATTGCCCACCATCCCGATGGGGAGCATGCTCAGCGACATGACGAGCAAACCGGCCATCAGCCGATGCTCTAGCCGAAAACGCTTTTCGCTCCAGCGGGCAATCGGGTAGAGCAACGTCAGCGAGAGACACGCCTCTATAGCGTACATCCATTTCACGGCAGCAGGCGAGCCGGCGATATCGTTTACCATAATCGGCAGCATTAACATGACCTGTACCGCCAGCATATAGTAGCCCGCCAGCGTCAGCACGTAGGTGACAAACCTTTTATCGCTCATGACGCGGCGCATTCCTTCACGCACCGGCGTTCTGACCGTTGATAGCTTCCAGGCCGGAAGCAGCCATGCATTGAAAAGGGCGCATAATATGAACAAAATAGCGCCTGTCGCGCAGACCAGACGAAAATCGTATTGTAGCAACCAGCTTCCCAGTAGCGCGCCAATCACCGCACCCGCGCTGTCCTGCATCATCAACAGAGAGAAGAAGCGGCCCCGTTGCTCCGGACGAATTAATTTGACCACCAGCGCTGAGCGCGGCGGGTCGAAAAGCGTACCGCCGAGACCGGAAAGAAAGCAGGAAAACCACAAGAGCCAGGGCTCATGCGCGATACCCATGGTGGCAAAGCCGGCGGCGCGCATCAGCATACCGGTGACAATCATCGGTTTCGCGCCAAAGCGATCGGCGATGGCGCCGCCAAAAATGCCCAGACCTTGTTGAATAAACTGGCGCAGGCCGAGCGCGATCCCTACCATTACGGCAGCCCACCCCATTTGATCGACAAAGCGAATAGAGATGAGCGGGAATACGACGAAAAAACCCAGCACCACCAACATGTTATCGATGAGAAGAAAATATTTACCCAGGTTCCTCGCCTGCGAGACGCGCGACATTTCCCCTCCCGGGAAATAATAGATGAGCGTCTTCTATTCTGCGGCGGCGTTTCGTTTTTTCCTACCGTTAGCGGGACAATATTTTTTTATCAAAAGTCCTTTTTAATCGAGAGTTTTCATCAAAATGTGGCAGCAATTCAAAAAATGACGATTTGCGCTTTTCACAGAGCCTGGTTGCGCAGGTATAGTAATGTTACTGGCGTGCTGAAGACGTTACAGGAAGGAGTAGGTATAGAATGTTTGGCTATCGTAGTAACGTGCCAAAAGTGCGCTTAACCACCGATCGTCTGGTGGTACGTTTAGTGCATGAGCGTGATGCCTGGCGTCTGGCCGATTATTACGCGGAAAATCGTCATTTTTTAAAACCCTGGGAACCGGTCCGAGATGAAAGTCATTGTTATCCTTCAGGATGGCAGGCGCGTCTGGGAATGATCGGTGAATTTCACAAACAGGGCTCCGCCTTCTATTTCGCGCTACTTGATCCGGAAGAAAAAGAAATTATCGGCGTGGCGAATTTTTCCAATGTGGTGCGCGGTTCTTTTCATGCCTGTTATCTGGGCTATTCCATTGCGCAGAAGTGGCAGGGGCAGGGGCTGATGTTTGAAGCCTTAACCGCTGCGATTCGCTATATGCAGCGCACTCAGCATATCCACCGTATCATGGCGAACTATATGCCGCACAACAAACGTAGCGGCGCGTTGCTGGCGCGGCTTGGCTTTGAAAAAGAAGGCTATGCGAAAGATTATCTGTTGATTGATGGACAATGGCGCGACCATGTCCTGACGGCGTTAACCACGCCGTTATGGACGCCGGGGCGTTGAGCGGCTTACGGAATGAGAGGCAAAGGGAGAAAACGATGAAATATGAATTAACCGCCACTGAAGCGCGAGTGATTGGCTGTCTGCTGGAAAAGCAGGTGACAACGCCGGAACAGTATCCGCTTTCCGTCAACGGCGTGGTGACAGCCTGTAATCAGAAAACCAACCGTGAACCGGTGATGAACCTGACGGAACAAGAGGTGCAGGAGCAACTCGATAACCTGGTGAAACGCCACTTTTTGCGTACGGTCAGCGGGTTTGGCAATCGCGTCACCAAATATGAACAGCGTTTCTGTAATTCCGAATTTGGCGATCTGAAACTTAGCGCGGCGGAAGTGGCGCTCGTCACTACGCTGCTGCTGCGCGGCGCGCAAACGCCCGGCGAGTTGCGTAGTCGGGCGTCGCGGATGCATGAATTCAGCGATATGGCGGAAGTTGAATCCACGCTGGAACGGCTTGCCAGTCGTGAGGACGGCCCGTATGTCGTCCGTCTGGCGCGTGAACCGGGTAAGCGCGAAAGCCGTTATATGCACCTTTTTTGCGGCGACGTCGATGAACTGTCTCTCCAGACGTCTGCGCCGGAAAGTGCGTCGGGCGATCTTCAGTCGCGCGTCGAAGCGCTGGAAAGCGAAGTGGCGGAGTTAAAGCAGCGGCTGGATTCTTTGTTAGCTCACCTGGGAGAGTAATGTGAGAACATTACGGATTGGCATTGTCGGATTAGGCGGTATTGCGCAGAAGGCCTGGCTGCCGGTATTAACCAACACCGCCGGATGGACGTTACAGGGCGCCTGGTCTCCTTCGCGGGATAAAGCCTTACGTATCTGCGAAAGCTGGCGCATACCGTATGTGGATTCGCTGGCGAATTTAGCGTCCGGCTGCGATGCAGTCTTCGTCCACTCCAGTACCGCAAGCCATTATGCCGTGGTCAGCGAACTTCTCAATGCCGGCGTCCATGTTTGCGTGGATAAACCGCTGGCGGAAAATCTACGTGATGCCGAACGGCTGGTGGCGCTGGCGGCGCAAAAAAAATTGACGCTGATGGTTGGCTTTAATCGCCGTTTCGCGCCGCTGTACCGCGAACTGAAGACGCGCCTCGGTACTGCGGCGTCACTGCGTATGGATAAACATCGTACCGATAGCATCGGGCCGCACGACTTACGTTTTACTTTGCTCGATGACTATCTGCATGTCGTGGATACCGCTCTGTGGCTGGCGGGCGGCGAGGCGCGCCTTGCCAGCGGCACGTTGCTCACCAGCGAGTCCGGCGAAATGTGCTATGCGGAACATCATTTTTCCGCCGACAAACTACAAATTACTACCAGTATGCACCGGCGCGCCGGAAGTCAGCGTGAATCGGTCCAGGCCGTCACCGACGGCGGGCTGTATGACGTAACGGATATGCGTGAATGGCGCGAAGAGCGCGGGCAGGGTATTCTCATCAAACCCATTCCGGGTTGGCAAACGACGCTTGAACAGCGTGGTTTTGTCGGATGCGCGCGGCATTTCATTGACTGCGTACAAAATCAGACGGTTCCGGAAACGGCGGGGGAGCAGGCGATTTTGGCCCAGCGCGTCGTGGAGGCGCTGTGGCGGGACGCCATCAGCGAATAATCCTCTGTAACATCTGGCGGTAGTAATTCATCGTAATCCAGGTACTATACGCTCAATAATTCGAGTTGCAGAAAAGCTAACGCACATGCAGCTCGAAGTATGGCGGGTATATATGCCCACTCTACATAATACCTCTTTTCACAGTGAATAATGGCAAACCGTGGGGAGTCTGTAAGGCCTGATAAGACGTTTTAACGTCGCCGTCAGGCGCGGTGATACAGCCGGATACGGCAGAAGTTGCGTTATCCGGTCGATGGATCAGCCATGCAGGAGTTTTACGCCAGGGTCTGGAATACAAAAGAAATGAATTTATTGAAATCGCTGGCTGCCGTCAGCTCGATGACTATGTTTTCACGCGTGTTGGGCTTTGCCCGTGATGCGATTGTCGCCAGAATTTTTGGCGCAGGGATGGCGACCGACGCCTTTTTTGTGGCGTTTAAACTCCCTAATTTACTACGCCGGATCTTTGCCGAAGGCGCTTTTTCTCAGGCCTTTGTGCCTATCCTGGCGGAATATAAGAGCAAGCAGGGTGAAGAAGCGACGCGGATCTTTGTCGCTTACGTTTCCGGCCTGTTGACGCTGGCATTGGCCGTCGTGACGGTGGCCGGTATGCTGGCCGCCCCGTGGGTGATTATGGTAACCGCGCCGGGTTTTGCCGATACTGCGGATAAATTCGCGCTGACGACGCAACTGCTGCGGATTACGTTTCCCTATATTCTGCTGATCTCGCTGGCTTCACTGGTTGGCGCCATTCTCAACACCTGGAATCGCTTCTCTATTCCCGCTTTTGCGCCGACATTTCTTAATATCAGCATGATCGGTTTTGCATTATTCGCCGCGCCATACTTTAATCCGCCGGTGCTGGCGTTAGCCTGGGCAGTCACCGTCGGCGGCGTGCTGCAACTGGTGTATCAACTTCCGTATTTGAAAAAGATCGGTATGCTGGTGCTGCCGCGCATTAACTTTCGCGACACCGGGGCGATGCGGGTGGTCAAACAGATGGGGCCGGCGATTTTGGGCGTATCCGTCAGTCAGATCTCCCTTATCATCAATACCATTTTCGCCTCGTTTCTGGCCTCCGGCTCGGTCTCATGGATGTACTATGCCGATCGGTTGATGGAGTTCCCGTCCGGCGTGCTGGGCGTGGCGTTGGGGACCATCCTGTTGCCGTCATTGTCGAAAAGCTTTGCCAGCGGCAATCATGATGAGTACTGCCGCCTGATGGACTGGGGGCTGCGTTTGTGCTTTTTACTGGCGTTGCCGAGCGCGGTAGCGTTAGGCATTCTGGCGAAGCCGCTGACGGTCTCGCTGTTTCAGTACGGTAAATTCACCGCCTTTGATGCGGCGATGACGCAGCGGGCGTTAATCGCCTATTCGGTGGGGCTGATTGGCTTGATCGTCGTAAAAGTGCTGGCCCCGGGCTTCTATTCTCGCCAGGATATTAAAACGCCGGTGAAAATCGCCATCGTGACGTTAATCATGACTCAGTTAATGAACCTGGCGTTTATTGGACCGCTGAAACACGCCGGGCTGTCGCTCTCTATTGGTCTGGCGGCATGTCTCAATGCGTCGCTGCTGTACTGGCAACTGCGCAAACAGAATATCTTTACGCCACAACCGGGTTGGATGTGGTTCCTGATGCGTCTGATCATTTCCGTACTGGTGATGGCCGCCGTATTGTTCGGCGTGTTGCATATTATGCCGGAGTGGTCGCAAGGGTCGATGTTATGGCGTTTGCTACGTTTGATGGCGGTAGTGATCGCGGGTATCGCGGCCTATTTCGCCGCGCTTGCCGTGCTGGGCTTTAAAGTGAAAGAGTTTGTTCGCCGGACGGCGTAAATTCAGTGCCTGATAGCGCTGTGCTATCAGGCCTACAAGGCATTCAGGCCGGAAAGGCGCAACGTCGCCATCCGGCACTGATTAGATAGAAATTTTTTTACCGCCGCGGTGAGAGACGGAAGTCTGACCGTCAGCCCCGTACAAGGTCGGCTCCTGGTGAGGTTTCAGCACCTCCAGCGCCTGTTGATTACGCTCAATTTGCCCTTCCAGCAGCCAGCCGTTGTGCTGGTTGAGGTCGCGAAGATGCTGCGTTTTTTCGGTAATCGCCTGCCAGCGCTCTGCAATGTCATCGTTTGCGCTACGCTGCGCGTTCTGCTCCAGACGGCGCTGTTGTTCCAGATAATCCAGCGTCGCCAGCAACGAGCTTTTTTCTTCTGTAATACGCTGTAGCTGGCTGCCGTTAATCTGGCCTACGGAAAGCTGTTGTTGCTCGGCGTCCATCACCGTCTTCAGGTCATTCAGGACGGTGGTCATCTGGTCAAGTATTTCTGACAAACGAGTCATACGCTTATTTACTCTGTAAGTAGCTCTGCGCCTCGCGAATGAGCGAGTCTGCTATTTTTCCCGTATCCATTTTTAACTCACCGTTACGGATAGCTGTTTTTAATGCTTCGACGCGTTCCATATTAATGTCGCTGACGCCTGGCTGCATGAGCTTCGCTTGCGCGTCGCTTAACGTTACGCTGGCGCTCGTCGCGGCGGACGTTTTTTCCTGACGCGTTTTTTGTACCGGCGTATCGCTGGTTTCGCGCGTCTGGACAGTGCTAACGGGTTTCAAAGGTGAGGTACGGTCAATGCTCATTTATTTATCCTCATCGAGGGTTACGTTGTAGCGGCCAGCTACCATCATGGTTGAATATCTCATCGGCAGCCGCGACAAAATCTTTACACAATTATAGGTTAATAAGAATATTCCCATCAGAATCGACGGTTCCACTCACGATTTGACCCGATGTCATGCGCACGCGCGCATTTTGCGCGACGGCGGCATTATTCATCGCCTGACCTTCCGCATTGACGCTAAACCCCTCGCCATTGGCGATGACCTGTACTCGTTGACCCGCTTTGACGCGCCAGGCCTGACGTATCATCGTAAGCTGTACCGGCTGCCCGGGAGCGAGATCGCGCAAACTGACGGCATCCTGAATTTGACGGATATCCAGTACCGTCCGCGGCGGTAACTGATCCAGCCTGCCACGTTTTAGCGTGACGTTGGCCGGCGTCAATTTTCCGCCGCGCGCGACGGGCGCGGCAACGGCGACATAATTGCCGGTCGCTTGCACATTCACCTGCAAATAACGTTTTTCATTGGCGCAGCGCGCCACCACATTGACGTTGCCCCACAGCTTCGCGCTGCCCGTCATGCTGAAGGCTGGCTGCTCGCAGCTCGGTAGCAGATTGGGCGATGAACGGAGCGTGACAACCACCTCGTCGCTGAAGCCAGCCAGACGCTGGGAAAACCACGTGGTCAGCTGGGCGTTGATGTCCTGCGCCATTGTCAGGGGGCTGAACAGCAAAGCCGCCACGGCGAATCCTCGTTTTAACGTTTGCATGGTACTTCCCCCTGGTTGATGTCATGACAGGATTCTACCCGTGTGAAGCAAGCATCAACGCAATAAATAGCGACGCATTTTGCGTTTATTCCGGCGATAACGCGCGCGTGAAGGCATTTAAGCTGTCGGCTGAATTTTGCCATTTGCGGAGGAGATATGCTCGACAGGCTCGATGCCGCCTTACGATTTCAGCAGGAAGCGCTAAATCTGCGCGCGCAACGTCAGGAAATATTAGCGGCGAATATCGCCAATGCCGATACGCCGGGGTATCAGGCGCGCGATATTGATTTTGCCAGTGAGTTAAAAAAGGTGATGGTGCGTGGACGGGAAGAAACCGGCGGCGTCGCGTTAACGTTGACTTCCTCTCACCATATTCCCGCCCAGGCGGTCTCTTCTCCCGCAGTGGATCTGCTTTATCGCGTACCCGATCAGCCTTCTTTGGATGGTAACACCGTAGATATGGACAGGGAACGTACGCAGTTTGCGGATAACAGTCTCAAATATCAGATGGGGCTTACCGTTCTGGGTAGCCAACTCAAAGGCATGATGAATGTGCTACAGGGAGGAAACTAATTCGTGGCGCTGTTAAACATTTTTGATATTGCCGGATCGGCGCTTGCCGCACAGTCCAAGCGGTTGAACGTTGCGGCCAGTAACCTGGCGAATGCGGATAGCGTCACCGGCCCGGACGGACAGCCTTATCGTGCCAAACAGGTGGTTTTTCAGGTGGATGCCGCGCCGGGTCAAGCCACTGGCGGGGTAAAGGTCGCCAGCGTGATTGAAAGTCAGGCACCGGAAAAGCTGGTTTATGAGCCAGGCAATCCGCTGGCGGACGCTAATGGTTACGTCAAAATGCCCAACGTCGATGTGGTCGGCGAAATGGTCAACACGATGTCAGCCTCGCGCAGCTATCAGGCAAATATCGAAGTCCTGAATACCGTAAAAAGCATGATGCTTAAAACGCTGACATTAGGCCAGTAAAGGAGGCGCGTATGTCTATTGCCGTAAATATGAATGACCCGACCAACACGGGCGTCAAAACGACGACCGGCAGCGGGTCGATGACCGGAAGCAACGCTGCCGATCTGCAAAGCAGTTTCCTGACCTTACTGGTCGCGCAATTGAAGAACCAGGACCCGACTAACCCATTACAAAATAATGAGTTAACGACGCAGTTGGCGCAAATCAGTACCGTGAGCGGCATTGAAAAACTGAATACGACGCTGGGGGCTATTTCCGGGCAAATCGATAATAGTCAGTCCCTACAGGCGACCACGCTGATTGGACATGGCGTTATGGTGCCTGGCACCACAATTCTGGCGGGTAAAGGCGCGGAAGAAGGGGCCGTGACGTCCACGACGCCGTTTGGCGTGGAATTGCAACAGCCTGCGGACAAAGTGACGGCAACCATTACCGATAAAGATGGCCGGGTGGTACGGACGCTGGAGATCGGTGAGTTGCGAGCCGGGGTACACACCTTTACCTGGGATGGTAAACAAACGGACGGAACAACGGTACCGAATGGTTCTTACAACATTGCGATTACCGCCAGCAATGGCGGGACGCAACTGGTGGCGCAGCCGCTGCAATTCGCTCTGGTACAGGGCGTGACGAAGGGCAGTAACGGCAACCTGTTGGATCTGGGTACCTACGGCACCACCACACTCGACGAAGTTCGGCAAATAATCTAAGCCCTTACACTTATCAGGAGTCAGTCATGTCTTTTTCTCAAGCGGTTAGCGGCCTGAACGCTGCGGCCACCAACCTTGATGTTATCGGTAATAACATCGCCAACTCCGCCACCTATGGCTTTAAGTCCGGTACGGCATCATTTGCCGATATGTTTGCCGGTTCCAAAGTGGGGCTGGGCGTAAAAGTGGCGGGGATTACCCAGGATTTTACCGACGGTACGACAACGAACACCGGGCGCGGGCTGGATGTCGCGATTAGCCAGAACGGTTTTTTCCGCCTGGTAGACAGCAACGGTTCCGTGTTCTATAGCCGCAACGGCCAGTTCAAACTGGACGAGAACCGTAACCTGGTCAATATGCAGGGGATGCAGTTGACCGGCTATCCGGCCACCGGTACGCCGCCGACCATTCAGCAGGGGGCGAATCCTGCGCCGATCACCATTCCGAACACGCTGATGGCGGCGAAATCGACCACCACCGCGTCAATGCAGATCAACCTGAACTCGACGGACCCTGTACCGTCTAAAACGCCCTTTAGCGTGAGTGATGCGGATTCGTATAACAAAAAAGGCACCGTCACCGTTTATGACAGCCAGGGTAATGCCCATGACATGAACGTCTATTTTGTGAAAACCAAAGATAATGAATGGGCCGTGTACACCCATGACAGTAGCGATCCTGCAGCCACAGCGCCGGCGGCACCATCAACCACTCTGGTATTTAACGCAAACGGGACACTGCAATCCGGCGGTACGGTGAACATCACCACCGGTACGATTAATGGCGCGACAGCGGCCACCTTCTCCCTCAGCTTCCTTAACTCCATGCAGCAGAACACCGGGGCTAACAACATCGTCGCCACCAATCAGAACGGCTATAAGCCGGGCGACCTGGTGAGCTACCAGATTAACAACGACGGCACCGTAGTTGGCAACTATTCCAACGAGCAGGAGCAGGTGCTGGGGCAGATAGTGCTGGCTAACTTCGCCAACAACGAAGGTCTGGCATCCCAGGGCGATAACGTCTGGGCGGCGACGCAGGCCTCCGGGGTAGCGCTGCTGGGGACTGCCGGTTCCGGCAACTTCGGTAAGCTGACGAACGGCGCGCTGGAAGCCTCTAACGTGGATTTGAGTAAAGAGCTGGTGAATATGATCGTAGCGCAGCGTAACTACCAGTCGAATGCGCAGACCATCAAAACCCAGGACCAGATCCTCAATACGCTGGTTAACCTGCGCTAAGCGCCTGACGGGATAGCTTAATGGATCACGCAATTTATACCGCCATGGGGGCGGCCAGCCAGACGCTTAACCAGCAGGCGGTAACGGCCAGCAACCTGGCTAATGCCTCAACGCCGGGCTTTCGCGCGCAGCTTAACGCGCTACGCGCGGTGCCCGTTGATGGCCTCTCTTTAGCGACGCGCACGCTGGTTACGGCGTCGACGCCGGGGGCGGATATGACCCCGGGTCAGTTGGACTACACGTCCCGCCCGCTGGATGTTGCGTTGCAGCAGGACGGCTGGCTGGTGGTGCAAGCGGCGGATGGCGCTGAAGGATATACCCGTAACGGGAATATCCAGGTGGGGCCGACCGGGCAGTTAACCATTCAGGGACATCCGGTTATCGGCGAAGGCGGCCCGATCACCGTTCCTGAAGGGTCGGAAATCACCATCGCGGCAGACGGCACGATCTCCGCGCTCAATCCCGGCGACCCGCCAAACACGGTGGCGCCCGTTGGGCGACTGAAGCTGGTCAAAGCGGAAGGCAATGAGGTGCAGCGGAGCGATGACGGTTTATTCCGCCTTACCGCCGAGGCACAGGCTGAACGCGGGGCGGTACTGGCCGCCGACCCGTCAATTCGCATTATGTCGGGCGTGCTGGAGGGCAGTAACGTCAAGCCGGTTGAAGCCATGACCGACATGATCGCCAACGCACGTCGTTTTGAAATGCAGATGAAGGTTATCACCAGCGTAGATGAGAACGAAGGGCGAGCTAACCAACTGCTGTCGATGAGTTAATACAGGACATTTTATGATCAGTTCATTATGGATCGCCAAAACCGGTCTGGACGCGCAGCAAACCAATATGGATGTGATTGCCAATAACCTGGCAAACGTCAGCACCAATGGTTTTAAGCGTCAGCGCGCGGTATTTGAAGATCTGTTGTATCAGACCATCCGCCAGCCGGGCGCGCAGTCGTCCGAGCAGACGACGCTGCCTTCCGGGCTGCAAATCGGTACCGGCGTGCGTCCGGTCGCCACGGAGCGTCTGCACAGTCAGGGGAACCTGTCGCAGACCAACAACAGTAAAGATGTGGCGATTAAAGGGCAGGGCTTTTTCCAGGTCATGCTGCCGGACGGTACGTCTGCCTATACCCGCGACGGCTCTTTCCAGGTGGATCAGAATGGTCAACTGGTGACGGCGGGCGGTTTTCAGGTGCAGCCGGCAATCACCATTCCGGCCAACGCGTTAAGCATCACGATTGGCCGCGACGGCGTGGTCAGCGTTACCCAGCAGGGGCAGGCCGCGCCGGTTCAGGTCGGGCAGCTTAACCTGACCACCTTTATGAACGACACCGGGCTGGAAAGCATTGGCGAGAACCTCTATATCGAAACGCAATCGTCCGGCGCGCCGAACGAAAGCACGCCGGGGCTCAACGGCGCGGGGTTGTTGTATCAAGGGTATGTCGAAACGTCGAACGTTAACGTGGCGGAAGAGCTGGTGAACATGATTCAGGTTCAACGCGCCTATGAAATTAACAGTAAAGCAGTATCGACGACCGATCAGATGCTGCAGAAACTGACGCAACTCTAAGGGGCCGCCGGTGGGGGATACGCCACCGGCTCCCTGATTTTGAAGATGAAGGTAATGCAAAAATACGCGCTTCACGCTTACCCAGTTATGGCCCTGATGGTCGCGACGCTGACAGGATGCGCCTGGATACCCGCTAAACCGCTTGTGCAGGGGGCGACCACGGCGCAGCCGATACCTGGCCCGGTACCGGTGGCGAATGGCTCCATATTTCAGTCTGCGCAGCCGATTAATTATGGCTATCAGCCGCTTTTTGAAGATCGTCGACCGCGTAATATCGGCGATACGCTCACGATTGTGTTACAGGAAAACGTCAGCGCCAGTAAAAGCTCGTCGGCAAATGCCAGTCGCGACGGCAAAACCAGTTTTGGTTTTGATACGGTACCGCGTTATCTGCAGGGATTATTCGGTAATTCCCGCGCGGATATGGAGGCCTCCGGCGGCAACTCTTTTAACGGCAAAGGCGGCGCGAATGCCAGCAATACCTTTAGCGGCACGCTGACCGTGACCGTCGATCAGGTTCTGGCCAATGGCAATTTACACGTCGTGGGGGAAAAACAGATCGCGATTAATCAGGGAACGGAATTCATCCGCTTCTCCGGCGTGGTAAATCCACGCACCATCAGCGGCAGCAACTCTGTTCCCTCGACACAGGTGGCGGATGCGCGGATTGAATATGTCGGGAACGGCTATATTAACGAAGCGCAAAATATGGGCTGGCTGCAACGTTTCTTCCTTAATTTGTCGCCGATGTAAGCGAGGTGTATGTGTTTAAAGCTCTTGCAGGAATCGTTCTGGCACTGGTTGCCACTCTGGCGCACGCCGAGCGTATCCGGGATCTGACCAGTGTCCAGGGAGTACGGGAAAACTCGCTGATCGGCTACGGGCTGGTGGTCGGGTTGGACGGTACGGGCGACCAGACGACTCAGACGCCATTTACCACCCAGACGCTGAATAACATGCTGTCACAACTGGGGATTACGGTCCCCACCGGCACCAACATGCAGTTGAAAAACGTGGCGGCGGTGATGGTGACGGCGTCGTATCCGCCTTTTGCGCGACAGGGACAAACGATCGATGTCGTCGTTTCCTCAATGGGGAACGCTAAAAGTCTGCGTGGCGGGACGTTGTTAATGACGCCGTTAAAAGGGGTGGACAGCCAGGTGTATGCTCTGGCGCAGGGCAATATTCTGGTCGGCGGCGCGGGCGCTTCCGCAGGCGGCAGTAGCGTGCAGGTTAACCAGCTTAATGGCGGGCGCATCACTAATGGCGCGATTATCGAACGTGAGTTGCCGACTCAGTTCGGCGCTGGCAACACCATTAATCTGCAATTGAACGACGAAGATTTTACGATGGCGCAGCAAATTACCGACGCCATCAACCGCGCCCGCGGTTACGGCAGCGCCACTGCGCTTGATGCGCGAACGGTACAGGTACGCGTGCCCAGCGGCAACAGCTCGCAGGTGCGTTTTCTGGCGGACATTCAAAATATGGAAGTCAACGTGACGCCGCAGGATGCAAAAGTTGTGATCAACTCGCGTACCGGTTCGGTGGTCATGAATCGGGAAGTCACGCTGGATAGCTGCGCTGTGGCGCAGGGCAATTTGTCAGTGACAGTCAATCGCCAGCTCAACGTCAACCAGCCGAATACGCCATTTGGCGGCGGGCAGACCGTGGTGACGCCACAAACTCAAATAGATTTGCGTCAGAGCGGCGGATCGCTACAGAGCGTGCGTTCCAGCGCCAATCTGAACAGCGTAGTGCGTGCGCTGAATGCGCTTGGCGCGACGCCGATGGACCTGATGTCGATTTTGCAGTCCATGCAGAGCGCGGGCTGTCTACGCGCCAAACTGGAAATCATCTGATGATCGGAGACGGTAAATTGCTGGCCAGCGCGGCCTGGGATGCGCAATCTCTGAACGAACTGAAAGCGAAAGCGGGCCAGGACCCGGCGGCGAATATCCGTCCTGTGGCCCGTCAGGTGGAAGGGATGTTTGTGCAGATGATGCTGAAAAGTATGCGTGAGGCTTTACCCAAAGATGGTTTATTCAGCAGCGATCAGACGCGTCTGTATACCAGCATGTATGACCAGCAGATCGCCCAGCAGATGACCGCCGGTAAGGGATTGGGGCTGGCGGATATGATGGTTAAACAGATGACGGGCGGGCAGACGATGCCTGCGGATGACGCGCCGCAAGTACCGCTTAAATTCTCCCTGGAGACGGTAAACAGCTATCAAAATCAGGCGCTGACCCAACTGGTGCGCAAAGCCATCCCGAAAACGCCGGACAGCAGCGATGTGCCGCTCTCCGGCGACAGTAAAGACTTTCTGGCCCGGCTTTCGCTCCCGGCGAGGCTGGCCAGCGAACAAAGCGGGGTGCCGCATCACCTGATTCTGGCGCAGGCGGCGCTGGAGTCGGGCTGGGGGCAACGGCAAATCCTGCGGGAGAATGGCGAACCCAGCTATAACGTATTTGGCGTGAAAGCGACCGCCAGTTGGAAAGGGCCGGTGACGGAAATCACCACCACTGAATACGAAAATGGCGAAGCGAAAAAAGTGAAAGCGAAATTCCGCGTCTATAGCTCGTATCTGGAGGCGTTATCGGATTATGTCGCGCTGTTAACGCGTAACCCACGCTACGCTGCCGTGACCACTGCCGCCACGGCAGAGCAGGGCGCAGTGGCTCTGCAAAACGCCGGATACGCCACTGACCCGAATTACGCGCGTAAATTGACCAGCATGATTCAGCAGTTGAAAGCGATGAGTGAAAAGGTCAGCAAAACCTACAGCGCGAATCTCGACAATCTCTTTTAAATTGCTCAAGTCCACGTAGTCGCTGCCGATAACAACGAGTATTGAAGGATTAAAAGGAACCATCATGTCCAGCTTGATTAATCACGCCATGAGCGGACTTAACGCCGCGCAGGCCGCGTTAAATACGGTCAGTAATAACATCAACAATTATAACGTTGCGGGTTATACCCGGCAGACAACTATTCTGGCGCAGGCAAACAGTACGTTAGGGGCTGGCGGCTGGATAGGTAATGGCGTTTACGTTTCAGGCGTACAGCGCGAATATGATGCGTTTATCACTAATCAGCTACGCGGCGCGCAAAATCAGAGCAGCGGCTTAACCACGCGCTATGAACAAATGTCGAAAATCGACAACCTGCTGGCCGATAAATCCAGCTCACTGTCTGGTTCGTTGCAGAGTTTTTTTACCAGCCTGCAAACGTTAGTCAGTAACGCGGAAGATCCTGCGGCGCGTCAGGCGCTGATTGGTAAAGCGGAAGGGCTGGTAAACCAGTTCAAAACCACCGATCAGTATCTGCGCGATCAGGATAAACAGGTCAATATCGCGATTGGCTCCAGCGTGGCGCAAATCAACAATTACGCGAAGCAGATAGCTAACCTGAACGATCAAATCTCCCGTATGACGGGCGTAGGCGCGGGCGCATCGCCGAACGACCTGCTCGATCAGCGTGATCAGTTGGTCAGCGAGCTTAACAAGATCGTTGGCGTCGAGGTGAGTGTACAGGACGGCGGCACCTATAACCTGACGATGGCCAATGGCTATACGCTGGTGCAGGGGTCGACGGCGCGTCAGTTGGCGGCGGTTCCCTCCAGCGCCGACCCGACGCGAACGACTGTCGCTTATGTCGATGAGGCCGCCGGTAACATCGAAATTCCGGAAAAGTTGCTGAACACCGGTTCGCTCGGCGGGCTACTGACGTTCCGTTCTCAGGATTTGGATCAGACTCGTAATACGCTGGGCCAGTTGGCGTTAGCGTTTGCCGATGCGTTTAACGCGCAGCATACCAAAGGTTATGACGCCGACGGCAATAAAGGGAAAGACTTCTTTAGCATTGGCTCGCCGGTGGTATATAGCAACAGTAATAATGCCGATAAAACGGTATCGCTAACCGCTAAGGTGGTCGACAGCACGAAGGTTCAGGCGACGGATTATAAGATTGTTTTTGACGGTACAGACTGGCAGGTTACTCGCACTGCGGATAACACTACCTTCACGGCGACAAAAGATGCTGACGGAAAACTGGAGATTGACGGTCTGAAAGTGACGGTAGGGACCGGTGCACAGAAAAACGACAGTTTTCTTCTCAAGCCGGTCAGCAATGCTATCGTCGACATGAACGTTAAAGTGACAAATGAAGCCGAGATTGCGATGGCGTCTGAGTCAAAACTCGATCCTGATGTGGATACCGGCGACAGCGATAACCGCAATGGTCAGGCATTGCTGGACTTACAAAACAGCAATGTAGTGGGCGGCAACAAAACCTTTAACGATGCTTATGCCACGTTGGTCAGCGATGTGGGTAACAAAACGTCAACGCTGAAAACCAGCAGCACCACGCAGGCGAATGTGGTTAAACAGCTTTATAAACAGCAACAGTCGGTTTCCGGCGTTAACCTCGACGAAGAGTACGGCAATTTGCAGCGTTATCAGCAGTATTATCTGGCGAATGCGCAAGTATTGCAGACCGCGAATGCGCTGTTTGATGCGTTACTGAATATTCGCTAAAGGAGAAGGATGACATGCGTATCAGTACCCAGATGATGTACGAACAAAATATGAGCGGCATCACTAATTCTCAGGCCGAATGGATGAAGCTGGGCGAGCAGATGTCTACCGGTAAGCGCGTTACCAACCCATCTGACGATCCGATCGCCGCGTCGCAGGCGGTAGTACTCTCTCAGGCGCAGGCGCAGAATAGCCAGTACGCCCTGGCGCGTACGTTTGCCACCCAAAAAGTGTCGCTGGAAGAAAGCGTACTCAGTCAGGTGACGACGGCGATTCAAACCGCGCAGGAAAAAATCGTCTATGCCGGAAACGGCACGTTAAGCGACGATGACCGCGCTTCGCTGGCGACGGATTTACAGGGCATCCGCGATCAGCTGATGAACCTGGCAAACAGCACTGACGGCAATGGTCGCTATATCTTTGCCGGGTATAAAACGGAAGCAGCGCCATTCGACCAGGCGACAGGTGGTTATCATGGCGGCGAGAAAAGTGTTACCCAGCAGGTGGATTCCGCACGCACGATGGTAATTGGCCATACGGGAGCGCAAATTTTTAATAGCATCACCAGCAATGCGGTGCCGGAACCGGATGGCTCGGACTCCGAAAAGAATCTGTTTGTCATGCTCGATACGGCAATTGCCGCACTTAAGACCCCGGTGGAAGGCAATGACGTGGAAAAAGAAAAAGCCGCTGCCGCCATTGATAAAACCAATCGCGGCTTAAAAAATTCGCTCAATAACGTCCTGACCGTTCGTGCGGAACTGGGAACGCAACTGAGCGAACTCAGTACGCTGGATTCACTGGGAAGCGACCGTGTGCTGGGGCAGAAGCTGCAGATGAGCAATCTGGTAGATGTGGACTGGAACTCGGTCATTTCCTCCTACGTCATGCAACAGGCGGCATTACAGGCGTCCTATAAAACGTTTACCGACATGCAGGGAATGTCGCTTTTCCAGTTGAACCGGTAACGCCTCTTTTTGAAACATATCACGAAACTGGATATGTTTTGTCTGCCCGCGCCATCCACCCCGGCGCGGGCATTTTTTTAGTCGTCATTGAGTTAGTGGTCATATTGTCGCGCCCGTAGCGACGCCATCCGTACGTATTATCCTGCCCGATCTCATAAACGCCTGGAGTGACTAAAAGACGCCATGGGGTAAGGCATCGCCCTGTAAGGGGCATAAAAAAGCCGACCTGGCGGTCGGCTTTGTATCAGCATTTACATCATTCTACCGGCTGTGGGCGTGTCGCCGGGGCGCTGGCGTGACGTGTGGCGCTGTGTCCGCCTGCTGCGCCTTTACCTTCAAAGTGGAAGGAAGGGCGCTGCCAGTCGCTATGGTGCGGGGTTTCCGGCACATATTCCGGCGCTGGCGCACGCGTCATCGGCGCGCTGGCGTGATTATGATCGTCGTCAACGCAGACAACGTCCTGCGGCTTTTCCACCACCTGGGCCGGTGCGATAACGGTTTCTTCTGCCGTGTGCTCCACAACAGCCGCTTCCGCTTTTGTCTCTTCTTCTGGCTCGACAACGACAACATCAGCTACGTTTTCAGCCACCGTAATGGACGCGTCGGCGGTTTCTGCTACCGGTTCGGCGTCAGCAATAACCTCTTGCGCCACCGGCGTATCGCTTTCGGCAATCAGTTGCGGCTGTTCATCAACCGGCGCGGCAATCACTTCCGGATGCGTTGTCTCGACCTCGACGACTTCCGGCACCTGTGGTTCGGCGACAGTCTGCGGCTCAACGGCAACGTTTTCTACCGCCTGTACCGACGCTTGTGGTTCTAACGCTACGGTCGCAGCGATAACCTGCGGTTCAGCGACAACCGGTTGTGGCAGCGCCAGATCTGCTTCACGCTGCTCTTCAACAACCTGCGTTTCCTGAGGACGGACAATCGGGTAGCGGATCCAGACTTTACCGGACGCCATTTCCGGCGACGCGCAGGCGACGGTTAACGGCATCGGCGATTGTGTCGGGTAGCGCTCGTCACGATAGCGACGACGACGCTGACCGCTAACGCGCAGGTGGCGCGGAGAACGGCGGGAGCGACGCGGCATACCGGTATTATCGCGAGGTTCTACGCTATCATCCTGCTCCGGCGCGATATCGGCAACGACAGGTAAATCAACTTTCGCCAATTCGGTACGCGGCGCTGGAACGGGCTGTTCAACGTTTTCAACCGGGCGTGGTTCGTCGACGACGACTGGCGTATCAACCGTTTCAACCACTGCGCTGTTGGTAAAGCGGACTTTCTGATTAAGCTGACGCTGCTTGCGGCGCGGCTGAACCTGCTGAACGCGTTCTTCCTGCTCGGTCTCCTGGACAGGCAGTTCTTCGCGGTTAAGCGCTTTTACTTCCTGCTGCGCCTGGCGTTTGTCATCATTGCGGCGGCGGCTGCGTTCGCGACGCGGCGTCTGTTGCTGCTCATCGCCGGTTTTCACTTTTTCCGCCGTTTCCTGCTGGCGGGTATCGCGCGCTTCCGCATTTTGCTGCTGCGCCTGGCGACGGTTACGACGATTATCGTCGCGGCTCTCGCCGCCGTCACGTCCGGCACGGTTATCACGGGTGTCGCGGCGTTCGTTACGATCGCGACGGTTGTTCTGCCGTGGCTTGCGACGATCCTGCTGACGCTCCGCTTTTTCTTCCGCTTTCGGCGCGGCTGTTTCGACGGCTTTCGTTTCTTCACCGCTGAACAGTTGTTTCAGCGCGTTTAGGAAGCGGCTAAACAGACCCGGCTGGGCAGGCTGCGCGGCGGCAACATTATCCTTTTTCGCCGTGGCGACGCTAACCGCCGGTTCGACAGGCGTCGGCGCCGGAGGCACATCTGGCATAGCGAATGTCGCCAGCGCAGGCTGTTCCGGGCGTTTACGCTCGGCGTACTCTTCTTCAGAAGGCAGCGCCATCGCTTCTTCGTGCAGCTTCGGCAGCATGTAGCTCAGGGTCGGCGTTTCTTCCCCTTTGCGTACGCGCAGCACGGAATAGTGCGGCGTTTCCATCTGATCGTTCGGGACGATGACACAGCGGACGCCATCCTGACGCGTCTCAATAGCGTTAACTGCCGTCCGTTTTTCGTTAAGCAGATAAGAGGCGATCGGCACCGGAACAATGGCATGGACTTCCTGCGTATTCTCTTTCAGCGCTTCTTCTTCAATCAGGCGCAGAATGGACAGCGACAGAGATTCGTTATCGCGCACTGTGCCGGTACCGCTACAGCGCGGACACACGTGATGGCTGGATTCGCCCAGCGACGGGCTCAGGCGCTGACGCGACATTTCGAGCAGGCCGAAGCGGGAAATATGGCTAATCTGAATACGCGCCCGGTCCTGACGCACCGCTTCACGCAGGCGGTTTTCTACCGCGCGCTGGTGACGTACCGGCGTCATATCGATAAAGTCGATAACGATCAGGCCGCCCAGGTCGCGCAGACGCAGCTGGCGGGCAATTTCATCGGCTGCTTCCAGGTTGGTATTAAACGCCGTTTCTTCGATATCGCCGCCGCGAGTCGCGCGGGCGGAGTTGATATCGATGGCGGTTAACGCTTCGGTACTGTCAATGACGATGGAGCCGCCGGAGGGCAGGCGCACTTCACGCTGGAACGCTGACTCGATCTGCGATTCGATCTGGTAATGGCTGAACAACGGGATTTCACCGGTGTACAGCTTAATTTTGCTGCTAAAATCCGGGCGGCCCAACGCGGCGATATGCTGACGCGCCATTTCCATCACTTTGGGATTGTCGATCAGGATTTCACCGATATCCTGACGCAGATAGTCGCGAAACGCGCGTACGATGACGTTGCTTTCCTGATGGATCAGGAACGGCGCGGGACGGCTTTCAGCGGCTTTCTGAATGGCTTCCCAGTGTTTCAGGCGGAAGCTTAAATCCCACTGCAACGCTTCGGCGGATTTACCCACGCCTGCGGTACGCACGATAAGCCCCATCCCTTCAGGAAGTTCCAGGCTGGCCAACGCTTCTTTTAACTCGGTACGATCGTCTCCTTCAATGCGACGGGAAATACCACCCGCGCGCGGGTTATTCGGCATCAGCACCAGGTAGCTGCCCGCCAGACTGATAAAGGTGGTTAACGCCGCGCCTTTGTTGCCGCGCTCTTCTTTATCGATTTGAACAATGACTTCCTGGCCTTCGCGTAACACGTCTTTAATGTTCGGGCGACCATGAGCGCTGTAGTTAGCGGGGAAATATTCGCGGGCAATTTCTTTTAACGGGAGGAAACCGTGGCGTTCTGCGCCGTAATCAACAAAAGCCGCTTCCAGGCTCGGTTCAATACGGGTAATTTTGCCTTTATAGATGTTCGCTTTTTTCTGCTCGTGTCCGGGGCTTTCTATATCCAGATCGTACAGACGCTGCCCATCTACAAGGGCGACGCGCAACTCTTCCTGCTGAGTCGCGTTGATTAACATTCTTTTCATCGTAACTTACTCATTATTCTTACGTTGACGACTAAGCTGCGGGCATGGTGACGCCTTACCGGGCATGAACCGATGGCCTCGTGACTATTTCGCGTCGCCAACCTCACGGTTATCGTCAGCTCAAAGAGGCGCAGAGTGTCGGTTGCCTGTATTTCATACGGAAACACAGCGCAATTATCAGGGAAGCAGCCTGGGCATTACTCTCCAGAGAAGATCCTATCTACCGGTAAGGACTGCAACCCGCAGCCCGCTAACTGTCTGAAAAATCAATACGTCTTACGCCATTGCTGCGTTGATGATCGGTCAGACAAAATGGGTTATTCCGCTAAACTTTTTGTTTTAACAAGTTTCGGTGCGGAAACCGTATCATTATTCCACTGCTAACCTTGTTATAGCAAGATGACTTTTACCATTTATCACCCGCTTACTCACAGTTTTTTCACCAGCGTGAGCCAATCGCTTTAATAACCAGCAAAACCGCAGTGAAAAATGTTCATCCACTAGCGTAGACGTCTCTATAAGCATAGAAAAATGTGTGGCGCGAATCTCACAGGCTATTTAGAATCGCCCCCCATGAAAACAGAAACGCCATCCGTAAAAATTGTTGCCATCGCCGCTGACGAAGCGGGGCAACGCATTGATAACTTTTTGCGCACCCAACTGAAAGGGGTACCAAAAAGTATGATTTATCGCATCTTGCGTAAAGGCGAGGTGCGGGTGAACAAAAAACGCATTAAACCGGAATACAAACTGGAAGCGGGCGATGAAGTCCGCATTCCGCCGGTTCGCGTTGCTGAACGTGAAGAAGAGGCCGTGTCGCCGCATTTGCAAAAAGTGGCGGCCTTGGCGGACGTCATTTTGTATGAAGACGACCATATTCTGGTGCTGAATAAGCCTTCCGGCACCGCCGTACACGGCGGGAGCGGGTTAAGTTTTGGCGTCATCGAAGGGCTGCGGGCGTTGCGTCCGGAAGCGCGATTCCTGGAACTGGTGCATCGTCTTGACCGCGATACCTCCGGCGTGCTGTTGGTGGCGAAAAAACGCTCCGCGCTGCGTTCGCTGCATGAGCAACTGCGCGAAAAGGGAATGCAGAAAGATTATCTGGCGCTGGTGCGCGGCCAGTGGCAATCGCACGTTAAAACCGTACAGGCGCCATTATTAAAGAACATTCTGCAAAGCGGCGAACGCATTGTTCGCGTGAGCCAGGAAGGCAAACCGTCAGAAACGCGCTTCAAGGTGGAAGAGCGCTATGCCTTCGCCACGCTGGTGCGCTGTAGCCCGGTCACGGGCCGTACGCATCAGATTCGCGTACATACCCAATATGCCGGTCACCCTATTGCGTTCGACGATCGCTACGGCGACCGTGAGTTTGATAAGCAACTGGCGGATACGGGGTTGAACCGACTTTTCCTGCACGCAGCAGCGTTGAAATTTACCCATCCGGGAACGGGTGAAGTGATGCGTATTGAAGCGCCGATGGATAAGCAATTGAAGCGCTGCCTTGAGGTATTACGTAGTAAAGCCTGATGCGCATTGCTTATCAGGCCTACAATCGTGTGATGCACCGTAGGCCTGATAAGACGCATCGCGTCGCCATCAGGCAGATTAACAGGCAGATTAATCAGGCATTCAGCGGGTTCATCTCTTCCCGCCGCAGCATTTGACACAACGCGATCAGCGGCAAACCGATCAAGGTATTTGGGTCACGGCCCTCTAAGCGCTCAAATAATGCAATGCCTAAACCTTCGCTTTTAAAACTTCCCGCGCAATGCAGCGGATGCTCTTTACGGACATAGTCGTCTATTTCCGCTTCGCTTAAATGGCGAAAATGAACGTCAAAAGGCTCCACTTCGGTTTGTAAGTGCCCGGAGGCGGAGTTATACAGTGCCAGTCCGGTATAAAACGTCACAATATTTCCGCTGGCTTTGGCTAATTGCTGACGCGCTTTTTCTTCCGTCAGCGGTTTGCCGGTGATTTCGCCGTCCAGAACACAAATTTGGTCGGAGCCAATAATCAAATGATTCGGGAAACGCGCGGCGAGCGATTGCGCCTTCGCCTGCGCCAGCCGCAACACCAATTGGCGCGGCGCTTCGCCCGGCATGGGGGTTTCATCAACATCCGGCGCGGCGCATTCGAAAGGAATCGTCAGCTTTTCCAGCAGCGCGCGACGCCAGGGAGAGGTAGACGCAAGGATGAGACGGGGCATATTTTTTTCCCTCAGATATAGCGTAATGATGAGAGCCATCTTAAACTATGCTCTTCGGTCTTCAAGCCTGTCATACTGACTCGTCTTGAGCGAAAATAAGTCTGTAACCCGCAATGTGTGCGAATTATTGGCAAAAGGCAACCGCAGGCTGCCTTTTTCTTTGACTATATGACGTTACGAAGTTAATATGCGCGCCCTATGCAAAAGGTAAAATTACCCCTGACTCTTGATCCGGTTCGTACCGCTCAAAAACGCCTTGATTACCAGGGTATCTATACCCCCGATCAGGTTGAGCGCGTTGCCGAGTCTGTAGTCAGTGTGGACAGTGATGTGGAATGCTCCATGTCGTTCGCTATCGATAACCAGCGTCTCGCCGTTTTAACCGGCGATGCGGTCGTTACGGTGTCGCTCGAATGCCAGCGTTGCGGGAAACCGTTTACCCATCAGGTTCACACAACGTATTGTTTTAGCCCTGTCCGTTCCGACGAGCAGGCTGAAGCACTGCCGGAAGCGTATGAGCCGATTGAGGTAAACGAATTCGGCGAAATCGATCTGCTGGCGACGGTTGAAGATGAAATCATCCTCGCCTTGCCGGTAGTTCCGGTGCATGATTCTGAACACTGTGAAGTGTCCGAGGCGGACATGGTCTTTGGCGAACTGCCTGATGAAGCGCAAAAGCCAAACCCATTTGCCGTATTAGCCAGCTTAAAGCGTAAGTAATAGGTCTTCCCCGCGGACGCAGGGATAAACCGTAATTGAGGAGTAAGGTCCATGGCCGTACAACAGAATAAACCAACCCGTTCCAAACGTGGCATGCGTCGTTCCCATGACGCTCTGACCGCAGTCACCAGCCTGTCTGTAGACAAAACTTCTGGTGAAAAACACCTGCGTCACCACATCACTGCCGACGGTTACTACCGCGGCCGTAAGGTCATCGCTAAGTAATCGCGCGATACTCGATGCCTTTTGCATCACAGGCGTGCCTGTGGTGTAAAAGCCGAAGAGTACAAGCGTGATAAAGCTTAGTGAGGATTTCTCCGCGTAAGCGGAGAACACCGAACCAGGCAGCGACGATACCTTGACACGTCTAACCCTGGCGTTAGATGTCATGGGGGGCGATTTTGGTCCTTCCGTGACGGTGCCTGCAGCATTGCAGGCACTGAACGCTAATTCGCAGCTCACTCTTCTTTTAGTCGGGAATCCCGATATTATCACGCCATTACTTGCCAAAGCTGACTTTGAACAACGTTCGCGTCTGCAGATTATCCCTGCACAGTCAGTTATTGCCAGTGATGCCCGGCCTTCGCAGGCGATCCGCGCCAGTCGCGGGACATCCATGCGTGTGGCCCTGGAGCTTGTGAAAGAAGGCCGAGCCGAAGCTTGCGTTAGCGCCGGTAATACCGGGGCGCTGATGGGGCTGGCGAAATTATTGCTCAAGCCTCTTGAGGGGATTGAGCGTCCGGCGTTGGTGACGGTATTACCGCACCAGCAAAAGGGCAAAACGGTAGTGCTTGATTTGGGGGCCAACGTCGACTGCGACAGTACCATGCTGGTGCAGTTTGCCGTGATGGGTGCCGTTTTGGCGGAAGAGGTCGTCGGGATCAAAAATCCCCGCGTGGCGCTACTCAATATCGGGGAAGAAGAAACCAAAGGCCTCGACAGTATTCGCGAAGCCTCTTTAATGTTAAAAACAGTTCCAACCATCAATTACATCGGCTACCTTGAGGCGAATGAGTTACTGACGGGAAAAACCGATGTACTGGTGTGTGACGGCTTTACAGGCAATGTCACACTTAAAACGATGGAGGGGGTTGTCAGAATGTTCCTTTCACTGCTGAAATCACAGGGCGAAGGGAAAAAACGGTCGTGGTGGCTGCTGTTATTAAAACGTTGGTTACAAAAAAGCCTGACGAGGCGATTCAGTCACCTCAACCCCGACCAGTATAATGGCGCCTGTCTGTTAGGATTGCGCGGCACGGTGATAAAAAGTCATGGTGCGGCCAATCAGCGAGCATTTGCAGTCGCGATTGAACAGGCAGTGCAGGCGGTGCAGCGACAAGTTCCTCAGCGAATTGCCGCTCGCCTGGAATCTGTATACCCAGCCGGATTTGAACCGCTGGACGATGGCAAAGGCGTAAACCTGCGGGCGCACAGATAATATCGCTGTCTCCCCGGCGCCGCCAGCGTGCCAGACGTTTACAGGTAACGGTATATAACCGAAAAGTGACTGAGCGTACATGTATACGAAGATTATTGGTACTGGCAGCTATCTGCCCGAACAAGTGCGGACTAACGCCGATCTGGAAAAAATGGTTGAGACCTCTGACGAGTGGATTGTCACTCGTACAGGTATTCGTGAACGCCATATCGCCGCGCCGAATGAAACTGTCGCGACGATGGGCTTTACCGCTGCGAATCGCGCGATTGAGATGGCGGGGATCGATAAAGACCAAATTGGCTTGATTGTGGTGGCTACCACATCAGCAACGCATGCATTTCCAAGCGCGGCATGTCAGATTCAAAGTATGCTCGGTATTAAAGGTTGCCCGGCGTTTGATGTCGCGGCAGCGTGCGCAGGTTTCACCTACGCGTTAAGCATCGCCGACCAGTACGTTAAATCCGGCGCGGTTAAACACGCGCTGGTGGTCGGTTCCGATGTATTAGCCCGCACTTGCGATCCTGGCGATCGCGGTACGATCATTATTTTCGGCGATGGCGCAGGCGCGGCCGTACTGAGCGCTTCTGAAGAACCGGGTATTATCTCCACTCATCTTCATGCCGATGGCCGTTACGGTGAATTACTGACCCTGCCGAATGCCGATCGCGTAAATCCGGATAACCCGATTTACCTGACGATGGCGGGTAATGAAGTCTTTAAAGTGGCGGTCACTGAACTGGCGCATATTGTCGATGAGACGCTGGCGGCTAATAACCTGGATCGCTCAGAACTCGATTGGCTGGTGCCGCATCAGGCTAATCTGCGTATCATTAGCGCGACAGCGAAAAAACTCGGCATGTCGATGGACAATGTCGTCGTCACGCTGGACAGGCACGGCAATACCTCCGCGGCTTCTGTGCCGTGCGCGCTGGATGAAGCCGTGCGTGACGGGCGAATTAAAGCCGGTCAGCTGGTATTGCTTGAAGCCTTCGGGGGTGGATTCACCTGGGGCTCCGCGCTGATTCGTTTCTAGTATAAGGATTTAAACATGACGCAATTTGCATTTGTGTTCCCCGGTCAGGGTTCTCAGAGCGTTGGGATGTTGGCCGAGATGGCGGCAAATTACCCTATCGTAGAAGAAACGTTTGCTGAAGCTTCTGCGGCTCTGGGATATGATCTGTGGGCGCTCACCCAGCAAGGTCCAGCGGAAGAACTGAATAAAACCTGGCAGACGCAGCCGGCGTTATTAACCGCTTCCGTCGCGCTTTGGCGCGTTTGGCAGCAGCAGGGCGGTAAAATGCCTGCGTTAATGGCAGGTCACAGCCTGGGCGAATATTCCGCGCTGGTTTGCGCTGGCGTCATCAACTTTGCTGATGCCGTTCGTCTGGTGGAAATGCGTGGTAAATTCATGCAGGAAGCGGTTCCGGAAGGCACTGGCGGCATGTCTGCGATCATCGGTCTGGATGATGCCTCTATTGCTAAAGCCTGTGAAGAATCTGCCGAAGGGCAGGTTGTTTCGCCGGTTAACTTTAACTCGCCGGGACAGGTGGTCATCGCCGGGCATAAAGAGGCAGTAGAACGCGCGGGCGCAGCCTGTAAAGCCGCTGGAGCGAAACGCGCGCTGCCGCTGCCGGTGAGCGTACCGTCGCACTGCGCGCTGATGAAACCAGCGGCAGATAAGCTGGCGGTTGAATTAGCCAAAATTACCTTTAGCGCGCCAACGGTGCCGGTAGTAAACAACGTTGACGTGAAATGTGAAACCGATGCCGCCGCTATCCGCGATGCGCTGGTTCGCCAGTTGTACAATCCGGTACAGTGGACGAAGAGCGTGGAATTTATCGCGGCGCAGGGCGTTGAACATCTTTATGAAGTGGGTCCAGGTAAAGTCCTCACTGGTCTGACGAAACGTATTGTCGACACCCTGACAGCGTCGGCGCTGAACGAGCCGGCGGCGCTGTCTGCGGCACTTACGCAATAAAAGAGGAAAACCATGAGCTTTGAAGGAAAGATTGCGCTGGTGACTGGTGCAAGCCGTGGCATAGGCCGCGCAATTGCAGAGACTCTCGTTGCCCGCGGCGCGAAAGTTATCGGGACTGCGACCAGTGAAAATGGTGCGAAGAACATTAGCGACTATTTAGGTGCTAACGGGAAAGGTTTGATGTTGAATGTGACCGATCCTGCATCTATTGAATCTGTTCTGGAAAATATTCGCGCAGAATTTGGTGAAGTGGATATCCTGGTTAATAATGCCGGTATCACTCGTGATAATCTGTTGATGCGAATGAAAGATGATGAGTGGAACGATATTATCGAAACCAATTTATCATCCGTTTTCCGCCTGTCAAAAGCGGTAATGCGCGCTATGATGAAAAAGCGTTGTGGTCGCATTATCACTATTGGTTCTGTGGTTGGTACCATGGGAAATGCAGGTCAGGCAAACTACGCTGCGGCGAAAGCGGGCCTGATCGGTTTCAGTAAATCACTGGCGCGTGAAGTTGCGTCCCGTGGTATTACTGTCAATGTTGTGGCTCCGGGTTTTATTGAAACGGACATGACGCGTGCGCTGTCTGACGATCAGCGTGCGGGTATCCTGGCGCAGGTGCCTGCGGGTCGCCTCGGCGGCGCTCAGGAAATCGCCAGTGCGGTTGCATTTTTAGCCTCTGACGAAGCGAGTTACATCACTGGTGAGACTCTGCACGTCAACGGCGGAATGTACATGGTTTAATCACGATTGAAAAATATTTGCGTTATTAGGGCGAAAGGCCGCAAAATAACGTAAAATCGTGGTAAGACCTGCCGGGATTTAGTTGCAAATTTTTCAACATTTTATACACTACGAAAACCATCGCGAAAGCGAGTTTTGATAGGAAATTTAAGAGTATGAGCACTATCGAAGAACGCGTTAAGAAAATTATCGGCGAACAGCTGGGCGTTAAGCAGGAAGAAGTAACCAACAATGCTTCTTTCGTTGAAGACCTGGGCGCAGATTCTCTTGACACCGTTGAGCTGGTAATGGCTCTGGAAGAAGAGTTTGATACTGAGATTCCGGACGAAGAAGCTGAGAAAATCACCACCGTTCAGGCTGCCATTGATTACATCAACGGCCACCAGGCGTAAGTGAACATCTCCAGGCGGTCATTCGACCGCCTGAGTTTTATCTTTTTGTC
The DNA here is from genome assembly GCF_046551535.1 of Salmonella sp. SAL04162. Classification (NCBI taxonomy): domain Bacteria; kingdom Pseudomonadati; phylum Pseudomonadota; class Gammaproteobacteria; order Enterobacterales; family Enterobacteriaceae; genus Salmonella; species Salmonella sp. SAL04162. The sequence goes on from NZ_JBGDVX010000005.1 coordinate 54,337, forward strand.
CCACTAGAATCATTTTCCCTCCCTGGAGGACAACCGTGTCTAAGCGTCGTGTAGTTGTGACCGGACTGGGCATGTTGTCTCCTGTCGGCAATACCGTAGAGTCTACCTGGAAAGCTCTCCTTGCCGGTCAGAGTGGCATCAGCCTGATCGACCATTTCGATACTAGCGCCTATGCAACGAAATTTGCTGGCTTAGTAAAGGATTTTAACTGTGATGACATTATCTCGCGCAAAGAACAGCGCAAGATGGATGCCTTCATTCAATATGGAATTGTCGCTGGCGTACAGGCCATGCAGGATTCTGGCCTTGAAGTGACGGAAGAGAACGCAAGCCGTATTGGCGCCGCTATCGGCTCCGGTATCGGTGGTCTCGGTCTGATCGAAGAAAACCACAGTTCGCTGGTAAAAGGCGGACCGCGTAAGATTAGCCCGTTCTTTGTCCCGTCGACGATTGTTAACATGGTAGCAGGCCATCTGACTATCATGTATGGCCTGCGTGGGCCAAGCATCTCTATTGCGACTGCCTGTACTTCAGGCGTGCATAACATCGGCCATGCCGCGCGTATCATCGCCTATGGCGATGCGGACGCGATGGTGGCAGGTGGCGCAGAAAAAGCCAGTACGCCGCTGGGCGTAGGTGGTTTTGGCGCAGCGCGCGCGCTGTCGACCCGCAACGATAACCCACAGGCGGCGAGCCGTCCGTGGGATAAAGAACGCGATGGTTTTGTACTGGGCGACGGTGCCGGTATGTTGGTGCTTGAAGAGTACGAACATGCAAAAGCGCGTGGTGCGAAAATCTATGCTGAAATCGTCGGCTTTGGTATGAGCAGCGATGCTTACCATATGACGTCGCCGCCGGAAAATGGCGCAGGCGCTGCGCTAGCGATGGTTAACGCGTTGCGTGATGCCGCGATTGAGCCTGCTCAGATTGGCTACGTCAACGCACACGGCACGTCGACGCCTGCCGGCGACAAAGCTGAGACGCAGGCGGTTAAGTCAGTCTTTGGCGATGCCGCAAGCCGAGTGATGGTGAGCTCGACCAAATCGATGACCGGCCATCTGTTGGGCGCCGCAGGCGCAGTAGAGTCTATTTTCTCTATTCTGGCGCTGCGCGATCAGGCCATTCCGCCAACCATTAATCTGGATAACCCGGATGAAGGTTGCGATCTGGACTTCGTGCCGCATGAAGCGCGCCAGGTCAGCGATCTGGAGTACGCTCTGTGTAACTCCTTTGGCTTTGGCGGTACTAACGGTTCGTTGATTTTCAAACGTATCTAGTCAGTACTGTTATGAATAAAAAAGCGGAGCGCCTGGCGCTCCGCTTTTTTATGTATTCTTGATCTGAAGGCTACTGGTACGTAAAGTTCAGTTGAACGACAGTCTTGAATTCCCCTGGCGTTACGCGACCCGTCGGTGTGTACATGCGCGCAGAGAGCGGGAAAACGGCCCGGTGGTCATTGCCGTTCACTTTCACGGCCAGCGTATCCGCCGGTGAGATTTCCGTCTGATGATCGCGGGTCATAATTTCCAGTGCCATACCGGTAGCGCTGCCCTGGCTGTTAGCGAATTTGGTAGCATCGTCAGTGTCGGCATCACCGCTGAACAGGGCAGTCACCTGAGTAGTTGATGGCGGGCAGGAGGAGAGGGTCAGTTCAAAATCCTGCCACTCACTGGTATCGCCCACCTTCAGGTAATCAACGGCGCGTGCCTGCTGGAACGTGACCGTCTGTTCCTTTGTGCCCGTATCCACGATGCAGGCAGAAGCAATTACTATACCGCTCAGGTTAATATCGGTTGCCTGCACGGAATAAATACTGCTTACCGCCCATAGACAGGCCAACGCGGGGAGCAGTTTATTTATCTGTTGCGCCATTGTCCCGTCCTGGATTACTGGTAGGTGAAGGTTGCCTGTACTTGGCCCTCGATGGTGCCTGGCATCACGAGGCCTGTTGCCACTGCACGGGAGCGCAGTTTCAGGTCATAGGCATGCGTGTCGGATGGGATTGCGATGTCCTTCAGAGCAGCGCCATTTTTATAGGCGTGCTCGCTTTTGTCATCCGTTAACTCAAGCTTCAGGTTGGTGGCAGTGCCGGTATTTTTGTAGAAGTCTGTATCCGTGTCGGCGGTGCCAGCAAAGGCTACGCTAAATGAGGTGGTGGAGGCTGGGCAATCGGTGAGCGTCAATGTCTTTTCAACCCATGGGGTAGTGCTGCCACTTGTTTCCAGAGTATTGGCCTGAATCCCGGTCCCCAGATTAATAGCGAGAGACTCATCGCCGCCGTTAACCACACAAGGTGAGGCGATAACGGTACCGCTGATATCAATATTGACAGCCTGACTGGATGAGGAAAATAACCAACCAAGCGCAATGATGAATGCCACTGTCTTTTTCCTGTTTGTAACAATCATATATAATCCCTATTAGTTGTAAGTAACTTTAAGCTCAATGGCTGTTTTGACATTACCCGCAGTTACGCTTTCAGCATCATCTATAAAATAAGACACTTTAAAGTCAGGCAACACATAATCCCCGGAGCCGTTATAATTCTGGAGCGCGATCGCTGAATTAATTGTATGAGGCGTACCATCGGTATTCTGTATCTGCACATAAACATTTTTCGCGTAGGTATCACCCGTCACAGTATTAAGAACCCCATTGGCCTCGTCGTGGGCTCCATAGACTGCGGAAAAATTATAAGAGATACCATTGATGGCCCCCGGGCAGTTTGTGAGCGTTATCGTCGGCGCCTGAATACTATTTTGTGCGCCCGTTTTTAGGCTATTCCCATAAAGTGGGTTGAGTTTAATTTCTGTTGGTGCGTTAATTCCACAAGCCGTATACTTTGGCTGACTAGCCACACCAGAACGGGCCACGAAAGTCACATCTCCATATCCGCTATCCGCTGGGTTATGATAAGAAACAGTAACGCTTGGCACCTCAGTAATGGGGCCCGCCGGTAGTTCATCCGTTAAACGCACCAGCATGTAGCGAATAATTAGGTCGCCGGATGCGTTGACATTACTATCGACGTCTAAACGAAATGGAGCCGTATAATCTTTATCCGGGGTTACTACGCCCGCTGGGGTGTAAGTCATTTGATAGGCAATGCCTACACCCGGGTTATTGGTTTTATACACCGTTGCGTCATTAGTAGTCGTTCCCCCTGTCGGTTCGCCATTCACAGTAAAATCAATATAACCTTTTTGGCTGCTAGCTATTATTGGCAATTTCCAGTGTTCCCCCCAGTCGTCAAACCAGGTTGTCCCCCCGGCCGAACTCGGCATAGTAAAGGAGCTGAATTTATAAGGTAAAGTTGATGTATTCGCACTGCTTGTATTTATGATACCTGCAAGAGCATCAACGGACGTTATCAACGGGCACACAGATATTAACAACGCAAGGCCGACTGTTTTTTTCACGAATACGTTTTCCTTATGACGATTATGGTCATCGTTATTAACGACAAGATTCTTGCGTTTCCATCACACCATCAGTCGCATTCAATTCTGTTAAATTGAATGTTACGTGACAGGTGTCATTCGCTGTACGGCCCCACGTTACCTTTAAGGTTCCGCGTTCGGGCGCACCGGTAAGATAGACTTGCCCGTGGTCACCCACGATGAAGCTCTTATCCGCAGGTTGACCCTCTATCGTTGCCAGCGCTCCAAATGGCACTATCTCCGTAGGGGTACGTGACAAATTCATGAGTACCCTTTTACCGATACGGGTATCAAAATGTGCGCGTACAATTGCGCCGCGCGTGGGGGTAATCATCTGGCTGGTCAGGTCGACGTCAGCACCATCAGGCAGCGTTTCGGTATCCAGTGAGACGGCGGTTTCACGGTACGGCGTCACGTAAGGCACCACGGTGTAACCGCGGAAGTCGGTTTTTACACCCGTCTGGTTGCTTATCGTAACGCCATTCGCCCCGGGGGCTTCTACCAGTGCTGAGGTTTCGCCCAACGACTGGCTGAGCGTGACACCATGCGCGTGGGCGACAATGCCGCCTTCCATGCCGTAGTTAACGCGTTTCTGGTCGTTGTCATAGCTGTAGGCACCATTCATTCGTGCGTAGGTCCCCTGATAATCGAGGCTGGCGTAACCGCCATTCCCTTCGCCGTGATTCGTTTCGCTCTGCTGGAGACTCCAGTTCAGGTTATTGTCTTCTAATGCTGACCCGTTTAGCCCGACGGTATGGTTGGTATTGCCCCGTTTGCTGGTATTCAGGTTGTAAGTGGCGTAACTGTGACTTAACCAGCGGTCGAGCGGGATGTTTATGCTCAGTGAGAAGACCTGATCTTCATCGTAGATTTTGTCGCTATCGTCACTGTCGGTGGTATTGCGGTTATAGCTGTAATTGATGTTGTACGTCACGCCGCCCCAGCTATTACTGTAACCCACACCGAGAGAGCGCATCTTCCGGTCACTGTTCCAGTAATCTTCGCTAATAGCATTGAGCGACAGTGACCCCAGACTCGCCCCGATACTCTGGTTAAGCTGAAGTTCAGCACGGTTGCGGCGGCGGTCGTTATTATTTTGCGACTCGTCGTCACGCCAGGTATCCAGTACTTCCGGGAGAGTGTAATAACCTGATGTTGAATACCTATAACCGGAAATGGATATATTGGTGCCGGTTTCGAGAATATTTTTACTGTAACGGATGCGCCAGGACTGGCCGCTCTCTTTATCCTGATCTTTTTGCGTTGACCATGCCTGAGTGCCATCCACCGAGACGGCACCCAACTCGCCGAGGTTTTTTCCAAGCCCGGTGAGCAGGGACTTGTAGTGCTGTGAGAACTGGCCCCCGCCATATACCGTAAACCCGGCTGGCAGGCCATAAATCAGGGTGGCCTGGGTAAACATTTTTTTGTCAATATCGCTCTCATAGGGGCGATACTGGCCGCTGGTCACGCTGTACTTCAGCCGCCCTTCGCGCTGCAGAATAGGCAGAGAGGCGAAGGCCACCGTCTGATGCTGTTCGCTACCGTCGGCCTCTTTAATTGTGACGTCAAGATCGCCGCTGCTGCCGGTTGGGTACATATCGGTAATCTCAAATGCGCCCGGCGAAACATAGCTTTGATAAATGGTGTAACCATTCTGTTTGATAATTACCTGCGCGTTAGTACGGGCGATGCCGCGCACCACCGGCGCGTAGCCACGCAGGCTATCGGGCAACATATCATCGTCGGAGGCCAGCTGTGCGCCGCGGAACGGCACACTATCAAACAGCTCGGAGGGCGCGGTGCTGTCGCCGAATGTTAGCTGACTTTTCAGCGCGATAATATTGCGTTGGGCGTAGGTGTAGAGCGAATCCCAGCTTTCATCGGCGCTATCGCCGTTGACGTTGCGATTCCAGGTGCTGTAGTTGCGAATGCGCCAGGGGCCAATATTCAGGCCCGGACGCAGGCTCAGATAATAGCTGTCGGAGTCGGTCATATCGCCGCGGCGCGCTTCGGTGTTGGCGCCGGAAAAGCTATAGTTGAGCAGCAGGGCGTTAATGCCCTCATCGAGCCGTTCCGGGGCGACGTAGCCGCGGGCATGGCTGTCTACGGCGGCCTGCGGAATAGACAGCCGTAGCTGCTGGCGTTCAAAGGCGAACTCGGCGCTGGCCTGCGGGATCGCCGCCAGGTTAGCGCAGTCGCCGTGACCAGCAAGATTTGGAAACGCGTCGGTACGAATACCGAACTCGCGCAGCGAGTCAACGCTGAAGCAGGGCTGCAGAGTGGTGTTGCCTGCCGTATCTTTTTGCATAACAAAATTAACGTCATGCACGCCAGCGGACGATTTATTCACAATGACGTCAACGCGATAGGTGCCAGGCATTTGGCCGATGCCTTCTTCAAAAGCGGAAAGATCGGTAAGCTCTTTTCCCGGCCCGTCGATCCCCAGCAGCGCTGGGTTAAAATATTCGCGGGCAAACGCAGTGTTACCGGCTGGCAGTGCGCACTGCAGGGCGATAAAGCAGGCGATTCGACTGAGCGTCATTATTTTTTTGTATGCGTCTGCATTCATCCCGATATCCTTTCGGTGTGGTCTTACAGGCGTGTGTGGTGTTCAGACCCGATAGAGCCGAAATCGTTAATAAGTGTCCAGGTTACGTCGCCGCTGGCTTCGGCGGGCGCGGTAAAGCTGGCGGAACTCATCGGCGCGACATAGGTAGCGTCTTTCACGGTGCTGGTTCCTATCTTCACCGTGCTGAAGTTTATGTAGTAGGCTGTGGGATTGGTCACGGTAAGACGGTTACCGCTGTGCTGCCAGGTCAGCTTCGCGGTGACGTTTTCCGGTTGCTCCGTCAACGCCTGCGGACGGTAAATTAATTTAATGCGGGTTTTCACCGCAATTTGCAGAGTGTTAACGTTATCCTGCTTTTCTGTCGTCGATGGGATCGACTTAATATTCATCCAGTAGAGGGACTCACGATCTTCCGGCAAATTGCCGCCAGTACGGAGAATTCGCAGATTATTTTCCTGCCCTGCGCCTAAACGAAAAAGCGGCGGCGTGACCATAAACGGCGATTTATCGCTGCTTTTTTCCCCGGCGTCACTCCATGACTGAATGAGATAAGAAGATTGGTCCGGATTTTTAACGCTAATCGACGTTTCTTTTTTATCGCCGTTATAAATAATACGGGTTCCGCCGATAATAACACCGGCCTGTACGGTTGCCGTAGTGAATATAAGCGTGGCGGCAGTGAGTAAACTATATTTATTCATGGAGTATCTCCAAAGCAAAGCCGGGTCCATCCGGCTTTATTGGTTTACTAAAACGAGAGAATAAATTCCGCGCGATTAGTTGTAGGTCAGGGTAAAGTTAACGACGCCGTTGGCATCGCCGCCTGATACGCTATCTTCTGTCGCGATATAACGGGCGAAAAAGTCGAGGTTCGTTTCTTCTGCCGCATCGGAGGCAATGGTAACGGATTTAGACTCAGTACCCAGCGGCAGTTCGCTGGTATCGCTATTCAACAACTGGATAGCGACACCTTTAGCGACGCCGGTAGTACCGTAACCGGTAATTTGCAGATAGTCGTTATTCAGGGTGTCCGGCATACCGTCATATTTTACGGAAACCGGTTTTCCCAGCAGCTCTGCAGGGCAGGCGGTTAATACCAATGAAAACTTGGTGGTTGCTGCCGTTGAGCCAGCGTTGGTAAACGCTGTTTTAGAGACCTCGCCCAGCTTGACATCCTGAGAACTGGTGACACTGCCGTTAATTTTGCAACCTGCTTCGATGATTTTGCCGGTAAAATTAACCTGGCCATCCTGAGCCATTGCAGTCGAAGCAAGCCCCATTGCGGTGAATAATACGGCAGCGGCAAATTTTCCTTTCATTAAAAATGTCCTTTCATGGTCGACTCGATACGTAGATATTACTCAGCGCACGATAAATAGGCTTTGAGTAATAAATATATTAATTATGACTTTCTAATTGCAGTATTAAATATGATAGGGTAACGTCAGACGATACCCAATTACATTTTGACCATATGTGAAAGTTATGACTATAAATAATATCTAATTAATGTTTTTTGTTTTACTAAATATATTCGCTCAATAAATCAATTTCGTCATTTAAGATGCTGTGATTAATATTATTGCTATAATTTATTTGTTATGGTTGACATAAATATGCCTTTTCTTATTAAAATAAGGAAAACCTGAAAAATAACGTGTTATCTTGCTGGCAAAGTCCTTGCGCGCAGGCCATTCCCCTGACACTCTGATGGGCGGTTATCTGGAGGATGAATGTATCTGATTAACGGCCAATCCACTGAACGACTCGCGGTGAATGACCGGGGGGTGCAGTTCGGAGACGGTTGCTTTACCACTGCGCGGATCGCGGCGGGGGAGATTGCCTTGTTTTCCCGTCATCTGGCTCGCCTGGAAGAAACGTGCTCTCGTTTGGCGATCCCCTTTAACGATTGGGATGTATTAGTAAAAGAGATGCGCTGCCTGGCACAACCGCATCGGGAAGGCGTGCTGAAAGTGATGATTACCCGCGGCGCAGGCGGACGCGGTTACAGCGCCGCCAGTTGTCAATTACCCACACGGATTCTTAGCGTGTCGCCTTACCCTGCCCACTACGCCCGCTGGAAAGACGAGGGCATCACTCTTACCCTTAGTCCCATACCGCTTGGGCGCAATCCTTATCTTGCCGGATTAAAACATCTGAACCGCCTCGAACAGGTGTTGATTCGCTCTCATCTTGAGCAGACGGACGCCGATGAGGCGCTGGTTCTTGACAGCGAGGGATGGGTTACGGAATGCTGTGCGGCTAATTTGTTCTGGCGTACAGGCGACATTGTTTTTACGCCGCGTCTGGATCAGGCCGGGGTGAACGGCATTATGCGACAATTTTGTTTACGCCAACTGGCGCAATCTCCTTTCCAGGTCCTTGAAGTTCAGGCGAGAGAGGAGGCGGTCAGGCAGGCGGATGAGGTTATCATCTGCAACGCGCTAATGCCGATTATTCCCATACGCGCCTATCACGGGACGTCGTATTCTTCGCGAACACTGTTTCAATTTTTAGCCCCATTTTGTGAGCATCCGAATTAGTTATGAAAAAATTGTCAGGCGTTTTCCTTCTGCTGTTGGTTGTGCTGGGTATTGCCGCGGGCGTGGGGATGTGGAAAGTTCGCCATCTGGCGAACAGCACATTACTTATTAAAAACGAGACTATCTTTACGCTCAAGGCGGGAACGGGGCGGCTGGCGCTTGGCGACCAGCTTTATGATGAAAAAATCATTAATCGCCCCCGGGTATTTCAGTGGCTGCTGCGCGTGGAGCCTGAGTTATCGCACTTTAAAGCGGGAACTTACCGTCTTACGCCGGGGATGACCGTAAGGGAGATGCTTGAGTTGCTGGAGAGCGGCAAAGAAGCGCAATTCCCGTTGCGGTTTGTGGAAGGGATGCGCCTTAGCGATTACCTGAAACAGCTACGAGAGGCGCCGTATATTCGCCATACATTGCCGGATGATGACTACGCCACTGTCGCTCAGGCTTTAAAGCTTGCGCACCCGGAATGGGTAGAAGGGTGGTTCTGGCCCGATACCTGGATGTATACCGCCAACACCAGCGATGTCGCTATTCTCAAGCGAGCGCACCAAAAGATGGTGAAAACTGTCGATACTGTCTGGAAAGGCCGGGCCGAGGGGCTGCCTTATAAAGATCAGAACCAACTGGTGACAATGGCCTCGATTATTGAAAAAGAGACGGCTGTCGCCAGCGAACGCGATCAGGTGGCCTCAGTCTTTATTAATCGCCTGAGAATCGGTATGCGCCTTCAGACCGATCCCACCGTGATTTACGGGATGGGGACGAGTTATAATGGTAACTTGTCGCGTGCGGATCTGGAAAAGCCGACGGCTTATAACACGTATACCATAACCGGGCTGCCGCCAGGACCGATTGCATCGCCCAGCGAAGCGTCATTGCAGGCGGCGGCGCATCCGGCGAAAACGCCGTATCTCTATTTTGTGGCCGACGGTAAAGGCGGTCACACATTTAACACCAATCTTGCCAGCCATAATCGGTCAGTGCAGGAGTACCTGAAAGTGCTTAAGGAAAAAAATGGGCAGTAATTATATCGTCATCGAGGGCCTGGAAGGCGCCGGAAAAACCACTGCGCGCGACGTGGTGGTGGAGACCCTTGAGCAACTGGGTATTCGTAACATGATTTTTACCCGTGAGCCGGGCGGTACGCAGCTTGCCGAAAAACTAAGAAGTCTGGTGCTGGATATTCGAGCGGTAGGCGACGAAGTGATTACCGATAAAGCGGAAGTACTGATGTTTTATGCCGCTCGCGTACAGCTCGTCGAAACGGTAATCAAACCCGCGCTGGCGCAAGGCGTATGGGTGATCGGCGATCGACACGATCTCTCGACCCAGGCGTATCAGGGGGGAGGGCGCGGCATTGATCAAACCATGCTGGCGACACTACGCGATGCCGTGCTGGGCGATTTTCGCCCTGACCTGACGCTGTATCTGGATGTCACGCCGGAAGTCGGGCTAAAACGCGCCAGAGCGCGCGGCGATTTGGATCGCATTGAGCAGGAATCTTTTGATTTCTTTAACCGGACTCGCGCGCGCTATCTGGAACTGGCGGCGCAAGACTCGCGTATCCGCACCATTGACGCGACCCAGCCGCTGGATGCCGTCATGCGCGACATTCGCGCCACGGTGACGAAGTGGGTGCAGGAGCAAGCGGCATGAAATGGTATCCATGGTTACGGCCCGCCTATGAAAAACTGGTAGAAAGTTACCAGGCGGGACGTGGGCACCATGCGCTACTGATTCAGGCCTTACCTGGCATGGGCGACGAGGCGCTGTGCTATGCGCTGAGCCGTTATCTGTTATGCCAGCAGCCTGAGGGCCACAAAAGCTGTGGGCATTGCCGAGGCTGTCAGCTTATGCAGGCTGGCACGCACCCGGACTATTACACGCTGACGCCGGATAAAGGCAAAAGCAGCCTCGGCGTAGATGCGGTACGCGAGGTCAGCGAGAAATTGTACGAGCACTCCCGTCTGGGCGGCGCGAAGGTGGTGTGGATTGCGGATGCGGCGCTATTAACCGACGCCGCTGCCAATGCGTTGCTCAAAACGCTGGAAGAGCCGCCGGAGCAAACCTGGTTTTTCCTTGCCAGCCCGGAGCCTGCTCGTCTGTTGGCGACATTACGCAGCCGCTGCCGGCTGCATCATCTGGCGCCACCGTCTGAATCGTATGCGATGTCATGGCTGTCGCGAGAAGTGACGGCGTCACAAGAAGCATTGCTCACGGCGCTACGCTTGAATGCGGGGTCGCCCGGCGCCGCGCTGGCGCTGTTGCAGTCTGAACGCTGGGCGCAGCGTGAGGCGCTGTGTCAGGCGTTAATGGACAGTTTACATACGGGCGACTGGTATGCGTTATTAACGGCGCTCAATCATGAGCAAGCCCCGGCGCGCCTGCACTGGCTGGCGACGCTGCTGGTTGATGCTCTTAAACGTCAGCACGGCGCGTCGTACCTGACAAACGTTGATGCGGACGCGGTTGTTGCCGCGCTGGCGGGGCCGCTATCCCCGGCGCGTATTCAGGCAATCCTGAACGATGTTTGCCATTGTCGTGATCAATTACTTCATGTGACCGGATTAAACCGCGAACTGGTATTAACCGATCTCATTCTCCGCATCGAGCATTACCTGCAACCAGGCACCTTGTTGCCTGTTCCTCATCTTTGAGAGAGACATTATGTTTTTAGTCGACTCACACTGCCATCTTGATGGTCTGGATTATCAATCTTTGCATAAGGACGTGGACGATGTGCTGGCGAAAGCCGCCGCGCGCGATGTGAAGTTCTGTTTAGCGGTGGCGACGACGCTGCCGGGGTATCGCCATATGCGCGAGCTGGTGGGCAAGCGCGATAATGTGGTCTTTTCCTGCGGCGTGCATCCGTTAAATCAGGATGAAGCGTATGACGTAGAAGAACTGCGCCTCCTTGCTGCAGAAGACGATGTGGTGGCGATGGGCGAGACCGGGCTTGATTATTTTTACACGCCTGAGACCAAAATCCGCCAGCAGGCGTCTTTTATTCATCATATCCAGATTGGCCGCGACTTGCATAAACCGGTGATTGTCCATACTCGCGACGCGCGTGCCGATACGCTGGCTATCCTGCGCGAAGAAAAAGTGACGGATTGCGGCGGCGTACTACACTGTTTTACAGAAGACAGAGAAACGGCCGGCAAATTGTTGGATCTGGGGTTTTATATCTCTTTTTCCGGCATCGTAACGTTCCGTAACGCTGAACAGTTGCGTGATGCGGCGCGCTATGTGCCGCTGGATCGGTTATTAGTCGAGACCGATTCTCCTTATCTGGCGCCGGTGCCGCATCGCGGTAAAGAGAACCAGCCTGCGATGGTACGCGACGTCGCAGAATATATGGCGGTATTGAAAGGGGTTGCCGTTGAAGAACTGGCGCAGATCACCACCGATAACTTTGCTCGCCTGTTCCATATTGACGCGTCTCGCCTGTCATCAATCCGTTAAACGAGTTTTTTTAAAGCTCGTAATTAATAAGCAAAACGCGTAAAGTTCACCGCCACAAAAGGGGCGGTGAGCGAGCTTATAGAAACATTCGGAAACTCATTTTGGCAGAATGTGATACTTTTTAGGCTATCTGGCGCTGAAACGTGATAGCCGTCAAACAAAATCAGACGTATTTATTTTACTCTGTGTAATAAATAAAAGGGCACTTAGATGTCCTGTCCACGGCGGGGTTCTCCCCCCTCGCCAATGCGTGAGAACGTAGAAAAGCACAAATACTCAGGAGCACTCTCAATTATGTTTAAGAATGCATTTGCTAACCTGCAAAAGGTCGGTAAATCGCTGATGCTGCCGGTATCCGTACTCCCTATCGCAGGTATCCTGCTGGGTGTCGGTTCCGCTAACTTCAGCTGGCTGCCAGCCGTTGTATCGCACGTTATGGCAGAAGCGGGCGGATCTGTTTTTGCCAATATGCCGCTGATTTTCGCTATCGGCGTGGCGTTGGGCTTTACCAACAACGACGGCGTTTCGGCTCTGGCGGCGGTAGTAGCGTATGGCATCATGGTGAAAACCATGGCTGTGGTTGCGCCGCTGGTTCTGCATTTACCTGCTGAAGAGATCGCCGCTAAACACCTTGCTGATACGGGTGTTCTCGGGGGGATTATCTCCGGTGCGATCGCAGCGTATATGTTTAACCGCTTCTACCGTATCAAACTGCCTGAGTATCTGGGCTTCTTTGCGGGCAAACGCTTCGTGCCGATCATTTCGGGTCTGGCCGCTATTTTTACCGGTGTGGTGCTGTCTTTCGTATGGCCGCCAATCGGTACGGCTATCCAGGCGTTCTCGCAGTGGGCGGCTTATCAGAACCCGGTTGTCGCGTTTGGCATTTACGGTTTCATCGAGCGTTGCCTGGTGCCGTTTGGTCTGCATCATATCTGGAACGTTCCTTTCCAGATGCAGATCGGCGAATACACCAACGCAGCGGGTCAGGTATTCCACGGCGACATTCCGCGCTATATGGCGGGTGACCCGACGGCGGGTATGTTGTCTGGCGGCTTCCTGTTCAAAATGTACGGTCTGCCGGCTGCGGCCATTGCTATCTGGCACTCTGCTAAACCGGAAAACCGCGCAAAAGTGGGCGGTATCATGATTTCCGCCGCGCTGACCTCGTTTTTGACGGGTATTACCGAGCCTATCGAGTTCTCCTTCATGTTCGTGGCGCCGATCCTGTACATTATTCACGCGATTCTGGCAGGTCTGGCATTCCCGATCTGTATTCTGCTGGGGATGCGTGACGGTACGTCGTTCTCCCACGGTCTGATCGACTTTATCGTGCTGTCCGGTAACAGCAGCAAATTGTGGCTGTTCCCGATTGTTGGCGCCGGTTATGCGATTGTGTACTACACCGTGTTCCGCGTGCTGATCAAAGCGCTGGATCTGAAAACGCCGGGTCGTGAAGACACTACTGATGACGCAAAAGCGGGCGCGACCAGCGAAATGGCGCCGGCTTTGGTTGCGGCGTTTGGCGGTAAAGAGAACATCACTAACCTGGATGCCTGTATCACGCGTCTGCGCGTGAGCGTAGCCGATGTAGCGAAAGTGGATCAGGCTGGCCTGAAGAAACTGGGCGCGGCAGGCGTTGTCGTCGCGGGTTCCGGCGTTCAGGCTATTTTCGGTACGAAATCCGATAACCTGAAAACGGAAATGGATGAGTACATCCGTAACAGCTAAGCAGTAATGATGTTGGGGAGAATTAAGGCAGCCATTCGGCTGCCTTTTTTAATGGCGCTTTATATGCCGCTCTCCGACAGTCTGTCAGAACTGATAATTGGCGGTGAGGCTGACGTTACGCGGCGCGCCGTAAACAATGGAACCATCAATATTGGTGTCGTAGGTTTTATCGAACAGGTTGTTGATGTTTCCCTGTACGGAGAAATTTTTCGTCACCTGATAGCGGGTAAACAGATCGACCAGCGCATAGCTGCCCTGTTCGGCGCGAAAAGTGCCGTACGGCGTCGTGGTATCTTTGTAAACCCGATTCTGCCAGTTCACACCGCCGCCGACCGTCAGCTCCGGTATCGCCGGCAGACGATAGCGGGTGAATAACTTCACGCTGGTGCGCGGGAGATTAGGGTTCACGGCGTTACCTTCATTGTCCTCGGCAACATATCGGGTAGCCCCGAAAGTCATCTGCCAGTTATCGGTAATTGCGCCGTTCACTTCGAATTCGACGCCTTTGCTCACCGTTCCGTCAGTAGACTTCCAGGCAAACTCCCCATTACTGCCAGGGATGGGAATAGTGGTTGCCTGAGCGACGTTATTCTGCTCAATGCGGAACACGGACAACGTGGTGGTGAGGCGGCTGTTCATCCAGTCGGACTTCAGGCCCGCTTCATAGTTATTACCGGTAATCGGAGCCAGATATTGACCCGCTTTGTCGCGTTTATTCTGCGGCTGAAAGATAGAGGTATAACTGGCATAAGCGGACCAGTTGTCGTTGATATCATAAATCAGCCCGGCATACGGCGTGGTATGGTTTTTCTCCATGCTGTAGGTCAGTGTATCAACACGCCAGTTGGTATAACGAGCGCCAAGAATCAGATGCAGCGGGTCGGCCAGCGAAATGCGCGTAGCGGCATACAGCGATTTCATATGCGTGGTATCGTCCTGCGCCAGATTTTGTGGCGCCCAGTGGGTTTGGGGGAAATTACCGTTAAAGGCGCTGAAGTTGCCAATGTCGTCCGGAAAGACGTTCGCCCAGGCGCTAAAATAGCGGTTATTTTGTTTACTATAACTGCCGCCAAACATCATATTGTGCTGACGGCCAAACAGCTCATAAGCGCCATTGGCAAAGAGATCTATGGCATCTACTTTGCGCTTGCCGCTGTTCCAGCCCGTACCGCCGACCACGGGGTAGCTTGCGCCATAAGGACTCACCAGCGTACCTGTCTCTTTATCGACTAACGCATCGATATACATCATTTTACTGTCGAATTTGACCTCAGTATGGGTCGCATTCAGGGTCGCCTGCCAGCTTTCGGCAAAACGCTGTTTAAGCGTGACGAAGAATTTATTTATCTCTTTGTTGTTATAAGCCCAGTCCGGGGCGGTACTACGCGCGCGGTCATAGCTATTTTTGCTGCCATCGGTGTTCCAGCGCGGCAGACCGCCCCAGGTTGGGCTGTTGACATCAATTTTTTGATATTCATAACCGGCTGAAAGGTTGGTGGTTGTACCCAGATCGGCATCGACAATTCCGGAAAAGAACGCTTTCTCACTGTTATAGCGGTCCAGCCAGGAATCATTATTCTGATAACCCGCCACGATGCGCCCACGGACATTGCCGTCCGCGGTGAGCGGACTTTGCAGATCCATGACGTAACGCTGCTTATTCCAGCTACCGTATTCTGTGGAGACGTTACCTTTGAACTCCCGATTGGTGGCGTGTTTACGAATCATATTTATTGAGGCAGAAGGATTACCGGTTCCGGTCATCAGCCCATTCGCGCCGCGAACCACCTCCACGCGCTCATACAGCGCGGTATCCGTTAGCGCATCGCCCAGATTCCAGCGGGACTCAAAATACGTTGGAATACCGTCAACCATATAGTTGTCAATTTCAAACCCGCGCGAGTAATAGCTGATGCGATCGGAGTCAGCCTGACTTCCGCTGATCCCCAGCGTATTGGTCATCACCTCGCCCAAGGTTTGCAACTGCTGGTCTTCCATACGCTGTTGGCTGACAATACTGACCGACTGCGGGATATCGCGCTGAGTCATCGTCATTTTGGTGCCCGCTGCGGTCGTTTTCACGCTGTAATCCTGTTCTTCGCGGTTTACGGCGTCAGCGGTCGTCGCGCCCTCGACAATAACGGTATCCTCAGCCGCGAAGGCGGCAGGCATAAATGCCATCGCCATACCCATAGCTAACAGCGACGGTGCGGCGGTGGACGGAAGGTGTTTGTCCCGGCGGTATTGAATGAAAGACATCTGAAAATCCTTGCTTGTTATTGGGGTAAGTTCAGGACGTATGACGTTGAACCTTTTCATTCTTTGCTAGTTAATGCGCATAAAAATGCAAATGAGAAATATACGCATTTGCATTAAATGTGTAAAACGGTATAAACAGGCAAACTAAAAATATTTTTTAAGCGTACAAAGGCGTCATGGCAGGGGGATATGGCGGTAAGTCCAGCATGTAGTCATTTTTCGCTTAATAAATCGTGGGTTAAAGTTGAAAGAGCGTCGGTAACTCGCTCATACTCTATACTCGCAGTATGGCTCGGCGTAGCATGTGCGCTGCAAGGGCTATTATGAAAAAGGAAAACGTCGTGGCAGAAGAAACTATATTCAGCAAAATTATTCGTCGTGAAATCCCTTCGGATATCGTTTATCAGGATGAGCTGGTCACCGCCTTTCGTGATATTTCACCGCAGGCGCCGACGCATATCTTGATTATTCCCAATATCCTGATCCCAACCGTCAATGACGTGACGGCGGAACATGAACAGGCGTTAGGTCGGATGATCACCGTGGCGGCGAAAATCGCCGAACAGGAAGGCATTGACGAAGATGGGTATCGTTTAATCATGAATACCAACCGTCATGGGGGCCAGGAGGTTTATCATATCCATATGCACCTACTGGGCGGCCGCCCGCTAGGCCCGATGCTGGCGCATAAAGGCTTGTAAGTATGATCAAAGGATGCATCGCGGTTTCTCTGGGCTTGCTGCTTCTTACCGGTTGCCGGTCACACCCTGAAATTCCGGTAAGCGACGCGCAGTCGCTGGTGATGGAGTCCACGGTTCTGGCGGCGGGTGTCACCGCAGAGCCGCCTGAACTGACGGCGTCTGATATCCAGCCATCAGCCTCTTCCCGCGTCTATAACGAAAGGCAAGAGCCCATAACCGTTCATTATCGGTTTTACTGGTATGACGCGCGGGGGCTGGAGATGCATCCGCTGGAGGCGCCGCGTAGCGTAACCATACCCGCGCGTTCGTCGGTAACGCTATTTGGCAGCGCCAATTATCTGGGGGCGCATAAGGTCAGGCTTTATCTTTATTTGTGAGGAGTGAATTTTGATGACAAAAATGCATCGCTACGCTGCCATTGCTGCGCTGGCGATATTTCTCTCCGGGTGTATGGCGCAACGTCAACCTGCGCCAGTTGAAGAGGTAAAACCAGCGCCAGAACAACCCGCGCAGCCACCACAGCCTCCTGTTGTGCCGTCTGTGCCAACCATTCCACAGCAACCGGGGCCGATCGAACATGAAGATCAAACGGGCCAGCCAGCGCCTAAGGTGCGCCACTATGACTGGAACGGCGCGATGCAACCGCTGGTCAGCAAAATGTTGCAGGCTGATGGCGTGACGGCCGGAAGCGTATTGCTTGTCGACAGCGTGAATAACCGGACGAATGGGTCGTTAAATGCGAACGAGGCAACGGAAACGTTACGTAATGCGCTGGCGAACAACGGTAAATTTACGCTGGTCTCCGTACAGCAACTCTCGATGGCAAAACAACAGTTAGGGTTGTCTCCGCAGGATAGTCTGGGAACGCGCAGTAAAGCTATTGGCATTGCGCGCAATGTCGGGGCGCAATATGTACTTTACTCCAGCGCATCCGGTAACGTTAACGCGCCTGCATTACAGATGCAGTTAATGCTGGTGCAAACGGGCGAGATAATCTGGTCAGGTAAAGGTGCGGTCCAACAACAATAATCCCTTAACGCGCGACGAGATCCTGTCGCGCTATTTTCCCCAGTATCGTCCCGCCGTCGCCGCATCGCAGGGGCTAAGCGGCGGGAGCTGTATTATTGACCACGATACTCACCGTGTCGTGCTGCGTCGTCATCACGACCCCGACGCTCCACCAGCCCATTTTTTACGTCATTACCGCGCCTTATCCCAATTGCCGGCCAGTCTTGCGCCGCGAGCGCTTTTTTATACGCCAGGCTGGATGGCGGTAGAATATCTGCATGGTGTGGTAAATTCCGCTCTGCCAGATGCCGACGAACTGGCGGCCTTACTGTATCATTTGCATCAACAGCCGCGTTTTGGCTGGCGTATCGCGCTATCGCCACTATTGGCGCAGTACTGGTCGTGTTGCGATCCGGCAAGGCGTACGCCGTTTTGGTTGCGGCGGCTCAAACAGTTGCAAAAAAACGGTGAACCTCGCCCGCTGCGGCTCGCGCCTTTGCATATGGATGTCCATGGCGACAATATAGTATTAACGTCCGCCGGGTTGAGACTGATTGACTGGGAGTATGCCGGCGACGGCGATATTGCGTTGGAGCTGGCGGCAGTATGGGTTGAGGATGAACGCCAGCACCGGCAACTGGCAGACGCTTATGCCGCGCGCGCGCGAATCAACGCCCGGCAGCTATGGCGACAGATACGATTATGGCACCCCTGGGTCATTATGCTAAAAGCAGGGTGGTTCGAATACCGCTGGCGACAAACCGGCGAGCAACAATTTATCAGGCTGGCCGATGAAACCTGGCGCCAGCTACGTATGAAAGGATAAGGAGAGCAGTGTGGGCCCAGTAATGTTGAATGTCGAAGGATGTGAGCTGGATGCGGAGGAGCGCGAGATACTGGCGCATCCGCTGGTTGGCGGGCTTATTCTGTTCACGCGTAATTACCATGACCCGGAACAGCTGCGCGAATTAGTGCGCCAGATTCGGGCGGCATCGCGTAACCATCTGGTGGTGGCCGTCGATCAGGAAGGCGGGCGCGTACAGCGTTTCCGTGAAGGGTTTACCCGCTTGCCCGCGGCGCAATCTTTTTTTGCGCTGCATGGGCTGGAAGAAGGGGGGCGACTGGCGCAGGAGGCAGGGTGGCTGATGGCCAGCGAAATGATCGCGATGGATATTGATATCAGTTTTGCGCCAGTGCTGGACGTCGGGCATATCAGCGCGGCAATTGGCGAGCGCTCCTATCATGCCGATCCCGCAAAAGCGTTGGCAATGGCAACGCGCTTTATTGATGGCATGCATGACGCCGGGATGAAAACGACCGGTAAGCATTTCCCCGGCCACGGCGCGGTCACGGCGGACTCCCACAAAGAGACGCCGTGCGATCCACGTCCTGAAACGGACATCCGTGGCAAAGATATGTCGGTGTTCCGCACGCTGATTAGCGAGAATAAACTGGATGCGATTATGCCTGCCCACGTGATCTACCGCGCTATCGATCCGCGTCCGGCAAGCGGTTCGCCGTACTGGCTGAAAACGGTGCTGCGTCAGGAGTTAGGCTTTGACGGCGTCATTTTCTCCGACGATCTGTCGATGGAGGGCGCGGCGATTATGGGCAGCTATGCTGAGCGCGCTCAGGCGTCGCTGGATGCGGGTTGCGATATGATTCTGGTCTGCAATAATCGTAAAGGCGCAGTCAGCGTGTTGGATAATCTGTCGCCGATCAAAGCAGAACGTGTTACACGTTTGTATCATAAAGGTTCATTTTCACGCCGGGAGCTCATGGACTCAGCACGCTGGAAAACAGCCAGCGCCCAGCTCAACCAGTTACATGAACGCTGGCAGGAAGAAAAAGCAGGTCATTAACTCGAGTTTTCGTGAGGGTGCCAGATGATTATTTATTTACACGGTTTTGATTCAAATAGTCCGGGCAACCATGAAAAAGTGTTGCAATTACAGTTTATCGACCCGGATGTTCGGCTGGTAAGCTACAGTACGCGGCATCCTAAGCACGATATGCAGCATCTGCTGAAAGAAGTGGACAAAATGTTGCAGTTGAATGTGGACGAGCGCCCTTTAATCTGTGGCGTGGGGCTGGGCGGTTACTGGGCGGAGCGGATTGGCTTTTTGTGCGATATCCGTCAGGTGGTTTTTAACCCGAACCTGTTCCCCTATGAAAACATGGAGGGGAAAATCGATCGCCCGGAAGAATATGCGGACATCGCCACAAAGTGCGTGACCAACTTTCGCGAAAAAAATCGCGATCGTTGTCTGGTGATCCTCTCGCGTCATGATGAAGCGCTGGATAGCCAACGCTCAGCGCAAGCGCTTCACCCGTATTATGAAATTGTGTGGGATGAGGAACAGACTCACAAATTCAAAAATATTTCGCCGCATTTGCAACGTATCAAAGCGTTTAAAACGCTGGGGTAACGCCCCCGGCAATATGGCGTTATCAGTGACCGGATAACCAGCCTTGCGGCTGGTTTTTTTATGCTCAATTCTCGCAAGCTGTCTATCTTTTCAGCATGAAAACTTGATGCACATCAATTTTGGTATGACCAATGCACCGTTCATGCTATTCTCATATCAGAAGCTTATTCTCATTAACGTAACTTGTTGTTAATTAAAGGCTATGCTAATAACGTTTAATTAACAATTGGTTAATAAATTTAAGGGGGTCACGTTGACTACACCATTAAAAAAGATCGTGATTGTCGGCGGCGGCGCTGGCGGGCTGGAAATGGCGACGCAGTTAGGCCATAAACTGGGGCGCAAGAAAAAAGCGAAAATCACGCTGGTAGACAGAAATCACAGCCATCTGTGGAAACCATTGCTGCACGAAGTGGCGACTGGCTCTCTGGACGAAGGCGTGGATGCGCTGAGCTATCTGGCTCATGCGCGTAATCATGGTTTCCAGTTCCAACTGGGGTCGGTGATGGATATCGATCGCGAAGCGAAAACCATCACCATTGCCGAGTTGCGTGATGAAAAGGGCGAACTGCTGGTGCCGGAGCGCAAAATCGCGTATGACACGCTGGTGATGGCGCTGGGCAGCACCTCTAATGATTTCAACACGCCGGGCGTGAAAGAGCACTGTATCTTCCTCGATAACCCGCATCAGGCGCGCCGTTTTCACCAGGAGATGCTGAACCTGTTCCTCAAGTATTCGGCTAATCTGGGCGCGAACGGTAAGGTCAATATCGCCATCGTTGGCGGCGGTGCGACGGGGGTTGAGCTGTCGGCTGAACTGCATAATGCGGTAAAACAGCTGCATAGCTATGGTTATAAGGGGCTGACCAACGACGCGCTGAACGTGACGTTGGTTGAGGCTGGCGAGCGTATTCTGCCTGCGTTGCCGCCGCGTATCTCCAGCGCCGCGCATAATGAACTGACCAAACTGGGCGTTCGCGTGCTGACGCAAACTATGGTCACCAGCGCCGACGAAGGCGGTCTGCATACGAAAGAAGGTGAATATATTCAGGCCGATCTGATGGTGTGGGCGGCGGGTATCAAAGCGCCAGATTTTATGAAAGAGATTGGTGGTCTGGAAACGAACCGCATTAACCAACTGGTGGTGGAACCGACGCTGCAAACCACGCGCGATCCTGATATTTATGCGATTGGCGACTGCGCTTCCTGCGCACGTCCGGAGGGAGGTTTTGTGCCGCCTCGCGCTCAGGCGGCGCATCAGATGGCTACCTGCGCGATGAATAACATTCTGGCGCAGATGAATGGCAAACCGCTGAAAGCTTACCAGTATAAAGATCATGGTTCGCTGGTCTCTCTGTCCAACTTCTCTACCGTGGGTAGTCTGATGGGGAACCTGACCCGCGGTTCAATGATGATTGAAGGACGTATCGCCCGCTTCGTGTATATCTCGCTATACCGTATGCACCAGATAGCGCTGCATGGATACTTTAAAACTGGCCTGATGATGCTGGTGGGCAGTATTAACCGCGTCATTCGTCCGCGCCTGAAACTGCATTAATTTCTCTGCGCCTCACCGGCTGCTCGCGCCGGTGAGCGCTTCTCCATCACTCGCTTCGGAGTTGTCCGAATCCTTCAGCTTTACCGCCTCATCCCGCATTTTTCATCCTCATTCCGATTGGCTTTGTTCGCATACTGGTTGCAAAATTGTTACCAATAGCAACGAAGGAGGAACTCCCGTGAATAAATCAATGTTGGCGGGTATAGGGATTGGCGTAGCGGCTGCGCTGGGTGTGGCGGCAGTGGCCAGTCTCAACGTATTTGATCGTGGTCCGCAATATGCGCAGGTGATATCGGCTAAACCGATTAAAGAGACGGTAAAAACGCCGCGTCAGGAGTGCCGTAATGTCACGGTCACGCATCGCAGACCGGTTCAGGACGAAAACCGTATTGCCGGCTCGGTGCTTGGCGCAGTAGCAGGCGGCGTGATTGGACATCAATTTGGCGGCGGTCGTGGTAAAGATGTGGCGACGGTCGTCGGGGCGCTGGGCGGCGGTTATGCTGGCAATCAAATCCAGGGATCAATGCAGGAAAGTGATACTTATACTACCACGCAGCAACGCTGTAAGACGGTGTATGACAAATCTGAAAAGATGCTTGGCTACGACGTGACCTATAAAATTGGCGATCAGCAGGGCAAAATCCGCATGGATAAAGACCCCGGAACGCAAATTCCCCTAGACGGCAATGGTCAACTGGTTCTGAATAACAAAGCATAAAAAAGCTGTACTCTGCAAGTTAGCCCCTCATTCGCTCAGGCTGAGGGGCTTTTTTTATCCGAAGCTGCGTTGTTCAGGACTTGAGCAGTTCAGGCCAGATGCGCAGGGTCGTACGCGTAATTTGCATCAGTTGTTCGAAGGTGGCTCCCTCGCGGGCGCTGATCGACATTCCCTGTAAAATACAGTTGATATATTCCGCGAGCGCCTGCGGGTTACAGTGCGCCGGAATTTCACCGCGCTCCTGACGTTGGCGCAAAAACTGGATGAGCGTCTGTTCCTGCATGGCGTGGCGTGATTTTACCGTGCGAGCGATATCGCGCGAGGAGGCGGCGAGGGTGGCGGACGTATTAATCATAAAGCAGCCAGCCGGCGTGTCCGTACTGGTAAAGCAGGCGGCAATTTCTGTGAAGTAATCTTCCAGCGCCGATTCCACGCTTTTCTCTTCACAAAAGAGCTGGGCTTCGTGCTTTGAGGCAAAGCGAGTGATGTAGCGATCCAGGACAGCGCGAAATAATCCTTCTTTGTTAGTGAATTCCGCATAGAGAGTAGGCGCTTTCGCCCCGGTAGCCTCTACGAGATCGGCAAGCGAAGTTGCTTCATAGCCGTGCTGCCAGAAGAGAGTCATGGCCTTATCAAGCGCAGCTTCCCTGTCGAACACTTTTGGTCGGCCACGGCTTTTCTTCGCGCAACTCGTGGTATCCGTTGTCATGATGCCGTTGTACCTGTTTAAAGAGCGGTCTCTCTATTATAAAAACAAACCACTTCTGGCTCCAGAGTATTCATTAGAAAAATAAATCAATTCTATTCACATGAAAAATAACATCTTTATAAATTATATAACGATCATTATAAAAAGAAGTTGACGTGTGATGTAGATCACATCTATGATTAACTTATCGATCGTTAAGTTAATGCTTACGACACCCATTCATCTGCTAAAGGTCATCACTATGAAAATCGTAAAAACCCTCATCGCTGCTGTGGTACTGAGTTCGCTCTCATTCGCCAGCTTCGCCGCCGTTGAAGTTCAGGCAACGCCAGAAGGTCAACAGAAGTTTGGCACCATTTCCGCGAATGGCGGCACGAATCTGGGCTCGCTGGAAGATCAGCTGGCGCAAAAAGCGCAGGAGATGGGGGCGAAGTCTTTCCGTATTACCTCTGTTACCGGCCCGAATACCCTTCACGGTACGGCGGTAATCTATAAGTAAGCATTAACCCTCATTAATGCCGCCGCGATTGCCACAATAAAAAGAGAAAGCCTCGCGATGCATCGCGAGGCTTTTTTGTCGGTCAGCTATTCACGCTTACAGCGACTGCGGTTTCGCCTCTGATTGACGGGTTACATCCACCGGCATTCCGGAGCGCACTTCCATAACATGTTCCATCACCGCGGCGTCGGTCTGCGGCGCGTCCTTAAAGGTCTGCATCGGGCCATTCAGCACAATCGGCAGCACCTGCGGATCGTCGCCTATATTTTTAGACAGCGGCTGATGAACTTCCACCAGTCGCACGCCGCCTGGCTCCACCGAGGCTTTAATCGGCGTATTGATAATATTCACTTTGGTTCCCGGCGTGACCTGACGGAACAATGTCTCTATATCACCGTCGCGCAGACGGATACAGCCGGAACTGACGCGCATACCAATGCCAAAATCGGCATTCGTGCCATGTAACAGATAGACGCCGCCGTAGGCCGCTAAACGAATCGCGTGATGCCCCATTGGGTTATCGGGACCGGCAGGCACCACGGCGGGGAGATCGATGCCTTGCGCTTTATAACGGGCGCGAATATTGGCGGTCGGCGTCCAGGTTGGATTGGCGCGTTTATCCGAAATGGTCGTCACCATCGTTGGCGTCAGGGTATCGCCGCCCAGTTGGCCAATCCCGATAGGGTAGACCGTGACCGTATTTTTCCCCGGTTGATAATAGTAAAGCCGTAATTCCGCGAGGTTAATGACGATACCTTCACGTGGCGCGTCCGGTAGCAGCGTTTGCAGCGGAATCGTCAGCACGCTGCCTGCGCGTGGCACGTAAGGATCAATGCCGGGGTTGGCCTGTAACAGGGCTAAAAAGCCCACGTTATATTTTTTGGCGATCGCCTCCAGCGAGCCGCCGTCGTCTTCAACGACATGGAATTTATTTTCTCCCACCAGTCGACTGCCGGGGGGCGGAAGAGGCCACGTATTTGCCTGCGCGGGAAGGGCAAGCATGATGGTCGCGGTAAGCGCAAACAACGCCCACCAGCGAGAGAGTCGCGTATTGTTGAACATTATAATAAACCCATGATTATTATGTGGTTATTTTTATAAAAGAGGAAATAAGAATTATGGCGGCTGGCTGTGTCTGGAACTGCAGGGAAGTGCAAAGAATTTGTAAAGATTAGGCCGGACGCAGGGTAATGACGCCCGGCCTGACGCTTATGCAATAGCGTTTTCTTCCAGTTGCTGCATGAACTGGCGTACCCAGTCTATACGCGTTTTACGTTCGCTTAAATCCTGAATAAACTTGAGGCGCGTCGGGCCATCCAGACGGAAATGCTGCGGTTGTTTTTGCAGCAACCCGATAAGCCAGGCAGGGTCAACGTGGTTTTTCTCGGCGAACTCAATCGTTCCGCCTTTCTCGTTACCCTCCAGTTTTCGGATGCCGAGCTTTTGCGCCTGTTGGCGCAGGCGGGCGATATCCAGCAGATTACGCGCTGGATCGGGCAGCAGGCCGAAGCGATCGATCAATTCCACTTTGATCTCTTCCAGCTCGTTTTCGTTCTTCGCGCTGGCAATGCGTTTATAGAATGACAGTCGGGTATTAACATCCGGAATAAAATCATCCGGCAGTAACGACGGCATTCGCAGCTCGACTTCCGTTTGCTGACTGGTGAGATCTTCCAGCGAGGGTTCGCGGCCTGCTTTCAGCGCATCGACGGCGTTTTCCAGCAGTTCCATGTAGAGTGAGAAGCCGATGGTTTCCATTGAGCCGCTTTGCTCTTCGCCAAGCAGTTCGCCTGCGCCGCGGATCTCCAGATCGTGGGTCGCCAGCGCAAACCCGGCGCCTAAATCCTCCAGCGACGCAATCGCCTCCAGCCGTTTTTGCGCATCGGTGGTCATGGCCTTAGGATGTGGCGTCAACAGCCAGGCGTAGGCCTGGTGGTGCGAGCGCCCTACGCGGCCACGCAACTGGTGCAACTGCGCGAGGCCGAAATGATCCGCGCGTTCAATGATGATCGTGTTAGCGGTGGGGATGTCGATCCCCGTTTCGATAATGGTAGTACACACCAGCACGTTAAAACGTTGATGGTGGAAATCGTTCATGACCCGTTCCAGCTCACGTTCGCGCATCTGCCCGTGGCCTATAGCGATTCGCGCTTCCGGCACCAGTTCCGCCAGCCGCTCTGCGGCTTTCTGAATATTTTCGACGTCATTGTACAAATAGTAAACCTGACCGCCGCGCAGGATTTCACGCAGAATCGCTTCCCTTACTACCAGGCTATCATACTCGCGGACAAAGGTTTTTACCGCCAGACGACGGGCAGGGGGGGTGGCGATAATGGAGAGATCGCGCATACCGCTCATCGCCATATTCAGCGTCCGCGGGATCGGCGTCGCCGTGAGCGTCAGAATATCGACATCGGCGCGCATCGCCTTAATTCGCTCTTTGTGGCGCACGCCGAAACGGTGCTCTTCATCGACAATCAGCAGGCCGAGGTCGCGCAGCTTCACATCGCTTTGTAGCAGTTTATGCGTACCGATCAGAATATCGATCTTACCCTCGGCGGCTTCCGACAGGATTTGCGTCTGCTCTTTGGCGCTGCGAAAGCGGGACAGCATCTCAATGCGTACCGGCCAGTTGGCGAAACGGTCGCGGAAGTTGTCATAGTGTTGCTGCGCCAGCAGCGTGGTCGGCACCAGTACCGCTACCTGTTTATGGTTTTCCACCGCCAGGAACGCGGCGCGCATCGCCACTTCGGTTTTGCCGAAGCCGACGTCGCCGCACACCAGCCTGTCCATCGCCAGCGGTTGGCACATATCGCTCAATACGGCGTTAATCGCCTGTGCCTGATCGGGCGTCGTTTCAAACGGGAAGCTGTCGCAGAATAACTGATATTGCTCACGATCATGCTTAAAGGCAAAACCCTCTTTTGCCGCCCGTTGCGCATAAATATCCAACAGTTCCGCTGCGACATCGCGCACTTTTTCCGCCGCTTTCTGCCGGGCGCGCGACCAGGCGTCGCCGCCCAGTTTATGCAGCGGCGCACTTTCTTCCGCGCCGCCGGCATAGCGGCTAATCAGATGCAACGAGGAGACCGGCACATACAGTTTAGCGTCATTGGCGTAGGTGAGCATCAGATACTCACCCTTGATGCCGCCAGCCTCCAGAGTGGTCATGCCGGCATAGCGCCCGACGCCGTGCTCCAGATGCACTACCGGTTGACCGACGTGGAGCTCCGCCAGGTTACGAATCAACGTATCCGGGTTGATCGTGCGGCGGGAATCCAGGCGGCGACGTGCAACCCGCTCACCCAGGAGATCGCTTTCACAAATCAGAGCCAGATTGCGTTGGGTGTCGATAAAACCATGTTCTGCGGCGCCAATCATCAGATAGCGTCCCGCATCCTGCGCCTCGTCCAGGCGTAATATCCGCTTCGGCGCGATTTTTATGCGAGCCAGGAGCTCTCCCAGCGCTTCGCGGCGTCCTTCGCTTTCCACCGAAAAAATCACCGGGCCGCTGAAAGATTCGAGGAACTTACGCAGCGCGTCCAGCGGCGCTTTCTGCTGCGCCTGGATAGCCAAATCCGGTAATTTCTGGAAACCGAGATTGGTATTGGCGGCTTTTTCCGGCAGATGGTCGGTTTTAAGCTGGAGGCGAGGCCAGCGTTTAAGCTCGGAAAAGAGCTCATCTACCCGTAGCCAGAGGGCTTCCGGCGGCAAAAGCGGGCGCATAGGATCGACGCCGCGATTTTCAAAACGCGCCAGCGTATCGGCCTGAAAGCGTTCGGCGCTGGTTTCCAGCGAGCCGGTATTCACCACCAGAGTATTGGCGGGGAAGTAGCTAAATAATGGCGGTAACGGTTCGCTGAAAAAGAGCGGCTGCCAGTATTCGATCCCGGCGGGCAGGGTGCCTTTGCTGACCTGCTGATAGATGTGCTCGGCGTCGCGTTTTACCTCAAAGGTATCGCGCCACTGGCTACGGAAAAGCTCAATAGCGGCTTTGTCGGTAGGAAATTCGTGCGCGGGCAACAAATTGATGGCCTCGACCTCCTCCAGCGTACGCTGGGTATCCGCGTCAAACAGACGCAGGCTGTCGATTTCATCATCAAAAAAGTCGAGGCGATAAGGCTGTTCGCTGCCCATCGGAAAGAGATCCAACAGCGCGCCGCGCGTCGCGTATTCGCCATGCTCCATCACCTGATCGACATGCCGATAACCGGCGCTGTCAAGCTGCGCGCGCAGAGCGTCGCGGGACAGCCGCTGGCCTTTTTTCATCACCAGCGCATGACCATGCAGATAGCTATGCGGACAAACGCGCTGCATCAGGGTGTTTACCGGTACAATCAAGACGCCGCGCTGCATTGACGGCAACTGGTAGAGCGTGGACAGGCGCGAAGAGATAATTTCCTGATGCGGGGAGAAGCTGTCATACGGTAGCGTTTCCCAGTCCGCCAGGTTCATGACCATCTGATCGGTAAACTGGCGGATTTCATCATGCAATCGCAGAGCATTTTGCATGTCAGGCGCTATGAGTACCACCGGACCGGCATGGCGTTCGGCTATCTCCGCCACCAGCGTAGCGCAGGCGGCGCCGGTAAGTTCGCCCAACTGGCGCTGATCGCCCGCTTTTGTCGGCAGCGTGTAACGTTGTTTTTCAGGCATAACGGTTGTCAGTATCTCTTTTTGTTTTACGCCGCACTCTACGCGTCACCCTTCAGGCTGCTTCATGGTTGGCTGCGCGCCGGGACAGCATGAAGGACTCAGGTATTCAGGGGCATATGACTGATAAGCAATGTTCTTTATTATCCGCGATCGTTGTTTATTAGCAAATTGAATCCGCCGGATAACACGTCGAACAGGTAAAGTATGAACATGTAAGTGACTTGATTTGTCGGCCTTTTTCAGAATAGCGCTGACGAACTCTTACGGTTCAGACATTTACGCATTCCGCTTTCGCTTATATACTCGGGACTTTGCTAACAGCAACCAGACGGATTACATGTATCAACCTGTCGCTCTATTCATCGGCCTGCGTTACATGCGCGGGCGTGCAGCAGATCGCTTCGGTCGCTTCGTTTCCTGGCTTTCCACTATCGGCATTACCTTGGGGGTGATGGCGCTGGTCACGGTATTGTCGGTGATGAACGGTTTTGAGCGCGAACTGCAAAATAACATTCTTGGTTTGATGCCTCAGGCCATCCTCTCTGCTGAACATGGTTCTCTTAACCCGAATCAGATGCCGGAAAAAGCGGTGAATCTGCAAGGCGTTAACCGTATTGCGCCGCTGACGACGGGCGATGTCGTACTGCAAAGCGCGCGTAGCGTTGCGGTTGGCGTGATGTTGGGTATCGATCCGGCGCAAAAAGATCCATTAACGCCGTATCTGGTCAATGTGAAGCAAAGCGAATTACAGCCGGGTAAGTATAATGTCATCCTCGGCGAGCAGCTCGCCGGACAGTTAGGGGTCAACCGCGGCGATCAGATTCGGCTAATGGTGCCATCTGCCAGCCAGTTTACGCCAATGGGACGTCTGCCCAGCCAGCGTCTGTTTACGGTGATTGGCACATTTGCCGCCAATAGCGAGGTCGA
Source organism: Salmonella sp. SAL04162 (assembly GCF_046551535.1). NCBI lineage: Bacteria > Pseudomonadati > Pseudomonadota > Gammaproteobacteria > Enterobacterales > Enterobacteriaceae > Salmonella > Salmonella sp. SAL04162. Next base: position 83,549 of record NZ_JBGDVX010000005.1, read on the forward strand.
TGGCTATGAAATGCTGGTCAATATTCAGGACGCGTCGCGTTTAATGCGCTATCCGGCAGGCAATATTACCGGCTGGCGTCTGTGGCTGGATGAACCGCTGCAAGTCGATACCCTCAGCCAACAGACGCTGCCGCAAGGCACGAAGTGGCAGGACTGGCGCGAACGCAAAGGCGAGTTGTTCCAGGCTGTGCGCATGGAAAAGAACATGATGGGATTGTTGCTGAGTCTCATCGTGGCGGTCGCGGCTTTTAACATTATTACTTCGTTGGGCCTGATGGTCATGGAGAAGCAGGGCGAAGTGGCGATTTTACAAACTCAAGGGCTGACGCCGCGACAAATTATGATGGTCTTTATGGTGCAGGGGGCCAGCGCCGGGATTATCGGCGCGCTGTTGGGCGCCGCGCTGGGCGCATTGCTTGCCAGCCAACTAAATAACCTGATGCCGATCATCGGCGCGTTTCTGGATGGCGCTGCGTTGCCCGTGGCGATAGAGCCATTACAGGTGATCGTTATCGCGCTGGTGGCAATGACCATCGCGCTGCTTTCTACGCTTTATCCTTCCTGGCGCGCTGCCGCCACTCAACCCGCTGAGGCTTTACGTTATGAATAAGATCCTGTTGCAATGCGACAACCTGTGCAAACGCTATCAGGAAGGCACCGTACAAACCGACGTGTTGCACGATGTCAGCTTCAGTATCGGCGAAGGCGAAATGATGGCGATCGTCGGCAGTTCCGGTTCGGGTAAAAGTACGTTGCTGCATCTGTTAGGCGGGCTGGATACGCCTACCTCTGGCGATGTGATTTTTAGCGGCCAGCCGATGAGCAAACTCTCTTCTGCGGCAAAAGCGGAATTACGTAACCAGAAACTGGGGTTTATCTATCAGTTTCATCATCTCCTGCCGGATTTTACGGCGCTGGAAAACGTGGCGATGCCATTATTAATTGGCAAAAAGAAACCGGCGGAGATTGACGCTCGGGCGCGAGAAATGCTGCACGCCGTAGGGCTGGAGCATCGCGCAACCCATCGACCTTCGGAACTTTCCGGCGGTGAGCGCCAGCGTGTCGCGATAGCGCGCGCGTTGGTGAATAACCCGCGTCTGGTACTGGCGGATGAGCCGACCGGTAATCTGGATGCGCGTAATGCCGACAGTATTTTTGAGCTTCTGGGCGAGTTAAATCGTCTGCAGGGAACCGCGTTTCTGGTGGTGACTCACGATTTGCAACTGGCGAAACGTATGAGCCGCCAGCTTGAGATGCGCGATGGTCGCCTGACGGCGGAACTGAGCCTGATGGGGGCTGAGTAATGGCGTCGCCTTTATCATTATTAATTGGGTTGCGCTTCAGCCGTGGGCGGCGGCGCGGCGGTATGGTTTCGCTCATTTCCGTCATTTCTACCATCGGTATCGCGCTGGGCGTGGCGGTATTGATTGTCGGTTTAAGCGCGATGAACGGTTTCGAACGCGAGTTGAACAACCGTATTCTGGCGGTGGTTCCACACGGGGAGATTGAAGCGGTCAATCAGCCGTGGACTAACTGGCGTGAAGCGCTGGCAAAAGTGCAGAAGGTGCCGGGCATTGCCGCCGCCGCGCCGTATATCAATTTTACCGGCCTGGTAGAGAGCGGGGCGAATTTGCGCGCCATTCAGGTTAAAGGCGTCGACCCTAAGCAAGAGCAGCAGCTTAGCGCGTTACCGTCATTTGTGCAAAATCACGCCTGGGATCATTTCAAAGCGGGCGAACAGCAGATCATTATCGGCAAAGGTGTCGCCGATGCGCTGAACGTGAAACAGGGCGACTGGGTGTCCATCATGATCCCCAATGCGAATGCCGACCATAAGCTGCTCCAGCCCAAACGCGTGCGTTTGCATGTCATCGGGATTCTGCAACTGAGCGGCCAGCTCGATCACAGCTTCGCCATGATCCCGCTTGAGGATGCGCAGCAGTATCTGGATATGGGGTCCAGCGTTTCCGGTATCGCGCTTAAAGTCCATGACGTGTTTAATGCGAACAAACTGGTGCGTGACGCGGGTGAGGTGACTAACAGCTATGTCTACATTAAGAGCTGGATCGGCACCTACGGCTATATGTATCGCGATATCCAGATGATTCGCGCCATTATGTATCTGGCGATGATTCTGGTGATCGGCGTGGCCTGTTTTAATATCGTTTCCACCTTAGTGATGGCGGTAAAAGACAAAAGCGGCGACATTGCGGTATTAAGAACGCTGGGGGCGAAAGATGGTTTGATTCGTGCCATTTTCGTCTGGTACGGACTACTGGCGGGCTTGCTGGGCAGTTTGATTGGCGTGGCGATCGGCGTTGTCGTTTCGCTTCAGCTTACCGCCATTATTAATGGGATTGAAAAGGCGATCGGGCATCAGTTTTTGTCCGGCGATATCTATTTTATCGACTTCCTGCCATCCGAATTACATTGGCTGGACGTTGTTTACGTACTGGTCACGGCGTTGTTGTTAAGCTTACTGGCGAGCTGGTATCCGGCGCGGCGGGCGAGCAACATTGACCCTGCGCGAGTATTGAGCGGCCAGTAATCGCGGAATATAAAAACAAGGAGCGGTGATGTATTACGGGTTTGACATTGGCGGAACAAAGATTGCGTTAGGCGTATTTGACTCAACGCGGCGGCTGCAGTGGGAAAAACGGGTTCCCACGCCCCATACCAGCTATAGCGCCTTTTTAGACGCCGTGTGCGAACTGGTCGCGGAAGCCGACCAGCGATTTGGCGTAAAAGGGTCGGTAGGGATTGGCATACCCGGTATGCCGGAAACCGAAGACGGCACGCTGTACGCCGCGAATGTCCCGGCAGCCAGCGGTAAGCCGTTGCGCGCCGATCTCAGCGCCCGACTGGATCGCGATGTGCGTCTGGACAATGACGCTAACTGTTTTGCCTTGTCCGAAGCCTGGGATGATGAATTCACGCAATATCCTTTGGTTATGGGGCTTATCCTCGGCACCGGCGTCGGCGGTGGCCTGGTGCTAAACGGGAAGCCGATTACCGGTCAGAGCTATATCACCGGCGAGTTTGGCCATATGCGTTTGCCGGTTGACGCGCTAACGTTGATGGGGTTTGATTTTCCTCTCCGCCGTTGTGGATGCGGTCAGATGGGCTGCATTGAGAATTATCTGTCCGGGCGCGGGTTTGCGTGGCTATATCAGCATTATTATCATCAATCGCTGCAGGCGCCGGAGATTATCGCGTTGTGGGAGCAGGGCGATGAGCAGGCGCACGCGCATGTTGAGCGCTATCTGGATTTACTGGCGGTTTGTCTGGGGAATATACTGACGATTGTCGATCCCGATTTATTAGTGATCGGCGGCGGACTATCGAACTTTACGGCAATAACAACGCAACTGGCGGAAAGACTGCCGCGCCATCTCCTCCCTGTTGCCCGCGCGCCGCGCATTGAGCGTGCGCGGCATGGGGATGCAGGTGGGATGCGCGGTGCTGCTTTTTTACATCTTACCGACTAATCAAAAAAAGAGGTTGTTATGCAGTCGCGTCGGTTTCATCGATTAAGCCGCTTTCGTAAAAATAAACGTCTGTTGCGTGAACGTCTGCGCCAGCGGATCTTTTTCAGAGACAGAGTGGTGCCGGAAATGATGGAAAACCCAAGAGTATTAGTCCTTACAGGTGCAGGAATTTCTGCAGAGTCTGGTATTCGTACGTTTCGCGCGGCGGATGGCCTTTGGGAAGAGCATCGGGTTGAAGATGTGGCGACGCCGGAAGGATTCGCCCGTAATCCGGGTCTGGTGCAGACATTTTATAATGCCCGCCGTCAGCAGCTTCAACAGCCGGAAATACAACCCAATGCGGCGCATCTGGCGTTAGCGAAGCTTGAAGAAGCGCTTGGCGATCGCTTTTTGCTGGTGACGCAAAACATCGACAATTTGCATGAACGCGCGGGCAATCGCAACATCATTCATATGCATGGCGAGCTGTTGAAGGTGCGCTGTTCGCAAAGCGGCCAGATTCTGGAATGGAACGGCGATGTGATGCCGGAAGATAAATGTCACTGCTGCCAGTTCCCGGCGCCGCTACGTCCGCACGTGGTGTGGTTTGGCGAGATGCCGCTTGGCATGGATGAAATTTATATGGCGCTGTCGATGGCGGATATTTTTATCGCCATTGGCACATCCGGTCATGTCTATCCGGCTGCGGGTTTTGTGCATGAAGCAAAACTGCACGGCGCACATACGGTGGAACTGAATCTTGAGCCAAGCCAGGTCGGCAGCGAGTTTGAAGAGAAGCACTACGGCCCGGCAAGCCAGGTTGTGCCGGAATTTGTTGATAAATTCCTGAAAGGGCTGTAGTGCTGTTTGCCCGGTAACGCCTTATCCGGCCTACATTTCACGTTACGTTCATCTGTAGGCCCGACAGGCGCTTTGGCTGAATTAGCGTCCTGCTTTTAGCTTTTGATAATACTCTTCATAAATGGCGCTGGCGTCGCCGACATCGTTTTGCCACTCGCCTTTGCTGATGGTTTGCGCATCCGGATAGAGCGACTTATCATTGGCGACCTCCGGGCTTAACAGCTTACGCGCCGCCAGGTTGGGGGTAGGGTAGCCGATGGTTTCTGCCACCTCTTTCGCGACGTCAGGACGCAGCAGGAAGTTGATTAGCTTCAGCGCGCCCTCTTTATTTTTCGCGTTCGCCGGAATAGCCAGGCTATCCATCCAGAAAATACCGCCTTCCTTCGGCCAGACGACCTCCAGCGGCGTGCCAGCCTGACGAGCAACGAAGGCTGAACCGTTCCACACCATCCCCAGGTTGACTTCCCCTTCCATATACGGATTCGCCGGATTATCGGAGTTGAAGGCCGCTACGTTCGGCATCAGTTTTTTCAACTCTTCATATGCCGCTTCAATCTCTTTCGGATCGGTAGTGTTACCGGAATAACCTAGCTTGCGCAGCGCCATCTGGAAGACTTCTCGCGCATCGTCGGTTAAAAGCAGGCTGTTTTTATATTCCGGTTTCCACAAGTCAGCCCAGCTGGTAATGGTTTTTGGATCGATAGCATCGCTGTTCACGCCAATCGCCGTTGCGCCCCAGATATACGGAACAGAATAATCGTTGTTGGGGTCAAACGGTTTGTTGAGCATTTCCGGATCGAGGTTGTGGAAATTGGTTAATTTCGACTTATCGATCTTCTGGATCATGCCTTCTTTGCGCATTTTGTCGACATAGTATGTAGAAGGAACAACCAGGTCATACGCGCCATCTTTATAGGTTTTGAGTTTGGCATACATGGTTTCGTTCGACTCGTAGGTCGAATAAATCACCTTAATGCCGGTCTCTTTAGTGAACTGTTCCAGCAGGCCCGGCGGTACATACTCAGTCCAGTTATAGAAATAGAGCGTGTCGTTGTCGGAGGCATGAGCGGCACTCATACCCAGCGCCAGGGCGCCCGCCGCGAGCAGGTGGCGTGACCATTTTTTCATTTAACGTCCCCTGAATTACGGGCCTTATCGGCCCTTGGTTTTATCACGAGCAATAAGCTGGCTGGCAATGACCATTACCAGAGACAGCACCAATAAAACGGTCGCCAGCGCGTTCACTTCTGGTGAAACGCCGACTTTTACCATGGAATAAATCTTTAAGGGTAAAATTTCATAGCCCGGCCCGGTGACAAACGACGAGACTACTACATCGTCCATCGACAACGTAAAGCTCAGCAACCAGCCCGCCGCCACCGCCGGCATCGCCAGCGGCAGAATGATTTTGCGTAAAATCGTTACCTCACTGGCCCCCAGGTCTTTTGCGGCTTCCAGCATTCTGACATCAAAGCCTTTCAGGCGCGAATAGACCGTGACGACCACAAACGGCAGGCTAAAGGTGATGTGCGAGAACAGCAACGACCAAAAGCCCAGTTGAATGCCGAGTAACATAAACAGCACCAGCAGGGAGATCGCCATCACGATATCCGGCGACATCATTACTACAAACAGCATCCCGCTGACGAATGGCTTCCCGCGAAAGCGGTAGCGATAAAGCGCCACCGCGGTTAACGAGCCAATCAACGTGGCGAAGGTCGCTGAAAAAATCGCCATCGTCAGTGAATGTTGAGCGGCCTGCAACAGACTGTCGTTATTGACCAGGAGTTCGTACCATTTAGTGGTAAAGCCCTGCCAGTTAATGCCGAACCGCGAACTGTTGAAGGAGTTCACAATCAGAATAATGATGGGAATATACAGATACGCATAGATGGCAGTCATGAAACCGCCACGGAGCAGCCGACCGATCATTCAAGTTCCACCTTCTTATTCAGAGGATGGGGTGCTTTTAGAGTATTGAAAATGATCAATTTTTTCTCTTCTCCAAAATCTCTCCAAAACGTCTCGCGGTTATCAGCAGCCAGGAAGAAGCAAGCTGCCGCTTGAAGCCGCGAATTTTACAACAAATTGCCAGACGAGCGGGAAAAAAAGGCCATTTAAATGACTATTCTCATCCGATCCGGTCATATGCGGCATTATTGCACCAGGCAAGAGGTTACTCTGTAGGCAAACATGGAGTACGTGAGTAAACCCTGAACGTGACGTTTGAGAAAGCGTCGTCTGATTTTATAAAAAACAACATAAACAGCCGCTTTGTTGTTCTGAGCGAACGTGTAGCGTGGTTAACTGTTCTTCCGCCATTTTTTGTATAGCCTGGGGGTTTATTCTAAAAATGGCGTGAAAAACCTGATCAGAGATGGCTTCGATTATCTCAGCTAACATGCTTAGGCTGGCGCTGGGATCCGTTACGAGGAACGCCTGAAACGTCTTATCCGCCAGTAAAACCTCTTCTACCATTTTTTCAATAGGTATGTGGGTATGCGGTGGTGGTATTTCAAGCTGTTTTAAGCCACACATCGTCATTGTTTCTAAAAATGCGTTTTGCTGAGTACTTTCGGATATATTCGCATGCTGTAAAATGCGCGTTGTCTTTTCAATCCCAGACTGAATTTTCGCTGCCAGGTAGGTTACCTTTTCTTGCGTTTTCCACTCATCTAAATTTCCTTTTCTCCATTCAGAATATAAATACCCCTCTATGTTGTCTAATGGAACCGATAATGTCGGCGCGCCAGCAGGATTGAGACATAATGTCGAAGGGAGGGGGTAATCTACGATTTCGCTATATCTTCTATTAATCATGGCCGTCATTTGTGGATGCGGTTTTAAAATATCGGGGCGATCTTTTATTAAAAAATAAGCATTCCCCATGACTTCACAGGTAAAGGCATCGGTATTTTGAGTGATACGTAACAATTCGTTCTCTTCGTTTTGATCCATGATGCGAAGAATAATAGTGTCATCATTTTCATTAGGATTATAAACCTGAAATCTATCTCTTTGTGATGCGCAGGCTAACTCTTTTAACTCAAAAAAAATCTCTGTAAGCCGCTCTCGTGTGGGGGTGCGATCGGCAAACAACATCTCATGTAGACAACTGTCCGCTTTTGCTTTGCCAGTAGAAAAAAAGAAGTCTTTAATTTTTTCCCATAAAACTTTCCACCATGCTTCTTTCGTATTCCTTGGGGAGTTGGTAAGGATTTCACTTTTTAAAAAACCATTCCCTATAGTAATCGGCATATTAATCTCACTTATACTGGAGTAAAAATGACTACATAATTGATTAAATCGGCCCTTTCTATCTCCACTGCGGGCGCATCGGATGTAATATAATTTTTAAAAGAGACTGGCAATCAGTATAAAACCTGAGAGCTTCGCGTATAAACGCATTACTGTCTGTGATAGCGTCGCTACAGGTAAAAATAAAAGAAGGCCTGGCGCGGATGATGCTGTAGATTTGCAATACTGGCGGCAACTGCTTTCATGCGTTTTTTATGCCGGAGGCATGAAGTTTACCCTTGAATAAACTTCATGCCTGAATGCGTGTGGATTTGTTAGCGTTGCGCAATTAATCGCTTATATCACTCACCTTCTTATTCAATAAGCGGGAAGCCCGCCAGTAAATCAACAGCATGAGTCCCATCACAATGGTCAGCGTAATGCTGGTCGCCGCGCCAAACGGCCAGTCGCGAATATTCAGGAACTGTACCTTAATGACGTTACCAATCAGCAGGTTTTTCGCGCCACCCATTAAATCGGAGACGTAGAACAGGCCCATTGCCGGTAGCATCACGAGCAGGCAACCGGCGACAATGCCCGGCATGGTTAATGGAATAATGATGCGGATGAACGTTTGCATTTTACTGGCGCCGAGATCGCGTGCGGCCTCCAGTAGTGGTTTGTCGAGCTTCTCAATGCTGGAGTAGAGCGGCATGACCATAAACGGCAGCAAAATGTAAACCAGGCCGATAATAACGGCGCTCGGGGTGAACATGATGCGAATCGGCGTATCAATCACGCCCAGCCACAGCAGGAATTCATTGAGATAGCCTTTAGTGCTCAGGAATATTTTCAGCCCATAGATGCGGATCAGTGAGTTGGTCCAGAAAGGAACGATCAGCAAAAACAGCAATAACGGACGTATCTTTTCCGGTAACTTCGCCAGGAACCAGGCAAAAGGATAGCCCAGCACCAGGCAGGAGAGGGTGGCGATCAGCGCCATATTCAGAGAGTGCAGGAGCACTTCAAAATAGAGCGGATCGAGCAGGCGTGCGTAGTTATCCAGCGTAAAGACCATCTTGACGAAACTGGCGTCGTCACGGGTCAGAAAGCTGGTGCCAATGATCATCAGGTTGGGCAGAAAAACAAACAACACAAGCCAACCGACGATAGTGACAATCACTACATTCTGGAATTTACTTGTGTTCTTCATCAGCCAGTACGACCTCCCAGCTTTCTACCCAACTAATGGCCATTTTTTGGTCAAGTGAATGGTCGAAGTCAGGATCGTCTTCGTTGAAGAATTCGCTGACCATCACCATTTTGCCATTTTCCAGTTCAACCACCGACTCCAGCGTCATACCTTTATAATTGCGCTCGCGCACGTAGCCGATAAGCCCTTCGATGTGGTTATCATCGTTGATCTCTTCGACGCGTAGATCTTCCGGTCGCAGCAGGACGTTCAGTTTTTGGCCTGGTTCGACAGCGAAATTGACGTATATATTGCACTCCCGACCTTCTACGCTGGCGCGGACGCGCTGTTCATCAAGCCGTTCAATGACGGTTGCGTCAAAGCGGTTAATTTCGCCGATAAAACCGGCGACAAACAGGTTTTTTGGCTCTTCATAGATTTCACGCGGCGTGCCGTCTTGCTCAATCACGCCATTACGCATTACCACGATACGATCGGACATGGTGAGCGCTTCTTCCTGATCGTGAGTGACAAAAACAAACGTGATACCGAGTTTACGCTGTAATGCTTTAAGCTCGTTCTGCATTTGTTTGCGCAATTTATAGTCCAGCGCGGAGAGCGATTCATCCAGTAATAACAGGCGAGGTTTATTCACCACCGCGCGGGCGATAGCCACACGCTGCTGCTGTCCGCCGGAAAGCTGGTGCGGTTTACGTTGTGCAAACTCTTCAAGCTGCACCATACGCAGCGCATCGGTCACGCGGGGCGCAATCTCGGCGGCTGGCGTTTTTTGCATCCGTAAGCCAAACGCGACATTTTCAAACACCGTCATATGCGGAAATAAAGCGTAGCTTTGAAATACGGTGTTCACATAACGATTTTCGGCGGGAACGTGGGTGATATCCTGGTTATCCAACATGATATGCCCGGCATCAACGGTTTCCAGGCCGGCAATCAGGCGAAGAACGGTTGTTTTACCGCAGCCGGAAGGGCCAAGCAGCGTGAGGAATTCGCCATTGTTAATGGTCAAATCCAGTTGTGAAATGACCTCTTTGCCATCGAAACTTTTGCTAATTCCCGACAAAAGCACCAGCGGTGAAAGCGAACGCGGTTGTTTATTCAATTTCTTACTCTGTCCCATGTAAACGCAACGGATGGCTGACCGCTGCGGGGTTTGTGGTTAACCACCTTAATCACTCTTAATGAGGCCGGTCATTCTACGGCAAACCACTGTGATCGCCAATCCTTGTTGCGAATTACTGACTTAGCTTTATAGTCAGAAAGCGTGTCAAAGTGAAATATTCTTGTTTGCAGGGATAAAAGTGACCTGACGCAATATTTGTCTTTTCTTGCTTATTAATAATGTTGTCACGAAAAGTGAGGGTGACTGCATGGATAAACTACTTGAGCGTTTTTTACACTACGTATCGCTGGATACCCAATCAAAGTCGGGTGTTCGGCAGGTTCCCAGCACTGAGGGGCAGTGGAAGTTACTACGTTTGCTCAAACAGCAGCTCGAAGAGATGGGGCTGGTTAACATTACATTAAGCGAAAAAGGGACGTTGATGGCGACGCTCCCGGCCAATGTTGAGGGGGATATTCCCGCCATTGGTTTTATCTCCCATGTGGATACCTCTCCGGATTTCAGCGGTAAAAACGTTAACCCGCAGATTGTCGAGAATTATCGCGGCGGCGATATAGCATTAGGGATTGGCGATGAGGTGTTGTCACCCGTGATGTTCCCGGTACTGCATCAATTACTGGGACAGACGCTGATTACTACCGATGGTAAGACATTGCTGGGCGCGGACGATAAAGCCGGCGTTGCGGAGATCATGACTGCGCTGGCGGTGCTGAAAGGTAATCCTATTCCCCACGGCGACATTAAAGTGGCGTTTACGCCTGACGAAGAGGTAGGGAAAGGCGCGAAGCACTTCGATGTTGAGGCATTTGGCGCGCAGTGGGCCTATACGGTCGACGGCGGCGGCGTGGGCGAACTGGAGTTTGAAAACTTCAATGCCGCCTCGGTGAATATCAAAATCGTCGGCAATAACGTGCATCCTGGTACGGCGAAAGGCGTGATGGTCAATGCGCTGTCGTTGGCGGCGAGGATTCACGCGGAAGTGCCGGCGGATGAAGCGCCTGAAACCACCGAAGGTTACGAAGGGTTTTATCATCTGGCCAGCATGAAAGGCACCGTTGATCGGGCCGAAATGCACTACATCATTCGCGATTTCGACCGTAAGCAGTTTGAAGCGCGTAAACGCAAAATGATGGAGATTGCCAAAAAAGTCGGTAAGGGACTGCATCCGGACTGCTATATCGAGCTGGTGATAGAAGACAGTTATTACAATATGCGCGAAAAAGTGGTTGAACATCCGCATATTCTCGATATCGCCCAGCAGGCCATGCGCGACTGTCATATTACGCCGGAGATGAAACCGATTCGCGGCGGTACAGACGGAGCGCAACTGTCGTTTATGGGCCTGCCGTGTCCTAATCTCTTTACCGGCGGATATAACTATCATGGTAAACATGAGTTTGTGACGCTGGAGGGGATGGAAAAAGCGGTACAGGTGATTGTACGTATCGCGGAGTTGACGGCGAAGCGCGGCCAGTAGCGAATGTTACGCATTGTGGTGAAGCGTTTTATTATTTATGGCGGGATATTTTCCGCCATAAATTTTTCTGCCTGGAGCGCCGAATATCCGCCTTCCTGGTCTCAGCGCCAGCAACAATCTGCAGCATGTTTTATGACCGGCGATGAAACCTGCATAACGTTTATTGATGATGCGGTGAGGCTGGCCTCGCGGCAATATGGCAAACGCTCAATACAGCTTGTTCGTAGCCTGCTATTACAAAGCGATATTTATCAATGGCTGGGTAAACCGGAGTTAACGCCGCAAATGCTGCTGCGAGCGCGGGCAATCATGAAAACATTTCCGGCGGGCACTTATCCGGGCGATCGGGCCGATATGTTTGAACACCTGGCGGCCTTTAATGTTTACAGTAACGATCGTTATATAGAGTATTCACCGACAGAGAAGTGGCGATACGAGATCAAGGTTGATTACCGTCAGCAGATAGCCTGGCAAGAGCAGGCATTAACGTGGCGGCTTAAAGACAAAAAGGCATCGACGGAGGCATTGGTTTATACCTTAAACAGGATGCGCGACGCTTATTCTGAGGCGCTGGAAGAGTGGGATGTCGAATGTGATAGTGCGCGTAAAGCCTATTATTTGGCGAAGATAGACGCAACGGAGCAGCAGTGGCTGGGCGTTATTTTACGAGATAAAACCTGGGATAATCGTGAGCGCGTCGCCTCTTTTTTGCAGCAGAAAGCAAATATTGCTTATAATGCAGGGCATATTAGCGAGGCGATTAATGCGCTAAGTCAGGCGCTAAAAATTGAGCAAACGCTTTATGGCGCCGAATTCGGCGAAATGACGGTTGACAGCAATAATCTTGCTGGCTTTTATGCACAGGGCCATCATTATAAGGAAGCGAAAGATCTCTACCTTAAACTTATCGCGTATTACCAGAGCCGTTTAACGCCAATGGCGACGGTAATATCACGATTACGCTTTTATTTGCCCGAAAACATCGACCTGGACAGTACTTCCTTCTATCTCCCATTGCTGGAAGAATATAAACGTCGGCAGTCTGACGTATCAATGGTGTTGCATGGTATTTCGCTGCTTTATCAGAATAATCAACAGTTTGAACAAGCAAAATACTTTGCGGAACGCGCCTTTACGCTTGATGCCGTAGCTTATCCAGCAAAGATGCAGTATGAACGATTACAGCAATTGGCTAATATTGCCGAAGGTCTTGGCGATAACGTACTGGCGCGACGTTACCGACAATTGTCATTTCGCCATCGAATGGCCCACTCGATTTACCCAAGCGATCCGCAATATAACGATTTCGCCAAACCTAGCGGCGATCGTTGTGGATAGTTTGCGTCAGCCCGGCGGTCGCCGGGCATTGCGATGTTCTTATCCTTCGAAGAACCAGTACCCGCTATTCACCAGCGCCGCCAGCATGGCGAGGAAGGACGGGTCTTCCAGCGCATCGCCGAAGTTTTCAGCGGTTAGTGCAATATGACTGGCGAGCGCCTCCAGAGCGGGGCGATGCGGGGAGTCTATTTTTTCGCCATTCGCATAGACCTCATCGCCGATACGCAATACGCGAAGCCCGCCGAGACGTACTAATACCTCGCCTTGCTTTAAGGCATCGTAAATCTCATCAGGCTGATACGGCGGCTCCGGCGGCGCAATATCCAGTTCGTGGCGTGACTGAGAGAGAAACTCGCCAAGCCACTGTTGGAAATGCGCGGGTTGATTGATCAAATCGAGCATCATATTACGCAGTTTATCCATCTCCTGCGGCAGGATATCCGCCGGATGCTTGCGGGACGGCATATCCGGATCGCTGTAGTATGTATTGCCCAACTCCCGTTGCAGGACGTAATCGGCAAAACCGCTGATCAGCTCACGGCTATTGGGCGCGCGAAAACCGACCGAATAGTTCATGGCGTTTTCCAGCGCATAGCCTTCATGCGGGAATCCTGGCGGAATATACAGAATGTCGCCCGGCTCCAGCTCTTCATCAATAATGGCCTCGAACGGATCGACTTGTAACAGGTCGGGATGTGGGCAGTGCTGACGCATTTGCAGCTTTTCGCCCACGCGCCAGCGACGGCGACCGGTTCCCTGGATAATAAACACATCATACTGATCCAGATGCGGGCCAACGCCGCCGCCGGGGACGGAAAAGGAGATCATCAGATCGTCGATACGCCAGTCCGGCAGAGCGCGGAACGGGCGCATCAAGGCGGCGGTGGGTTCATGCCAGTGGTTTACCGCCTGTACCAGCAGCGACCAGTTGCTCTCACCCAGATGATCGTAGCTTTCGAAAGGGCCATGGCTGACCTGCCATTTGCCATCCTGATGGCTAACGAGACGGCTGTCGATTTCGCTTTCCATCGCCAGCCCCGCCAGCTCATCCGGCGAGAGCGGATCGATAAAGTTGCTAAACCCACGTTTTAACACCACCGGGCGTTTTTGCCAGTGGCGTTCAAGAAAGTCGGGCCAGTTAAGAGTTAATTGGTATTCCATGTTAAGTATCCGCAGGCTGGTATCTGACACCGATTATAACGGATGCTTAACGAGATGCGTGGAAGAACGCACAGAAATGTTTATTCCTCTTTCTGTGTGGGATGCTGTCGGCCAAAAACGACCTCCATACGGGCACCGCCGAGCAGACTGTCGCTGGCAATGATCTGCCCGGCGTATTGTTCCGTAATCTCGCGCGCGACAGCCAGCCCCACGCCTTGTCCTGGTCGTAGGGTATCGGCGCGCTGACCGCGATCAAACACCAGGGAACGTTTGCTGTGGGGAATGCCTGGGCCGTCATCTTCGACGAAAATATGCAAATGATCGTCGGTCTGGCGAGCCGAAATCTCGACAAACTCCAGGCAATATTTACAAGCGTTGTCCAGTACGTTGCCCATTACTTCGACAAAGTCGTTTTGCTCGCCAACAAAACTGATCTCTGGTGAAATATCCATACTGATATTCACCCCTTTACGCTGATAAACTTTATTGAGCGCGGAGATCAGGTTATCTAACAACGGCGCGACGGGATGCAGTTCGCGGCTTAACAATACGCCGCTACCGCGCATACTGGCGCGATGCAGATAATAGCCGATCTGCTGGGAAATCCGGCTGATCTGTTCCAGCATCACCGGTTCAGCTTTGCTGACGCTCATCTTTTCGTTGCGTAAAGAGCGTAACGTACTCTGCAAAACCGCGAGCGGCGTTTTTAAACTGTGCGTCAGGTCGGTCAGGGTCGTGCGGTATTTGTTATAACGTTCACGCTCGCTTTTGAGCAGTTGATTAAGGTTGCGCACAAGGCTGGTCAGCTCACGCGTCGTCTCCGGATTGAGCATTTCGCGGTGATGATCTTCAAGCTCGCGGACTTCCCGCGCCAGCGCCTCGATAGGGCGTAAGCTCCACCAGGCGGCGATCCACAGTAAAGGAATGACTAACAGTAAATTGGCGGCCAGCACGTATACGAACCAGCTCCACACCATATAGGAGCGTTTTAGTTCTATCGGAATGGTATCGACCACCACGATGGTTAACTGCGGCATCCGCGCCGTGGCAGGATAAATATTTACCGCTACCGAGTGGGTCATCTCGGCATCATCGTCATCTTCACGTACTTCTTTGAGTTTTTCCTGCGCGGAATGGTCTTCGCTCAACAGCGTGCTGGTGGCGTCTACGTTGGTTTCAATTTCATGGAAGCCGTTCGTTTTTAACCATTCCGGTTGAATGCTTTTAATCAGCCAGGGAATGTTGCGCTGCGTCCATAATAATTTGCCCGTTTCATCGTAAATCAGCGTCATGGTCGGGCTTTGCATGTCCAGATTTTCAGGCAGCTCAACGCTGATTTTATTATTTTCCCATTTGGCGAGGGTATAAAACAGGTTGCTTTCGCCGCGCAGCAAACGAAAGGTGGTTTTATCAAAACTTACGCTATAGCCGACCAGCGCCACTATGCCATATGCCAAAGAAAGCACCAGCACGACGCCGGCTGTCGCCAGCAAAAAACGAACCCGCAGCGACAGCGGCAGAAAATGGCGAGCAAATTTATTCATTAGCGCAATTCAAAAAGATATCCTTGTCCGCGTACGGTGGTAATGACATCGTGCGGATACTGGGCCTGTATTTTTTTCCGCAGACGCCCCATGAGAACATCAATGGTATGACTTTCCCGCAGTTCCGCATCCGGATACAGTTGAAGCATCAGCGAATCCTTGCTGACCACTTTACCGTTGTTACGGATAAGCGTTTCCATAATGGTGTATTCGAACGCCGTGAGTTTGATGACCTCTTCATTGACGGATAATTCCCGGCGTGAGAGATCCACCTGGAACGGCGGGATGTTGATCACCTGGGAGGCCAGACCGCTATTACGGCGCATTAACGCCTGCATACGCGCCATTACCTCTTCGATGTGGAATGGCTTCGTTACGTAGTCATCGGCCCCGGAGCTGAGAACCTCGACTTTATCCTGCCAGCCTTCGCGCGCGGTTAACACCAGAACCGGCAGTGAAACATCACTGCTGCGCCAGCGGCGTATCAAGGAAAGGCCGTCTTCATCCGGCAGACCTAAATCGACAATAGCGATATCCGGAAGGTGTTCATTAAGGTAGTAATCAGCTTCCCTGGCATCTTCTGCGGCATCGACCTGGTGACCTGAATCCTGGAGCTGAACCTTCAGGTGGTGGCGTAATAATGCATTATCCTCTACAACCAGTACGCGCATCATCTCTTCTCCCTTGTGTTAACAATAAGAACAGTCTAGCGTTGATTATGGTGCTTTGGGGATAAACAGTTAATAAACCAGACAAATAGTCACCCTCTTTCTGAAGAAAAGAGGGTGAGGCAGACATTATTTAAGTTCGTCGACCAGAGTCACAGCGCGACCGATATAATTTGCCGGCGTTATGGCTTTAAGGCGCGTTTTTTCTGCTTCCGGCAGGGCCAGACTATCAATAAACTGTTTCATTCCTTCGGCATCAACACGCTTGCCACGGGTCAACTCTTTCAGTTTTTCATATGGTTTTTCAATACCATAGCGGCGCATGACGGTCTGGATCGGTTCGGCTAATACTTCCCAGTTGTGATCCAGTTCGTCAAGCAGATGATCGCGGTTTACTTCCAGCTTGCTGACGCCCTTCAGGGTGGACTGATAAGCGATAAGCGCATAGCCGATGCCGACACCCAGGTTACGCAGGACGGTTGAGTCGGTCAGATCGCGCTGCCAGCGGGAAACCGGCAGTTTGTTTGCCAGATGGTGCAACACTGCATTAGACAGACCGAGGTTGCCTTCTGAGTTTTCAAAGTCAATGGGGTTAACTTTATGCGGCATGGTAGAAGAACCGATCTCCCCGGCGATGGTTTTCTGTTTGAAATGGTTCAACGCAATATAGCCCCAGACATCGCGATCGAAATCGATCAGGATGGTGTTAAAGCGCGCGATACAGTCAAACAGTTCCGCAATATAATCATGTGGTTCAATCTGGGTGGTGTAAGGGTTCCACTGGATGCCCAGCGAGGTGACGAACTCTTCGCTGAACTGATGCCAGTCAACTTCCGGATAGGCGGCGATATGCGCGTTATAGTTGCCTACGGCGCCGTTAATTTTACCGAGGATCTCCACTTGGTTGAGCTGGCGGAACTGACGCTCCATACGATACGCCACGTTCGCCATCTCTTTACCCAGAGTGGAAGGTGTTGCCGGCTGGCCGTGGGTGCGGGAGAGCAGAGGAATATCGCGATACTGCGTGGCGAGATCTTTAACCGCGTTAATCACCTGACGCCAGTAAGGCAGGATCACTTCATCGCGCGCGGTTTTGAGCATTAACGCGTGCGACAGGTTGTTAATGTCCTCAGAAGTGCAGGCAAAGTGGATAAACTCGGAAACGTCATGTAGCGCCGGGATCGCGGCGACTTTTTCTTTCAGAAAATACTCAACCGCTTTCACATCGTGATTCGTGGTGCGCTCAATGGTTTTAATGCGCGCGGCATCTTCTTCATTGAAGTTTGCAACAAGCGTATCCAGGTAACCGTTTGCGTCGGCAGCAAAAGCAGGAACTTCCTTGATCGCTGCGTGCGCGGCTAATTTCTGCAGCCAACGTACTTCGACTTGTACACGAAATTTCAGCAAACCGTATTCGCTAAAAATTCCGCGCAGCGCGCTGACTTTATCGCCGTAGCGTCCATCGACAGGGGAAACGGCGGTCAGTGAGGATAATTCCATAGATCATAACTCCGGGGTTAAATGAGCAAGAATTTGTTTTGCCTGAGTCGTCAGGCGATGACGAGAAAACATAAGCTGTAGGCGACCACCGCCTACCTGATGCCAGAGCACGGCTGCACGGATGCCTGCCAGTAGCGAAGCGCGGACTTTGGCCTGAACCTGCGGACTTTGCAGAACGGCCGGGGAGCCCGTCACCTGAATGCGCGGGCCCAATGGGCTAATCACATCCACGTAGATGCCCGCCATGGCGCTCATTAACGTGTCTGACTGTAAATCAAAATGGTCAAGCTGGCGCTGCAGGCCGTTAATGCGATCGCCTAACGTATTCAATGCGCCTTTGGCGGATGACAGCTTGCGCTCCAGCACCATCAGGCTAAGCGTATAACGCGTCAGTTCGGCGTTAAGTCCTTGTCGGCTGCTGGCATTCAGCACGCCGAGCAGTGTTTCCAGACCAAGACGCAGGTTAGCTTCGCTGCCGCCGAACACGCCCAGAGTAGAGCTGGGATTCATATCAATGACACTGTTGAGTGAAACGTGCAACGCGTCGGCATCACAGTGCCCCTGGTGCGCCAGTTGTTGCACCAGGCGTGCCGACTGGCAAATGCCAGACAGCGCGAGGGTGATGTCATAATAATTCTTTGCCACAATCACTGCTTCCTTGTATCAAATAAAATACACTTCATCTTTTAAGCCGCTTTGAGGCGACTTGAATGGTGTTGTGTATTGAATAATCAGACCGTCAGCGGCAGTCGCTGCTCGATAATGCCGCCGCCCAGGCACACTTCGCCGCTGTAAAAGACAGCGGACTGGCCCGGCGTAACGGCGGCAACCGGCTCGTCAAAAATGACCTCGATACGATCGTCATCCAGCGCGTTAATCGTGCACGGAATATCGGTCTGGCGGTAGCGGGTTTTTACCGTACAGCGCAGAGTGCCGGTGAACGGTTCGCGATCGACCCAATGTAGCTGCTGGGCGATGAGGCCTACCGACATCAGGCGTGGGTGCTCATGCCCCTGGGCGACAATTAACACATTGTTTTCAACGTCTTTATCCACCACATACCAGGGGTCTTCGCTACCGTCTTTGGTGCCGCCAATTCCCAGCCCTTTACGCTGACCGAGCGTATGATACATCAGACCCTGATGCTCGCCGATTTCATCGCCGTCAACGGTAATGATTTTCCCCGGCTGCGCAGGCAGATAGCGCCCTAAAAAGTCGCGGAACTTGCGCTCGCCGATAAAGCAGATACCGGTAGAATCTTTTTTCTTGGCGGTTACCAGCCCCAGATCTTCGGCGATTTTACGCACCTGCGGTTTTTCCAGCTCGCCAACCGGGAACAGACTTTGCGCAATCTGCTCATGGCCAAGTGTGTAGAGGAAGTAGCTCTGATCTTTGTTGCCGTCGAGCCCGCGCAACAACCGGCTTTTGCCGTTTACATCCGCGCGGCGAACGTAGTGACCGGTGGCGATATAGTCGGCGCCTAAATCTTCTGCGGCAAATTCAAGGAAGGCTTTAAATTTGATCTCTTTATTGCACAGAATATCCGGGTTCGGCGTACGGCCTGCTTTGTACTCTTCAAGGAACAGTTCAAAGACGTTATCCCAATATTCTGCGGCAAAATTAACGGTATGCAGTTCAATGCCAAGCTTGTCGCACACTGCCTGCGCGTCAGCCAGATCGGCTGCTGCGGTACAGTATTCCTCACCATCGTCCTCTTCCCAGTTCTTCATGAACAGGCCTTCTACCTGATAACCCTGTTGTTGCAACAGCCAGGCGGAAACGGAGGAATCGACACCGCCGGACATGCCGACGATCACTTTTTTTGGGCTTTCTGACATTGGAATACTCGCGACATTGAACTTCAAGGCGGCGTATTCTACCACGCAGCCCTTTACTTGACACCCTCTGTAAACGGCCAGTTAAATTCGCCCACTATAGATAAGGGGTAACATTGTCCCGTTTGATAACTGCGAATGCTTTCAGCCACCAGCGGAGAACGTAAATTCGGCGCGTTCAGAATCTCGTCGGCGCTCACCCAATGGCAGCAATCGATGTCATTGTCATGGGGTTCGGTCGCGCAAATATGATCAAGCTTGATAGCGAATAAAAAGCGCAGGAACGGGGTTTTATCCGGCGCAATCCACTGATGCATACGGATAAAATACTGTGGTTGTGCCGTGATGCCAGTCTCTTCCCACAGTTCTCGCGCGGCGGCCTGCGCCAGCGTTTCATCTGCCTCCAGGTGTCCGGCAGGTTGATTCCATAACGATTTACCGTTGATGGTCTCTTCCACCACCAGAAATTTATCTTCGGCATGTACGATGCAGGCAACGGTCACGTGCGGCTTGAACATAGGCATCCTTATTACAGCGGTTTATCAATGTGGTCATAGATCGCGTCAAGCTGTTTCAGACGCTCGTTATAAGCTTTTGTCAGGCAGGTGACGTCGGCCTTGCACTGCTGACGCTGTTTAAGCCAGCTCTGCTGGGCGTCCTGCAGGGCGCCGCGACTGCCCATCGCGAACAACCCTTTCAGAAACTGATATTTGGTGTGCATTTCCACGTCTTTATCATTCAGCGTCAGGTGCGCGCAGATAGCCTTTTCATCCGCAGCCTGCGCTTTCTGGCAGTCGAAGCTGGCCGCATTAACGGATAACGGTGTTAATAAAGCAAAAGCAATGAGAAGCCGTTTCATCTGTCTTTCTCCTGTGCGATCTCGCGCCACTGTCCATTATCGAGGCCGTTGAGCGTGTAGTCGCCCATGCTGTAACGAATTAATCGTAGAGTGGGATGACCGACATGCGCTGTCATGCGTCTTACCTGGCGGTTGCGGCCTTCATATAAGGTGACTTTTAGCCAACTGGTGGGAATATTCTTCCGCTCGCGAATCGGCGGGGTGCGCGGCCAAAGCCAGTCAGGTTCCGCGACAATCTCAATACCGGCGGGCAGGGTAGGGCCATCGTTGAGCGTGACGCCAGTACGAAGCGCCTGTAGCGCTTCATTATCCGGGATGCCTTCTACCTGAACATAGTAAATCTTGCCGGTGCGCTTGCCCGGTTGCGTGAGGCGCGCCTGCAGCGCGCCGTCATTAGTCAGCACCAAAAGCCCTTCGCTGTCGCGGTCCAGGCGGCCTGCGGCATAAACGCCTTGCACAGGAATAAAATCTTTTAACGTGCGGCGACCTGCTTCATCCGTGAACTGCGGCAACACATCGTAAGGTTTATTGAACAAAACCACGCGTTTTGGCTGGTTTTCTTTCCGTGATTTAGATGCTTGTCGTGAGCTGAATCGCTTAACGTAGTGATTTCTAAAAGAAGTTTTTTGCATGGTGTTTTCAGAACTTATTAATTGCCGCATTATAGCGCAATAATGAGTGTCTTTCATGGCGGCAAACAATAGGGTAGTATTGACATGCTCATTACAAAACATTAACAAAAAATTGCTCTAACGCAGTCGTGCAGCAGGACGCCATTGCACATGCAGCGCGATGACAGACGAGCAAACCAGAAGCGCTCGAAGGAGAGGTGAATGGAAAGCAAAGTAGTTGTTCCGGTGGAAGGTAAGAAGATCACCCTGCAAAACGGCAAACTCAACGTTCCTGAGAATCCGATTATCCCGTTTATTGAAGGCGATGGTATCGGTGTTGATGTCACTCCTGCCATGCTTAAAGTGGTCGATGCCGCCGTCGAGAAAGCCTATAAAGGCGAGCGTAAAATTTCCTGGATGGAAATTTACACCGGAGAAAAATCCACACAGGTTTACGGCCAGGATGTCTGGCTTCCCGCTGAAACCCTTGATTTAATTCGTGATTACCGCGTAGCGATTAAAGGTCCGTTGACCACGCCGGTTGGCGGCGGTATCCGCTCTCTGAACGTTGCCCTGCGTCAGGAGCTTGACCTGTACGTTTGTCTGCGTCCCGTTCGTTACTATCAGGGCACGCCAAGTCCGGTGAAACATCCGGAGCTG
This sequence comes from Salmonella sp. SAL04162, assembly GCF_046551535.1. Lineage (NCBI taxonomy): Bacteria > Pseudomonadati > Pseudomonadota > Gammaproteobacteria > Enterobacterales > Enterobacteriaceae > Salmonella > Salmonella sp. SAL04162. The sequence goes on from NZ_JBGDVX010000005.1 coordinate 105,103, forward strand.
ACCGATATGGTCATCTTCCGTGAAAACTCTGAAGATATCTACGCCGGAATTGAATGGAAAGCTGACTCTGCAGACGCTGAGAAAGTGATCAAGTTCCTGCGCGAAGAGATGGGCGTGAAGAAAATTCGCTTCCCGGAGCACTGCGGTATCGGTATCAAACCGTGTTCTGAAGAAGGCACTAAACGTCTGGTTCGCGCGGCGATTGAATACGCTATTACTAACGATCGCGATTCCGTCACGCTGGTACATAAAGGCAATATCATGAAGTTCACCGAAGGCGCGTTTAAAGACTGGGGCTACCAGTTGGCGCGCGACGAGTTCGGCGGTGAGCTTATTGACGGCGGTCCGTGGCTGAAAATTAAGAACCCGAACACGGGTAAAGAGATCGTGGTTAAAGACGTTATCGCCGATGCGTTCCTGCAACAGATCCTGTTGCGTCCGGCGGAATACGACGTTATCGCCTGTATGAACCTGAACGGTGACTATATTTCCGATGCCCTGGCGGCTCAGGTTGGCGGTATCGGTATTGCACCGGGTGCGAATATCGGCGACGAATGCGCGTTGTTTGAAGCCACTCACGGGACTGCGCCGAAATATGCGGGCCAGGATAAAGTCAACCCAGGCTCCATTATTCTGTCTGCGGAGATGATGCTGCGTCACATGCAGTGGTTCGAAGCGGCGGATCTGATTGTTAAAGGTATGGAAGGCGCGATTGCCGCGAAGACCGTGACCTATGACTTTGAACGCTTGATGGAAGGCGCTAAGCTGCTGAAATGTAGTGAGTTTGGCGACGCGATTATCGCAAATATGTGATAACGATAATTGTTAAAAACTAAAACGGGGACTTAACGTTCCCGTTTTTATTTATTAGCATTCGAACGGTTATCAAAATAATTTATCAAAACTCCCTCAATTCAGACCGCAATAGTAATCTATCCTTTACCCCGATCGTCATGGTAACCTGAGCCCCCCTGAAAGTTGATAGTTACCGGTTTTGATTGTAGTGGTTTTCTTTATGATGTGTGGTTTGGCTATTTTTTGAAAGTGCCTTATCAGATTTGTTGTTATTATCAGGATAATATTTCAATAAAAGGTGATAATTTATAGACTGCAATAGTGGGTAGATTAAGTATTTTATGAAATTATTAGTATGCTTTATTTGCACTTCTACAAGGCGGCTAAGAAGTGTTGAAATATCAGCCTGATAAAGAATACATCAGCGAAAGTGAATACTATTAGTCGTAAAAATTCAGGAGACATATGCTCAAACCTATCTGCTATAGTGGAAGTGTAAAGGTTCCGGAATATCTGGAAACAGATAAGGAAAAAAATGTCGGACATACTCCTCTGTCTTCAGACATTCAGCAAGTTAAAAATGTTGTTGAAGATGTTCCGCCATTTCCAGAAAGCAGAGCGGCGAGAGGTTCTGTAAGCGCAGCGTACAGGCTTTCTTTTGATGAAGTGTTTTGCGGTCTCAGCAATGAAGAACGTAAAAAGGCGTACGGTCGCCTTTTCGGAAAACAAGTACTTGCACATATTCATTCCAGGTGTCAGCGCGACGCTAACATAATAAGAGAAAAAGCGCTCAGGCGGATAAGCCGTGAGTGTGGTGCCGAAATAGATTGCGCTCTCTTGCTAAATAAGATGGTGGATGTTTTACAAAATGCCCGGCTGACAATAAATTTTAATGCAGCAAAAATTGACTTTGTCTCTCTCTTAAAAAATAAAGAATATCTGAACTCTTATGCATTAGGTTGCAGACCAGGCGATTTACCTGCTTATAATGTCGGACGTGATTCAGTTGAAACTAAAGCATTTGAACTGGAGAAGCTTACAGATTCACCTTATGCCCCATATGGTCAGACAGGCGGTTTTTCCGTAGCATATACTCCCAACAGTAAAACTTTTAGCCCTACAAGCAGACCAATTTATGCTGCACTGGACTTTCTGAACGGTGAAAATGGAGGTGCCAGCGCCTATGGGAAATCATTTTTTGAATTAAATGATAATGTAAAAACAAATTGTACATTTTCACCTTTTGATACCTACGGCCACAGATTTGGTCTGGATACGAGTAAATTATCTACATTTTGGCATATGGAGAACCTGATCGCATCCTGTCAAAATGATTTTTTTGGTTATAATTGCTTTAAGAGTTTGGTTAAAATGGCTAAGGGCGAAAAGTTTTTAGCTCACTCTAATTATGGTACAGGCTATGAAGGGAATTATATAGAGGCTCATATCCATGGTGATGTATGCTTATTTAGAGATATAAAACACGTTTATTTGTCGTTGCAAGAAAATTCTTACTCGAAAAGTCAACTATATGATTATGCAAAACAAATAAACCAGGCGCTTAATAGAGACTGCATAATATTATATTGACAAGCTTATTATCAGTTTCTTGAAAAGAGCTTTAAATGATCATGAGCGCATATTTCTTGAGGTAGGCAGTAACTGCTTTTATATTTATTAGCTTAGGACCGCTCTGGCAGATACCTGTGTGGCACTTCAGTATGGCCTGGCAAAATAGAGGAATATGGACCAGCAGAAGCGCCTGCTGGCTACTTTTCACCTTAAATCGCTGGACTTCAGCGGCGCTTCAGATGAAGCGACCTTCACAGTCATCAGGTGGCCTGCATTACCACAGGAGTGATTTACTGGCTATCGATGTTCCTGCTCATCAGGTTTTTACGCCATCTACGAACATTTATTCTGCTATAAGTTGAAATACTGTAAAAATATTAAGGCTTATTATTTTTTCTTTAGGTAAATTTTCGCGCAACAAACTTGGATGCGGGAATGTTTGAAATATCATTGCCTTATACTAGATCTCAGCGACCTACAACTCACAACTTTATTAGATCATCTTTCTGAACATATTACTTTTCTGGCGGTTATCAACAATAGGGTGACTAAATTGCCTGACACTTTACCTGGAGGGTACAGACTGATTACGCGGGTAGGATCACTACACTGGAAAAAGATTGCCAGTTAATAAGATGTCGTCCATGATTCAGTTGGATGATAATGATTTATTCCCCACTCTTTGATCCTATAATAGTGATCTGATAGTTATCCAGAACGTTCTTGCAAAGAGCGGACTTGTTAAATTATCGTCAATTTCTTAATGAGTTATGTCCTGCTTTGCTGAAAATGAAAACCAGTAGACAGACGACGGCGATCAATATGAGCCGGAAGTACCTGTGTTATTACCGTGGCAGGAATTCTGTAACTGATAAAACAGGTGTGCTTATTATCAGTGATGAAATTTTTATATATGTATCAATTGCTATTCACAAGTAATTTGAGTGTTTGTTGTGGTTGGTAACATTGTGTTGAAGTAAATCATGATAGACTGGATTTAGATGTGATGAGATATAATAAATTTGTGCTTTGTTAATGATTTTAAATGTACAGGAGAGTAGTATGTATATAAATAAGTTTGTGCCTGTTTATACATTATTAATTCTCATTTATTCTTTTAATGCCAGCGCTGAGTGGACAGGAGATAAAACGAACGCCTATTACTCAGACGAAGTTATCAGTGAATTACATGTTGGTCAGATAGATACTGGTCCTTATTTTTGCATAAAAACGGTTAAAGCTAACGGTAGTGGTATACCTGTTGTTGCATGTGCGGTATCAAAGCAGAGCATATGGGCACCCTCCTTTAAAGAACTTCTTGACCAGGCAAGATATTTTTATAGTACAGGGCAATCCGTAAGGATTCATGTTCAAAAAAATATCTGGACCTATCCGCTTTTTGTAAATACCTTTTCAGCAAATGCTCTTGTGGGACTATCATCGTGCAGTGCGACACAATGCTTTGGCCCCAAGTAAGAGGGGGGAAGAAATAATGAAAAAGTTAATACTCTTAACCTTATCTATAGTTAGCTTTAATAACTATGCAGTAGATTTTGTGTATCGTGTGGACTCAACCCCGCCGGACGTTATTTTTCGCGATGGGTTTTCACTACTTGGGTATAACCGTAACTTTCAGCAATTTATCAGTGGAAGGTCATGTAGTGGTGGAAGTAGTGACAGTCGCTATATTGCAACAACCTCAAGTGTTAATCAAACATATGCTATAGCCAGAGCGTACTATTCTCGCTCAACATTCAAAGGTAATTTATACAGATATCAGATTCGTGCAGATAATAATTTCTACAGCTTGCTCCCATCCATCACCTATCTGGAAACGCAAGGTGGTCACTTTAATGCTTATGAAAAAACGATGATGCGATTGCAAAGAGAGTATGTTTCCACATTATCTATTTTACCCGAGAATATTCAAAAGGCCGTGGCGCTTGTTTATGATAGCGCAACAGGTCTGGTAAAGGATGGTGTAAGCACAATGAATTCCAGTTATTTAGGTTTAAGCACTACGTCTAATCCTGGCGTGATACCTTTTCTTCCGGAACCGCAGACGTATACCCAACAACGAATTGATGCATTCGGCCCATTAATAAGTTCATGCTTTTCAATAGGTAGCGTATGTCAATCACATCGAGGGCAAAGAGCTGACGTATACAACATGTCTTTTTATGATGCAAGACCTGTAATAGAACTTATACTTTCTAAATAAATGAAACTTACCTATGTTGCCTATTAAATTAAACAGACCGTTTATTAGTGGTCTGGTTAATATTGTTTATTAAGTTGGCTATCCACTTAAGTTTATATACTTCAATAAGTTTTTTATCAGATTCATTGCATTATCAATCATAGCATTCAGGTACGTATTTTATTAATATTAGAAGGAGTCATTATGACTAAAGATGAAATCTTTGCATCTATCCTTAGTAGAGAAGGCGGTTACGTTGATCACCCTGACGACAGGGGGGGACCAACGCATTGGGGTATAACCCTGACGACGGCCCGGGCTAATGGCTATATGGGGGATATGCGGAATCTTACCCGTAATCAAGCATTAAAAATCCTTGAGGCAGATTATTGGTATGGTCCACGACTTGATCAGGTTGCCATTATCTCTCACTCTATCGCAGCTGAGCTTTGTGATACTGGTGTGAACATGGGACCCTCAATCCCGATTAAGTACTTCCAGCGTTGGCTTAATGTTTTTAATGATCAGCAAAAAATTTATCCGGATTTGATAGCAGATGGTCAGATTGGGCCACGGACGCTTTCGGCACTAACATTTTTTCTCTCTCACCGGAGAGATGAGGGCGAAATGATACTTATCCGGGCATTGAATTGTAGTCAGGGACAACGCTATCTGGAGTTAGCTGAAAAGCGCCAGGCGAATGAGTCATTTGTTTATGGATGGATAAAGGAACGGGTAAGGTTGTAATCCCCTTACTTACCACTATGGCGGTTTGTGATGATAGCATATAATGATATATTCACACAGAGAACTGGTGAAAGCCACTAAGTCTTATTATTACTATATTAAGGCGTCAGGTTTTTCTATAGTTCTTTGTGTGTTAAAAACGAGAAATTAATTATGTTGTATGGTATGAGAATGATAGTATTTCCAGCCAAATATTCTTACGGCTAAATACATTATTATCCTTTTCCATTTTGGCACGCCCAGAACTTTCATTCCATCCAGGAATATGAGATCGGACTCTTTTCTGTTACGTAATGGATAATGATACAGGTAGTCATGAATGATTGCCGCTTTGGCATATTCACCATCCGGTGGTAATAATGACCAGAAAATACGCGGAACAGTGGCAAGGTCGGTAACGAATCCTACCGGTACTTCAATGACATCATTTTTATCTTCACTGAGATAAAACCTGAATGGCTCATAAACACGCCATTTATAATGACCTAACATTTCCATAATTGCTGGACTGGTAAAACAACTCATAATTTTACCTTATAATAAATATATATTCTGCACCTTACGCTCAAAGTACATGTCGTCAACGCTATTTACTCATTAACAGCTTCGTGCCAAAAAGGCTACGGGATAATGATCAGAAGCGAGTTGTGGATTACGTAATGCTTCAACCCTTTGTGAATAAGGTGCTCGATCGACAATGACCCCATAATCTAAAATACCACCGCCAATTTGCGTGGGTTCTGTAGGTGCGAGTACGGCTACAACTCGTTCCAGATGCTCAGTCATCAGGTCATTTTCAAGTCTGTCTGGGCTGCGATTAAAATCCCCGGCAAGAAACCAGGATAAATGCCGCATCTGAGGTTGTCTAAAAAAATTAATGGTAACCCTGACAATAGCTGCAGCATCCGGACCTCCACTAGCCAGTGCGTGCGCTGTCAGAAAAACATCATTACCCAGTCCGATGCCAATGACGGGGCGAGATGCGACAGTTGTCGGACGCAAGACATAAACATTATCCGCTCTTTGTCTGGAAACTATTGCCAGATTAACACGGCGTGCTCCAACATCAATAGCCGAGTGGTAGATATATCTTATATCCTGACGGCTGGTGGTTCCGAGATTCCAGGTGTATTCATCAATGGGAATACCCACTCCAAAAGGCTGAATATGTCGTCCGGTAGGAACCGCTGAGGTGGGAACAGCACCGGCCTCCTGTACCATAAGAATATCCACACCGGCAGTACCACTTAAAAGCTGTCTGACATTGACATTCCATTTACTTTCTGTAGATGCTGAAGAGCCCTGAAGATTCCAGGTCATAACTTTGTAGTCACTGATATTAGCGCAGGCAAAAGAAATATAGCTGCAGATGATCATGGTCAGAAGGAAAAAAACAGGTTTTTTCATGATATCTACTCTCCCGATTATTACTTTTTTATCTGAATGATATATGTGTTCATAACCCATTGTTTCATGACGTTGATTTTATTCTGGCAATGCCTGACTTGTTTCTGGTTCTATGTCTTGTGCAGATAGTAAGATACATAGCCTAACGTCAATAAAACTAAAATAGATGTCTATTACAGAGGTAAAATGATAGTTTATTCAGTACAATCAATTAATTATTGTTAATACCAAAGAAACAACTATAGATAAACAACTAACTGAATTTAAAACTACATTCACTTATCTCATTGTAACTGTATTGGGTTGATTTATATGCGGAAATAGAGATTCGATATCATTAGTACTTTATAAGTAAACATAAATTTTTAATTACCAGGATTATTATATCCCTGTGTGGAAGGTAACATTTCATCTATTCTCATTCTTGTAGTGACACAGTAAATTTGGTCACCTGATTAAAGGTGATATTCTCACCTCAACACAAAACAGGTGACTTAATGAACAAGAAAACCGGACAAATTAATGGATACATCTTGAACGACTACAATAGCGTCAGACCTCACCATTATAACGGTGCACTGATGCCGGAAGAACCTGAGAACAGGTACCGTTTTTACTGTAAAACCGTGACCAATATTATCGATGCGCAGCAAAACGTATAATTCGTTGATAGGGCTTACAGGCGTGGCACTGGGCAAAACATTCAGTGGCAAGGACTGGCGCTGGCGGCATTTGGCAAATAGAATGTTGACCATGCGATAAACGCCACTTCCGCTACATGTTCTGAGTGGTGGCGTTTGCGTTATATCGTCACAGACAGCGCCTCAGGGCGCTGTTTTCGATCGGATATGTCGCTTTCGCAGGAGGGGACGTTATTCGGCGACCAGCCACATATCAGCCTCTTCAAACATCTCTTCCAGCATACGGTGCAGCCGTTCTTTCTCGGTTTTTGTACAGTCACTGTTTAATGCGTTCGCCTGCATTGGCTTAACTTTCACTTGCGCATCGGGAAAAAGTTGATGTACACGTTTTGTGAGTTCATTGAGGATGATTTCGCGTGCGCCTGGCAAACCTTCAACATTTCGCTTGTCATAAACGAGTTCGACGAACATCGCCATTTCCTTTTTACTGGTTGGATGACCAGTATTTAAGCTGGGTATATAACTGGTGTCAAGGTTTAGCCGCCGTTTTGTCATCCTGACGTTGCGGGCGTAAAGTAAATTGACCGCACGTGGAAGTAAAGGTCGCTAACCTGTTGTCGTTTCATGAGGTTAGCGGCTCTCTCTTCACAGCGGTGTCCTGCTACCTGATGGTAAATTCCAGGGCACGACTAAAATCGCAATCGGCCAATACAACAGGGTCGCCTTTTCTGACAATAATGCTATTTGTGCCCAGGCATTTTCGGCTCTGCTTCCCCTTGATTTTGTTATCATCAGTGAGCCAGCGCTGGTTATCATTACCCGTGCATGAATAAAGAATGATTGGCGTGCCTTCTTTCGTACCCTGTCCTGCAGCATCCAGACATTTCTCACCCTGCGTGATTCTGTCTCGGTGAAATAAGAAAAGCTGAGATTGCACATGCTTACACTCCCGCAGCGTCAAACGATTCTGTTGATCTGAGCCTGTATCAAGGCACAGACCATCAGTTGTCCGAATTTGTTCCGCGTCATTTATGTAATAACCACCGGAATTAATCTGGTTTTGTGTAATGACCGGGAACGACAAATTAATACTATAAGGTGCGGGTAAGCCGTTCGTCGTACACCCACATAAAATAGAGGAGAGGCAGAGAACCAGTGTGGTTTTTCCTGAAAGCAAAGTCATTCAATTATTACCCTAAAAATAAATAGCGTTACAACTATATTGGCGATTTATACCCACTGAATATGACGTAGCATTGAGCGGCAATAGAGATAATTCCGATAGAATCACATAAATACTTCGGTTAAATGCGCGCAGCCAGCCACTCCTGTGACGATGGGTATATAGCGTTAAATACTTTTGCAATATTAGATGCTATCACAGTGAAAAACGGCTGTACATTTCTTCACGTTAAACAAAGTGAGAAGGGGGCTGACACCCGATATATGATAAGAGAGGTCACGGGAGTCATCAGCAAAATAAATCCTTTAGATTTTCGTCACTGAAAACATTCTGCAGCCTTTCAGGCAAAGCCTCATAGCAGACTGCGGAGGTATACGGGCTCGCTAAATTTTTCTGAAAAAATGCCGAGGGACGAATTATGAAAGATAAACGTTGGCGGCGGTAGGTCCGCGGAGGCCATTAATACGACAAAACTCAACGCGTATACCGGGGATAAGCGCTTCTGTTTCGTGTTGGCGACATGCTGAAATGTGGACCTGAACATCTTTGCGTCCATCGGAGGGGGTGATGAGACCTTTACCGCTCTTACAATCAAAGGTTTTGACAATTCCTGTCATTTTACGAGACAAATAAATTCCTTAATGAGGATAACGAGGCGCACTATACACGTCAGGATAAATAATGCCAGCTATATTTGATGGCAATCAAGATTTCCGGACGGCTAAAAGTAGTCGTTCGGCACCATTGTAGATAAAGAACATTATGTTCTGGAGAAAGTATTCCCTTTCCTGGCGTCATTGACTGGTGCGGACATCATGGGTTTTGCCGTCGGGCAGGATGGTGAACTAATCTGCCTGGCTTGCTTTTTATCGGTACTTGCAGGCGGCTGCGGGGTTTTACTACCAAAATCGTAGATAAAAATTTCCCATGATGCCTGTTGTAAACCAGGATAATGGCCTGAACTGGCCAAAACATGGAATGAAAAAATAAGTAATGACCAAAGTATAAAAGCATGATGTTTCATAACGCCTCCTGTTATACGCAATGACTTGTGAAGTTCATCTCCAGAATTATGGAACGTCATTGGCATTTTTTATTCAACGAAGAGTTAACTATTCTTAATAATAATGGGTTTTATAGAGAAATAGACTTTTTTATCGGGTTTTCAATATTTGCGTCCGTTATTATTTTTCTGGAATGTAAATTCTCTCTCAACACAGGTGATATTTATATTGTAATTGTGGTATTGATTCTATTCTTATAACAAGAAATGTTGTAACTGATAGATATATTAAAAAGGTTAAATCGGAGCGGGAATAAAGCGTGTTGAGCATCATAGTGAATATGGTTACGGCACCAGCGATGGCATATAACATTATTTCGGCTGGAGCATCAAGTGAGGACTGTGAAGCACAATGAGATATGTTCTGGTTATATGGCGAGTTTGCTTACTGATATGTTTTTAGCCGATCGGCGTCAGGTCTCTTAATGTGGTTTTGAGATTTTTATTTAAATATCAAAAGGTTGCATGGCAAATTTGTTGTTCTATAGTGGCTAAACACTTTATGGTTTCTGTTAAAAATATATGCGTGAGAAAAATTAGCATTCAAATCTATAAAAGTGAGATGACATTGTAGAACCGGTTACCTTAAGGAGCGATAGAGAACTTCGGTAGTAAAAATCTCTTTCAGGAAGTAAACGTATCAGGAGCGATAGTGGTGAATTATTCGTGGTTTTGTCGATTCGGCATAGTGGCGATAACTGAATGCCGGATCGGTACCGCAGGTGTTTAAACACACCGTAAATAATAAGTAGTATTAAGGAGTTGTTATGAAAAATATTATTTTATCCACTTTAGTTATTACTACAGGCGTTTTGGTTGTAAATGTTGCACAGGCCGATACTAACGCCTTTTCCGTGGGGTATGCACAAAGTAAAGTTCAGGATTTCAAAAATATCCGAGGGGTAAATGTGAAATATCGTTATGAGGATGACTCTCCGGTAAGTTTTATTTCCTCGCTAAGTTACTTATATGGAGACAGCCAGGCTTCCGGGTCTGTTGAGTCTGAAGGTATTCATTACCATGACAAGTTTGAGGTGAAGTACGGCTCTTTTATGGTTGGGCCAGCCTATCGATTGTCTGACAATTTTTCGTTATACGCGCTGGCAGGTGTCGGCACGGTAAAGGCGACGTTTAAAGAACATTCCACTCAGGATGGCGATTCTTTTTCTAACAAAATTTCCTCAAGGAAAACGGGATTTGCCTGGGGCGCAGGTGTACAGATGAATCCGCTGGAGAATATCGTCGTCGATGTTGGGTATGAAGGAAGCAACATCTCCTCTACAAAAATAAACGGCTTCAACGTCGGGGTTGGATACCGTTTCTGAAAAGCATAAGCTATGCGGAAGGTTCGCCTTCCGCACCGCCAGTCAATAAAACAGGGCTTCTTTACCAGTGACACGTACCTGCCTGACTTTTCTCTCTTCGTCATACTCTCTTCGTCATAGTGACGCTGTACATAACATCTCACCAGCATAAGCACAGATAAAGGATTGTGGTAAGCAATCAAGGTTGCTCAGGTAGGTGATAAGCAGGAAGGACAATCTGGTGTAAATAACGCCAGATCTCACAAGATTCACTCTGAAAAATTTTCCTGGAATTAATCACAATGTCATCAAGATTTTGTGACCGCCTTCGCATATTGTACCTGCCGTTGAACGACTACTGAAAAGTAGCAAGGTATGTATCTTATCCAGGAGAGCACCTTTTTTGCGCCTGGCAGAAGTCCCCAGCCGCCACTAGCTCAGCTGGATAGAGCATCAACCTCCTAAGTTGATGGTGCGAGGTTCGAGGCCTCGGTGGCGGTCCAATGTGGTTATCGTATAATGTTATTACCTCAGTGTCAGGCTGATGATGTGGGTTCGACTCCCACTGACCACTTCAGTTTTGAATAAGTATTGTCCTGCAATACTGTTACAGAATAATTTCATTTATTACGTGACAAGATAGTCATTTATAAAAAATGCACAAAAATGTTATTGTCTTTTATTACTTGTGAGTTGTAGATTTTTCTTATGCGGTGAATCCCCCTTTGCGGCGGGGCGTCCAGTCAAATAGTTAATGTTCCTCGCGAGCCATATTGACTGTGGTATGGTTCACCGGGAGGCACCCGGCACCGCAATTTTTTATAAAATGAAATTCACACCCTATGGTTCAGAGCGGTGTTTTTCTACATCAGGTGGGCAAGCATAATGCAGGTTAACGTGAAAGATATGAGCAATAGCAGAAACCTGTGATTTCGTTTATGGCCTGGGGATTTAACCGCGCCAGAGCGTATGCAAGACCCTGGCGCGGTTGGCTGGTAATCGTTCAATAGTGCGAATATGAATGGTTACCAGCCGCTGTGAATTCTACCTGGGCCACTTAATAAAGCAAAACATTTAAGCACTAAACAACGACAATTAAGACAGTTCGAACTTTTCTTTAAAAATAGGATTAGCCATGTTTAAAAGTGGTTACTAATTAGCCATTATTTTATTGTAGTGATTCACATATTTTTTAACGTTACGTTACAGGAAGGTTGAAGTGGAAATGCCTGATGAGCCTTCAGGCATTTCTGAAGGTTAGTTAGCTAAGGAACAGTTACTGAGAACAGGTTTATCATCACCTTCCACCAGTTCAGCCGTTTTGCCTTTGGTATAAAGTTTATAAGTATAATTTTTGTCTATGGCTTCGTAATTTGCTCCGGAGGCCATTTTCATTAACCGCATCGGGATCATCTCGTTTACCTGACTGATAATCGCATAGGCGTTTCCAGCCTCAGTGTTGACGTAAATCACCTCCATAACCTGGTTATCATTACAGGTGTATATAGATTTAGAAATCTCCTGCGAAGCTGCTATAGAGGTGGTACTGGCGCTAAGCGCAGCGAGAAAGAGGGTAAATGGGATCAATTTACGTTTCATCATTAGTATCCTTTGTGCATAAAATTGTCGTTAATTCCCTGAAGAACGGGAGATAAAGCGGCATCAATACGATGAATGCTGTAGTATTCCTGTTTACTGACGAAAAGTGCGCCAGAAAAGCGTATTATAATTTATCCATCACTGACATATGTGATGAGTAGACAAATCTTAAAATCATAAACTATAGGCTGCAAATCATTATGACGCGATAGAAAATGATTGTCACCACTGCTCAATACTATGGCATAAAAACCGAAGAAAACGGTACTGTTCACTGTCTCGTTTCATACGATATCTGTCAGTGAAACTATTTCTTCAAATGATGGTCTTTTTATTATCGATCAGATAATGACATCAACAGGGGTTATTCAGGAGTATATGTGAAAAAGTGGCTTATAGGAGGGATATTGATCGCAAGTTTTCTGACCGGTTGTCTGATGTGGCACAACATTGATAAATGGTTTAATAAAGATATCGAATTTTTCTACGCCGGAGACGATGACTAAAATTCCTGTCAGTTGGCAACGGGTGTCATATCTTCAGGTATGGCGCCCGGAGTAGCCGGGCGCAAATTGTAGATGTATAAATGTCATTTCAAATGTCTTTTCATTAAAATTTTAGCGACAACATGGACACCCACTATCGCGTGCTAACGACCCTCTGAAGTCACAAGATGAATAAGCCAGTTTTTTGTTTCAGCGGTGACTGAAACATATTTTGTTCCTGGTGGGCTTACCGCCAGTTGCTGAAAAAGACAACGCTGATGTAACTGTTGCAGAGACTGACGAATACGACGACCGTGAGTTTTATTTTTGGCGACCATACTTCCTCCCAAAAGGCCGCCCGAAGGCGGCGCTGGGTTTGATAATGGAGAAGGACGTTGGTCACTGCCATAACCAACCTGCATATATTAATGCAATTGATAATCATTATCAATTGAGCTGGTGAAGAAAAATTGTAAAGATGAAGGGACTGCGGAAATGGCAATGAACGGGATGAGATTTTTCGTTAACCACTTAAATTTGTGACTAAAAAAAGGCTTTTATAGGCTTGAAAATGTTTTTTCCGTCCCTATGTAGTCAGTGGACAAGCAATGCTTGCCTTGATGTTGAACTTTTGAATAGTGATTCAGGAGGTTAATGATGGCACTCAGAACCTTGTCAGCACTTCCCGTGTTTGCTGATTCTCTTTTCTCTGACCGTTTCAACCGTATTGATAGACTTTTCAGTCAATTAACAGGAGATACGCCAGTCGCTGCGACGCCAGCTTACGATCTGCAAAAGCGCGATGCGAATAACTATCTGCTTACCGTGAGCGTTCCTGGCTGGAAAGAGGAAGAGCTTGAAATTGAAACGGTTGGCGGCAACCTGAATATTACGGGTAAACACACTGAAGAGACGGTAGAGGATCAGACGCACTGGATTTATCGTGGTATTCGTAAGGCGGATTTCCAGTTGAGTTTTTCTTTGCCTGAACATGCTAAGGTGAATAATGCGAAACTGGAACAGGGCCTCTTGTTGGTCGAGATTTACCAGGAGATCCCTGAAAGCGAGAAACCGAAAAAAATTGCCATAGAAAGCAAACCAAAGGCGATTGAACACAAATCATAATCGCGTTAATGAAGGCCCGTTTAGACGGGCCTTCATTGCCTGTAGCGAAAAGTATCCCGTCATGCTTGTAGGCACAGATCGCTAAATATTATAGCCCTGACCTCTATATTATCCCGTGCCACTGACCTCGTCGCCATTGGACGGCGGTAAGTTGGAATTATCCGCGAGGTCAGTCCAATTTTTGTCCACTCTCGACATTCTGCCTGTTATGGGCGCGATATCTGAACATAAATTCGTATAGCAGTTCATCGTTTTCACCGCGTTGATGCTATTTCTGCTAACACTACTTTCATACATAAAAAAGCTGATGCTTTTTACCTTATTTAATAGAGGCAGGTATGAAATTAGCGCTCGTCAATCGGCAGGTCATTTTACCGGAAAGCGGAACCGAGTCCTTCCAGTGCCATGCCTCTACGCTTGTTCGCCTACCGTGCGGTACGCTCGTGGCCGCATGGTTTGCGGGGCTGCGCGAAGGAAGCGAAGATACAGCCATCTGGCTATCTCGCTATGAACATAATATCTGGACAACACCGCAGCGAGTGGCGGCACGCGAGGGGGAAGCGCACTGGAATCCGGTGTTATTTTACCCGTCGGATAAATTGTGGTTATTTTATAAAGTAGGCAGCGACGTACACGTGTGGAAAACCTGGTTTATCATCTCCAGCGATCGAGGATTTACCTGGAGTACGCCAGCTCCGTTGGTTAACGATGATATTTTGCCGCGCGGTCCCGTAAAAAATAAACTCCTGCTGGCATCAAATGGCGCCTGGATTGCGCCAGGGTCGATTGAAAGTCCTGAACGGTGGAGGGCATTTGTGGATCGATCCTCTGACGAAGGAAAACACTGGAATATCTCTTTTGTTCCGCTGGAGCCTGATAACGCTATTTCCGGGACAAATGTAGCGTTGTGGGATGGTGTAAAAAAGGGGATGTTGTGGGAATGTTGTCTGGAAAACCTCCTGCGCTGGGATGGCGTTATTCAGCCTACGCTGTGGGAGTCTTCTCCGGGGCATATCCATATGTTGTTACGAAGCACACGCGGGGCAATTTTTCGCAGTGATTCAATCGACTATGGCGCTACCTGGTCTGTTGCCCGCGCGACATCTTTACCGAATAATAATAGTGGTATCGATCTGGTTAGTATGCCGGACGGTACGCTGATTCTTGCGTTAAATCCGGTCAACGGCAACTGGGGAAAGCGCTATCCGCTTTCACTGATTGCTTCCCAGGATAATGGCGAATCATGGCTACCGCTACTGGACCTGGAAAGTGACCACGGTGAGTATTCTTATCCCGCTATTATTAGCGAGGGCGGCGTCGTACATATCACCTACACGTGGAACCGGAAAAATATCGTATATTGTCGATTACAAACGGTATAAGGCGCTATCAGTCGAAACCGATAGCGCTGGAATAATAATGCCTTGCCCGGCGTGCTCTCTCACGCCGGGATGGCCGAAATAGTCATGATTTACCGGGTAACATCCTTGAAAATGTATCGTCTTTTTGTATGTAATGGTGAAACAACGCCGCTGCTGCATGCATGGCAATCAGGAAATAGCCGATATTGGCCAGCATTTCATGAATACGCTTTATATCCGATTTTAGGGTGCTATCTGGCGTCAAAAATACCGGTACAGTAAAACCAAAAAAGCTCCAGCTTTTCCCGCCTGACGCCATCATCACGACGCCCAGCAGCGGTAAGGCGAGAAAAGTGAGATAAAGCGCGATATGCATTAATTTAGCGGCTACGTGCTGCCAGTGAGGAGGGGGAGGCGTAATGACCGGATCCGGGTATTTGTGTTTAAGATATAACCGTAAAAACATCAGCGCCCAGACCAGAACGCCCATATCATAGTGCATGTCTTTCATAAACAGATAAACGCTGGAGCCTTTTGGCGCCCACCCTCGTAACTCAATAGCAGCATATGCGATGCCTGTCAGGAGCAGTGTTAACCAGTGAAGCGTTATTTGCAGTCTTGAGAAATGTGCCATTATTATTATCCTTTATTAACAACTGCTTGTAGAGTATGCGTAAAATCTTAACAGAACCTTAAAGCGGGGGCTGAGTCGCAAGGAACAGACAGAGATAGCGGCACGTAAAATGGGATAAAAAGCCGGCGGCATCGCCGGCTTACTGTTGTTATTGTCCTCTTACGACAACACAGGTTTTACCATAAAACGGATATGAGCCCGTAGTTTCATAATCAACACTCGACACTAAAGAAATATCGCCCGCTTTTTTCGCTGAATCAATAGATGCGTCGCCGGTATTTACAATACCCAATACCGTTTGCGCACACGCTTTACCGGTTTTGGTTGCCGGGAGACTCGTGGCAGTAATTGGCCCTTTAACATCCGTATATAAGCCAATCCCTGTCGGTGATGGTCCTGTAGCACACCCCGTTAAAAGAGAACCAATAAAGATAATTGAAAAAATGTGTTTTTTATTTGTCATGGGATTAGTCCATTATAAATAAATAGAAAACTTACCGTCCGAAAATGTCCGAACAGTCATTTAAAAAGTGGTGTATATTAAATATGCGATATTACTCTTTGCACCCTCCTGTTGATGTCGTACCTGATGGACAAATATCCGTTGAAGCCGGATATATTCCCCACGCCGTGTTTTTATAACTTGCGCATCCTGTCAGCAATGAGAACAGTACGGCTAAAAAAATCATCACGAGCCCTGGCGGCGTTAACATTTTTCGGTTGGACTCCATAGCATGTCATTTCATCGGGTTGCCATATGACTGGCGTTCTGCCGGTAAGTTTCATTAACACCCGGTTCGTTTAATATTGGTTTAGGTTTAAAGCCAGGAGGCGCTAATTACGATACCTTCTTACGTTTCAGCACTGACTAATAACGTTGAGAAAATGAACAGCGTCGGATGGGAAGACGTAATACAGAATAGAAAGGAAATAAGAGAATAAGATGGCGTTAATTAACCCGCTATTCCTGGCATCATTTCTCTTGCGTTTTATCCCCATCAAAAGCGGCCTTTAGCCCACGTTGGCGCTCCCGGCGTTTGTGCGTATGATGTTTTCAAAAGATCGTCATACTTTCTGTTCTGCATCAATTTTTTCATTACAAATGCTCGCCATAATGCCGTCCTCAGGAGGCCTCCCGACGTTTATGCTGCGCCGGGAGGAACAAAAACAACGTATAATCTGGGGTAAACTGATGATTAAAGGCAAACTGGCGCTCATAACGTGCGCGATGGCTCTGGCATTCACCTCGCCGCTTTTCGCCGCGTCGGACACGGCAGATGGCCATACCTTAAAGCTGGCCATTGGCCCTGAGCCAACGGAAGGCTTTGATCCTATGCTGGGCTGGAGCCACGGCAGTTACTTATTGCTTCATGCGCCGTTGCTCAAGCAAAACGCCGATATGAGTTGGGGTAATTTACTGACGGAAAAAGTGGACACCAGCCCCGATGGTAAAACCTGGATACTGACCTTAAAACCCGATCTGAAATTCTCCGATGGCTCGCCATTAACTGCCGAAGATGTCGTTTTTACATATAACAAAGCGGCGAAGAGCGGCGGTAAAATTGACATGGGCAACTTTAGTCATGCGCGAGCGCTGGATGCGCGCCGAATTGAGATGACGCTGAGCCATCCGCAGAGTACCTTTGTGAATGTACTCGGGTCGTTAGGGATTGTTCCGGCCAGCCGTTATGATGAAAAAACGTTTGCCCGCGAACCGATAGGCGCCGGTCCGTACCGACTGGTCAGTTTCCAGCCTGGTCAGCAACTGATTGTTGAAGCCAACCCCTGGTATGCAGGTAAAAAGAATGACTTTAACCGGCTGGTTTTTGTCTTCCTGGATGAAGATAATGCTTATGCCGCCGCGCGCAGCGGACAGTTGGGACTGGTGCGCATTGCCCCTTCTATGGCGGTGGCCCCGCAGCAGGATAATCTTAAACTCTGGGTACGCGATAGCGTTGAAAACCGGGGCATAGTCTTCCCGATGGTGCCAGCCGGTAAAAAGGATGCTAACGGTTATCCTGTCGGCAACGATGTGACCGCTGATGTCGCTATCAGACGCGCAATTAACTATGCCATTAATCGTAAGCAACTAGCGGAACAGGTGATGGAAGGCCATGCGATACCCGCCTATAGCGCGGTGCAGGGATTGCCGTGGCAAAATCCTTCAGTGGTATTCAGCGATGGCGATATTGCAAAAGCGCGCGCCATCCTGGAAGAGGCTGGCTGGAAGATAAACAGTGCGGGCGTGCGTGAAAAAGCAGGTAAAGAAGCGCGTCTGACCTTATGGTATGCCAGTGGCGACAGCACCCGGCGGGATCTGGCCGAGGCGGTGCGCGCCATGTTGCAGCCTTTAGGCATTGTCGTCTCGTTGCAATCGGGAAGCTGGGAAACCGTAGAGCGCCATATGCACGCTAACCCTACGCTGTTTGGCTGGGGAAGTCTGGACCCGATGGAACTCTTCCATCACTACAGCGGAAAAGCCGCTGGTGTGGAATATTATAACCCGGGCTATTACAGCAACCCTGCGGTAGAAGCACATCTGAAACAGGCTATAGATGCGCCTGACTGGCAAAAGGCGATTCCTTTCTGGCAGCAGGTTGAGTGGGATGGAAAGCAGGGCGCGGGCGTCCAGGGCGATGCGGCATGGGCATGGCTGCTTAATATTCAGCATACCTATTTGGCCAACCCTTGTATTGATCTGGGAAAAGGCGCGCCAGAAATCCACGGTAGCTGGTCGGTGTTAAACAATCTTGATGACTGGACCTGGACCTGTCGGTGATGAAATTGTTCTTCAGTCATTTTTTGCGGCTGATTATTCTGTTGGTGCTGGTGGCTGCCGGCACCTTCATTTTGCTTAGCTTTTCGCCCGTTGATCCTATCCGCGCTTATATTGGCAACGATCTGCTCCATGTTCCGCCAGAACAATATGCGCTGATTGCGGCGCGCTGGGGGCTTGACCAGCCGCTGTGGGAGCGTTTCGGTCACTGGTTTTGGCGTCTGCTCCAGGGTGACATGGGGTATTCCATGCTGTTTAACATGCCTGTCGCCAGCGTGATCCGGGAACGTTTTGCGACGTCATTCGCGCTGCTGGCAGGCGCCTGGCTATTGTCTGGTGTGTTGGGCGTGACATTGGGTTTTCTGGCCGGACGTTTTCTCCACCGTTGGCCGGATAAGATGATTTGCCGTATCAGCTACTTATTGTCATCGTTGCCCACTTTCTGGATAGCAATGCTGCTGCTGGCGCTGTTTGCCGTCCGCTGGCCGGTATTACCTGTTTGTTGCGCCTGGGACCCCGGAAATAATGCAGGAACAGCTCTTTTATCGGAACGTTTACGCCATCTTGTGTTGCCGGTATGTGCGTTAAGTCTGTTGGGCATGGGGCAAATTGCGCTGCATACGCGAGAAAAAATAGCCAGCGTAATGAAGAGCGAATTTATTCGTTTTGCGCGCGCTCAGGGGGATAAAGGATGGTCGCTGTTACGTCACCAGGTGTTACGTCATGCGATTACCCCAGCACTCTGTTTACAGTTTGCTTCTCTGGGCGAACTGATGGGGGGGGGCGTTACTGGCAGAAAAAGTCTTTGCGTATCCGGGGCTGGGACAGGCCACTATCGATGCCGGCCTGCGTGGCGATGTCCCGCTACTCATGGGGATCGTTTTATTCTGTACGCTATTAGTGTTTGCCGGAAATACGATTTCAGCCTGGCTTGTGGTGGTGCTTAATCGATCGCTGGAGCGTCCCGATGCTCTATAATCCTGCCCCGACATTGCTTCGTCTGATCCTCTCCGTTACCTGCCTGCTGTTTATTGCCGGATACGGTTATGCCACGTTGAGCCAGCCGCCAGAGGTTAATCTGCTTGCCCGGCATCTGTCGCCTGATATCCAGCACTGGTTTGGCACCGATAATCTGGGGCGCGATGTATGGCTTCGTTGCTTTCAGGGGGCCTTCACCAGTTTACAAATTGGCGTTGGCGCCGCGTTGTGCAGCGGCGTTATTGCGCTAGTGATGGCGGCAGCGGCGCGTATTCATCCCCGGCTGGACCTCCTGATGCGGCTGATAACCGATGCCATGCTCGCCATGCCGCATTTACTTTTGCTGATCCTTATCTGTTTTACGCTCGGCGGCGGTAAAAGCGGCGTCATTGCGGCCGTGGCGTTAACGCACTGGCCCCGTCTGGCGCTGATTCTGCGCGCCGACGCGGAGCGGGTAGCGCAGAGTGACTACCTGACATTGACCTATCGTCTGGGGCATGGACACCTTTATTGCTGGCGATATCACTATTTTCCGGCGCTATTGCCGCAATGGTTGACGGGAACGTTATTGATGTTTCCTCATGCGGTATTGCACAGCGCGGCGTTAAGTTTTCTGGGGTTTGGGCTGGCGCCGCATGAGCCTTCGCTGGGACTGTTGCTGGCGGATGCGTTACGGTTTATTAGCCATGGAAACTGGTGGCTGGTGCTGTTTCCCGGCCTAATGTTATTCACGCTGGTGATGCTCTTCGATCAGTTTGCGCGCGCCATTCAGCGGCTGTGGCTAAGGAGTGACGTATGCTGAGTTTACAACAGGTTACGCTGGAAAGCGCGCGTTATCGCTGGTATGGCGCGAGACGCTGGTCGCCGTTATTACAGAATGTCTCTTTTGATATCGCGCCCGGAGAAATGGTGGCATTGGTTGGCGGCAGCGGGGAAGGCAAAAGTCTGCTGCTGCAATGCCT
The DNA here is from genome assembly GCF_046551535.1 of Salmonella sp. SAL04162. Taxonomy (NCBI): domain Bacteria; kingdom Pseudomonadati; phylum Pseudomonadota; class Gammaproteobacteria; order Enterobacterales; family Enterobacteriaceae; genus Salmonella; species Salmonella sp. SAL04162. The sequence goes on from NZ_JBGDVX010000005.1 coordinate 125,935, forward strand.
GCTCGATCTGCTGCCGGAAAATTTACGCTTTCGGGGGGAAATTACGCTTGATGGCAACCGGCTGGACAGACATACCATCAGGCAGCTTAGGGGCAATACGTTTAGCTACGTGCCGCAGGGGGTACAGGCGCTTAATCCCATGCTGAATATCAGAAAACATTTGAACAGAGCATGTCATCTGACCGGACGCGTCTGGGATGAGACGCAGATGGTACAGCTATTGCAGCAAAGCGATCTCGAACCGACAGTCCTGGAACGCTTTCCTCGCCAGCTCTCCGGCGGGATGGCTAAACGAATTCTGGCGTGCCACGCCTCGCTCAGCCAGGCACGTTATATCCTCGCGGATGAGATCACCGCCTGGCTTGATACCGCACTGGCAAACCAGTTGCTTGAGCACTTGCGAGGTCTCTGCGAGCGGGGATGCGGCGTGCTGTGGGTGACTCATGACCTGCTGCTGGCGGCGCGGTATGCCGATCGCATTGTGGCGCTGCATCAGGGTTATATCACGGACAATATTCGCCGTGAACGATTACAGCCGGAAGAGATGAGTGAGCCGTTAAAACGGCAATGGCAAGCATTGCCTGAACTAAACCCGTTATTTATGCCGACCGGAGAGGGAATAGAATGCTAAGCTGCCGCGACCTCGTTATTCGTCAGGGTGGGAAAGTCTTATGGCATAACCTGACGTTTACGATTTCTGCCGGTGAACGGGTAGGAATTCATGCGCCAAGCGGAACGGGGAAAACAACGTTGGGGCGCGTCCTGGCCGGATGGCAAAAACCGACGGCGGGCGACGTTCTGCTGGACGGTAGCCCGTTACCCCTGCATCAGTATTGTCCGGTACAGCTGGTCCCCCAGCATCCTGAACTGACGTTTAATCCCTGGCGAAGCGCCGGAGACGCTATGCGTGATGCCTGGCAGCCTGACCCGGAAACGATGAGGCATTTGCATGTGCAGCCCGAGTGGCTGACGCGTCGGCCAATGCAGCTCTCAGGCGGTGAGTTGGCGCGTATTGCGATACTGCGCGCGCTTGACCCGCGAACGCGTTTTCTGATTGCCGACGAAATGACGGCGCAACTCGATCCGTCTATTCAAAAAGCGATATGGGTATACGTGCTTGAGGTGTGCCGCAGCCGTTCATTAGGGATGTTGGTGATTAGTCATCAGTCTGCGCTGCTTGATCAAGTCTGTACCCGCCATTTACAGGTGGAATAGCCGCAAGTCGTTTCCCCGCATTGCCGTGTCGCCGTTAACGCACCGGGAACCCATGGGTTCCCGGTATTGTCGGCAGAGATTTTACTGCATGACGCGTTTATCTGCGTTTTTTGCATCAGCGGTATTACTGTAGTCCCTGGTCTCTTCAACCTGTACAGGGGCTCTGACGACCAGACTAGGCAGCGCCAGTTCGATATCATTCTCAATGAGTTTTTCAATAATACGGATATTTATCTCTTGCTGAATATCCATGTATTTATTGTAATCCGCGGTATTGACGATATGCACCACCTCATAGGTCAGCCGATCCTGACCAAAGGCCAGTAGATGGGCGCGGTCGAATTGTGTTTCGCCGACATCGGTAATAATCTTTTTCACCATATCGCCGATGAGGCGTAACTTTTCCGGCGGTGTCGCAGTGGCGACGCCAAAAGTAAACACGATACGACGCGTTTGCATCCGCTTATAGTTGTGTATGGTTTGCTGCAACAACTGCGCGTTTGCACAAACGATCTGTTCGCCGCTGAGGCTACGGATGCGGGTGGTTTTCAAACCGATATGTTCAATCGTACCGGCTACATCATTAAAGACGACGAAATCGCCGATCTCGAAGGGCTTATCGAAACCAATCGACAGCGAAGCGAAGACATCGCTCAGAACGGTTTGTACCGCCAGGGCAATAGCAATACCGCCCACGCCGAGGCTTGCTACCAGTGCAGTAATATCCACGCCGACGTTCGCCAGGATGGAGAGCAGCATCATAGACCAGACGAGCACGCGCAAAATCATACCAAGAATGACTAACGTCACCGGGTTTTTATTGGAGCCTGGGGCATACAGTAAATGACGCATCCATGACTGTACGCCCTGATCAAGCCAAATCGCCATTTGAATCGCAACCACTAAAAACCAGGCGTGAGAGAGGGTAGAGAATAACCGGTCGGGCAGGGCGACAAAGCGCAGACTAAAGAGAAATGCGGCAAAAAAGATTAGCATTTTACTGGTCTTTTTCAGCATCTCGAAAACAATAGGCCGCAGCCGCCCATGAGCGTCATCCTTTTTATCCGGGCGTTGTAGCGCTTTATAGACCACATTAAGTAGCCAGTTGATGAGCCAGTAAGTAATGAGGGTGACGAAAAAAACGACCGCCAGATTGATCCAGAACGTCGTTGACATCAGCATCGCAACGATATTTAGTCGTGCTAAATACTCCATTTTACCTCCGATGAAAAGCAGATGAACATTACAGTATAGACGTCACATCACGGAGGCCGATTTCCGGCTTTACTATTGCTGTTTTATTCAGCACTTTTGTTCAAAAAGTATGAAAAAGAGGGGTAGCCGTTTGGCTATCCCGGCGTTTCTGTGCAGACTTATCTACTCCTCTTAATAAAATAAGGAGTCATTTATGCAACAAGAACATCGTGAGTGTATTGAGCAGTGTTATGAATGCGCGGCGGCGTGTGATATCTGCGCCTCTTCTTGTCTGCGTGAAGATAACGTCGAAATGATGAAGCACTGCATCCAGTTAGATATGCAATGTGCGGCCATTTGTCGCCTGGCGGCGCAATTTATGGCGTTGGAAAGCGAGTACTCACAAAAATTATGCCGCCTGTGCGCGGATATCTGCAAAGCCTGCGCCGAAGAGTGTGCAAGGCACGATCACGACCATTGCCAGAATTGTGCGCGGGCATGCAGCCAATGCGCAGACGTCTGCCTTAAAATGGCCGCGTAATTTTTCTTCCGCCATTAGCTCAACCGGATAGAGCATAGAGCTTCTACCTCTAAGGTTCGGGGTTCAATTCCTCGATGGCGGACCAGTTGATATCAAAAAAGGCCACCTGCGCGGTGGGCGCTGAGTTTTTGTTGAAATAATTGTAATGTTATAATATAACAATCATCTTTCTAAGAAAGATGAGGGTAACGTTTTGGTGATTCATTTAAAAAAACTGACAATGCTTCTGGGAATGCTGTTGGTAAATAGTCCTGCCTTCGCGCATGGTCATCATGCTCATGGCGCGCCGATGACGGAGGTTGAGCAAAAAGCGGCAGCGGGCGTGTTTGATGACGCTAATGTACGCGATCGCGCGCTCACCGACTGGGATGGTATGTGGCAATCCGTCTATCCTTATCTGGTCAGCGGCGAGCTGGACCCTGTCTTCAGACAAAAGGCGAAGAAAGACCCGGAGAAAACGTTTGAGGATATTAAAGCGTATTATCGCAAAGGATACGCGACGAATGTTGAGACTATTGGCATTGAAAATGGCGTTATAGAATTCCATCGCGACAATAACGTTGCATCCTGTAAATACAATTATGCCGGCTATAAAATTCTGACTTACGCATCGGGTAAAAAAGGGGTGCGCTACCTGTTCGAATGTAAAGATGCGAATAGCAAAGCGCCTAAATATGTTCAGTTTAGCGATCATATTATTGCCCCGCGAAAATCGGCGCACTTCCATATCTTTATGGGAAATACCTCGCAGCAGGCATTGCTGCAAGAGATGGAAAACTGGCCTACCTATTATCCTTATCAGTTAAAGGCGAATGAGGTCGTTGACGAAATGCTACATCATTAAGTCTGATTGCAATGTTAAAAGCTCGCTATGAATAGCGAGCTTTTTTTCTGCCGTTATGCCATATTTCTGGCAATCAATATAAAAAATACCTGCGCCCCCGGAGCAATGATGACGCCGTCGATACCGCCCTCGATTCAATGCCAAACGGATGCGGCATGTCGCCTGATTACTCGTGTCACAGGCGATACGTTGCGTGCTATTCATTTATATGGTTCCGCTGTCGCGGGCAGTCTGAAGCCAAACAGCGACATTGATCTGCTGGTGACAATATGCCAGCCGCTGACGGAGACCCAACGCGCAACGCTGATGCAGGAATTGCTGGCGCTTTCATCGCCGCCGGGGGCGTCGGCAGAAAAACGCGCTCTGGAGGTCACTGTCGTGCTTTATTCGCAGCTGGTTCCCTGGTGTTTTCCACCTTCCAGGGAAATGCAATTTGGCGAGTGGCTAAGAGAGGACATTTGTCAGGGGATTTATGAACCAGCGCAGCAGGACTGGGACATGGTGTTACTGATAACCCAAATTCTGGAAACCAGTATACCGCTAAAGGGCGAACGCGCGGAACGGCTGTTCACGCCAGCCCCTGCGGCGCAGTTGCTGAAGGCCTTGCGTTATCCCCTCGACCTTTGGCAATCCACGGCAGATGTGCAGGGAGATGAGTATCATATCGTTTTAACCCTGGCGCGTATCTGGTACACCCTTTCTACCGGGAGATTTACCTCTAAGGATGCGGCGGCTGACTGGCTGTTACCTCAGTTGCCAGAAGAGTATGCTGCTACGTTGCGTGCGGCGCAGCGTGAATATTTAGGTCTGGAGCAACAGGACTGGCATATTTTGCTGCCTGCGGTCGTACGCTTTGTGGATTTTGCGAAAGCGTACATTCCCACGCAGTTCACATAAGATGCCCCAGGACGTTTGTCAGGTTGCGCAAACGGCGTTCCTCAACTACTACTTAATGGGTTATCATCGCTGAAGTAAGCAGATGATCTTATGCGGGCCATCGAATGGATATTCCCACATGGCTCTCGTTTTGTTGAGGTGGATATGACTGGTTCCGCATCATCTGTTTTAAAGACAGATACAAGACTATTGAGCGAAAACCTGTTTCTTAATTATGGTCTGGAGTCCTTATTTAAGGACGTCGCAATAATAGCTGGTAACGTAAATTATATTATTTTTGATATCGACGATTACTACACCGTACAGCAGTATATTACTTCCACATTTAAAACGGTACTCATTGGAATTGTTACCCATAATGAATATAACTTTATTGATGAACATCATGCTATATATCGAATAAAGGTCGATGCCTCTATTGCTGAGTGGCGTGAGTTACTGATTTTGGCCGCTGCTGGTCAATTTTTCCCCAGGTCAGAGAAAGTCAGATTAACGGCGAATGAAAGAAATGTTTTGGCGATGCTTGTTAAAGGAATGGATATCCGACAAATAAGCTGTGAGCTGAATGTACATTTAAAAACTATTTACTCAGTACGCTACCATGTTCTGACTAAATTAGGTTGTAGAACAGTTCTGGATTATCAAATACTGTCCGTCTCTAAAGCCTTTACGCACTGGCTGACAATAAATAATGTCGATAATGTAATTTCACGTGTAAATAGTAAGGTCATTGCTTAATAATGATTTGCTTCTGATGGCGTTTAGGTTCACTATGCTTTCTTACATCATCATGAGGCCAGACAGGCATGGCTACTTTTAGTATTAGCGCAATGGCGGCGCAGTGTGGTGTCACAACAGCAAATATCAGGTCCTGGGAACGCTATGGCCTGCTTCAACCTACCAAAGATGAAGTTGGCAATCGTTTTTATTGCATAGAAGATGCTATCAGAATACAGCATATTATCGACGCGTTAAGCAAAGGCTTCTCATTAAAAGAGATTAAACCTGCCCTCTATGGTGAAGAAACGCATTGCCGCTCGGGATGGTTATTCTACCAGGAAGAGATTTTAGCGCAGTGTAGAAAATTCGAACCCGCCAAATTGCGAAAATTACTCTGGCGTTATGGTCGGGAAATTCCGCCGTGTATCGTAATTGAGTCAATACTGCGTCCTTTACGGCTGTGGTTGTCCGCAGGCGATGATGATGCACGCCGATTTGAAAAGGCATTACTGGATACTGCGATTATTGAATACGCCACGTTCCAGCTAAGTAGCGTACGAAAGGCGCCAGCAGGCACAATGCTTATTGCTGCGTTTTCGCTGAACGACCCCATTGAGCTATGGCTGGAAACGATTAAATATTGTAGTGAAGGTATGCGAGTTGAAGTCATCCCCTGGCAGGCGCCGATGCCCGATCTTTTATCAACGTCTTTCGAGCATATTGTTCTGTGGCATGATGAGACATTAACTCCCGCCCAGGAAAATCTTATTCAGGCGTTAAAAGAATCGGGTAAATTTAGTCTTCATGTGAAAAATGGCTCAGGCTTAACATTACTGCCAGCCGTATACCGGCAGCATGAGATGCCAGAAAGCATGCAGCATGTTGCACCGCAAATCCATGCAAACGGCTACGAAAAATCAGGTACCGCACGTTGAGGCATCTGCATTATTAACGAACAGGGGAGGAGTAACCCCCTCCCTTGTTTATACCCTTCATACTTCAAGTTGCTTATGTGTTGGCTACGGATTACTCGGCCCATCCATGGGCCTCGCCCTGACGGGCCGTCGCACGCGACGTTCAAATCTGCTCCCGGCAGATTTGTCGTTCACCCCAGTCACATAGTTATCTATGCTCCTGGGGACTCACTCCCTTGCCGCCTTTAAGCAACTCGAATTATTTTGGGTATATATTAGATGTCGTCAGGTGTCTGAAACAAAACGGCTTCTAAGGCATTACGGTAAATATCAAGCTGCACTACGTCTTTTTCTGTTTCCAGTTTTTCAATAAGTTTGGCGATGATATCCTTATTTGAGACATGCTGCTGCGATTGCAATAGTTCGTAAGTAATTTCCTGAATAGCTCGCTGTTCACATAACATATGTGCAGAAAAAGGATTGCCAGTACTATTTTGTTCGTTGACTAGTGTAATGGTAGTCATATTTCACCATATTCGATGTAAATTGAAGCCGATCTCCCTGAGCGGGGGAGAGAAATTAGTGACCTATTAAAGTTAGACCTATATCATAAAACTGTAATAAAAAAACATAAAAACGTGACGCGCATCACATTTGTGTGATTTGTTGTATATTTTATACACTTTAAATGAAGGTGAAGATTCCGCAGAATCAACGGCCTGTTCTTTTTATCACTCCAGTTTAAACGAATAAGCATTAATACCCATTTGTAATAATTACTTAATGTTATCTTAATAAAGGTAAATTACTGTCAGGCCTCCGTAAAAGGAGGTTGATTAATGATTCGTCATATCGCCATTTTTCTTTGTTCTTTATTGATGTGCAGCACCACTTTTGCCGATTCGGTAACGTCGGTATCGCTTGGCGCACTCTTAACCGCGCTCAATGAACGCATGTTATTAATGAAAGATGTGGCTGCTTATAAAATGAAGCACCATCTGCCGATAGAGGATTTCACGCGTGAACAAAATGTTTTTGCCGAGGCTGAAGAAGAAGCGAAAAATAACGGTCTGGACCCGCATTCGATAACCCCTTTTATTCGTTCGCTAATGGATGCCAGTAAAGCGATACAGTACCGCTATTTAGCGCAGTGGCGAACCGGCCCAGAACCCTCCTTTCCTATACAAACCTTGTCGGTCACCCGGCAACGTATTCGACAACTTGATAATCAAATGTTGATCATTATCAGCCAGCGCCTGATGGTCGGCGCTTTCAGCCATGAGGATATGGTGTGGCTGAGAACGCACTTTAATGCGCCGAATCTGAATGAGAGCGATATCAGTGATGTGTTGGCATCTCTGTCTTTGGTGCGACGCGCGCGTTAATTCCCCATGAGGAAACGTGGGCCAATACCTGGTGATTGCCTGCGGGGGGCGCGATACAAGAACGTTTTTGGGTGATGTGGATATAAGCGTGGCGGAATAGCGGCTGGAGAGACGTGGTTTCGCTTCCCATCTTCCGGTGCATTCGTTAGCATACTGTTTCGCAGCTAAGCGTAAATGTTTTCAGGAAGAGGTTAATGTGTTCGCGGAGTATGGTGTTCTGAATTATTGGACGTACCTGGTTGGGGCGATTTTTATCGTTCTGGTACCGGGGCCGAATACGCTTTTTGTGCTTAAAAACAGCGTGGGACGCGGGGTTAAAGGAGGATATCTTGCCGCATGCGGCGTGTTTATCGGCGATGCGATATTAATGTTTCTGGCGTATGCGGGCGTGGCGACGCTGATCAAAACAACGCCGGTTCTGTTTAACATTGTTCGCTATCTCGGCGCGTTTTATCTGCTCTACCTTGGCGCAAAAATCCTTTACGCCACGCTGACCTCAAAGGGGCGTGCGGCGACGGAAACGGTAGTTCCTTTTGGCGCTATTTTTAAGCGTGCTTTAATTCTTAGCCTGACGAATCCTAAAGCCATACTTTTTTATGTTTCCTTTTTTGTGCAATTTATTGACGTTACTGCGCCGCATACTGGGGTGTCATTTTTTATTTTGGCTACCACCCTTGAAATCGTCAGTTTTTGCTATCTGAGCTTTTTAATTCTTTCTGGCGCTTTTGTAACCCACTATATTGGTACCAAAAAGAAACTGGCAAAAGTGGGCAATTCGTTGATTGGCCTTCTTTTCGTCGGGTTTGCCGCCCGGCTGGCAACGCTCCAGTCTTAACCCCCTGGACCCGTCGACAACGGCGGGTCATTGCACTCCTTTCGGTTTTATTGCGTGGAAAACAGCAAAATAGTAACCAATAAATGGTATTTAAAATGCTGTTTTTGGAGCGTAACCTTTTTACGACAGCGATGAGACTATCGCTGAGTAACCTGCGGGAAGAGGGAAGCAAATGCGGCAAATTCCACAAAATCATATCCATACACGTTCCACGCCATTCTGGAACAAAGAGACGGCGCCTGCCGGAATTTTCGAACGCCACCTTGATAAGGGAACGCGACCCGGCGTTTATCCTCGCCTCTCGGTGATGCAGGGGGCGGTCAAATATCTCGGATACGCTGATGAACATTGCTCTGAGCCGGAAGAGATCATGGTGATCAATGCCGGCGAGTTTGGCGTGTTTCCTCCGGAAAAGTGGCACAATATTGAGGTCATGACGGATGATACCTATTTTAACATCGACTTTTTTGTCGCGCCGGAAGTACTGATGGAAGGGGCGACCTCACGAAAAGTCATTCATGCCGGGAGAGAATAATAATGGGAAAAGCTACTTATACCGTCACGGTCACGAATAATAGCAACGGCGTCTCTGTGGACTATGAAACGGAAGCACCGATGACGTTGCTGGTACCTGAAGTTGCGGCAGAAGTTGTGAAGGATTTGGTCAATACCGTGCGTTCCTACGATACCGAAAGCGAACACGACGTTTGCGGTTGGTAAGGATCTTGTAGTATCTATTTGATATAAATTGATTTTTTAAATGAGAAACCGCATCACGCGTCGCCAGCGTGATGCGGTTTTTGCGTATTGAAAAGCGCTGTTTATTTACATCAGACATGGGTTGAAAAGAAACATTAAGAAAACATTAAGAATATCGCATTGTTTGCTAATGAGGGCGTATTCATAAAACTTATGATTGGGTATTAAAAACCAGAAGAGTCTTATGATCATGAAACTCGATACCCGATTAACTTCGTCAGCACTTACTCTTGCGCTTGCCGCTGTGGTCATCCCGTTTACGGCGGACTGGCAATTGCCTTTGCTTAACGGCGTGGTGGTCCGATGGATTGAAAACGGACAAGCGTTATGGTTACTGTTTGGGGCGCTATTTACCGCCTGGTATATACGGCCACTTTCCCGTCCCGAAGGGGCAAAGCAGTTTTGGCTATGGGCTGTTGTCTGGTGGCTGGTACTGCTGGGTAGAAGCACCAGTTGGGGGCGTGACTATTTCCCTGACGAGCCACGTATGCTGTTCAGAACGATTTCAGTGCTATTAATTGCTGCGTTGGTATTGCCAGTCCTGTTTTCTGCCGGGCTACGTAAGGAGATTGTTCGTCGTCTGCGGGACGTTTCTCTGCCACTGTGGCTGTTTGCCGTGACGGCATGTTCATATCTGATTTCCGACACTGTCGAGCATCATCGGTGGTTGTCGCCGATATTCCTGCATAACGCGCGTTACACAGATTTGATTGAAGAGCTTTATGAAGTGCCATTTATGATCGGTTTGTTTATGGTGACCATGGGGTTTATGCAGCAGGACAAGCAGGATGAATGTACGGCGCTGGAGATGACCCCGTATCACGCAAAATAGCGCGGCTGAAAAAGACCATGAATTCGACATGGGATAGATAGCGGTTAGCAAAAAAAGCCCGCACTCGGTGAGGCGGGCAAATAATACTGGAAGCAATGTGAGCAATGTCGTACCGAACAGGTGGGTTATAAACTCAACCACTCGGTGTTGATAAAGATAATCGTTATCATTAATGATTGCAACCCTGATATTTATGCGCTTTTATCCACGACGCTAAAAGGTGATGGATATCACAAACTTCACTTTCCTGACGATGTGCTATTCTTTTTAACGGCAAATAAACCGCTAACGTTAAGACATAAGTGAGGAAAAAATGGGCATTCTTTCATGGATTATTTTTGGACTTATTGCGGGTATTTTGGCTAAGTGGATCATGCCAGGTAAAGATGGCGGCGGATTCTTTATGACGATCATTCTGGGGATCGTTGGTGCGGTAGTCGGAGGATGGATCAGTACGTTCTTTGGCTTTGGCAAAGTGGATGGTTTCAACTTCGGCAGCTTTGCAGTCGCGGTGATCGGCGCGATTGTCGTGCTGTTAATCTACAGAAAAATCAAAAGCTAAACGCAGAACTTTCAGAGATAATAAAGGCTACGACAGGTAGCCTTTATTATTCAAAATGAATTTACCACCAGCCCAGTTTGGTACCCGCCACCGCAACTAGCGCGATGCCCATCAACACCAGCGTTGTTTTCCTCATGGTTATGCTCCCGGCGCGGCGTAACCGCCAATAAAAAACCATGCCAAAAATAATATTGCCGTAATGAAAATGACGACAGGGAAGAGGATACCCACTCTCATGCTATTACCTTCACTGTTCAGGGGGCGCCAGAATAGCAGGGTTTTCTCAGCGACAAAAGGTCGGTTACTTTGTGACAGGGCGTGGCTATTACTGACTTAACCCGGGATAAACACCCGCTAAAGCGCTGACAGAAAGTATGGAAATAGCGTACCCGCCAGGTTATCCTGGACAAAATATCGCTTTAAGGAGTCGTTATGAAATTTACGTGGATTGCGTTGCCAGGCGTATTGCTGCTGAGCGCTTGTTCATCGTCGCAACCCAACGCCCCCAGGCCGCCGCGCATTGGGATGCCTAATCCGGCAGCCGTCTACTGTGAGCAACAGGGCGGTACGCTGATGCCGGTGCAGACCCCACAAGGCGTGCGTTCCGATTGCAAATTGCCCAATGGCGAAATCATTGATGAGTGGACATTATGGCGCAGAGAGCACCCTGATACGAAAAAGTGACAACCTGCGGTCCGACGGGATATGATTAAGAACAATCTGATAATGAGTTTCATGCGGCGCAAGAAAATATGTTTCAGTTAAAGCCGGGCGCGTTGGCAATAGTTATTGGCGCTAAAACACCCGCCGGACGGCGGAATATTGGTAAGTCGGTTGAGCTATTTTGCCTGTGCCAACCTGGGGATGAATTCATTAACCCGGTAAATGGACACGTCACCTTACTGCCGAAAGAAGCGCCTCGGGCGCTGTGGCTGGTTACGGGCGATGTAGCCTCCGCCGATGGTCAGCACGGTTTTGCCTGGGTGCGGGCAGAACATTTGATGCCGTTGTCCCCGGACAGACAACCAGGCCAGGCAGCGGCACGACAATCACAGCTCTCGTAGCCACTCCGCCAGCACAATGGCATGGTTCTGGCGAGTATCTTTAGCGGCGTATAGCAACGTTAGCGGTTGGTGTCGGGCAATATCCGCCAGCCGTTTGCCTGCTTGATGCTGTTGCGCAAGTTCTGCCCGGTATTGCTGCGCGAAGTGGTTAAAATCAATCAGTTCGCTATGAAAGGCTTTGCGCAATTCGGTGGAGGGCGTAATGGCCTTATTCCATTCATCATAGACCAGCGCTGCTTTTTTAATGCCGCGCGGCCATAGCCTGTCAACCAATACCCGATAACCATCGTCTTTTTCCGCCGGGAAATAGACGCGCTTACACTGGATTCGCATTTTTCCCTCCTGTGATGGTGTCGCTTACGGTAATTTTGTCGGATAGCGGTAATGATTTTAATGGATCAGGCCTGATAAACGAAGCGTCATCAGGCATTCAGATGTGGGTATCAGGTTTATTTATGACGCTATCTCTCGATCGCGTCCGGCGTAGAGGCCGAAAATCGCCATGATGATAGCCAGAACCGTCACGCCTGATAGCGGCAGATACCAGCTACCGCTGGCATCATGAAGTTTTCCCATGACGGGCGGCCCACATGCCGCCAGTAAATACCCGACCGACTGCGCCATGCCGGAAAGCGCCGCTGCCTGATGCGCCGAACTGGCGCGCAGGCCAATAAACGTCAGGCCGAGGATCATCGTCGCGCCTGAACCGAAGCCGAACAGTAGCGTCCAGATGACCGCCTGGCCCGGCACAAACCAAAGTCCCGCCGCGCCCACCGCGCACAATAGTGAGACCAGCGCGGCAATCCAGCGTTGATCGTTAAAGCGATGCAAAATAAGCGGAATGGCTAACCCAGGCGCCGCGGTCGCCAGTTGCAGCAGGCCATGTAGCGATCCTGCCTGTGCTTCGCTATAACCGTGGCTGATGAGTATTGTCGGTAACCAGCCGATAATCACATAATAAATCAGTGAGTTAAGTCCAAGAAACAACGTAACTTGCCAGGCTAAAGGCGAACGCCAGATACCGCGTTCATGTAATGCCCGGGAGCTACTCAGGTTAGCTGAGCGGGTAGTGCGCCACTGCGGCAACCAGATAAGAAGCGCCAACAGCGGAAACAGCATTAGCATTAACAGCGCGCCGCGCCAGCCAAAACCGTGCAACGCCAGCGGAACCACCAGCGCGGACCCCAACGCGGCGGCGGCGCCCATCGTCAATGAATACGCGCCCGTCAGCCTGGCGACATGTTGTGAAAAATCGCGCTTAATCAATCCTGGTAGCAGCACATTACCCAGCGCGATCCCGCACCCAATAATGGCAGTTCCGGCAAACAATAATGTAGCGGAGGGCAGGGAGCGGAGGGCAATACCTGCGCAAATCAGCAGCATTGCGGCAAACAGACTGCGTTCCATCCCGAACCGGCGCGCAATACCGGCCGCCAGTGGTGAAACCAGTGCAAACGCCAGAAGCGGCAAGGTTGTTAGCAGGCCCGTCTGGGCGGTGGAAAGACCGTAATCCGAACGGATTGTCTCCAGCAACGGCGCAGCGCCGGTAAATGTTACGCGCAGCGTAGTGGCTATCATCAAAATACCGGCAATCAGTAAAGCGCCCTGTTTGCCGCGTGGTGAAAGGGCTGTCGTCATCGTTTTCTCATCTCGTCAGGCGAGGCGATACCTTAACAGCTTTTACTGTTTGGATGAATCAAGCTAAAATGACAATTTATCGCTAAAATCGGACAATATAATGATTGGCCTGAGACTGGACGGTTACGATCCCGACCTTCACCACGATGCCGCTGTGGCCTTTTGTATTCGCGCCAGGGATGATGAACTGTTTAGCCCTCGCCATCAGCATCGCAAGGGACAGTTGATTCTCGCTCTGCACGGCGCGATTACCTGCGAGGTGGAAAATGCGATGTGGATGGTTCCGCCCCAGTATGCCGTCTGGCTCCCCGGCTCGCTGCCGCACAGTAATCATGTGACCGCAGGGGCGGAGCTGTGCTTTTTATTTATTGAACCTGCGGCGGTCGTCATGCCGGAGCGTTGCTGTACGCTGAAAATTTCGCCGTTATGCCGGGAGTTGATTTTGTCGCTGGCGCGCAGAACCGATCCCGAAAGAGCGCAAATGCCAACGCAGCGCCTTATTCAGGTGTTGTTTGATGAACTGCCGCAGCAGCCGCAGGAACAATTGCAATTACCGGTATCGGGGCATCCGAAAATTCGCCAAATGGTTGAGACAATGGCGCAGGAGCCCGCGCGATGGAATACGTTAGGGCAGTGGGCCAGCGTATTCGCGATGAGCGAGCGTAACCTTGCCCGGCTGGTCGTCAAAGAGACGGGGCTAAGCTTTCGTCGCTGGCGTCATCAGTTGCAATTAATTCTGGCGCTACAAGCGCTGATCGCGGGACGTAATGTACAGCAGACGGCGCAAATGCTGGGTTATGATTCCACCACGGCATTCATTACCATGTTTAAAAAAGGCCTGGGGCAGACCCCAGGCCAGTATCTGACGGGCGAGTTACTGCTTCCCCACAATTAAAGAGACCAGCCCCGCCGCAATCAGTGGGCCGACCGGCACGCCGCGAAACAGCGCGACGCCAAGTACCGTACCGACCAGCAGCCCGGCGACGAGCTGCGGTTGGTTTCCCATCAGCGTAATGCCGCGACCGCCCAGCCAGGAGACGAAAACGCCGACGGCAATCGCGACCAGCGATTTCCAGTTCACAAAAGAGTGGATCAATGTGGAGGGCGGTAGGGTTCCGCTGGCGATGGGGGCCATCACGCCGATGGTCAGAATAATAATCCCGACGGTAAGTCCCTGTTTTTCAATCCAGGGAAAAAAGGTATTCAACGGGGTTACGCGGACAATAATCAGCACCAGAATTGAGACGGCGACAGTGGTGTTGTGGCTGATAAATCCCAGAGCTGCCAGTCCGAGCAGGATCAGCAGAGTGACATCAAACATTATGGTTTCCTTGCCAAAAAGTAAGCCTGACTACTTTACGCCCAAACGGGAAAGCGCACAGGCCTTTTTAACGATTGATGCGGATTTCAGGCAACTGCCTGAAAGACAATCTTTACATGAAAAACGGCGTTGTCATTAAATTGCCATCAACGCCGCGTATTGCTAACAGGTGAACCGTCATTGTTGTCTTCCTGAGGATACAATTATGTACGATCCACCGTTTCTTGAAGCGCTGATGATAACGGCGTCGTTCTTCACTATTTTTATCATTATCGTTGTGTCGGTATTGCTCCTTGAAGAGGGAGAGGACTAAGCCGTTGGCGATGACTGAAAGCGGCGGAAGACTGCCAGTTCTGGTCGGGCGATGCGCAGATAGTCCTGTGTATTCATAATGACTGATTTTTCCAGCAGGCCGGCATTAAAAGCAATTTCATCGAAACGCTCAAACAGGAGCGGATCGGCGACCAGTTTCAGATTGGGGTGAAAACTGAAAGGCGGGATTGCGCCAAAAACGCAGCCGGTCAGCATATCGACTTCCGCCGGGCTGGCAAGGGAAGCGCGTAAGCCGCCCAGATGTGAAGCAAGCTGAGAGAGGTCGGCTTGCTGATCGGCCGCCAGAATAGCAAGAACGTGCTGGTTGACGCCGTTGCCTTTGACTTTACAGACCAGCGCTTTTGCGCCCTGGCCCAGCGCAGTACCGCGTATTTCAGAAACCGCTTCGCATTTCCCTACCGCTTCATGGCTAACCACACGATAGCGCGCGTTCTCCTGCGTTAATAAAGCCACTAAACGTTGGTGTGTAGCGACACCCTTCGCGACTTCAATCATTTCGGCCATTTCTTACTCCTGGTGCAATATGAACATTTACTGCGAAGCACTATGATGAACGATGTTGTTTTTGTTGTTTGTTCAGATAGAGCTGCGCATCGGAAGCCTGGTAGGCATCATTAATCGTATCATTGGGCTGCATATTATAAATCCCGGCGGAAAAATGGACTGTCTTATCCGGTGCGATAATTTGCAGGTTACGAATAATACGCTCCGGCAGATGGATAGCCAAATCCGCCGCGTAATCAACAAGAATAATACAGAACTCATCGCCGCCGAGGCGGATGGCGTAATCGCTTTTACGAATCGATGTTTTAATCGCTTTCGCCAACAGGGTAATAATTCGGTCGCCTTCCTGGTGCCCCTGGGTATCGTTGATCAGTTTTAACCTATCGCAATCAATAGCGACAAATGTCACCGGCGTCCCGGTATTGACCAGGCGTTGCAGTCGCTGTTCCAGCTCCGGTGTTAATATTTTACGGTTGTAAAGCCCGGTCATGGCATCGCTAATATTTTCGCGTGTGACGTTGCGATAAAGCCGAAAGTGCATCCGTACCATATTAAGCAGGATCGCCGTTGCCAGTAAGTAAAAGGCCAGCGCTTTCCAGGACGAGACAAGGAAATAGGTTAAATCAAGGGACAACGAAACGCGCAGTCCACCAGGGATATCATGGCTATAATTCACATATTGAAACAGATTATTTTTGCTTTGATTAATAATAATTTCTTTTCCGGAGTCCATATCCTTTAGTGTTACGTTAAGATAACGCCAAACCAGCGGACGGTCCTGGGTATAAAAAATATTTTTTAAATTATCCTGGTTAACATCCACCATCACGATACCTTTTAACGTTCCCGCCAGATAGACTGGCGTTAAAAAGCTCATGACGTTTTCCTGGGTAATATCATCCATGTAAATACTTGAAATAACCGTACGGCCGGTAAAAAGTTTATCTATATCTTTTCTGTTAATACCCATTGTGCCTTTTTGTAAAAAAGTCCAACGATGCATGGCGAAGCGCCGTGAGTTGATTAAATCATAGAAATAGACATAATGTTTATTTAAATCAACGTAATAACGGAATTTAAGCTCCAGTGTGCCCAGCCCGTGACTGTGGTCGTCCTGCGAACGGTTGATGCTTACCGCCTGATCAAACGCAGGCAGTAAAAGGGCGTCATCAAGATTATCGGTACATTGTGTAGCGGCAGTTTGCAGGGTGCCATGTAGCGCCGGGTAATTATGCCGGGTCAGGTTGACGCCGTGCGTACCGTTAATAGCCTCAAAGGCGTCGCAAAACGCGCGGCGTTTTTCTGCGGTGACGGGGTCTCCCGGCGCTTCAAAAGTTCGCATCAAATGTGCGGCGATGCTCTGATTCTGGTACTTATCGTACAAAAACGACGAATCGGCTCTCTCCATGATATAACGCATATAGGCATTCATTGCCCTGTCGCTGGCAATAAGTTCGTAAATCAGGAAGGACGATGTCAAAACGATGACGCTTGCCGAGATAAAGTGCCTGAGCGCTTTATGATGAAAATTCATGATGAACTACAGCCCTGAAAGTCGGATGCGTTAGTTTACCATAGCGATGAGAATTCCTCTAATAGACTGTTTAAAAATAAAACGTGTTGATGTTATGGAATAAAAATCATTCTCGATTTAATAAACCAATTAATACGCTGTGTTTATATTTTCGTGTGTGACTATTGTGATAAAAACTAAATTTTTAACCAACAATACTGATCTATTTGTGACAAAAAGAAAATAACCTTTATTATGATGATGAAAGGAGTGTGAAGTGGTAAGGATAATAATGTACTTCCGTTCGGAGGCACTATGAAACGATTTAAAGAGATGGCTGTGATTTTATTTTTTGCATTACTGGCAGCAGGTTTTACGTCGTCGGCGATGGCGGATGATCCTTTTTCACATGTTCTTGATCATGTTTTTGATAAAGTCCCTGCCTGTCACATTCTTCCTCCTGGAGTGGGGCAACCAGAACATCTTGGATATCAGCCTTGGCCTTGGTGTTGGTGATATTAACATGATGGAATTCTATTAATGGGTTAAATTACCCGATATGCCGGAATACCTTCATTCAGACTATTCGCGGGTAATTGCTTCAGTCATAAAAACCGAACACCAGGTTTATTAAAATCCGCCCGACATATGAACGGGCGGGTTTATTTATACGTTTTGATTGGCGCTCTGTTTCTGAAACAATTCGCGGAATACCGGATAAATATCCTCCTGATCGCGAATATGCTGCATGGCGAAGTTATCGAACGTCGCCTGCAGATGTTCATACTCGCGCCATAAGGTCTGGTGGGCGCGGCGGGTAATCTCGATATAGCTGTAATAGCGCACTACCGGCAGCAGCTTTTTCGCCAGAATCTCATGACACAACGGTGAATCGTCGGCCCAGTTATCACCGTCTGACGCTTGCGCCGCATAGATGTTCCACTGTCCCGGATCGTAGCGCTCTTTAACCACTTCATCCATGAGTTTAAGCGCGCTGGAGACAATCGTCCCCCCGGTCTCTTGCGAATAAAAGAACTCATGTTCGTCCACTTCCTTCGCCTGGGTATGGTGGCGGATATAAACCACTTCGACGTTCTTATACGTTCGGCTTAAAAACAGATAGAGCAGAATGTAAAAACGCTTGGCCATATCTTTGGTTGCCTGGTCCATCGAACCAGAGACGTCCATCAGACAGAACATTACCGCCTGGCTGGAGGGCTCAGGCCGTTTTTCATAATTTTTATAGCGTAAATCAAAGGTGTCGATAAACGGCACCCGCTCGATTTTAGCCCGCAGTTCGGCAATCTCCCGACGTAACCGCTCCTCTTCAAGCAGTTGCGCTGGTTCGCTTTTGCTGATGGTCTCCAGTTCCGTTTCCAGCGCGTGCAGTTCGCGGCGTTTTCCTGCCGTCATTGCTGTACGTCGCGCCAGAGAGTTTTGTAGCGAACGTACCACGCTGATATTGGCCGGCACGCCGTTTGAGGTGAAACCGGCGCGGTGAGTTTTATACTCGTTAAGCTGGCGATGCTGGTTTTTTTTCAGATTAGGCAGCGCTAAATCTTCAAAGAGCAGATCCAGATACTCATCTTTTGAAATCTGAAAAACAAACTCATCCTGGCCTTCGCCGTCCTGGCTGGCCTGACCTTGACCGCTGCCGGAACCGCCGCCGCCACCGCCTTGCGGACGCTCAATGCGATCATTCTGGATAAAGTGATCGTTACCCGGATGGACGCGATGGCGCAGACCGCCGCGCCCCTGATGAAACATCGGTTCGCTAATATCATCGGTTGGAATAGAGACGGACTCTCCGCTGTCGACATCGGTCACAGAGCGTTTATTAATCGCTTCGGAAATTGACTGCTTAATTTGTGCTTTATAACGGCGCAAAAAGCGCTGGCGATTCACCGTGCTTTTATTTTTGCCGTTAAGACGTCGGTCTATGAACCAGGTCATATGCCCCCCGTACTGCCAACTGAGCGCCTGTTCTGTCAGTGCCAGATAGCGCTAACGCTTAGCCAGTCTACAGAACATTACTTTGTAGGCCCGGTAAGCGCAAGCGCCACCGGGCATTAACATCACGACGATTTACGCACGCGCAGGTACCACTCGCACAACAAACGAACCTGCTTACGGGTATACCCTTTCTCCATCATCCGATCGACAAAGTCGTCATGCTTTTTCTGCTCGTCAGTCGACGTTTTGGCGTTAAAAGAAATGACCGGCAACAGCTCTTCAGTATTAGAGAACATTTTTTTCTCAATCACCGTGCGCAGCTTCTCGTAACTGGTCCAGTTTGGATTACGGCCGCTATTGTTGGCTCTGGCGCGCAGGACAAAGTTTACTATCTCATTACGGAAATCTTTCGGGTTACTGATACCCGCTGGTTTTTCAATTTTTTCTAGTTCGGCGTTCAGCGACTCGCGATCGAACAGTTGACCGGTATCCGGGTCGCGATACTCCTGATCCTGAATCCAGAAATCCGCATAAGTCACGTAACGATCAAAAATGTTCTGCCCGTACTCAGAATAAGATTCGAGATAGGCCGTCTGGATCTCCTTGCCGATAAATTCGGCGTATTTCGGGATCAGGTAGCCTTTCAGGAACTCCAGATAACGCTCAGCCTGCTCCTGCGGGAACTGCTCGCGCTCGATTTGTTGTTCCAGAACGTAGAACAGATGTACCGGGTTTGCCGCCACTTCCGCATGGTCGAAGTTGAATACGCGGGAGAGGATCTTAAAGGCGAATCGGGTGGAGAGACCGTTCATCCCTTCGTCCACGCCCGCATAGTCGCGATACTCCTGGTACGATTTGGCTTTGGGGTCGGTATCTTTCAGGCTTTCACCGTCATAAACGCGCATTTTCGAGTAAATACTGGAATTTTCCGGCTCTTTCAGGCGAGAAAGAATTGAGAAACGCGAAAGCGTTTCCAACGTGCCCGGCGCGCAGGGCGCATGAGCCAGCTCGCTATGATTAAGTAGTTTCTCGTAGATTTTGATCTCTTCGGAGATTCGCAGGCAATAAGGCACCTTCACAATATAGACACGGTCGAGGAACGCTTCGTTATTTTTATTGTTACGGAAAGTCACCCATTCAGATTCGTTTGAGTGGGCAAGTATGATGCCATTAAAGGGCAGGGCGGAAATACCTTCCGTACCATTGTAGTTACCTTCCTGAGTTGCGGTCAGCAAGGGGTGCAGCACCTTAATAGGCGCTTTAAACATCTCGACGAACTCCATGATCCCCTGGTTAGCGCGGCACAGCGCGCCAGAGTAACCATACGCATCCGGATCGTTCTGGGCGTGATGTTCGAGTTTACGAATATCCACCTTACCGACCAGCGCCGAAATATCCTGGTTGTTTTCATCGCCGGGTTCCGTTTTGGCGATGGCAATCTGCTCCAGAATGGAGGGCCAGACTTTCACCACCCGGAATTTAGTAATATCGCCGCCAAACTCATGCAGGCGTTTGGCCGCCCACGGGGACATAATCGTACCGAGATAGCGGCGCGGAATACCGTACTCTTTTTCCAGAATCTGCGCATCTTCCTGCGGATTAAACAGGCATAACGGATGATCGTTGACCGGGCTACGCTCGCCGTTGGCGCTTAAAACATAAATTGGCACGCGTTGCATTAGCGATTTCAGCCGTTCAGCGAGCGATGATTTGCCACCCCCCACAGGTCCCAGCAAATAGAGAATTTGCTTCTTCTCTTCCAGCCCTTGCGCCGCATGTTTCAGATAAGAGACAATCTGTTCAATCGCGTCTTCCATGCCGTAAAACTCTTCAAACGCAGGATAGCGAGCAATAACCCGGTTGGAGAAGAGTCGGGAAAGTCGGGGTTCCTGGGCAGTGTCGACCATATTAGGCTCGCCGATAGCCATTAATAGCCGCTCTGCCGCGTTGGCATAAGCACTGCGATCTTGCCGACAAATGGTAAGAAAATCCTGCAGTGTGAACTCTTCGTCCTTGGCAGCTTCGTAACGCTGGCGATAGTGATCGAATATATTCATGATATGCCATCCTTTCGTTTTTTCGCACATGTTAAGAGCCGTTCATATGAATAGTAGAGGCTCCCGGAAGAGGTAGACTGAACGCCGTCTCTGCTAAGGAAAAAAAAAGCAACTCTCATGCCATTTTATTGGCCAGAAGATCAACGTGTCCGGTGATACACCTTCTTAACATTAAGCGTAGATGGCATTTGCAAAACTTGCCTGTACGCGTCAGTGGATTTCGATGACATATCAATAACTCATCAGGTAGAAAAGGCTGGTGGATATCAGAAAAAGCGTTCCCGGTCACATAACGATCATCAACCGATCATCTGAAAATAATCGGTGATGGTGATATTAAACGGTTACATTGTGTAAAATAGTTGGGCTTACAGGTATTGGCGGTTACACTTTTGCCGCAGAACATTTGAATAAGGAATTATGGATTGTGACCAAACTTAAACTTCTGGCTCTTGGCGTGTTTATTGCAACATCCGCCAGCGTCGCGCACGCTGAAAGCAACCTGACGTTGGGCGCAGGCGTTGGTGTGGTTGAACACCCTTATAAAGATTACGATAGCGATGTTTATCCGATACCGGTCATCGCTTATGAAAGCGAAAACTTCTGGTTCCGTGGTCTGGGCGGCGGGTACTACTTGTGGAATGACAATGCCGATAAGTTGTCAATCATGGCATACTGGTCCCCGATGTACTTCAAACCGGGCGACAGCGATGACCATCAGTTGCGTCGTCTGGACAGGCGTAAAAGTACTATGATGGCGGGCGTTTCTTACGCGCATCACACCCAGTATGGATTCCTGCGTACCTCACTGGCAGGGGATACGTTGGATAACAGTAACGGTATTGTCTGGGATCTGGCCTGGCTTTATCGGTATACCAATGGCGGGCTGACCTTAACGCCAGGTATCGGGGTTGAATGGAATAGCGAGAACCAGAACGATTACTATTACGGCGTATCACGTAAAGAATCTTCGCGTAGCGGCCTGCGCGGCTATAACCCGAACGATAGCTGGAACCCGTATCTTGAACTGAGCGCTAACTATAATTTCGCCGGTAACTGGAGCGTATATGGTACTGCGCGCTACACCCGTCTGTCGGATGAAATTACCGATAGCCCGATGGTGGATAAATCCTGGACCGGTATCCTTTCTACTGGCGTGACCTATAGATTCTGATTGATTGAATTTGCCAGAAAAACCATGACAAAGCCTGCGTTATGCAGGCTTTGTGCTGTCTGAAACGCGAACATGGCGGCTTGCATAAATGCGCTGTTGACCGGGTATGGCGCAGCCTTATGTGATTTATACTTTGTTACATCAATTTAAAAAACTAGCCTTTTATATGAAAAATCAAGGTGATTACAACTGCGCTAACAATTAGCGTAATAATTGTTGCAATGCTGGCTGATATCGCCCTGTCACGTCCCGCTTATGCTATACCCATTCTTCACAGCGAGTAAGACGAATGAGCATAGTATTCAATACCGTAGCCAAGCCCAGCGGCAGTCTGTGTAACTTATCGTGCAAGTACTGTTTCTATCTTGATAAACCCCGGGGCCAGCGCGTCATGTCTGACGATGTGCTGGAGACGTATATCCGCCGGGTAATTGATGATACGCCATCCTCAGAGGTCTCGTTTTGTTGGCAGGGGGGAGAGCCGACGCTATGCGGTCTTTCTTTTTACCAAAAAGTGGTGCGCTTGCAGCAACGCTATGCCAACGGCAAAACTATTTACAACAGTCTGCAAACCAATGGCGTATTAATCAATGAAGAATGGGCGGCTTTCTTTGCGCAGCACCAGTTCCTGATTGGTATATCGATTGATGGGCCGCAAGTCGTTCATGATAATTACCGGAAAACGCCGTCAGGGCGGGCGTCTTTTTCCCGTGTCGTTAATGCTATCCGCCTTCTGCAGGCAAATGATGTCGAGTTCAACACGCTCACTGTCGTGAATGATGTGTCATGCCGTCATGGCAACGCTATTTATCATTTTTTGACGCAGGAATTGGAAAGTAAACACCTGCAATTTATTCCCATTGTTGAGCCGCTCGCGCAAAAAACGCAGCGTTCTTTGACGTTATCTGACAATGAGGATTCGCCTTCGCTGATGCCCTTTTCCGTCACGCCTGAAGGGTGGGGCGCCTTTATGTGCGATGTTTTTGATCAATGGATACGTCACGATGTCGGACGCATATTCGTACAGCTTTTTGACAACTTACTTGGCGTCTGGATGGGGGAGCCCGCCACGCTTTGTACGATGCAGTCGACCTGCGGGCAAAGTTTGCTGGTGGAGCAGAATGGCGACGTGTTTAGCTGTGACCATTTTGTTTTTCCCGCCTATAAACTGGGCAATCTGCAGCAACACTCTTTAGAAGAAATGGCGGCTTCTTCTTTTCAGCAGCAGTTTGGCGCGGCTAAAGCAAACCTTTCCTCACGCTGCCAGAACTGTACGTGGCGCTTTGCCTGTCACGGCGGTTGTCCGAAACATCGAATTTGTATGGACGGCGGCGAACGGCAAAATTATCTCTGTAAAGGATATCTGGAGTTCTTTCAACATGTGACGCCCTATATGAATGTGATGCGTCAATTATTACTGAATCAGCGACCCGCCGCGCATATTACTCGCATCGTCGACATGATTGCGGATGACGTTCGTCAGTGACAAGAAAATCGCCCCCTTGCGCGGTATGATGCCGGACATTACCGTAGGGTCTAAGAGTCCTGTATTGTTTTACCGTCGAGTGACATTGAAAAGGAAATGAAATCAGTGAAAAACGTAACGTTTTGCGGGCAGGTGACGCTTCCTGCCATCGGACAGGGAACATGGTATATGGGCGAGCGCGCGGATCAACGTCAGCGCGAGGTTTCGGCGCTGCGCGCGGGGCTGGATTTGGGGTTACGCCTTATTGATACGGCGGAAATGTATGCCGACGGCGGGGCGGAAAAGGTCGTGGGCGAGGCGCTGGCAGGGCGACGCGATGAGGCATTTCTGGTGTCGAAAGTGTACCCGTGGAACGCTGGCGGCCAGAAGATAGTTGCCGCCTGTGAGGAAAGCCTGCGTCGTCTGAAAACAGATTATCTCGATCTCTATCTATTGCACTGGGCCGGAAACTTTTCATTCGAAGAGACCGTTGAAGGTATGGAGCGGCTAATCGCGCAGGGGAAAATTCGCCGTTGGGGAGTCTCTAATCTTGCTTATGACGATATGCAGGCGCTGTGGCGCATCCCTGGGGGACAGCAATGCGCGACAAATCAGGTGCTCTATCATCTGGCGTCACGCGGTATTGAGTATGATTTATTGCCGTGGTGTCAACAACAGCGAATGCCAGTGATGGCCTATAGCCCGCTGGCGCAGGCTGGCCGATTACGTAGCGGTTTACTGAATCATCCGGTGGTGAATGAAATTGCGCAAGCGCATAACGCTACGGCGGCGCAAATCTTACTGACGTGGGTGATTGCGCATCCGGGCGTGATGGCGATCCCGAAAGCCGGAAGTACAGAACACGTGAAGCAAAATGCAGCGGCGCTTGAGATCGCCTTGTCAGCAAACGAACTTGCCTTACTGGACAACGCCTGGCCTGCGCCAAAAGGGAAAACCGCGTTGGATATGGTGTGACGCCGGATAAAATGTGTAAGTGCCGCCATCCGGCAGGTCATGCCTGATGGCGGCTGACGCCTTCCAGAGCCTATAGCAACGCCGTTATCCATTTACTTTTAGCGTTTAGCGACGCAGATAGTCTGTGCCAGACGAGAGGGTTTTTCTTCTGTGGCTTGTTGCGGCGCAGTAGCATAAGCCGTTTCAACGCAGACAAACGTTTTATAGCCGTCATCCGGCATGTCGCCCATGCTGACGGACAACGCCGGGCCAGGGTTCCAGCCTACGACGTTAAGGTGATGATGGTGGACCACATCAATCGTGCGGTTTAATGTCGCATCGTGGATCACGCTACATGCTTCAGGATTGAGGTAAACGCGATCGGTACGGTCCGGAAAGGTTTGCATACCGTCGGTCAGGACACCTTCTTTAGCGTCGTTAACTTTATCAATAAACCGATCGCCGAGTCCGCTGACCTTAACGTTGGCGATGTCGCCAACGTTAAAATAGCTGTGGAGCGCGGATGTGGTTGCAAACTCGCCATGCGCTTCCAGTTCAATTTCACAGGTTTTGCCCACTTTAAAACGTGCCAGCAGCGTGAAATCGTGCGGCCAGTATTTCCGGGTGGCCTCACTGCTTTGCAGCTCAAATGTCAGCATTACGCCATTATCATCTTCATTATGCGCTTTTAGCGCCCACGGTAGATTACGCGCAAAGCCGTGTGACGGCAGACCCTGTTGAGCCGCAGGTCCAAACCAGGGCCAGCAGATCGGTACGCCGC
This sequence comes from Salmonella sp. SAL04162, assembly GCF_046551535.1. NCBI lineage: Bacteria > Pseudomonadati > Pseudomonadota > Gammaproteobacteria > Enterobacterales > Enterobacteriaceae > Salmonella > Salmonella sp. SAL04162. The sequence goes on from NZ_JBGDVX010000005.1 coordinate 151,390, forward strand.
CGCGTAGCGCCACGCCGGTTTTGAAAGGCGTATTATTACTGAGCCACAATACCTCTTCCTCGCCAACGGGTTTCCAGGAGAGAAGGTGCGCGCCCTGTAATGCAAAAGAGGCTTTAACCTGCGGATGGTCAACGACGATCAGATCCAGGTCATCAAGCTGACGACGGGAAAGGACAGGGGTAAGCTGTTCGATAACCGGGAGGGCAAAAATTTTATTAATCATTACGCAATCCTCTTAACCCTAAATAATTCGAGTTGCATGACAAGGCGCTTGTGCCTTGACCAGTGCTTGCGCTGGCCCGTAGAGGCGGGGCCGCAGGCCGAGTAACGCGGCAAGTGAACGACAAATTCATCGGGAACGAATTTGAACAATCGTAGGTAACCTACGGCCAGGGACATCCCTGATTCATCCCGATAAGTTCGACTTCCGTCAGTGATTCGGGTGAGAAAGCATAGCCAACACACCTGCAACTTGAAGTATGACGGGTATATCTTTAAGCAAAAAAAAGAGCGACCTGAGTCGCTCTTACCAATGACTGTGTCATCTCAACTTATTTGGAGATGTGAGCAATCAGGTCCAGTACTTTGTTGGAGTAACCGGTTTCGTTATCGTACCAGGAGACCAGTTTCACGAAGTTGTCGTTCAGCGCGATGCCTGCTTTAGCATCGAACACGGAAGTGCATACTTCGCCGTTGAAATCGGTAGATACAACGTCGTCTTCGGTGTAACCCAGAACGCCTTTCATTTCGCCTTCGGCAGCAGCTTTAACAGCAGCTTTGATCTGCTCGTAGGTAGCCGCTTTTTCCAGACGAACGGTCAGGTCAACAACGGATACGTTCGGAGTCGGAACGCGGAACGCCATACCAGTCAGTTTGCCATTCAGTTCAGGCAGTACTTTACCTACCGCTTTAGCAGCGCCAGTAGAGGACGGGATGATGTTCTGAGATGCGCCGCGGCCGCCGCGCCAGTCTTTGTGAGACGGGCCGTCAACGGTTTTCTGGGTTGCGGTAGTCGCGTGAACAGTAGTCATCAGACCTTCGATGATGCCGAAGTTGTCGTTGATAACTTTAGCCAGCGGCGCCAGGCAGTTGGTGGTGCAGGAAGCGTTGGAAACGATGTCCTGGCCTTCGTATTTGTCAAAGTTAGCGCCTTTAACAAACATTGGGGTGTTGTCTTTAGACGGACCCGTCAGAACCACTTTTTTCGCGCCAGCGGTGATGTGTTTACGCGCGGTTTCGTCAGTCAGGAAGATACCGGTAGCTTCAGCCACTACGTCAACACCAACTTCGTCCCATTTCAGGTTAGCCGGATCGCGTTCAGCGGTAACACGGATTTTTTTACCGTTAACGATCAGATGACCGTCTTTCACTTCAACAGTACCGTCGAAACGGCCGTGAGTGGAGTCATATTTCAGCATGTATGCCATGTACTCTGCGTCTAACAGGTCGTTGATTGCAACGATCTCGATGTCAGAACGTTTCTGAGCAGCACGGAAAACAATGCGACCGATACGGCCAAAACCGTTGATACCTACTTTGATAGTCATATATTCCACCAGCTATTTGTTAGTGAATAAAAGGTTGCCTGTAAAATTACAAAAACCTTACGCAGCGTCAAGCGGAATCGTGTCAATCATTGCGACAAATCAATCCTCTGCACAACCTTTGCGCGGCTGATTCGCCTCACTCTTCCTTTCGGCTTGAAACCACATGGGGGCGCCGCCCCGAATTTTAAAGGGCAACCGAGATAATAATGTGACATCAGTCACGATTCGTGAGCCGCCATTTCGCAATGATCAAGTTTAGAACAAAAGTTGGTACTGAGGTGTTAATGTTTTGTTAGAATCGGTCAGGCAATGTGAGCACGTTTAAAGTGAGATGTGAGCAAATGGCTAACCAACCTTCAGCAGAAGAACTCAAGAAAAAATTGTCCGAAATGCAATTCTATGTGACGCAGGATCGTGGCACAGAACCGCCATTTACCGGACGCCTGCTACATAATAAACGCGATGGGGTTTATCACTGCCTGGTCTGTGATACGCCGCTTTTTCACTCCCACACCAAATACGATTCAGGCTGCGGCTGGCCTAGCTTTTACCAGCCTGTCAGCGAAGAGGCGATTCGTTACATAGACGATTTTTCTCATGGCATGCAGCGTGTCGAAATTCGTTGCGGTAACTGCGATGCGCATCTCGGACACGTTTTCCCGGATGGTCCGCAGCCAACCGGTGAGCGCTATTGCGTTAACTCGGCCTCGCTGGCCTTTTCTGACGAGAAAAACGGCGATCAACTGAAAGGCTGAAAAAACGATTCAGCAAATTATTCCACAGGAGCGGACACATCATGAATCTTGATGAGATCATTAACAGCATGACGCCGGAAGTGTATCAACGTTTATCCACCGCCGTTGAGCTGGGTAAATGGCCGGATGGCGTGGCGTTGACGCCGGAGCAGAAAGAAAACAGCCTACAGCTGGTGATGCTATGGCAGGCGCGGCACAATACCGAAGCGCAACATATGACGATCGATACTCACGGTCAGATGGTGATGAAAAGCAAGCAGCAGCTCAAAGCGGATTTCGGTATTACGTCAAAGCCGATTGCGACATTGAAAATGCAGTAACGGGGAGCCGGATAAGAGGTAGTCGCCATCCGGTGGTTTAATTGCCAGTGCGTTGTGCTTACCGGGCCTGCTCATTGCTGTCAGGCACAGGCCCGCCATATTTTTACGAATAACGCTTAATGTCCAGCGAGTCCGCCAGCTGTGTCGCTAACTGATTATTGTCATCGGCGGCCTATTCCCGGAACATTGTGCCGGCCAGCCCGCGCTTTTTAATCTGGTCCGCGTTGATCCCCACCGGCGCGGATTTTCATAAGAGAGGGCAAACAGTGCCTTCCCCCGGCAGACTTTACTGTCAGCAGCAGGCCAGGCGTTTGAGTCATACGGATTGGCGTTGAAATACTGCGTGCCATAAGGCCATGTCGTAAGTCATCAGATTGATAAAGTCGAGCTACGGGGCTATAGCTTTCACGTCCAGCCAGCTTTTCGGATTTTCCGCATTCGTGCCGACGGCGAGGGTGACCCGCTTTTGGGGCTCATTAGCTGACGAAGCGCTTTTAAATGCGACGTTAACCGAATATTCCCAGTCAAGAGCGATCCCATCGAGACCATATTTGTCGACAATCTTCTGCGCCGGTTTAATAAACACCGCGCGGGCTTCTTTAACGATCCTTTTTGACATTTAACACAGAAACACGCCACAGAATTGGGTGGCGAAAAAATAACCGCAGCAGATTAGCGTCTTCATCCCTAGAAACCTGCGCAGGCGTTCACGCCGTCTTTCGCGATACGGCTTCCATCTTTTTGGTTTTATCGCCGTTTATTTCGTTGAGTTTGTGATCTTGGTTGGCAAATACAGATCATTATCTGTGTTTTAAAGATTTATCGTTGACCTTAAAGATTTTATGGATAAGTATGATGAGCATTGATGCACACCAAACACAAAGGAAGATGCAATGAAAGCACTGGCGAGATTTGGCAAGGCCTTTGGCGGCTACAAAATGATTGATGTCCCGGAGCCGGTATGCGGTCCGGAAGACGTGATTATCGAAATCAAAGCGGCGGCGATCTGCGGCGCGGATATGAAGCACTATAACGTTGACAGCGGGTCCGACGAATTTAACTCCGTTCGCGGTCATGAATTCGCCGGACGTATCGCGCGGGTGGGCGAAAAAGTGAAAGACTGGAAAGTCGGCCAGCGCGTGGTTTCTGACAACAGCGGACACGTTTGCGGCGTTTGCCCTGCCTGTGAACAAGGTGATTTTCTGTGTTGTACAGAAAAAGTGAATCTGGGTCTGGATAACAACACCTGGGGCGGTGGATTCTCCAAATACTGCCTGGTTCCGGGAGAAATCCTGAAAATCCATCGCCATGCCCTGTGGGAGATCCCGGAAGGCGTGGATTACGAGGAAGCCGCAGTTCTGGACCCTATCTGCAACGCCTATAAATCTATCGCCCAGCAATCCAAATTTTTACCCGGCCAGGACGTGGTAGTCATCGGCACCGGTCCGTTAGGTCTGTTTTCGGTCCAAATGGCCCGCATTATGGGGGCGGTAAATATCGTGGTGGTTGGTCTGGATGAGGATGTTCCTGTCCGTTTCCCTGTGGCCAAAGAACTCGGCGCGACGGCGTTTGTTAACGGCTCCACGGAAGATGTCGTCGCACGCTGCCGGGAGATTTGCGGCAAAGACAACCTCGGTCTGGTGATCGAATGCTCCGGTGCCAACATTGCGCTTAAACAGGCCATCGACATGCTACGGCCAAATGGTGAAGTGGTTCGCGTCGGTATGGGATTTAAGCCGCTCGATTTCTCCATCAACGACATTACTTCCTGGAACAAAAGCATCATTGGGCATATGGCCTATGACTCCACATCCTGGCGCAATGCGATTCGCCTGCTTGCCAGCGGCGCTATCAAAGTAAAACCGATGATCACCCATCGTATCGGTCTTTCTCAGTGGCGCGAAGGGTTTGACGCAATGGTCGATAAGACAGCCATTAAAGTGATCATGACCTACGACTTTGATGAATAACCCTTCTGCTAAAGGAACGTTATCGCATGGAACAGATAACAAAACCGCACTGCGGCGCCCGGCTGGATCGCCTGCCGGATTGCCGCTGGCATTCATCAATGTTTGCCGTCGTCGCCTTTGGTCTGCTTGTTTGCTGGAGTAATGCCGTCGGCGGATTAATTCTTGCCCAGCTCAAGGAGTTAGGCTGGACCGATAATTCCACGACAGCCACCTTCTCCGCCATTACCACAGCGGGGATGTTTCTCGGCGCGCTGGTGGGCGGCATTATCGGCGATAAAACCGGGCGCAGGAACGCCTTTATTCTTTATGAGGCAATCCATATCGCCGCGATGGTGGTTGGCGCATTCTCACCGAATATGAGCTTTCTGATCGCCTGTCGTTTTGTGATGGGCGTGGGATTAGGGGCACTACTGGTCACCCTGTTTGCTGGTTTTACCGAATATATGCCGGGCAGAAATCGGGGAACCTGGTCGAGTCGTGTTTCGTTTATTGGCAACTGGTCATATCCATTGTGTTCCCTGATTGCAATGGGGCTGACGCCGCTAATTAGCGCGGAATGGAACTGGCGCGTGCAGTTACTGATCCCGGCTGTGCTGTCGCTGATTGCTACTGTGCTTGCCTGGCGATACTTCCCTGAATCTCCCCGCTGGCTGGAATCGCGCGGGCGTTATCAGGAAGCCGAAAAGGTCATGCAGGCCATTGAAGCAGGCGTCGAACGTCAGACAGGAAAACCGCTGCCGCCGGTTATTATTGAAAGCAGCGGCAAGCCGCCGCGTTCCGTACCGTATTCAGCGTTGCTCACTGGCGTATTACTGAAACGCGTTATTTTGGGTTCCTGCGTGCTGATTGCCATGAACGTTGTGCAATACACGTTAATTAACTGGCTGCCCACCATCTTTATGACGCAGGGCATCAACCTCAAAGATTCGATCGTTTTAAATACCATGAGTATGTTCGGCGCACCGTTTGGCATATTTATCGCTATGCTGGTAATGGATAAAATTCCGCGCAAAACCATGGGTGTCGGTTTATTAATTCTGATTGCCGTGCTGGGATATATTTATTCACTGCAAACCAGCATGTTGCTTATCACCTTAATTGGCTTTTTCCTGATTACCTTTGTCTATATGTATGTCTGTTATGCCTCGGCGGTCTATGTGCCGGAGATCTGGCCAACAGAAGCGAAACTTCGCGGTTCCGGCCTGGCGAACGCTGTCGGCAGAATCAGCGGTATCGCTGCCCCCTATGCAGTGGCGGTATTACTCAACGGTTATGGCGTGACGGGCGTTTTCGTCCTGCTGGGCACTGTCTCGATTATCGTCGCTGTTGCAATAGCGACTATCGGAATCGAGACCAGGGGTGTTTCGGTCGAAAGTCTGGGCATTGATAAGGTCACGAGTAAATAAAGGAATAAAAATGAAAAATTCAAAAGCGATATTAAAAACGCCTGGCACCATGACAATTATGGCGGCTGATATTCCAGTACCAAAAGAAAACGAAGTATTGATCAAAGTGGAATATGTCGGTATTTGCGGTTCAGATGTTCACGGTTTTGAATCCGGGCCATTCATTCCGCCGAAGGATCCAAATCAGGAAATTGGTCTCGGTCATGAGTGTGCCGGAACGGTCATTGCGGTCGGCAAGCGGGTAAGCAAATTTAAGCCAGGCGATCGGGTTAATATCGAGCCGGGCGTGCCGTGCGGCCACTGCCGCTATTGTCTGGAAGGAAAATACAATATTTGTCCGGATGTTGATTTTATGGCGACGCAGCCGAATTATCGCGGGGCCTTAACTCACTATCTGTGCCATCCGGAAAGTTTTACGTACAAGCTTCCGGACAATATGGACACTATGGAAGGTGCGCTGGTGGAACCCGCTGCTGTTGGAATGCACGCGGCAATGCTGGCGGATGTTAAACCGGGTAAGAAAATCGTCATTCTCGGCGCGGGCTGCATTGGTTTAATGACCCTGCAAGCGTGTAAGTGTCTGGGGGCGACCAATATCGCGGTAGTAGATGTACTGGAAAAACGGCTGGCAATGGCTGAACGACTGGGAGCGACAACCGTTATCAATGGGGCGAAAGAAGATACTGTCTCGCGCTGCCAGCAGTTCACCGACGATATGGGCGCCGATATTGTGTTTGAAACCGCCGGTTCCGCCGTCACAACTCAGCAAGCGCCGTATCTGGTCATGCGCGGCGGGAAGATCATGATTGTCGGCACTGTCGCGGGAGATTCAGCGATTAATTTCCTCAAAATTAACCGTGAAGTCTCCATCCAGACGGTATTCCGCTATGCCAACCGCTATCCGGTGACTATTGATGCCATCTCCTCCGGGCGTTTCGATGTGAAATCAATGGTGACGCATATTTACGATTACAAAGACGTGCAACGTGCATTTGAAGAGTCGGTGAATAACAAACGCGACATTATTAAAGGCGTTATTAAAGTTTGCGATTAATAAATAACGGGAGAAACAGCGATGTTGGCAGATATAAAATATTGGGAAAATGATGCACAAAATAAACATTACGCAATTGCGCACTTTAACGTGTGGAATGCGGAAATGTTGATGGGAGTGATTGATGCGGCGGAAGAGGCAAATTCGCCGGTTATTATCTCCTTTGGTACCGGATTTGTGGGCAATACTTCATTTGAAGACTTCTCTCATATGATGGTTTCCATGGCTAAAAAAGCCTCTGTGCCGGTAATTACCCACTGGGATCATGGACGTAGCATGGACATTATCCATAATGCCTGGACGCACGGCATGAACTCGCTGATGCGTGACGCTTCATCCTTTGACTTTGAAGAAAATATTCGCCTGACCAAAGAAGCCGTTGATTTCTTTCATCCGCTGGGTATTCCGGTAGAGGCGGAGTTAGGGCACGTAGGGAACGAAACGGTGTATGAAGAGGCGTTGGCGGGGTATCACTATACCGACCCGGATCAGGCGGCGGAATTTGTAGCGCGCACCGGTTGTGACTCGCTGGCGGTCGCCATCGGCAACCAGCATGGCGTGTACACCTCTGAACCAAAACTGAATTTTGAGGTCGTGGAGCGCGTGCGCCAGGCAGTTTCCGTACCGCTAGTGTTACACGGCGCTTCCGGTATTAGCGACGCGGATATCAAAAAAGCCATTTCGCTGGGCATCTCGAAAATCAATATCCACACCGAACTGTGTCAGGCCGCGATGGTAGCGGTAAAAGAGAATCAGGATCAGCCGTTCCTGCATCTGGAACGCGAAGTACGCAAAGCGGTAAAAGCCCGCGCGCTGGAAAAAATCAAACTGTTTGGTTCAGATGGTAAAGCGGAATGATGATATGGACGAAATCGAAGTTCTTTGCATAGGGGCGGCCATTGTTGACATTCCTTTGCAACCGGTTAGTAAAAATATCTTTGATGTCGATTCGTATCCATTAGAACGAATTGCCATGACCACAGGGGGAGATGCGATTAATGAAGCCACGATTATTTCGCGTCTCGGGCATCGCACTGCGCTAATGAGTCGCGTTGGCGACGATGCGGCAGGGTATTTTATTCTCGACCACTGTCGGAAGGAGAATATCGATATTCAGAGCCTGAAGCAGGATGCTGATATTGATACCTCAATTAATGTTGGGCTGGTGACTGATGATGGTGAGCGCACCTTTGTCACTAACCGTAACGGCAGCCTGTGGAAGCTAAATATTAACGATGTCGATTTTGACCGTTTTTCTCAGGCCAGGCTGTTATCACTGGCAAGTATCTTTAACAGCCCGCTGCTGGATGGCAAAGCATTAACGGCTATTTTTACGCAGGCGAAAGCGCATCAACTGATTATCTGCGCTGACATGATCAAACCGCGGCTGAATGAAACTCTGGACGATATTCGCGAAGCGCTAAGTTTTGTCGATTATCTGTTTCCTAATATTGATGAAGCCAAAAAACTGACCGGGAAAGAGACGCTGGATGATATTGCCGATTGTTTTTTGCAATGTGGCGTAAAAACGGTGGTGATTAAAACTGGCAAGAAAGGCTGCTTTATCAAACGTGCCGATATAAAAATGGAAGTGCCTGCGGTGTCAGGCATTACCGCCATCGACACTATTGGCGCCGGCGATAATTTTGCATCGGGATTTATCGCCGCGCTGCTGGAGGGAAAAACGCTGCGTGAATGCGCACGGTTCGCCAATGCGACGGCCGCGATATCGGTACTCAGCGTGGGCGCCACAACGGGCGTGAAAAACAGAATGCTAGTGGAACAACTCCTGAATGAATACGAAGGGTAATAGCGGCAGATGAAAATGATACCTTTAGGTAATACAGATATAGCGCTTTCCCGTATGGGACTCGGCACCTGGGCTATCGGCGGCGGCCCGGCATGGAATGGCAACCTCGATATGCAGGTCTGCATCGATACTATCGTTGAGGCGCACCGTTGCGGTATTAACCTGATTGATACGGCGCCGGGCTATAACTTTGGTAATAGCGAAGTGATTGTCGGCCAGGCGTTGAAAAAATTACCGCGTAACGAGATGGTGGTGGAGACCAAATGCGGGATCGTCTGGGAGCGGGAAGGGAGCCTGTTCAATAAAGTTGGCGATCGCCAGCTCTATAAAAATCTTTCTCCGGACTCTATTCGTAAAGAAGTCGATGCCAGTCTCCAGCGACTAGGGATTGATTATATCGATATCTATATGACCCACTGGCAGTCGGTACAGCCGTTTTTTACGCCGATTGCGGAAACCGTTGGCGTGCTCAATGAGCTGAAAGCAGAGGGGAAAATCCGTTCTATCGGGGCGGCGAATGTAGATGTCAGCCATATCCGCGAATACCTTAAACATGGCGAGCTGGACATCATACAGGCGAAATACAGCATTCTTGACCGGGCGCTGGAAACGGAGCTGCTGCCGTTATGCCGCGAGCACGGCATCGTGGTACAGATTTATTCGCCACTGGAGCAGGGATTGTTAACCGGCACCATTACCCGTGACTATGTTCCCGGCGGGGCGCGAGCGAATAAACTCTGGTTCCAGCGTGAGAATATGTTGCGGGTCATTGATATGCTGGAGCAGTGGCAGCCATTGTGTGACAAATACCATTGCTCTGTCCCGACGTTGGCTCTGGCGTGGATATTGCGACAAAGCGAACTGATTTCGATACTTAGCGGCGCCACGTCGCCGGAGCAGGTACGAGAGAATATCGCTGCGCTGTCCATCACCTTAACAGATGACGATGCGTTATTGATGAGACAAATGGCGGAAGCACTGGACAATCCATAAGCAATACATTACACCTCTTTTTTGGCGAAATGCAGATAAAATCTGTTATTCAAACGGCTTATTTTGAAAGTAAACATAGTCTGTGAGATACTCAACGTTTATCATGACGTCGAAAACAGAGGTGTAATCGTGGCGGCGAAAGACAGGATTCAGGCGATCAAACAGATGGTCGCTAATGATAAAAAAGTAACAGTCTCTAACTTGAGTTCAATTTTTCAGGTAACCGAAGAGACAATTCGACGCGATCTGGAAAAACTCGAAGATGAAGGCTTTTTGACTCGAACTTATGGCGGTGCGGTATTAAATTCGGCAGTGCTGGCTGACAATATCCATTTTTATAAGCGTGCAAAATCGTTCTATGAAGAGAAGCAAATTATAGCCCGTAATACGCTTCCGTTTATTAAAAACAAAACAACGATGGCCGCCGATTCCAGCAGTACGGTAATGGAATTGCTAAAACTTCTGAAAGACCGAAATGATCTTACTTTGTTAACTAATTCAGCGGAAGCTTTCCATGAACTGGCGCAATCGGATATTAATCTTGTTTCTACGGGCGGTGAGTTAAATAAAAATACGCTATCGCTGCAGGGGCGTATCACTAAAGAAATAATCAGCCGTTATCATGTTGATATTATGGTAATGAGTTGTAAAGGGCTGGATATGGCGAGCGGGGCGCTTGATTCTAACGAGGCGGAGGCTGAAATCAAAAAAACGATGATTCGCCAGGCCACAGAGGTGGCGTTATTGGTGGACCACTCAAAATTTGATCGTAAAGCGTTCGTGCGGTTGGTCGATTTTAGTCATATCCATTACCTGATAACGAATAAAACGCCAGGTGATGAATGGATCGCATTTTGCGATAAAAATAATATCCAGCTTGTCTATTAATCGATAGATTACCCTTGCCTGGATTGTTTTCGCCTGGACTATGCCAAAAAAAACGGCAGATGATAGCAAGTGCGGCAAATACCCCTTTGCCGCGAGACAATAATTTATTATTTTGCTGCGTTAGAGGCCATCCAGATGGAAGACAATGATCATATCGGCGCCAGACTAGACCGCTTACCTTTATCCCGGTTTCATTTTCGTATTTTTGGAATAATTAGTTTTGGCCTGCTATTAACGGGGTTTTTGAGTTATTCAGGAAATGTGGTTCTGGCCAAATTGATAAACAATGGCTGGTCGAATAATTATCTTAATGCCGCGTTCACATCGGCACTGATGCTTGGCTATTTTATTGGTTCGCTTACCGGCGGTTTTATTGGGGATTACCTGGGGCGTCGAAAAGCGTTTCGCATCAATTTGTTGCTTGTGGGCATCTCCGCAACGGCTGCCGCATTTGTTCCCAATATGTACTGGCTGATTTTCTTTCGTTGTCTGATGGGGACAGGCATGGGGGCATTGATTATGGTTGGATATGCTTCTTTTACCGAGTTTATCCCTCCCGTTGTACGAGGAAAATGGTCCGCGCGTCTCTCTTTTGTAGGGAACTGGTCACCGATGCTGTCTGCGGGGATTGGCGTAGTGGTCATTGCGTTTTTAAGCTGGCGGATGATGTTTCTTCTTGGCGGGATAGGGATGCTGCTGGCGTGGTCTCTTTCAGGAAAGTACTTTATCGAATCGCCCAGGTGGTTAGCAGGTAAAGGGCGGCAACGCGAGGCTGAACAACAGCTTCTCATGATTGAATCGCAAATAGAAAAAGAAAAAAGTATTATTTTGCCGCCGCATCAGGAAAGCAATAAATCCATGGAATCGCGCTTTGAAAACGGTACATTCTGGCTCTTATTCAAAGGACAAATGCTGCGGCGCACGTTAGTGGCGATCACTGTATTGATTGCAATGAACATTTCGCTTTATACCATTACGGTATGGATCCCGACAATTTTTGTTAATTCAGGAATTGATGTTACAAAGTCTATTTTCATGACCGCCATCATTATGATTGGCGCGCCAGTGGGCATATTTATCGCCGCGCTCATTATTGACCATTTCCCCAGACGGTTATTTGGTTCGCTGTTGCTTATCGTTATTGCGGTAGTAGGGTATTTTTACTCAATACAGACTGAGGAATGGGCCATTCTGGTTTATGGACTGGTAATGATTTCCTTTCTGTATATGTACGTCTGCTTTGCCTCGGCGGTTTACGTTCCCGAATTATGGCCTACGCACCTTAGACTACGTGGATCGGGTTTTGTGAATGCGGTAGGGCGGATCGTCGCTGTCTTTACCCCCTACGGTGTGGCGGTTTTGCTGACCCGCTATGGATCTGTCACCGTTTTTGTTGTGCTGGGTATGCTGCTGGCGGCGTGCGCGCTGATATTATTTTGTTTTGGCATTGAAACGAGAAGAGTTTCGTTAGAAGCGCTCTCCAGCCTGCGTTGAGCTTTGCCTGGTAGCGACGCTGGCGTGACGTATCCGGCCCACAGATCTATGCAATGGTCTCACCGTTGCGTGATGTATTGACCGGATACGATACCTGCTCCGCTACCTGGCGACAGCCTGGCCCTGCGTCTCTTCCCAGTCTGCCAGCGTATACAGCGTCGCGCCTGCCGCCGCCATCTCCATAAACGCGTGTGCGCTATCCTGCGGGTGAATATTCACGCCGCGACAGCCATCGGTGATAACGTTAACGGCATAGCCCAACTCTAGCGCATCCAGCACCGTAAATTTTACGCAGTAATCGGTCGCCAACCCCATCACGATAAGCTCGGTAACGTCATGCTGGCGAAGCCAGGTATCAAGGGTAGTTTTCTGCCGATGTTCGTTGTCAAAAAACGCGCTGTAGCTATCAATCAGCGGGTTTTCACCCTTATAGATGCAGGCGTCAATCGCATGTTGGTTAAGCAGGGGATGTAACGCCGCGCCGTCGGTATGTTGAACGCAGTGATCCGGCCAGAGCGTTTGCGGCAGCCCGTCCAGCTTTCCCTGACTATAGGGTTCCGCCTGATGCTGGCTGGCGAAGCTGCCATGCTGCGCGGGATGCCAGTCCTGGCTGGCCAGCACCGGAATCTGCCGGGGCTGGCACCAGTCAATAAGAGCGTTGGCGATGTCGATGGTGCTGTCGCCTTCCGCTACAGCCAGCGCGCCGCCGGCGCAAAAGTCATTTTGCAAGTCGACCAGTAATAAGGCCCGGTTTGTCATTATCTTCTCCTTGTCGTCGGGATTTTTTAATCATCCGGCGTCAATTCACCACGCAAGTTTTGCGCCATCGCGCTACGAATCGCCTGAGTGTCCAGACCCTGGCTTAACAAATAATGCAGTTTGGTTAAGGTGGCTTCGACGGTCATATCGGCACCGCCAATCACGCCAGCGTGCGCCAGTGCATTACCGGTAGCGTACCCGCCCATATTGACTCGCCCTGACATGCATTGCGTCAGGTTAACCACCACGATGCCGCGCGAACTGGCCTCTTTCAGCTCCTGTAAAAACGCTTTATTTTGCGGCGCGTTGCCTACGCCATAAGAGCGCAGAATCAGCGCTTTTACCGGCTGACGCAGAAAGTTACGTACTACCTCGGCGGAAATCCCCGGATAAATCGTCACTACGCCTATCGGCTGCGGCGTAATAGGGTGAACGATTAATTCACCAGAACCGTAGGGCGCGGGAGGCGTATTTAAACGGCGAATGTGAATTCCAGCTTCCAGCAAGGGCGGCAGATTAGGAGAGGCAAAAGCGTCAAAACCATCCGCATGGGCTTTGGTTGTGCGATTGCCGCGGAACAGACGATTATTAAAAAACAGCGTTACTTCATTAACAGGATAGTTGGCGGCGACATAAAGCGCATTCAGCAAATTAATTTGCCCGTCGGAGCGCAGCTCAGCCAGCGGAATTTGTGACCCTGTCACAATGATCGGTTTACCCAGATTTTCCAGCATGAAAGAGAGCGCCGATGCGGTAAACGCCATCGTGTCGGTGCCGTGCAGAATAACAAAACCGTCATACTCATCGTAGTGCGCTTTGATATCTGCAGCGATATGCTGCCAGTCTTCCGGCGTCATATCTGATGAATCCATCAACGGGGCATATTCATGGATGGTAAAATCCGGCATCTCCGGGCGGTGGAATTCCGGCATCAGCGCCAGCTGGCGCTGAAGGTGCCCGGACACCGGGATATACCCTTTATCTGAGCGCTGCATACCGATAGTACCGCCGGTATAGGCAACGTAAATTGATTTCTTTTGCATGATAATGTTCAGTCGTGTCGCGAAGGACGTATTAATGATTATCGGATGGCGGCTATGAGCAGACGCCGCCATCCGGTATGGCTATTGATGAAGCATTAGCGAACGTTCGCGCAAGTCAAACAGAACGCATAACGGTTTTGCGGATCGTTAAATGCCGCCAGTTTATCCCCCTCGGCCTTCACCGTGTTGGCGGCAGAAACGAGCGGCGCCGGGAGCATCGCCTGAATGGCCTCCGGCAGCATGGCGCGCACTGATCCGGTCATACTGTCCATGACCATATCAAGGACCGTCGGTTCGTCCTGATAATAATCAAGATGCCACTGTTTCAGTTTCGCCAGCTCCGCCGCTTTGGCGACGGCGTCGTCAAAGTCGCCGAGACTGTCCACCAGACCATTGGCTTTCGCGTCTTCTCCGGTCCAGACATGGCCTTGTGCGATTTTATCAATCTGCTCCGGCGTACGCTTACGCGCGTCTGCCACCAGCGTGATAAAGCGTTTGTAGCCGTACTCAATACTGAGTTGCATCATCTGCTGCACTTCCGGTGACAGCGCTTTGGTCATCGAAATATCCGCCAGCGGCGAGGTGGAAACGCCGTCGCTGTGTACGCCAATCGACGACAGGCTGTTTTCTACCGTATTGATGACGCCGAAGATGCCAATTGAACCCGTCAGCGTGCTGGGGCTGGCCACGATATAGTTTGCCGGCGTAGAGATCCAGTAACCGCCGGAGGCCGCCATGCCGCCCATTGAGACCACCACCGGTTTGCCGGCCGCTTTTGCCGCCGCCAGTTCGGCGCGGATAACTTCGGAGGCGTTGACGCTCCCGCCTGGGCTATTGACGCGCAGCACAATCGCTTTCACTTTAGGATCAAGACGTGCGTCGCGGATCTGCGATGCCGTAGTGTCGCCGCCGACATTCCCTGGCGTTTCTTCGCCATCCATAATCGCGCCATTGGCGAAAATAACCGCAATAGTACCGCCGGTATCCGCAGGCGTTTTCAGCGAATAATCGTAATAGCTGATCGCGCGATAGTTATTTTCAGTTTTGCTCCAGCCAAACTGCTTCGTCAGCGCTTTTTCAACATCTGCGCTGGAGGCGAGGGCGTCCACCAGTTTATGGTCGAGCGCATATTTGGCGGTGTCGCCGCCCACGCTGGTTAACCCGTCGATAATAGCCTGCGCGCCGGGGAAGAGTTGTTGCGGCGAAATCTGGCGATTGGCGGAAACGGTATGCAGGTAGTTCTGCCACAGTTCGCCTATCCAGCGGCTGTCGGCCTCGCGGGCGGCGGGCGACATATCGTCGCGGATAAACGGCTCGACGGCGGATTTATAGGTGCCGACCCGGAAAACGTGGGTAGAGACTTTCAGCTTATCCAGCAGCGTTTTGTAGTACAGGCCATTCGTAGCGAAGCCGTGAAGATCTACCTGACCCTGTGGGGAAAGCCAAATTTTATTGGCGAAACTGGCGAGGTAATACTGACCCTGGCTGTAGTTTTCACCCACGGCAAAAATCGGTTTGCCGCTGTCGCGGAATTCGCGCAGCGCTTTACCGATATAGCGCATTGACGGCTGATCGGCGCCGGTGAAGTTTTTCAGATCCAGAACGATACCTGTGATGTTACGGTCATCTTTCGCCTGACGAATAGCGTTGACGATGTCAAACAGGGAGTTTTCCTGCAGACGGTCGGAGCTGGCGCCAAATAACTGGCGACCCAGCGCGCCCAGACGGTGATTGGTGGACGGTTTATCCACAATGACGCCGGAAATATCCAGCAGCAGAGCGCCGCGCGCGGTTTGCTCACTGTTGCTGCCGTTACCGATCTGCATCCAGATCCCAACGCCCACCAGGACCAGAAAAATAAAAAACAGGTTGAGTACCATTTCACGGACGAAGTTCAACACTCGCCACGTCCATTTAAAAAATCCGGCAATAAATCGCCACAGGGTTCGCATGTATTCTCCCTATCTGAGTAACAACGCTTATACCTTGGTGAGGATAAAGCATTAAGATGTGGCTATCGTAATGACCCATCAGGCAGTTGTCAGCAGGAATCACTGCCTGCGCTGTAACAAAATCCGCTCCCGTGTTAATTTTGTGAATAAATATCATTGCTGGAGTTAATCAAATGGATGCACTAGAACTGCTGGTCAACCGTCGTAGCGCCTCTCGTCTCGCAGAACCGGTGCCTGTCGGAGAGCAATTACAGAACATTCTGCGGGCGGGAATGCGTGTTCCCGATCATAAATCTCTACAGCCGTGGCGTTTTTTTGTGATTGAAGGAGAGGGGCGCGACCGCTTCAGCGCCGTGCTTGAACAAGGCGCTGTCGCTGCCGGGGGCGATGAGAAAGCGATCGAAAAAGCGCGTAATGCGCCGTTTCGCGCGCCGCTGATCATTACCGTGGTGGCGAAATGCGAAGAAAACCATAAGGTTCCGATGTGGGAACAGGAGATGTCTGCCGGATGCGCGGTGATGGCGATGCAAATGGCGGCGATTGCGCAAGGGTTTAATGGTATCTGGCGTAGCGGTGCATTAACGGAGAGCGCTATCGTGCGGGAAGCCTTTGAGTGCCGCCCTCAGGATAAAATTGTTGGTTTTCTCTATCTCGGCACGCCGCAGCTCAAAGCGTCAACGACGATCAGTACCCCCGACCCCACGCCGTTTGTGCGTTATTTCTGACGCTGAGGGATAAAACTGTCTGGATTCTGAGCAAAGGCGCGGTAATTCAGACAGTGATACTTACCACATCAGGGAATGAGCGCTACCATAGCGCGAATGCAATGACAGGAGATGTCCATGAGCGAGCAAGCCATTCGTTTAACGCAATACAGCCACGGCGCTGGTTGCGGTTGTAAAATTTCCCCTAAAGTGCTGGAGACTATCCTGCATAGCGAGCAGGCGAAGTTCGTCGACCCGAACCTGCTGGTGGGTAATGAAACCCGCGATGATGCGGCGGTTTACGATCTGGGTAATGGCACCAGTATTATCAGCACCACCGACTTCTTTATGCCGATAGTCGACAACCCGTTTGATTTTGGCCGCATTGCGGCAACAAACGCCATCAGCGATATTTTTGCGATGGGCGGCAAACCGATTATGGCGATCGCGATCCTTGGCTGGCCGATTAATACCCTGTCGCCCGATATTGCGCGTGAAGTGACCGAGGGGGGGCGCTTTGCCTGCCGTCAGGCCGGTATCGCGCTGGCGGGCGGACACTCGATTGACGCCCCGGAGCCGATCTTTGGTCTCGCGGTCACAGGCGTAGTGCCGACCGAACGGATGAAGAAAAACAGTACCGCGCAGGCGGGATGCAAACTCTTTCTGACCAAACCGTTGGGGATTGGCGTGTTGACCACCGCCGAGAAAAAATCGCTGCTTAAACCTGAACATCAGGGGCTGGCGACGGAAGTCATGTGTCGGATGAACGTTGCTGGCGCGGCGTTTGCCAATATCGATGGCGTAAAAGCCATGACTGACGTTACCGGTTTTGGCCTGCTGGGGCACCTGAGCGAGATGTGCCAGGGCGCAGGCGTGCAGGCGCTACTTTGCTATCAGGACATCCCTAAACTGCCGGGCGTGGAAGAGTATATTGCTCTGGGCGCCGTACCGGGCGGCACAGAGCGCAACTTCGCCAGCTATGGTCATCTGATGGGCGACATGTCGCGTGAAGTTCGTAGCCTGCTGTGCGATCCGCAAACGTCAGGCGGTCTGTTGTTGGCGGTAACGCCGGACGCCGAAGACGATGTTAAAGCCACTGCGGCGGAATTTGGTATCGATCTGACCGCGATTGGTGAACTGGTCGAGGCCCGCGGCGGTCGCGCTATGGTTGAGATTCGTTAACCTGATGCGGTTGTTTATTGCCGAAAAACCGAGTCTGGGGCGCGCCATTGCGGATGTGCTGCCAAAACCGCACCGTAAAGGCGATGGTTTTATTGAGTGCGGAAATGGGCAGGTCGTCACCTGGTGTATTGGTCATTTGCTGGAACAGGCGCAGCCGGATGCGTATGACAGCCGTTATGCGCGCTGGAATTTGGCTGACCTGCCTATCGTGCCGGAAAAATGGCAGCTTCAGCCTCGTCCTTCCGTCACCAAACAGCTCAATGTGATTAAGCGCTTTTTGCATCAAGCCGGTGAAATTATTCACGCCGGCGACCCGGATCGCGAAGGGCAGCTTCTGGTTGATGAAGTGCTGGATTATCTCCAGCTTCCTGCCGAAAAGCGCCAGCAGGTGCGGCGTTGTCTGATAAACGACCTTAACCCGCAGGCGGTCGAGCGTGCTATTGACAGGCTGCGAGCGAACAGCGACTTCGTGCCGCTGTGCGTCTCCGCGCTGGCGCGAGCGCGAGCGGACTGGCTGTATGGCATTAATATGACCCGCGCTTACACGATCCTGGGCCGGAATGCCGGCTATCAGGGCGTGTTATCCGTGGGACGCGTGCAGACGCCGGTACTGGGGCTGGTGGTGCGGCGAGACGAAGAGATTGAGAACTTCGTCGCCAAAGACTTCTTTGAAGTAAAGGCGCACATCGTTACGCCTGCCGACGAGCGTTTTACCGCTATCTGGCAGCCGAGCGAGGCGTGCGAACCTTATCAGGATGAAGAGGGGCGCTTGCTTCATCGTCCGCTGGCGGAGCATGTAGTGAACCGAATCAACGGTCAGCCCGCGCTGGTAACCAGTTATAATGATAAACGGGAATCAGAATCCGCGCCGCTGCCGTTTTCGCTCTCGACGCTACAGATTGAAGCCGCTAAACGTTTTGGCCTGAGCGCGCAAAACGTGCTTGATATTTGTCAGAAGCTCTATGAAACCCACAAA
The DNA here is from genome assembly GCF_046551535.1 of Salmonella sp. SAL04162. Lineage (NCBI taxonomy): Bacteria > Pseudomonadati > Pseudomonadota > Gammaproteobacteria > Enterobacterales > Enterobacteriaceae > Salmonella > Salmonella sp. SAL04162. Next base: position 170,243 of record NZ_JBGDVX010000005.1, read on the forward strand.
CTGATTACCTATCCGCGTTCCGACTGCCGTTATCTGCCGGAAGAACACTTTGCCGGACGGCAGGCGGTCATGAACGCGATTAGCGTCCACGCCCCGGATTTACTGCCGCAGCCTGTGGTTAATCCTGATACGCGCAATCGCTGCTGGGATGACAAAAAAGTGGATGCGCACCACGCGATTATCCCGACGGCGCGCAGTTCTTCTGTCCATCTGACGGAAAACGAAGCGAAAGTGTACACCCTGATTGCGCGTCAGTATCTGATGCAGTTCTGCCCGGACGCGGTGTTTCGTAAATGCGTTATTGAACTGGAAATCGCCAAAGGAAAATTTGTCGCCAAAGCGCGTTTTCTGGCGGAGGCCGGTTGGCGGACGTTACTGGGCAGTAAAGAGCGCGACGAGGAAAACGACGGTACGCCGCTGCCGGTTGTCGCCAAAGGTGATGAGTTGCTGTGTGAAAAGGGGGAAGTGGTCGAGCGCCAAACCCAGCCGCCGCGTCATTTCACCGATGCGACATTGCTTTCCGCGATGACCGGAATTGCCCGCTTCGTGCAGGATAAAGATCTGAAAAAGATCCTGCGCGCGACCGATGGGCTGGGGACGGAAGCCACGCGCGCCGGGATTATCGAACTGCTGTTCAAACGTAGCTTTCTGACCAAAAAAGGGCGCTACATTCATTCTACCGATGCTGGCAAAGCGTTAATACATTCGCTGCCGGAGATGGCGGCCCGTCCAGATATGACCGCGCACTGGGAATCTGTTTTGACGCAAATCAGCGAAAAGCAGTGCCGTTATCAGGATTTTATGCAACCGCTGGTCGGCACGTTATATCAGCTGATCGATCAGGCTAAGCGCACGCCGGTGAAGCGCTTCAGAGGGATAGTCGCGCCAGGCGGTGGAGAAAAGAAAAAGAGCGCGCCGCGTAAGCGAGCGGGCAAAAAAAGCCCGCCTGCTGAGGAGACAGGCCGTCAGACCGAATAAGCGTAAAGCCATCTGGCCTGACGACGGGATTAAATGACGCCCTGCGCCAGCATGGCGTCGGCGACTTTCACGAAACCGGCGATGTTGGCGCCCTGAACGTAGTTGGTATGCTTATTATCGCCGCCGTACTCGACACAGGCGTGGTGGATATCCAGCATAATGTGATGCAGACGGGCATCCACTTTCTCGGCTTTCCAGCTCAACCGCGCGGCGTTCTGCGCCATTTCCAGACCTGATGTCGCCACGCCGCCCGCGTTGGCGGCTTTACCCGGCGCAAACAGTACGCCCGCCTCAAGGAAGAGATCGGTCGCTTCAATCGTGGTTGGCATATTTGCCCCTTCCGCCACGGCTTTTACGCCATTGGCAATCAGTACGCGCGCGGCGTCAACGTCCAGTTCGTTCTGCGTCGCGCATGGCAGGGCGATATCCACCGGTACGCTCCAGGGCTGCTGGCCTTCCAGATAGGTTAAGCCAAACTCACGGGCGTAGTCAGCGACGCGACCGTCACGGCTGGCTTTAATTTCACACAGACGCGCCAGCTTCTCTGGCGTGAAGCCACTTTCATCGACCACTGTCCCGCTCGAATCCGACGCGGTAACCACGCGCGCGCCAAAGGCCATCGCTTTCTCAATGGCGTATTGCGCTACGTTGCCGGAGCCGGACACGGCGACGCGCATCCCTTCGAAACCAAGACCATGACGTTTAAGCATCGCTTCGGTGAAGTAGACCAGGCCATAACCCGTCGCCTCCGGGCGAATCAGACTGCCGCCGAAGGAAAGCCCTTTGCCGGTGAAGACGCAGGCGCTGTTATTGGAAAGCTTGCGCATCATCCCCGCCATAAAGCCCACTTCGCGCCCGCCCACGCCGATATCCCCGGCAGGCACATCGGTATCCGGCCCTAAATGGCGATACAGTTCAGTCATCAGCGCCTGGCAGAAACGCATCACTTCGCCTTCGCTTTTCCCTTTCGGATCGAAATCGCTGCCGCCTTTACCGCCGCCCATCGGCAACGTGGTGAGGGCATTTTTAAAGGTTTGCTCAAAGCCGAGGAACTTAAGGATGGAAAGGTTTACCGAAGGATGGAAGCGCATACCGCCTTTATAGGGGCCGATAGCAGAGTTGAACTGCACGCGCCAGGCGCGATTTACCTGCACCTGGTTTTTGTCGTCCAGCCACACTACGCGAAACTGAATTACGCGCTCTGGTTCAACCAAACGTTCCAGTAAAGACATGTGGCGGTAACGGGGGTTTTGTTCAAGAAACGGCCACAGGGTGGTCATGACTTCACGGACGGCTTGCGCGAACTCGGTTTGATGCGGGTCGCGCTTTTGTACATGGTTGAGGAACGATTCCAGAGAACATGTCTGATCCATAGATATAAAAACCTCTTATATATTAATGTGGTTGTATTTGCGTTTTATCAGAATATGTATTTGCAGTTTTCGACTATACCATCAGCAATGTGACGGTAAGCAAGAAAAAAATGACGCTGCTAAGTAAATTCATAACGGGGCGAGGGTCATAACTAAAAGCGATGACAAAAGAGGATTAAAGTTTTCACGGCGGCTTACCGTTATACTGAGAATATACTTAGAAAAATAAGGAAATCCTATGCGCCGAAGCCTCGTGGTCGCCGTGATGGCGATAATGCCAATGGTCGGGCTGGCAAACCAGAACAGTCGTCCTGATATTCAGGTGAATGTCCCGCCGGAAGTTTTCAGCACGCGCGGTCAGTCGTCCCAGCCCTGCATTCAGTGCTGCGTTTACCAGGATCAGAATTACTCCGAAGGCGCGGTAATAAAAGTGGAAGGCGTCTTGCTCCAGTGCCAGCGTGACGAAAAAACCATCAGCACGAATCCGTTAGTCTGGCGTCGCGTAAAGCCATAAACGCCTGCAATAGCGGAATATCCGCCGGGGCGAGGGGGTACTCCAGCGCCTCTTCCGGCGTACACCAGGCTAATGCCTGATGTTCCAGCGCACGTATCAGGCCGTTAAACGCAGGCACATGCCAGGCGTGCAAATGAATTCGTCGGCCAGACACGTCGCGTTGATGGCTGGCGATATAGACGCCGGGCGTGGCATCAATCCCTAACTCTTCGCGTAGCTCGCGGACAAGCGCCTGCGGCTGGGTTTCGCCGGGTTCGACTTTACCGCCGGCAAATTCCCATAAACCGGCTTGATCCGCATGATCTGGGCGCTGGGCCAGCAGAATTTTGCCGTCGCGTTCAATGATGGCGGCAACAACATCGAGTTTTTTTATCATTGTCGTTAAGGTCGTTATTCCTGCCGGGAAGCGTCGCGCTATCCCGGCCTTACGGTTAATCAGAAAGCGGAATCAAACACGAAACGTCGCCCAGACCGGCGCATGGTCGGAGGGTTTTTCCATACTGCGAATGTCGTAGTCTATACCGGTTTCTGCGCAACGTTCCGCCAGCGGAGCGCTTGCCAGCAAGAGGTCGATACGCAGCCCGCGATTATCCACGAAACCTTTTGAGCGGTAATCAAACCACGAAAATTTATCCATCGTTTGCGGATTCGCCTGACGGAACGTGTCCACTAATCCCCACTTCAGTAACCGCGACATCCATTCACGCTCCTCCGGCAGGAAGGAGCATTTACCGGTACGCAGCCAGCGTTTGCGGTTCTCTTCGCCGATGCCAATATCCAGATCGGTCGGGCTGATATTCATGTCGCCCATAATTAATACCGGATTATCGCACTTGAGTTCCGTTTCAAGATAGTTTTGCAAGTTCTGATAAAACTGCGCTTTCGCGGGGAACTTCAACGGATGATCCCGGCTTTCCCCCTGCGGGAAATAGCCGTTAATGACGGTAATATTACCCAGCGGCGAGGGGATTTCCGCCATGATAATGCGGCGTTGCGCCTCTTCGCCATCATCCGGGAAACCGCGTCTGACGGAAATGGGCGTGGCTTTTGTTAGCAGCGCGACGCCGTAATGGCCTTTTTGTCCATGATAGAAAACGTTATAGCCCAGCTTCGCGACCTCTTCGAGCGGGAACATTTCGTCGTGGACTTTTGTCTCCTGTAGGCCGATCACATCGGGCTGGTGTTTTTCGACAATCGCTTCAAGCTGATGGGGACGGGCGCGCAGGCCGTTGATATTAAAAGAGACAAATTTCATAGTCGCTGCCACTTTGCAAGGTGAATCGTGTTGGGATGGTAACAGAAATTTTACCGGGTGACTGCCACTCATCGTCAGATTCGGCCAATGGAAGCGTATGGTGTTTTCTATAGCGCGAAAATGGCACGGTTTGCGTGCAGATGCGCCAGAACGGGGCGGTAATTTCCAGTAAATTTCGTATAAGATCACAATTCCAGAATTATATTTGGCAACTGAATAATATTTCGCTTTTTCCTCTTTTTAGCCACCGATTATGCGGAAATATTCACTTTTCATGCAGTAAAAGTGAATATCGCTACGCTGTAACCCATTGATTTACCGTCTATCACTTCTGTTTATGCAATTTTAACGCTGGCTGGCACGAATGCTGCAATCTACATTTACAGCGCAAACACTCATATTAATTAACATATAAATAACTTTATTTTTACCAAAAGAGGTCGCTATGTCTCTGTCAGTTACGCGCGAAAACTTTGATGAATGGATGGTGCCGGTATATGTTCCCGCGCCTTTTATTCCTGTACGCGGAGAAGGCTCACGCCTGTGGGATCAGCAGGAGAAAGAGTACATTGATTTTGCTGGCGGGATCGCGGTCAACGCATTGGGACATGCGCATCCGGCGCTGCGCGAGGCGTTAAATGAACAGGCGAATCGCTTCTGGCATACCGGGAACGGTTACACCAATGAGCCGGCGCTGCGACTGGCGAAAAAACTGATCGACGCGACCTTCGCCGAACGCGTTTTCTTTTGTAATTCAGGCGCTGAAGCAAATGAAGCAGCATTAAAACTGGCGCGCAAATATGCCCACGATCGTGTCGGCAATCATAAAAGCGGCATTGTGGCCTTTAAAAACGCGTTCCATGGTCGCACGCTCTTTACCGTCAGCGCTGGCGGTCAACCCTCCTATTCACAGGACTTTGCGCCGCTGCCGCCGGATATTCGTCATGCAGCCTATAACGATCTGAACTCCGCCAGCGCGCTAATTGATGACAATACCTGCGCCGTGATCGTAGAGCCTGTGCAGGGCGAGGGCGGCGTGATCCCCGCCACGAAAGCTTTTTTGCAGGGGCTGCGTGAATTGTGCGACCGGCATCAGGCGTTACTGATTTTTGATGAGGTGCAGACGGGCGTCGGACGTACCGGCGAACTGTATGCATATATGCATTATGGCGTTACGCCCGATATCCTGACGACCGCTAAAGCGTTGGGTGGCGGCTTCCCGATCGGCGCGATGCTGACCACGCAAGACTATGCCAGCGTTATGACGCCAGGCACGCATGGCACCACCTACGGCGGTAATCCGCTGGCGACGGCAGTTGCCGGAAAAGTACTGGATATCATCAATACGCCGGAGATGCAAAACGGCGTCAGACAGCGCCACGATGCGTTTATTGAACGTCTAAATACCATTAATGTACGTTTTGGCATGTTCAGTGAAATTCGCGGGCTGGGGCTACTGCTTGGCTGTGTGCTACAGACGGAGTTTGCCGGAAAAGCCAAACTCATCGCCCAGGAAGCGGCAAAAGCAGGTGTGATGGTGCTCATCGCCGGCGGCGACGTGGTGCGTTTTGCGCCAGCGTTAAATGTGAGCGACGAGGAGATAGCCACCGGGCTTGATCGTTTTGCCCTGGCGTGCGAACGCCTTCAGACGGGAGGCGCACCATGCGGGTGATTCGTCCTGTCGAACATGCGGATATCACCGCGCTGATGCAGCTTGCAGGCAAAACGGGCGGCGGCTTAACCTCGCTACCGGCAAATGAAGCGACGCTGGCGGCCCGCATTGAACGCGCGCTAAAAACCTGGTCCGACGAGCTGCCAAAAGGCGAACAAGGGTATGTATTCGTTCTCGAGGACAGTGAAACGGGTGAGGTCGGCGGGATCTGCGCCATTGAGGTCGCGGTCGGTCTTAACGATCCCTGGTATAACTATCGTGTCGGTACGCTGGTTCATGCCTCCAAAGAGCTGAATGTATATAACGCGTTGCCAACATTATTCCTGAGTAATGATCATACCGGCAGCAGTGAGCTTTGCACGCTGTTTCTCGATCCCGAATGGCGTAAAGAGGGTAACGGCTACCTGTTGTCAAAATCGCGCTTTATGTTTATGGCCGCGTTTCGCGATAAATTCAATGAGAAAGTGGTGGCGGAAATGCGCGGCGTCATTGACGAGCACGGTTATTCTCCCTTCTGGCAAAGTCTCGGCAAACGCTTTTTTTCTATGGATTTCAGCCGGGCGGATTTTTTATGCGGTACCGGGCAAAAAGCGTTTATCGCCGAGCTGATGCCCAAACATCCTATTTATACCCACTTCTTATCTGAAGAGGCACAGGCCGTAATTGGCGAAGTCCACCCGCAAACGGCGCCAGCCCGCGCGGTGCTGGAAAAGGAAGGCTTTCGCTATCGCCACTATATCGACATCTTCGACGGCGGGCCGACGCTGGAGTGTGATATTGATCGCGTGCGGGCTATTCGTAAAAGCCGACTGGTGGAAGTCGCGGAAGGGCAACCCGCGCCTGGCGACTATCCGGCATGTCTGGTCGCCAATGAAAACTATCACCACTTTCGGGCTGCGCTGGTGCGCGCCGATCCGCAGACTTCACGACTTGTACTGACCGCCGCGCAGTTGGATGCGCTGAAATGTCGCGCGGGCGACCACGTTCGGCTGGTACGCCTTTGCGCTGAGGAGAAAACCGTATGACGCTATGGATAAACGGCGACTGGATAACCGGTCAGGGCGAACGCCGCCGCAAAACGAACCCGGTGAGCGCGGAGATACTTTGGCAGGGGAATGACGCTAATGCGGCACAGGTCGCCGAGGCCTGTCAGGCGGCGCGCGCGGCGTTTCCTCGTTGGGCCAGAGAGCCTTTTGCAGCACGACAGGCTATCGTAGAGAAATTTGCCGCCCTGCTGGAGGCGCATAAAGCCGATCTCACGGAGGTCATCGCACGTGAAACCGGTAAACCGCGCTGGGAGGCGGCGACGGAAGTGACGGCGATGATCAATAAGATTGCCATCTCGATTAAGGCTTACCACGCCAGAACCGGCGAACAAAAAAGCGAACTTGTCGATGGCGCCGCGACGTTGCGCCATCGTCCTCACGGTGTGCTGGCGGTATTCGGCCCTTATAACTTTCCCGGCCATTTACCGAATGGCCATATTGTGCCCGCGTTGCTGGCAGGCAATACGCTGATCTTCAAACCTAGCGAGCTAACGCCATGGACCGGGGAAACGGTAATAAAACTCTGGGAACGGGCGGGGCTACCGGCAGGCGTTCTTAATCTGGTGCAGGGCGGCCGGGAGACCGGACAAGCGCTGAGTTCGCTCGACGATCTCGACGGGCTGCTGTTTACCGGCAGCGCCAGTACCGGATATCAGCTTCATCGCCAGCTATCCGGCCAGCCGGAAAAAATCCTGGCCCTGGAAATGGGCGGAAACAACCCGCTCATTATTGAGGATGCGGCAAATATGGATGCGGCGGTACATCTGACGCTGCAATCGGCGTTTATTACCGCCGGACAGCGCTGTACCTGCGCGCGACGCCTTCTGGTAAAACAGGGTGCGCAGGGAGATGCATTTCTGGCGCGGCTGGTTGACGTCGCCGGACGTCTGCAGCCCGGCAGATGGGACGACGATCCGCAGCCGTTTATCGGCGGACTGATTTCAGCGCAGGCGGCACAGCATGTGATGGAAGCCTGGCGTCAACGAGAGGCATTAGGCGGGCGCACGCTACTGGTGCCGCGGAAGGTCAAAGAGGGAACCTCTCTGCTGACGCCTGGCATCATTGAGCTGACGGGCGTCACGGATGTGCCGGATGAAGAGGTGTTTGGTCCGCTGCTGAACGTCTGGCGTTATGCGCATTTCGATGAGGCGATTCGTCTGGCGAATAATACCCGTTTTGGTCTGTCGTGTGGGCTGGTGTCGACGGATCGCGCGCAGTTCGAACAGCTCTTGCTGGAGGCGCGGGCAGGGATCGTTAACTGGAATAAACCGCTCACCGGGGCAGCGAGTACTGCGCCGTTTGGTGGTGTCGGCGCGTCTGGCAACCATCGGCCCAGCGCCTGGTATGCCGCCGATTATTGCGCCTGGCCGATGGCCAGTCTGGAATCTCCCGAACTGACGTTGCCTGCGACATTAAGCCCCGGCCTCGACTTTTCTCGCAGGGAGGCGGTATGACGGCGCATGAAGTTAATTTTGACGGGCTGGTGGGGCTTACGCACCATTATGCCGGGCTATCCTTCGGCAATGAGGCATCGACCCGCCACCGTTTTCAGGTGTCGAATCCTCGTCTGGCGGTAAAGCAGGGGCTGCTAAAGATGAAGGCTTTGGCGGATGCCGGCTTTCCCCAGGCGGTGATCCCGCCGCATGAGCGGCCTTTTATTCCGGCGTTGCGTCAGCTCGGCTTCACGGGTAGCGATGAGCAGATTCTGGATAAGGTTGCGCGTCAGGCGCCACGCTGGCTTTCCAGCGTGAGTTCCGCGTCGCCAATGTGGGTTGCGAATGCGGCGACGGTTTGCCCATCGGCAGACGCGCTGGACGGGAAAGTTCACCTGACGGTGGCGAATTTAAACAATAAATTTCATCGCGCTCTGGAGGCGCCTGTTACCGAAGCGCTGCTACGCGCCATATTTCGCGATGAAAGTCAGTTTTCAGTGCATAGCGCGTTACCGCAGGTCGCATTATTGGGAGATGAAGGCGCGGCGAATCATAACCGTCTTGGCGGCGAGTATGGTTCGGCAGGCGTGCAGCTTTTTGTCTATGGGCGCGAAGAGGAGAATGAAATACGACCCGCTCGTTATCCGGCGCGCCAGAGCCGCGAAGCCAGCGAGGCCGTGGCTCGTCTTAATCAGGTGAATCCGCAACAGGTTATCTTCGCTCAGCAAAACCCGGAGGTCATCGATCAAGGCGTATTCCATAATGATGTCATTGCCGTCTCGAATCGACAGGTATTGTTTTGTCACGAAGCGGCGTTTGCCCGGCAGAAAGTGCTCATTAATCAGTTGCGTACGTGCGTTGACGGTTTTATGGCGATAGAGGTGCCCGCCGGTGAGGTTTCTGTATCAGATGCTGTGGCGACCTACCTGTTTAATAGTCAATTGTTAAGCCGTGACGACGGCTCAATGCTGTTAGTGTTGCCGCGGGAATGTCAGGACCATGTCGGCGTCTGGCGCTATCTGAATAAGCTGGTGGCGGAGGATAACCCCATCAGCGCGATGCAGGTATTTGATTTGCGAGAAAGTATGGCCAACGGCGGCGGTCCGGCCTGTCTGCGATTACGCGTGGTGTTAACAGAAGAAGAACGACGGGCGGTGAATCCAGCGGTAATGATGAATGACGCTCTGTTTACGGCCCTTAACTCGTGGGCGGATCGTTATTATCGCGATCGCCTGACCGCCGCCGATCTGGCCGATCCGTTATTATTGCGAGAAGGCCGGGAGGCGCTGGATATGTTAACGCATCTGCTGGATTTGGGGTCGGTTTATCCTTTCCAGCAAACGGGGGCGGCTGATGGATAACTTTCTGGCGTTGACGCTAAGCGGCACGACACCACGGGTGACGCAGGGGAAGGGCGCGGGTTTTCGCTGGCGCTGGTTAGGCCATGGTCTGCTTGAACTCACGCCCGATGCGCCGGTCGACCGCGCGTTAATTCTTTCTGCGGGGATACACGGTAATGAAACCGCGCCGGTCGAGATGCTGGATAAGCTGCTGTCGGCGCTGTTCTCAGGCAGCTTGACGTTAACGTGGCGAGTGCTGGTGGTACTCGGCAATCCGCAGGCGCTGGCGGCGGGAATACGCTATTGTCACAGCGATATGAACCGTATGTTTGGCGGGCGTTGGCAGTCCTTTGCCGAAAGCGATGAAACGCGGCGGGCGCGTGAGCTGGAGCTAAGTCTGGAGACCTTCTTTTCATCTGGCCAGGCGCGGGTACGCTGGCATCTGGATCTGCATACCGCCATTCGTGGCTCGCATCATTTGCGTTTTGGCGTATTGCCGCAGCGCGACCGCCCGTGGGAGACAGATTTTCTGGCGTGGCTGGGCGCGGCAGGACTGGAGGCGTTGGTATTTCATCAGGCGCCCGGCGGTACGTTTACGCACTTTAGCTCTGAACATTTCGGCGCGCTTTCCTGTACGCTGGAGTTGGGAAAGGCGTTGCCGTTTGGGCAAAACGATCTGACGCAGTTCAGCGTAACCTCGCAGGCGTTGTCGGCGCTGTTGAGCGGTGTCGAAACGTCAACCTCGTCTTCTCCGCCGCTACGCTATCGGGTGGTGTCGCAAATCACGCGTCACAGCGATAAGTTCACGCTTTATATGGATGCGCAAACGCTGAATTTTACTGCCTTTGCGAAGGGAACGTTGCTGGCCGAGGAGGGGGATAAGCGTGTGACGGTGACGCATGACGTTGAATATGTTCTCTTTCCTAATCCCTCTGTCGCCTGCGGATTGCGGGCTGGATTAATGCTGGAAAGACTGCCTTGATAAATGTCCCTGTAAGCTCACGTTAGGATTACAGGGATGATTTGGGACACAGTTTCATGCTATTACGGATTATTCCTGGAGAATTGCTTTATTAATAAGCGTTGCTGCGTTATAGTTCTGCATAATTTCTGCTATATCATGCTACTGTATATTTATCTTTCAACTCTGCGCAATTTGTTCTTTTTTTCTTCACAATTGGCGAAAAAGTGTTTTTTATACTTTCATTGTTTTACCGTTGTTATGACTAATTGACGCTAAGACGGTTAAAGTTAATCACGACAACACGGCGCTGTTTTAAATATGCCGTAAAAATAACTGAAAGGAAGGATGGAAATATGCGTAAACTGACTGCTCTATTTGTTGCCTCTACCCTGGCGATGGGTGCTGCGAATCTGGCTCATGCCGCTGAGACTACCACCGCCGCGCCAGCGGATGCGAAGCCAATGATGCAGCATAAAGGTAAATTTGGCCCACATCACGATATGATGTTTAAAAACCTGAACCTGACAGACGCACAGAAGCAACAAATTCGCGACATTATGAAAGCGCAGCGCGAGCAAATGAAACGTCCGCTGCTGGAAGAGCGTCGCGCCATGCATGATATTATTGCCAGCGATACCTTCGATAAAGCCAAAGCCGAAGCGCAAATTACGAAAATGGAAGCGCAGCGCAAGGCCAATATGCTGGCGCATATGGAAACCCAGAATAAAATTTATAACGTTCTGACGCCGGAGCAGAAAAAGCAATATAACGCTAATTTTGAGAAGCGTCTGACAGAACGCCCGGCGCAAGAAGGTAAAATGCCTGCTGCGGCAGAATAACTTTCCACATAATTTAAGACCGCCGGTCTTGTCGACAACACAATCGTTGAGGTGGACAGGATCGGCGGTTTTCTTTATGACTGGCGACAATCGGTGTGCAGTTCAATGATCTCATATTGACCTGACATTAGCGGCTTACAGAGAATTTTATAGCCGTCCTGATCAAAGCCCGCAGGTGTGCGCACCAGTGTGGCGGCCTCATCCAGCGAGGGTACCGCCCCCAGCCATAACCAGTTGTTGATAATGTGGAACTGGGTCATTTGTGGGCGGCTCTCTTTTAACGCGATAGCGCCTTTCCAGGGCCAGCAAACCACACGTAACCGTTCCAGTGAGGCCTGCAGACGAAGAAAATGCGCCTGCGGGGTTTCTTGCCCACAGCACGCGCCAGCGCAGCGCTTCAGAGCGAAACGAAAACAGGCGCGCCCACGGCTTACCGGTTCAAGCCCCAGCAGGCCATAACACAATTTTTGTTCATCGGCGAGGTTCTGTAAGCTTTGCAGCGCTGCCCGACGGTTGGCGAAGAGCCCAAACAAGTTCGGCTCATGGGAAAAATTGACGCTGCGGGCGGAAACGACCTCAATCTTTTGTTCGCTCAACTGTAGAGAGCAAAGCTGGCGATTACGCCGTAACCGCTTGTTAAACAGCGGCTGTTGTTCTTTGATCAGCCGCGCCTCCAGCAGCAACGCGCCCATTTCCCCAGCGGTGCAGATCCAGCTTATCCGCCGCGCCTGTCGCAGCATAGCGGCCTCGTCAGGCGTTCGCAGATGTGAGAGCACCCGGCTGCGAATATTTACGCTTTTACCGATATAAAGCGGCAGCGTATCGCTTTCGCTATGAAATATATAGACGCCCGGTAAGGCTGGCGCTTCGCTGAGGAAAGGACGTAAATGTTCTGGATATTCGTAAATGGCCGCCGCTTCAAACTCAAGGCGGGGGGCTGATTGACGCCGTACCACAGTGATCTCCGTTAACTGGTTATTCATCCAGTATAACAGCGGATGGGTGATTAAAAAAGAGGCTGGGAAGAGAGGAGGCCGGATAGACGAGCGATATCCGGCGCAACAGTAGAAGTACGCTTACTTTTTCCAAAAGTCGTCGAATACCGTAATCGGTAAACGGCGCTTATGTTCAGTTTTTACATACCAGCCTTCGATAGTTTTAGCGATGGCGGGGTCCAGCGTTTTGCCTTCCAGGTAATCGTCAATATTGTCATACGTTACGCCCAGCGCGGCTTCATCAGGCAGTGAAGGGCGGTCGTCTTCCAAATCGGCGGTGGGGACTTTTTTATACAGATGCTCAGGACAGCCCAGCGCTGCGAGAAGCTGTTTGCCCTGGCGTTTGTTAAGGCGATGAAGTGGGTTAATATCGGTACCGCCATCGCCATATTTGGTGAAGAACCCGGTTATCGCTTCCGCCGCATGGTCGGTGCCCACCACGACGCCGTGAGTCATACCGGCGATGCTATATTGCGCTTTCATTCGCTCACGCGCTTTTTCATTGCCGCGAACAAAATCGCTCAGCTCAATTCCCGCTTCGCGCAGCGCCTGCTCGCTGGCGAGGACGGCGCCTTTAATATTGACGGTGAGTACTCTGTCCGGCTGAATAAAAGCAATGGCGTCCTGGCAATCCTGTTCATCGGCCTGTACGCCATAAGGCAGACGAACGGCGATAAACTGCAGCGCATTATCACCAGTCTCTTCCCGCAATTCGGCGATAGCCATCTGGCTGAGTTTCCCGGCCAGCGTCGAATCCTGCCCGCCGCTAATGCCTAACACCAGCGATTTCAAAAAGGGATAGGTTTTCAGGTACGCTTTAAGAAAATCCACGCTGCGGCGAATTTCTTCTTCAGGGTTGATATGCGGTTTCGCGCCAAGCGCCTGGATTATCTCTTGCTGCAGAGTCATTTAACCCCCTTCGACATTAAAAAAATGAATCTTTACCCTGTTAAAGCTAACCCTTCGCCGCTGAAACGACAAGGTTTGGCGGGCTAAGCGGTGTTTAAAACAACATATCGCCGCGTTAGAGAATTTTCCGAAAGGCTTTTTGTGGCGGGTCGCGGCTTGAAAAATATTCTGATGTATTCCAGGCTTACATAACACGCTGATAAACAAGAGGACGGAAAATGAACAAGAACGTAGCAGGAATTTTAAGCGCAGCGGCGGTAATGACTATGCTGGCAGGCTGTACGGCGTATGATCGTACAAAAGACCAATTTGTTGAGCCTGTCGTTAAAGATGTTAAAAAAGGAATGAGCAGGGCACAGGTTGCGCAGATTGCGGGCAAACCGTCATCTGAAGTGAGCATGATTCATGCGCGCGGTACCTGTCAGACCTACATCCTGGGTCAACGTGATGGTAAAGCGGAAACCTACTTTGTTGCGCTGGATGATACCGGGCACGTGATTAACTCCGGCTACCAGACCTGTGCGGAGTACGACACTGACCCACAGGCGCCGAAGCAGTAACAACTGTACATTGCCTGAACATTCAAGGAAACCGGCCTGCGAGCCGGTTTTTTTGTGCCTGCAATAACCTTATTTATTATCGCGAATTATTTGCCCGAAATGTGAGGGGGGTCATAACGCCAGGTCAATGAGAGACAATTTAGTGGGTCAAGGAAATACCATCCGGCGGTCCGATCCCGTATACTCATTTCAGCCACCTAAAAAAGTAAATCCGGTTACGCAAGTCGCCCAGAGTATGGATGCAGGTTGAGGCTTGCGGCGTATCTGGTTGACAGATAATCGCACATGAGGAAGGTTTTTATGGAAAAGAAACACATTTATCTGTTTTGTTCTGCGGGCATGTCAACATCGTTACTGGTATCAAAAATGCGCGCTCAGGCTGAAAAATATGAAGTACCGGTTATTATTGAAGCATTCCCTGAAACCCTGGCCGGTGAAAAAGGCCCGGCAGCGGACGTCGTGTTATTAGGCCCGCAAATTGCTTATATGCTCCCCGAAATTCAGCGTTTATTACCCGGTAAACCGGTAGAAGTCATTGATTCAATGTTGTACGGCAAGGTAGATGGTTTAGGCGTGCTTAAAGCTGCGGTAGCGGCAATTAAAAAAGCCGCCGCGAATTAATTATTTTTTAATTTTTCCCGTCAAAGAGTTATTTCATACACTAACCGCAATATTTTATTGCGGTATTTAAGGGTATTTTTCTATGAGTAACGTCATTGCTTCACTTGAAAAGGTACTCCTTCCTTTTGCTGTAAAAATAGGAAAGCAGCCACACGTTAATGCAATCAAGAACGGCTTTATTCGTTTAATGCCATTAACCCTTGCGGGGGCGATGTTTGTATTAATTAATAACGTTTTCCTGAGCTTTGGGGAGGGGTCGTTTTTTTATTCCATGGGCATTCGGCTTGATGCCTCAACCATTGAAACACTTAATGGATTGAAAGGCATCGGCGGGAACGTCTATAACGGCACATTGGGCATTATGTCGCTCATGGCGCCATTTTTTATCGGCATGGCGCTGGCGGAAGAGCGCAAGGTTGATGCGCTGGCCGCCGGACTGCTCTCCGTGGCGGCATTTATGACCGTAACGCCGTATAGTGTCGGCGAGGCCTATGCCGTAGGCGCAAACTGGCTGGGCGGCGCGAATATTATCTCCGGTATTATTATTGGCCTGGTGGTCGCGGAGATGTTTACATTTATTGTCCGGCGCAACTGGGTGATTAAACTACCGGACAGCGTACCGGCTTCGGTGTCTCGTTCATTCTCAGCATTAATTCCCGGCTTTATTATTCTCTCTATTATGGGGATTATTGCCTGGGCGCTGTCTAATTACGGTTCTAACTTCCATCAGATTATTATGGACACTATCTCTACGCCGCTGGCATCGCTGGGTAGCGTGGTAGGGTGGGCATATGTCATTTTTGTACCGCTGCTGTGGTTCTTTGGTATTCATGGTTCGCTGGCGCTGACCGCGCTGGACAGCGGCATCATGACGCCCTGGGCGCTGGAAAACATCTCTATTTACCAGCAGTATGGCTCCGTCGATGCGGCACTGGAAGCCGGTAAAACGTTCCATATCTGGGCGAAACCGATGCTGGATTCTTATATCTTCCTCGGTGGTAGCGGCGCAACGCTGGGTCTGATCATCGCTATCTTCCTGGCATCCCGTCGCGCGGACTATCGCCAGGTGGCAAAACTGGCGCTGCCGTCAGGTATTTTCCAGATTAACGAACCCATCCTGTTTGGCCTGCCGATTATTATGAACCCGGTGATGTTTATCCCCTTCATTCTGGTTCAGCCGATTCTGGCGGCGATTACGCTGGTGGCTTACTATTTGGGTATTATTCCGCCGATTACCAATATTGCGCCGTGGACCATGCCAACCGGGTTGGGGGCGTTCTTTAACACCAACGGCAGTGTCGCCGCGTTGCTGGTTGCGCTATTTAACCTGGCGGTCGCTACCCTGATTTATCTCCCCTTCGTGGTGGTGGCTAACAAAGCGCAGAACGCCATCGAGCAGGAAGAAAGCGAAGAAGATATCGCTAACGCACTGAAATTCTAAACTCCGCGCCGGCATGGGATGCCATGCCGGGCTGAATCAGAGGAAAGACTATGTTTGATCTTGAAAATGTTGTAGATAACCAGACAGCGGCTGAGGAACTCGAAGAAGTCGTTATGGGGCTTATCATCAATTCTGGTCAGGCGCGCAGCCTGGCATATGGCGCGCTCAGAAAAGCGAAAGAAGGCGATTTTGAGGCGGCGAAAGCGATGATGGACCAGTCGCGCATAGCGCTCAATGAAGCGCATCTTGTGCAGACAAAACTCATCGAAGGCGATCAGGGCGAAGGCAAAATGAAAGTCAGTCTGGTCCTGGTTCACGCTCAGGATCATTTGATGACCTCAATGCTGGCTCGTGAACTGATCGCTGAGTTGATTGAGCTCCATGAGAAACTGAAATAACAGGGGGCGGATGATGCAGCTACAGGTTAACGCAACGGAAATCAAAACGGTTTATGAGCAGCAGCTCTTCAATGGCAAAAATTTCCATGTGTTTATCTATAACAAGACGGAAAGCGTCACCGGGCTGCATCAGCACGACTATTATGAATTTACCCTGGTATTAACCGGACGTTATTACCAGGAGATTAACGGGAAGCGTGTGCTGCTGGAACGTGGAGATTTTGTTTTTATCCCGGTGGGTTCGAATCACCAAAGTTTCTATGAGTTTGGCGCAACGCGTATTCTGAACGTAGGAATTAGTAAACGTTTTTTTGAACAGCATTATCTTCCGTTACTGCCGTTTTGTTTTGTGGCATCGCAGGTATACAGGGCGAATAGCACCTTCCTTACCTATATTGAAACGGTGATTGCGTCGTTGAACTTTCGCGGTAATGGGCTCGACGAATTTATTGAAGTGGTGACATTTTATATTATAAACCGCTTACGTCATTACCGCGAAGAGCAGGTTTATGATGATATTCCACAATGGCTGAAAGCAACCGTGGAGATAATGCATGATAAAACGCAGTTTGGCGAACATGCGCTGGAAAATATGGTGCGCCTGTCGGCAAAATCCCAGGAGTATCTGACGCGCGCCACCCGACGTTATTACAGCAAAACGCCGATGCAAATCATTAATGAGATTCGCATTAATTTTGCCAAGAAACAGTTGGAAATGACCAACTATTCGGTTACGGATATTGCTTATGAAGCCGGGTATAGCAGTCCAAGTCTGTTTATTAAAACGTTTAAGAAGATGACCTCATTCACGCCGAATAGTTATCGGAAGCGATTGACGGAAATTAATGAGTAACGGTTTGCATTGCTCGATTAATTACATTTCACGCTTGCCCCAATAGCGCGGGGAACGTCACGCTATTTCTTACGAGCGGGCATAGCGTAATACATATCAGTGTCATACACTGAAGGGAGATATTATGAGCCAGAAATTAAAAGTCGTCACTATTGGTGGCGGGAGCAGCTACACCCCTGAATTACTTGAAGGCTTTATTAAACGCTACCATGAATTACCTGTCACTGAATTATGGCTGGTTGACGTTGAAGACGGGAAAGAGAAGCTGGGCATTATTTATGATCTCTGCCAGCGAATGATTGATAAAGCAGGCGTTCCGCTAAAATTGTATAAAACGCTGGATCGCCGGGAAGCGCTGAAAGACGCTAATTTTGTTACTACCCAGCTACGCGTTGGTCAACTCAAAGCCCGTGAACTGGACGAGCGTATCCCGCTTAGTCACGGCTATCTGGGGCAAGAAACCAACGGCGCTGGCGGTTTATTTAAAGGGTTGCGTACCATTCCGGTTATTTTTGACATCATTAAAGATGTTGAAGAATTATGTCCGAATGCGTGGGTCATTAACTTTACTAATCCGGCAGGGATGGTGACGGAAGCGGTTTATCGCCATACCAACTTTAAAAAATTCATCGGCGTATGTAATATTCCTGTCGGCATGAAAATGTTTATTCATGACGTGCTGGCGCTGAATGAGAATGACGATCTTTCCATTGACCTGTTTGGTCTAAACCATATGGTCTTTATTAAAGATGTGCTGGTGAATGGCACCTCACGATTCGCAGAATTACTGGATGGCGTGGCGTCCGGTCAGTTGAAAGCGTCAACCGTAAAAAATATCTTTGATCTGCCGTTTAGTGAAGGATTGATTCGCTCGCTGAACATGCTGCCGTGCTCTTATTTGTTGTATTACTTCAAGCAAAAAGAGATGCTGGCGATTGAAATGGGCGAATATTACAAAGGCGGCGCGCGCGCTCAGGTCGTACAAAAAGTGGAGAAACAACTCTTCGACTTGTACAAAAATCCTGAGCTAAACGTGAAGCCGAAAGAGCTTGAACAACGCGGCGGCGCTTATTATTCCGATGCCGCTTGTGAAGTCATTAACGCTATTTATAATGACAAGCAGACTGAGCATTACGTTAATATTCCACATCATGGGCATGTCGAGAATATCCCGGCGGACTGGGCGGTGGAAATGACCTGCATTCTGGGACGCAATGGCGCGACGCCGCACCCGCGTATCACCCGTTTTGACGAAAAAGTGCTGGGGCTTATCCACACTATTAAAGGATTTGAGGTCGCGGCCAGCAATGCGGCGCTGAGCGGAAACTTTAATGATGTGCTGCTGGTGCTTAACCTGAGTCCGCTGGTGCATTCCGACCGCGACGCAGAAGTCCTGGCGCGTGAGCTCATTCTGGCGCATGAAAAATGGCTGCCTAATTTTGCCGCTTGCATCGAAGCGCTTAAAGGTAAGCACCACTGACAGAGGTAGGCTATGGAACGCGTGTTGATTGTGAATGCCGATGATTTTGGCCTGAGTAAAGGGCAAAATTACGGCATTGTTGAAGCATATCGCAACGGCGTTGTGACCTCCACGACGGCGCTGGTCAATGGCGAGGCTATTGACCATGCGGCGCAGCTTAGCCGCGAGCTGCCTGCGCTTGGGGTGGGAATGCATTTTGTTTTGACGTTAGGCAAACCGGTGTCAGAGATGCCGGGCCTGACGCGAGACGGCCTGTTGGGGAAATGGATCTGGCAAATGGCGGAGGAGGATACGCTTCCGCTGGATGAAATTGCGCATGAACTGGCGTGTCAGTATCAGCGTTTCATCGACGTATTTGGCCGCGAGCCAACGCATCTCGACAGCCACCATCATGTGCATATGTTCCCGCAAATTTTCCCCATCGTCGCCCGCTTTGCGGCGCAGCGCGGGATTGCGTTACGTATTGACCGCCAGACGGTGTTGAACGCCGACGATCTACCGTCGGATTTGCGCAGCACTCAAGGATTTAGTAGTGAATTTTACGGCGAGGAGATCACCGAAGCGTGCTTTTTACGCATTCTGGATGCCTCGGCGCATCGAGGAGAAGCCTCTCTGGAGGTGATGTGTCATCCGGCGTTTGTGGACAACATTATTCGCCAGAGCGCCTATTGTTACCCCCGCTTAACTGAACTGGAGGTGTTGACGTCTGCGTCACTCAAGGCAGCGATTGCGGAACGTGGATATCGTCCTGGCAGTTTTCTTGATATTTAGCTCCTGAGTTTGCGGCGCAAGAATGCGCCGCATTTTTTGCCGTTTATGCAGGAATCGCGTTAATTTTCCCCGCGCGCGACCAGACACGGTGTGCCGCCATCAGCGTCAGCAGAGTGTCCATAAAGTGGTGGTCAACGTTATCGGCCTCAACAAGTCCTTCTTCCCCCTGGCTATCAATGTTTAAAAGCGCCTTAAACCGTCGGGCGTCGCCTGCCAGTGCGATGGGCTTCAGATGTTTGTAGGCTTCCAGAAGGTAGTAACGGGCATCGCCGCAACTTTCGATATCGGCAATATTGCCGCACGGTACTATTACCGCATCGACCGTTAGCGACGGCGCGCCGGCAAAGGTTGCCGCAATAGTTAATGTTGAACCGTCATCAGCCGTTACTTCACCCATCCGTGAATAGAGCAGTTTTGCGTGGACGCCTTTAGCTTTTAAAGCCTGCAAAATGGTCAGCAGATCGGCGGCGTTAACCTTGTCGTTCAGCAGAATAGCGACCACGCGGCCTTTAACATCGCCGTCCGGCACCGCATACAGGCTGAGCGCCGGATCTTTTTTCAGACCGTTGACATCAGGAGGCGGGGCAATTTGCGTTTGCTCATGGGTGAGTGCAAAACCGAGATTATGCGCGACGCCCTCAGCCAGCGTAACATCAATATGCGCTAACTGATCGACCACCCGCTCCCGAATATACGCGCGGGCGACTTTACCCAGTTCAAAGCTGAACGCGTCAATAATATGCTGCTGTTCTATCGGCGTCTGACTGAGCCAGAACAGGCGAGGATGCGCGTAATATTCACCGAAAGAGGGGCTGCGTTCGCGGATTTTATTGCCATCCACGCGTTCCTGGTATGATTCGAAGCCGCCGCGTTTTGGCGCTGGCGGCGTTTCGCGCGGCCAGTTGTCATTAATGGAGTTTGGTTCATAGTTCGCCGGATTGGTGTCGATATCCATCCGGTGCATACCGTCACGCTGGAAGTTATGGTAGGGGCAGGTAGGGCGGTTAATCGGAATTTCGTGGAAGTTTGGCCCGCCCAGACGGCTGATTTGCGTGTCGGTATAAGAGAACAGACGCCCCTGTAACAGCGGATCGTTGGTAAAATCAATGCCGGGAACAATATGCCCTGGATGAAATGCCGCCTGTTCGTTTTCAGCGAAAAAGTTATCCGGATTACGGTTTAACACCATTTTGCCGACGCGTTGTACTGGCACCAACTCTTCCGGGATCAGTTTGGTCGGATCGAGCAGATCAAAATCGAATTTAAATTCATCCTCTTCGGCAATGAGTTGTAGGCCCAGCTCGTATTCCGGGAAATCGCCCGCTTCGATGGCCTCCCACAGATCCCGGCGGTGAAAATCCGGATCGCGACCGGTCAGTTTTTGTGACTCATCCCATACCAGCGAGGCTTTACCCGCCAACGGTTTCCAGTGGAAACGGACAAAGGTCGCTTTCCCTTGTGCATTGATCAGACGGAAGGTGTGAATGCCGAACCCTTCCATCGTCCGATAACTGCGTGGAATACCGCGATCCGACATTGCCCACATGACGTTGTGCAACGTCTCAGGCTGTAAGGAAACATAGTCCCAGAAGGTGTCGTGCGCGCTCTGTCCTTGCGGAATAGCCCAATGTGGTTCGGGCTTAACGGCGTGCACAAAATCCGGAAACTTATGCGCATCCTGGATAAAAAAGATCGGCGTGTTATTACCGACGAGATCGAAAATTCCCTCTTCGGTATAAAATTTGGTCGCAAAACCGCGGATATCACGTACGGTATCAGCAGACCCCGCGCCGCCCTGTACTGTCGAAAAGCGAACAAAGACCGGGGTAATTTTCTGTGGATCGCACAGAAACGCGGCTTTCGTGATGTCGCTCAGGTCTTTATATGGCTGGAAATAGCCGTGCGCTGCAGATCCGCGGGCGTGAACGATCCTCTCCGGGATACGCTCATGGTCAAAGTGGGTAATTTTCTCGCGCAGGATAAAATCTTCCAACAGCGTAGGGCCACGGCTGCCGGCGCGAAGAGAATTTTGATCGTCGGCGATGCGCACGCCCTGATTGGTGGTCAGCGCATAATTTTCGCTGCCTTTACGAAAGGCGTCGAGGGCGGTGAGCTTATCATTCGCGGTCTCGGGCGCTTTTAAGCTGCCGGGGGCCGTTGGTTGCGCGCCCGGCGGCGTCGGTTCTGGCGTGGGGCGATGTGAACCGTCTGACGGTGCCAGGGAGTCCAGGCCGGGCTGTGATTCACGGGTATCATGCACGGGGGACTGATGGGGGGATTTTTCATTATGCGACATTGAACTCGTCTCCTGCTTTCATCACTGAAATGGGCGTGGTAGTAGTCAAAATCACTCTAACTATAGAACATTTCAGCAATTATGCCGGGGGAGAGCGGAACGGAAGACAGGGTATAACGGGGAAATCGCACGCGCGGAACAGGACGTCGGGGGCGAAGATCGGCTAAAATAGTGTTTTTCTGATTTTTAGCCTTAGCCTCTTTTAGTGAAGCATTAATGATGAAACCTCTTCGCCAGCAAAATCGCCAGATTATTAGCTATATTCCGCGTGTTGAACCCGCGCCGCCGGAACATGCGATAAAAATGGATACGTTTCGCGACGTCTGGATACTGCGCGGTAAATATGTTGCCTTTGTTCTGACGGGGGAGTCATTTCAACGGTCGCCCGCCTTTAGCGTGCCAGAATCGGCGCAGCGTTGGGCGAATCAGGTTCGCCAGGAAAACGAAATCGCTGACTAAGAAAAAACAAAACGCCGGTACTGGAGACCGGCGTTTTTAGTGACAGACATTTTGAGTTGCTGATCGTCGTGTCTCAGACGATATGAACTCCCGATAATGTATTATCGATGCGCCAGTTCGGCGTCTTCTTCGCTATCGAGAATGGTTTTATCGGTCTGCTTCAGCCACTGGCTGGTCAGCGTACCCGCGGTCATTGAGCCACTCACGTTCAGTGCGGTACGGCCCATATCAATCAACGGTTCGACGGAGATTAACAGCGCGACCAGCGTGACCGGTAAGCCCATGGCAGGCAGCACAATCAGCGCGGCGAAGGTCGCGCCGCCGCCAACGCCGGCAACACCCGCCGAACTTACGGTAACGATACCCACCAGCGTGGCTATCCATACGGGGTCTAAGGGGTTGATGCCGACCGTCGGCGCAACCATTACCGCCAACATCGCAGGATAAAGACCGGCACAACCGTTTTGGCCGATGGTCGCGCCAAAAGAGGCAGCAAAGCTGGCGATGGACTCCGGCACGCCCAGGCGGCGGGTTTGCGCTTCGACATTAAGTGGAATGGAGGCGGCGCTGGAGCGGCTGGTAAAGGCAAATGTCAGCACCGGCCACACCTTGCGGAAATATTTCAGCGGGCTAATCCCGTTCACGCCCAATAGTATGCCGTGAACCACAAACATTATCGCCAGACCAAGATATGACGCTACCACGAAGCTTCCAAGCTTAATAATGTCCTGCAGATTGGAGCCGGCAACTACTTTCGTCATCAGCGCCAGTACGCCGTAAGGCGTAAGTTGCATCACCAGACGCACCAGCTTCATCACCCAGCTTTGCAGGGTATCGATAGCAACAAGCACACGCTCGCCTTTTGGCGCATCATCTTTCAGCAGTTTAAGCGCGGCCACGCCCAGGAAGGCGGCGAAAATCACCACGCTGATAATAGACGTAGGATTTGCGCCAGTCAGATCCGCAAACGGATTTTTCGGTACAAAAGACAGCACCAGTTGCGGCACGCTGAGATCGGCCACTTTGCCGACATAGCTCGTCTCAATGGCATTCAGACGCGCGGTTTCCGCGCCGCCCTGAACCAGACCTTCCGCCGTCAGTCCGAACAGATTGGTGACCAGCACGCCCACCAGCGCTGCGATAAGGGTAGTAAACAGCAGCGTGCCGATAGTCAGAAAACTGATTTTCCCCAATTGAGAGGCGTTATGCAGTCGTGCCACGGCGCTTAAAATAGAGGCGAATACCAGCGGCATCACAATCATTTGTAGCAATTGCACATAGCCGTTGCCGACAATATTGAACCACTGAATGGAGTCTTTTAACACCTGACTGTCAGCGCCATAAATGGTGTGCAGGGCCAGACCAAAGACCACGCCCATCACAAGGCCGACAAGCACTTTTTTAGCCAGACTCCACTGTTTATGACGGGCCTGCGCCAGTACAAACAGCAGAATGACGAACACCGCAATGTTCGCAATTAATGGAAAATTCATCCCCGTTCTCCTGATTTTTTTATTATGAAGCGCTGTGTTTTAGCGATTCTGTTCGCGCAAGATTAGCAGAACTGTGAGCTGGCTCTTATATTCAAATGGAATGGTTTATACCAAAAATGACTTTGGCGTTGATTTACTAATCAATCTGGTGATTTATAAAACGATTGAACTGCATTTGCAGGATAGTGATCATCTGCGAAGACCAGCGTATGACGTTGTTTTCCGGCATGGACTGCGGCATCCACACCGCCCAGGCAAACAACGCCATACATAAAAATCGCTCCAGTTGATTGCCTTTGCGCGGCGCCAGAATAGGCAGGCGGAAACGCCAGCGGCACGGCCACAGTAAGGGAACGCCTGCGGGGGTGAGCATATCCGCGACGATATGGCTTAAATAGCCAAGTACCATGCCTTGCAGCGCATCTGCCGGGATAATCCACGTATCCGGTACCTTGAGATAAAAGGTCGCCAGTAGGGCAAAGACCGCCAGCAGACTATGGGTAAACCCCCGGTGACCAAACGCGCGGGCGATCGGTTTCGATACCCATTTCAGGCGCTGACCAAGAAAAGATTTGGGGTGGTCGATATCCGGCAGCAGACAGGTCAAAATAGCCGAAGGAATAATATGCCACCAGTCGCCGTGCGCAAGGACGGGCGTTAACTCGGCATTCTTGGCGAAAACCGCGCTGGCTATAGAAAAAAGAAGATGTCCTTCCGCCGTCATGATAAAACCCATTAAACTGTCAATTCATACAGTATAGGGTTTTTATACAGTAGGCGGAAGTGGTGACGTTGTAACTCTTTGTCTCTGTCAAAGCCGCTTGCCGTCTGGCTCAGCGGCTAATTGCCCGTTGACTTTGTTTCGGAAACATCTTAACCGAGTAGATGCGCCGCCGTCAGCTCTGTCAGTGAGTTAAGTTTGACATTCGCCAGCGCAAAGCGCGGATCATGCTGGTTTTCTTCTGCTGGCACCACAATGGCGCGCATTCGCGCCGCCTTTGCCGCGATTAGACCATTCACCGAATCCTCCAGCGCCACGCAGGTTAATGGATCAACGCCTAATTTGGCCGCACAATCCAGATAGACCTGCGGATGCGGTTTGCTGTAGGGCAATTTTTCCGCAGAGGCCAGCGCGTCAAAACTGTCGCGCAGCTCAAACATGGTGAGCACTTTTTCCAGCATATGCAGCGGCGATGCCGAGGCAAGCCCCACTAATAGCCCCTGCGCTTTACACAGCGCCACGGCCTCGCGCACACCCGGTAAAAGAGGGCGCGTCTCTTCGATAAGCGTAATCGCGCGGGCAATAACACGGTTTGTCACTTCCTGGCGATCGGGGCCGCTCCACGGTTGCTGCGCAAACCAGAGATCGACAACCATATCAATGCGTAGCCCAAGCGTGTCTGGTAACTCATGGCGCCGAGTAATATCTACGCCTAAACTTGCCATCACGTCCAGTTCAGCGCGATCCCAGAGCGGTTCGGAATCGATCAGTAGTCCATCCATATCGAAAATTGCAGCAAGAATTTGACGTGGGGTTGACATCACAACCTCTCCTGTTGAGATTAAAAAATAACGAATTAAGCGTTCATTATGACCATGTTCTTAGTATATCGCCCTTAAAGATCAGGCGAAAACGGGAATCAACAGGTAGACTTAGGCCAAAACGACGCGTCTTTATCAAGGGGAACTCATGACGTATCAACAAGCTGGACGCATTGCAATCCTAAAAAGAGTTGTTGGGTGGGTTATTTTTATTCCGGCACTGCTTTCCACGCTCATCTCAGTCCTTAAATTTATGTATGCGCACAGTGAAAAGCAGGAGGGGATAAATGCGGTAATGCTGGATTTTACCCACGTAATGATAGACATGATGCGCGTGAATACGCCGTTTCTGAATGTTTTTTGGTACAACTCGCCGACGCCGAATTTTCAGGGAAGCCTGAATATCGGTTTCTGGCTCATTTTTATTCTGATTTTTGTCGGGCTGGCGATGCAGGATTCCGGCGCCAGAATGAGCCGCCAGTCACGTTTTTTGCGTGAAGGCGTGGAAGATCAGTTGATTCTGGAAAAAGCAAAAGGCGCGGAAGGGCTAACGCGTGAGCAGATAGAGTCACGTATCGTGGTGCCGCACCATACCATCTTTTTACAGTTTTTCCCGCTCTATATTTTGCCGGTCATTATTATCGTGCTCGGTTACTTTTTCTTTTCCTTGTTAGGCTTCATGTAAACTGAAAAATGCCGGATAGCCCGTATCCGGCATGGGCTGTACCTATACCGCAAGCAGCCGATCCATCGCTTTTTGCGCAGTAGCCAGGTGCTGACCGCCAAACAGCCTTGCCCGATTAAGCAGGGTGTAGAGCTGGTAAATCGGCTGCCTGTCGAGAAAATCCAGCGGTAGCGGCGAAACGGACTGATAGCCATCATAAATCTGCGGTGGCTGATCGGTATGCAGCGGTAGCATCGCCAGATCGCATTCTCTGTCGCCCCAATAGCAGGCTGGATCGAAGATATAGGGGCCGTCAGGGCCAAGCGCGCAGTTCGCCGACCATAGATCGCCATGCAAAAGAGAAGGCTGCGGTTGATGCGACGCCAGACGTTGCTGAACATGTTCAACAATGGCGTCAATATTACCAAAGGTAATGCCTTTTTCCGCGGCGAGTTCAAGTTGCCAGCCAATGCGCTGTTCGGCGAAAAAAGTCGACCAACGGCGTTGCCAGGTATTCGGCTGCGGCGTGGTAGAGAGCGCGTTGTCAAAATCGAGGCCGAATTGAGGTTGGTCGCTCCATTGGTGCAGGCGCGCCAGCTGTTGCCCAAGAATAAACGCATTATGGGCATCCAGCGGGCGGGGCGAGAGGTAGTCCATGACTAAAAAGCTGTAATCCCGATCCGAACCTACCGCCCATACCTTAGGCACAACAACGGTTTTACTGCGGGAGAGCAGCTCCAGCTGATCGGCTTCAGCGGTAAAACCGCGAAGCATTTCTCGTTCATCGCACTTCACGAAAAAATCATGGCCTGCATAACGTAAATGCCATGCGGCATGAACTTCTCCGCCAGGCAGTTCATTACGCAGTTCGATTTCGCCTTCACCGACTTGCTCGCTTAAAAGACGACTGATAGCTTGCCACATAATGTCTCTCCCCACGTTGTCTGCCAGATCATAAGGTTAGCGCAAAAATGCGGTTAAAAAATACGAACTAACGCACATCGCGGACGCGCCGCGGCGGGAATGGCACTTATTGTGCGTTTTTACTCCACGCCTCCCAGGTCGCCACGGTAATGTCGACATCCTTATCTAACGCGCTTTTCGCAAGTCCGGCGACAAGCGCTTTGATTTCATCAGCGCTCTGAGCGCTAACAAAGCCAAACGTATTGGTGCCGAGCTCATGCACATTCCCTTCATCGTCCGTTAATGTCAGCAAAAAACCGCTGCGCGTCAGATGATTATTGAGTTCGTTAATCTCGGTCAGGGAATCTTCATGGAAGGTTACGGTAATAACATAACGGGTAATATCGCCACTGGCCATCGTTCACCTTGTTGGGAGCAACTGTGTTTTTAGCAGCGGCGGATGCGCCGCCCGTTAACCGATTTTCCGGTTTCCCCCTCGGCGAGGGGGAAACGATTATTGCGCGGAAAGATAGGCGTATATTTTTTGGGTATCGTCACGAGAACACAGACGCGTACCTTGATTGAGCGTAGCAGCGCTGCCTGCCGCCACACCGAAGCGCACCATCTCTTCCAGCGACGCGTCTTGCGCCAGTTTTAACGTCATCGCGCCTACCATACTGTCGCCTGCGCCAACAGTACTTTGACTTTTCACCGGGGGAGGAACAACCTGGATGCAATTCTCACTGTCTATGCCCAGTGCCCCTTGCGGCCCCAGAGAGACCACTACCCGGCGAGCCTTGCCGCTTTGCACTAATTCCTGGGCCGCTTTACGCACATCATCAGGTTGCGTCAGATCGCGATTAACCAACGCGCTCAATTCTTTCAGGTTAGGTTTCACCAGTTCGATATCGCCAAGCGCCAGCGCGGCGGTGAGCGCGTCGCCAGAGCTATCAATAATGCAGCGAATGCCTTGCTTCTGCGCGGCGGAAATCAGTTGCGTGAGTTTCTCGACCTTAACGCCGGGCGGAAGGCTGCCGCTGATAACCAGAATTGCCCCGGATTCAATTTCCAGTACCTGTTCTTCAAGCTGGCGAAATTCGTCATCGTCCAGCGTGGCGCCGGGCATAACAAAACGATACTGTTCGCCGCTGGACTCGACGTGGACGTGCAGGTTCTGACGCGTCCAGTCCTTCGCATCGACGGTAGACACGGGGACATTTTCGTCAGCCAGTAGTGCGACCAGATGTTCGCCGGTAGCGCCGCCAGCCGGGAAAATTGCGGTCGCGGTGCCGCCAAGATGCGCAATGGCGCGAGCGACATTAATACCCCCGCCACCGGGTTCGAATACCGGCGCGGAGCACCGCAGTTTACCTTCGGGATAAATTTGCGGCGTGATTGTTGCGCTATCGAGAGAGGGCGCAAGCGTCAACGTATAGATACGTACCATCGTTACCTCCTGTTAGGCTGATTTCAGTCTGGCACTTAATCCCCGGAAAGTGAAGGAATTAACAACATGATTTTCCGGATCTTTATTTAAAGAAGTACGATGTAAAGTTATATAAATAAATGAATGCTTCGGGAGGGTTCTTATTCAAAAAATGAAATAGTAATTGATTGCTATGTTATTCGGGGCTTCTTATAATTCGCTACCTTTCCAGGGGCGTTTGTCATTGATCCCTATGAAAGTTTCCGGGACCGTCGTGGTCTCTTTTTTAGTTGTACGGACTCTATATAAATGAAGCTTTTGAAGGCAGTACCCGCTGTAGTTATGCTGGCGGGTGGCGTGTTCGCGTCTCTGTATGCCGCCGCCGATGATTCCGTTTTTACTGTCATGGATGATCCCTCCACCGCGAAAAAACCTTTTGAAGGTAATCTGAATGCGGGCTACCTTGCTCAGTCAGGCAATACTAAAAGTTCTTCCTTAACGGCTGACACGGCGATGACCTGGTATGGACAACGTACCGCCTGGTCATTATGGGGCAATGCCAGCAATACCTCCTCTAATGATGAACGCTCTTCAGAAAAATATGCGGTAGGCGCGCGTAACCGTTTTAATATGACGGATTATGATTATACCTTTGGCCAGGCCAGTTGGCTGACAGACCGTTTCAACGGTTATCGTCAGCGCGACGTACTGACCGCCGGTTACGGGCGGCAGTTCCTTAATGGTCCAGTGCACAGCTTCCGTTTTGAATTCGGTCCAGGGGTTCGCTATGACGAACATACGGACGATACCACTGAAACGCAGCCGTTGGGTTATGCTTCCGGCAGCTATGCCTGGCAGTTAACTGACAATGCTAAGTTTACACAGGGGGTGTCAGTATTTGGCGCAGAAGACACCACACTAAATTCGGAAACAGCCCTCAATGTCGCCATTAACGAACATTTTGGTCTAAAGGTGGGGTATAATTTAACGTGGAACTCGCAGCCGCCTGAATCAGCGCCTGAACATACCGATCGCCGCACTACGGTAACGCTGGGCTATAAGATGTAATATTGTACCGGGTTACATTACGTAACCCGGTTATTCCGTGGTGACGCCTCAGAAGAAGAAGGTGATGTCGCCGTTGATATAAGAATAGTCGTCTCCGGTGCGAAATTCCGACGTGACTTTGTTTAAAGAAAGAGAAAATGCGACGGGAGAATAGCCGATGGTGGCACCGACGCGATATTCATCCACGGTTTTATTAATATCCACCGTTTCCATTTTTGTTTGCAGCGTTTTCCCCTGTAACGTGTAGTTTTTATCAACTTCCCTGCGCTCAACGCCAGCAAATACCTTATAGATCAATCTCTCTTTTTGAGTGTGTATTAACCCTCGGCGGGACAGTAACCCAAACCCATTATCAGAGTTGAAGGTCTTATCATTTCCCAGCGCAACGGTTGCGCCGTACCCTAAATACTGGAAGAGATTGCCGCCGACAGCAGAGACTTCTGGATAGAAGCCCACATTGACGCCCAGAATATCAATAGCTGGCGTAAGGGACACCATTCCTTTGGCCGTATAACCATAACGGTTTTCAATTTGATCCTGCCAGGCAGGGTATTTTTCTGCGCCTATTATTCGATGCGCCCGATTCTGAACCTCCTGACCACCTGCGTCAGGACCAATAACGCCGATATCGGTACCTAAACGATAACGTAACCAATTGGTGGCTAATGAATTCCACTCCAGTCCGGTATGAAGAAAGGCGCTGAACGCGCGGTCGCCTTTGACGGCTTCAGGCTTTCTCTTGTTAGCGCCTGATGGAGAATAAATATCTTGCGCGATATGAAAAGAGAGTTGACTGGCGTCAGTGAGATCGTGGCTGTAGCCTAAAAAGAGCCCGGCAGTATAATCACCCCGGTCTGCAGCCTTGTGCCCATAAAGGGCATTTAAGGATGGTTGAAATATACCTGCATCATCATTCGCCACTGAAATAGCAAGGCTACTGGCATTGGCCATTGTGGTCGTACTGAGTATGGCGGCAATCATCGTTGCGCAATAGCTGTATTTGTTCACTTTTTACCCCTGAATATGAAAGTGAATACTCTTATTTTTACAAAGTAATAAGCACAGCAGCATGATGCGCAGTGCTTATTAAACCTTTAAATATAACTAAACTCCTGCCAGCAGCGAGTCATTGAGAGGATACGTTGCCTTAATGTTGAAAAATGGTGTTGAAAAAAATGCGTCAGATATTATTGAATATCCATTTTTCATTCGCTATCTGAGTGCGAGAAATTATTGGCTTCACGATTATGCATATAATACGATGTTTTTTGGTATCAACATGAATATCACGTTGTATTCTTTTGAGCTCATTTTCTATGATGACTTCGATGTTTATCTGTTATTAATTTTTACCGTGATAGTGTTGTCTTTAATGATGAGAGTATCTAACGGCTGGTAGGGTAATATAACCAAATTATTACTATCTGAATTATTAGGGCAGTTATTATTAAGGAAGCAAAAGTGAATAAGACCATTAATCTGCTAAAATTACTGCCCGTAGTATTATTAAGCGCATGTACTACATCGTATCCTCCCCAGGATACAACATCGGCACCCGAGTTACCCCATCGTAACGTACTCGTTCAACAACCTGATAACTGTAGCGTTGGCTGTCCTCAAGGAGGAAGTCAACAAACAATCTATCGCCATGTCTATACGCTCAATAATAATAGCGCCACGAAATTTGCCAACTGGGTTGCCTATAGCGTGACAAAAACCAGCCAGGCAAGCGGTCGCCCGCGGAACTGGGCGCAGGACCCCGATTTACCGCCCTCGGATACGTTGGCCCCTTCCGCCTATAAAAATGCCCATACGCTATTAAAAGTCGATAGGGGACACCAGGCGCCGTTGGCAGGATTGGGCGGCGTATCGGACTGGCCGTCGTTAAATTATTTATCGAATATTACGCCGCAGAAATCCGCCCTGAATCAGGGAGCATGGGCTGCACTGGAAAACCGGGTGCGCGAACTTGCCAAACAGGCTGATGTATCTGTAGTGCACGTAGTGACCGGCCCCCTTTTTGAGCGGCATATCGCCACATTGCCAGAAGATGCGACGGTAGAAATTCCCAGCGGGTACTGGAAGGTTTTATTCACCGGAACGGCGCCGTCAAAAAGTGAAGGAAATTACGCTGCGTTTATTATGGATCAGAATACGCCCCGTTCGGCGAATTTTTGCGACTATCAGGTTACCGTGGACGCTATCGAACATAAAACGAAGCCAGTGCTGACGCTGTGGTCTGCCTTGCCTGAAGCGGTAGCCAGCGAGGTGAAAACAACAAAGGGGAGTCTGGCGCAGAAGTTAGGTTGTCGATGAGAAGCGCTATACGGCGCGTAGAAAGATAACGGAGAAATCCTGTCAAGGGTCTTGATTTGCTACAGAGTGATGCCATCTCCCTTTTTTTAGTGTTACCATCGTCATGCCGGACGAAAATAGCGATTTTCGTCTGTGTCGAAGGTTGTGCGCCAATTTAGCAATGGTTGGCTAGATGGATACACAACTCACTGTCAATAAATTCATTTTCTCTTTGTATGTGATCTTGCGTATGGGTCACCACTGCAAATAAGGATATAACATGCCTGTTATTACTCTTCCTGATGGCAGCCAACGCCATTATGACCACCCTGTAAGCCCGATGGATGTTGCTCTGGACATTGGTCCTGGCCTGGCGAAAGCCACCATTGCGGGCCGTGTGAATGGCGAGCTGGTTGATGCTTCCGATCTGATTGAAAATGATGCGACGCTTTCCATCATCACCGCAAAAGATGAAGAGGGTCTGGAGATCATTCGTCACTCTTGCGCGCATCTGTTAGGTCACGCTATCAAGCAACTTTGGCCGCACACGAAAATGGCGATCGGCCCGGTTGTCGACAACGGTTTTTACTATGACGTTGATCTTGACCGCACGCTAACTCAGGAAGATGTCGAAGCGCTCGAAAAGCGGATGCATGAGCTCGCCGAGAAAAATTACGACGTTATCAAGAAGAAAGTCAGCTGGCACGAAGCGCGTGAAACCTTCGTGAAGCGTGGTGAAAGCTACAAAGTTTCCATTCTTGATGAAAACATTGCCCATGATGATAAGCCAGGCTTGTACCATCATGAAGAATATGTCGACATGTGTCGTGGTCCGCACGTGCCGAATATGCGTTTCTGCCATCACTTTAAACTGATGAAAACTGCTGGCGCATACTGGC
Organism: Salmonella sp. SAL04162; assembly: GCF_046551535.1. Lineage (NCBI taxonomy): Bacteria > Pseudomonadati > Pseudomonadota > Gammaproteobacteria > Enterobacterales > Enterobacteriaceae > Salmonella > Salmonella sp. SAL04162. Next base: position 202,730 of record NZ_JBGDVX010000005.1, read on the forward strand.
GCGGTGACAGCAATAATAAGATGTTGCAGCGTATTTACGGTACGGCATGGGCAGATAAAAAAGCCCTGAACGCTTATCTGCAGCGCCTGGAAGAGGCCGCAAAACGCGACCACCGTAAAATTGGTAAGCAGCTCGACCTGTATCATATGCAGGAAGAAGCGCCGGGCATGGTGTTCTGGCATAACGACGGCTGGACTATCTTCCGCGAGCTGGAGGTCTTTGTTCGTTCTAAACTCAAAGAGTACCAGTATCAAGAAGTTAAAGGCCCGTTCATGATGGACCGTGTGCTGTGGGAAAAAACCGGGCACTGGGACAACTATAAAGATGCGATGTTCACCACATCCTCAGAAAACCGCGAATATTGCATCAAGCCGATGAACTGCCCGGGCCACGTTCAGATCTTTAACCAGGGTCTGAAATCCTATCGTGATTTGCCGCTGCGTATGGCGGAATTCGGTAGCTGCCACCGTAACGAGCCATCAGGCGCGCTGCATGGTCTGATGCGCGTACGCGGCTTTACGCAGGATGATGCGCATATCTTCTGCACCGAAGAGCAGATCCGCGATGAAGTTAACGCTTGTATTCGTATGGTCTACGATATGTACAGCACCTTTGGCTTCGAGAAGATCGTCGTCAAGCTTTCCACTCGTCCTGACAAGCGTATCGGCAGCGATGAGATGTGGGATCGTGCTGAGGCGGATCTGGCGGTTGCGCTGGAAGAAAATAATATCCCGTTTGAGTATCAACTGGGTGAAGGCGCATTCTACGGTCCGAAAATTGAATTTACCTTATATGACTGCCTCGATCGTGCATGGCAGTGCGGTACAGTACAGCTGGACTTCTCCTTACCGTCTCGTCTGAGCGCCTCCTATGTAGGTGAAGACAACGAGCGTAAGGTGCCGGTAATGATTCACCGTGCGATTCTTGGGTCGATGGAACGCTTCATCGGTATCCTGACCGAAGAGTTCGCTGGTTTCTTCCCGACATGGCTCGCGCCTGTTCAGGTAGTCGTGATGAATATTACCGATTCGCAGTCTGAATACGTTAACGAATTGACGCAGAAACTACAAAATGCGGGCATTCGTGTAAAAGCAGACTTGAGAAATGAGAAGATTGGCTTTAAAATCCGCGAGCACACTTTACGTCGTGTCCCTTATATGTTGGTCTGTGGTGATAAAGAGGTGGAAGCAGGCAAAGTTGCCGTTCGCACCCGCCGCGGTAAAGACCTGGGCAGTCTGGACGTAAATGACGTGATTGAGAAGCTGCAACAAGAGATTCGCAGCCGCAGTCTTCAACAACTGGAGGAATAAAGTATTAAAGGCGGAAAACGAGTTCAAACGGCGCGTCCGAATCGTATTAATAGCGAAATTCGCGCGCAAGAAGTTCGCTTAACAGGTCTGGAAGGCGAGCAGCTTGGTATTGTGAGTCTGAGAGAAGCTCTGGAAAAAGCTGAAGAAGCCGGAGTAGACTTAGTCGAAATCAGCCCTAACGCCGAGCCGCCGGTTTGTCGTATAATGGATTACGGCAAATTCCTCTATGAAAAGAGTAAGTCTTCTAAGGAACAGAAGAAAAAGCAAAAAGTTATCCAGGTGAAGGAAATTAAATTCCGTCCTGGGACAGATGAAGGCGACTATCAGGTAAAACTCCGCAGCCTGATTCGCTTTCTCGAAGAGGGCGATAAGGCCAAAATCACGCTCCGTTTCCGCGGTCGTGAAATGGCCCACCAGCAAATCGGTATGGAAGTGCTTAATCGCGTGAAAGACGATTTGCAAGAACTGGCAGTGGTCGAATCCTTCCCAACGAAGATCGAAGGCCGTCAGATGATCATGGTGCTTGCTCCTAAGAAGAAACAGTAAGGCCTTCAAGTAACAATTCTGTGAAGCCTTCGGGCTTCACAGGTTTTGTTCGCCTATGTTTCGTTTATTAACAATGCGAAGTGGAAGTTATTAAAATGCCAAAAATTAAGACCGTACGCGGTGCTGCTAAGCGCTTCAAAAAAACCGGTAAAGGTGGTTTTAAGCACAAGCACGCTAACCTGCGTCACATTCTGACCAAAAAAGCGACTAAACGTAAACGTCACCTGCGTCCGAAAGCCATGGTTTCTAAAGGCGATCTGGGCCTGGTTATCGCGTGCCTGCCGTACGCATAAGCCGTTAACGTTTTTAACTTTTTAATTAGAATAGATACAGGAGAGCACATATGGCTCGCGTAAAACGTGGTGTAATTGCACGCGCACGTCACAAGAAAATTTTGAAACAAGCCAAAGGCTACTACGGTGCGCGTTCTCGCGTATACCGCGTTGCCTTCCAGGCAGTTATCAAAGCTGGTCAGTATGCTTACCGTGACCGTCGTCAACGTAAGCGTCAGTTCCGTCAACTGTGGATTGCGCGTATCAACGCAGCAGCACGTCAGAACGGTATTTCTTACAGCAAATTCATCAACGGCCTGAAAAAAGCCTCTGTTGAAATCGACCGTAAGATCCTGGCTGATATCGCCGTATTCGACAAAGTCGCGTTCACCGCGCTGGTTGAAAAAGCGAAAGCAGCTCTGGCATAAGCCAGTGAAAAGAGGGAGCCTGGCTCCCTCTCTTTTATTTACTGTTCAGTGAGTTGACAATTGACCTGTAACCCTTTTCAATAAAGGATATTCGGTTTTACCACATAAGGTAACGCAAGCATGAACGCTGCTATTTTCCGTTTCTTTTTTTACTTTAGCACCTGATCCCAGGAGGCTAGCGCGTGAAAAACGAAACGAAAAACAGCGCAAAAAAGCCTCCTGATGGAGGCTTTTTTTGTATCTGAAATCGAGAGATTACGTCCAATGAACCGGTGTCTTCACCGACACAATGAGGAAAACCATGTCACATCTCGCAGAGCTGGTTGCCAATGCAGCGGCCGCCATTAACCAGGCGTCAGATGTTGCCGCGTTAGACAATGTACGCGTCGAATATTTGGGCAAGAAAGGGCATTTAACCCTTCAGATGACGACCCTACGCGATCTGCCGCCGGAAGAGCGTCCGGCAGCCGGGGCAGTCATTAACGCCGCGAAAGAGCAGGTACAACAGGCTCTTAACGCGCGTAAAGCCGAGCTGGAAAGCGCAGCGCTTAACGCCCGTCTGGCCGCTGAAACCATCGATATCTCCCTGCCGGGGCGCCGTATTGAGAACGGCGGTCTGCATCCGGTCACTCGTACCATTGACCGTATTGAAAGTTTCTTCGGCGAGCTTGGTTTTACCGTGGCGACTGGCCCGGAAATCGAAGATGACTACCATAACTTCGATGCGTTAAACATTCCGGGTCATCATCCGGCCCGCGCCGATCATGATACCTTCTGGTTTGACGCGACCCGTCTGCTGCGGACCCAGACGTCTGGCGTCCAGATCCGGACGATGAAAGCGCAGCAACCGCCGATCCGTATTATTGCGCCGGGCCGTGTATACCGTAATGACTACGACCAGACGCATACTCCGATGTTCCATCAGATGGAAGGTCTGATTGTTGATACCAACATCAGCTTCACCAACCTCAAAGGTACGCTGCACGACTTCCTGCGTAATTTCTTTGAGGAGGATCTGCAGATTCGCTTCCGTCCTTCTTATTTTCCGTTTACCGAACCTTCTGCGGAAGTGGATGTGATGGGTAAAAACGGCAAATGGCTGGAAGTGCTGGGCTGCGGGATGGTGCATCCGAATGTGCTGCGTAATGTCGGTATCGATCCGGAAATCTACTCTGGCTTCGCTTTTGGTATGGGGATGGAACGTCTGACCATGTTGCGTTACGGCGTCACCGACCTGCGTTCATTCTTCGAAAACGATCTGCGTTTCCTCAAACAGTTTAAATAAAGGCAGGATAAAACAATGAAATTCAGCGAACTGTGGTTACGCGAGTGGGTTAACCCGGCAATTGATAGCGATGCGTTGGCTAACCAGATTACGATGGCTGGCCTGGAAGTAGACGGCGTTGAGCCGGTCGCGGGAAGCTTCAATGGCGTTGTGGTTGGGGAAGTGGTTGAGTGCGCCCAGCATCCGAACGCTGACAAATTGCGTGTAACGAAAGTCAACGTTGGCGGAGAACGCCTGTTGGATATCGTCTGCGGCGCGCCAAACTGTCGTCAGGGGCTGAAAGTAGCGGTGGCCACCATTGGCGCTATTCTGCCGGGCGATTTCAAAATTAAAGCGGCAAAACTGCGCGGCGAACCGTCTGAAGGGATGCTGTGCTCCTTCTCCGAACTGGGGATTTCCGACGATCACAGCGGCATTATCGAACTGCCGGCGGATGCGCCGCTGGGTACCGATATCCGTGAATACCTGAAGCTCGACGACAATACCATCGAAATTAGCGTCACGCCAAACCGTGCGGATTGCTTAGGTATCATCGGCGTTGCGCGTGATGTGGCGGTACTGAACAAAGCGCCGCTCCAGGAGCCTGAAATGGCGCCGGTTGCGGCAACCATCAGCGATACGCTGCCGATTACGGTAGAGGCCGCTGATGCGTGTCCACGCTATCTTGGCCGGGTGGTAAAAGGCATCAATGTTAACGCGCCGACGCCGCTGTGGATGAAAGAGAAACTGCGTCGCTGCGGTATTCGCTCCATCGATGCGGTGGTTGACGTCACCAACTATGTGTTGCTCGAACTGGGTCAGCCAATGCATGCTTTCGATAAAGATCGCATTGATGGCGGTATTGTCGTGCGGATGGCAAAAGAGGGTGAAACCGTCGTCCTGCTGGACGGTAGCGAAGCGACGTTAAATGCGGACACGCTGGTGATCGCCGATCACCATAAGGCGCTGGGGATAGCCGGTATTTTTGGCGGCGAACATTCCGGCGTGAACGGCGAAACGCAAAATGTGCTGCTGGAGTGTGCGTATTTTAATCCGCTGTCTATCACCGGTCGCGCTCGCCGCCACGGTCTGCATACCGATGCGTCTCACCGCTACGAGCGCGGGGTAGACCCGGCGCTGCAATATAAAGCGATAGAGCGCGCTACTCGTCTGCTTCTTGATATCTGTGGCGGTGATGCGGGTCCGATAATTGATGTGAGCAACGAAGCAACGTTGCCGAAACGCGCCACCATTACGCTGCGTCGCAGTAAACTGGATCGCCTGATCGGGCATCATATTGCGGATGAGCAGGTCAGTGATATTCTGCGTCGTCTGGGCTGTGAAGTGACCGAAGGGCAGGACGAGTGGAAAGCCGTGGCGCCGACCTGGCGTTTCGATATGGAAATTGAAGAAGATCTGGTGGAAGAGGTGGCCCGCGTTTACGGTTATAACAATATTCCGGACGAGCCAATCCAGGCCGGTTTAATCATGGGGACGCACCGTGAAGCCGATCTGTCGTTGAAGCGGGTTAAAACCATGCTGAACGACAAAGGCTATCAGGAAGTGATTACCTATAGCTTTGTCGATCCTAAAGTACAACAACTTATCCATCCAGGCGCAGAAGCGCTGCTGCTGCCAAACCCTATCTCCGTTGAGATGTCGGCGATGCGTCTGTCTCTGTGGAGCGGATTGCTGACGACGGTGGTCTATAACCAAAACCGCCAGCAGAATCGCGTGCGTATTTTTGAAACCGGTTTACGTTTCGTTCCGGATACACAAGCCAATCTGGGTATTCGACAGGATCTGATGCTGGCTGGCGTGATTTGCGGCAACCGCTATGATGAGCATTGGAACCTGGCAAAAGAGACCGTTGATTTCTATGATTTGAAAGGCGATCTGGAAGCGGTATTGGATTTAACCGGCAAACTGGGTGATATCCAGTTTAAGGCGGAGATGAATCCGGCTCTGCATCCGGGACAGTCTGCGGCGATTTATCTGAAAGATGAACGTATTGGTTTTATTGGGGTTGTTCACCCTGAACTGGAACGTAAACTGGATCTGAATGGTCGTACGCTGGTGTTTGAACTGGAATGGAATAAGCTCGCAGACCGTATCGTGCCGCAGGCGCGGGAGATTTCACGCTTCCCGGCCAACCGTCGCGATATTGCGGTTGTTGTTGCAGAAAACGTTCCCGCAGCGGATATTTTATCCGAATGTAAGAAAGTTGGCGTAAATCAGGTAGTTGGCGTAAACTTATTTGACGTGTACCGCGGTAAGGGTGTTGCGGAGGGTTATAAGAGCCTCGCTATCAGCCTGATCCTTCAGGATACCAACCGTACACTCGAAGAAGAGGAGATTGCCGCTACCGTCGCCAAATGTGTAGAGGCATTAAAAGAGCGATTCCAGGCATCATTGAGGGATTGAACCTATGGCGCTTACAAAAGCTGAAATGTCAGAATATCTGTTTGATAAGCTTGGGCTTAGCAAGCGGGATGCCAAAGAACTGGTTGAACTGTTTTTCGAAGAGATCCGTCGTGCTCTGGAAAACGGTGAGCAGGTGAAACTCTCTGGTTTTGGTAACTTCGATCTGCGTGATAAAAATCAACGTCCGGGGCGTAACCCGAAAACGGGTGAAGATATTCCTATTACAGCACGGCGCGTGGTGACCTTCAGACCCGGGCAGAAGTTAAAGAGCCGGGTCGAGAACGCTTCGCCCAAAGAAGAGTAATCAGATCCAGGCATAACATCCATCAGGGTGTATTGCGGCAGATACGCTGCCATCCCGAAAGTAGATCAGCGGGATGACAGCGTATCTGTTAGCCTGAAAGATGACTCGTATAACTAAAAAGGCCGCATTGCGGCCTTTTTTCTTTCAAGTAAAGGATACCCACCGTAAAATCACGCTACCTCTTTTCAGCTGAATGGATAACATGCTGACTTTTGCCCGCCAACAACAGCGACGAAACGTTCGCTGGCTTCTGAGCCTGTCACTGCTGGTGCTACTGGCTACATTTCTGAGCTTATGCGCAGGCGAACAGTGGATTGCCCCCGGTGACTGGTTAAGCGCCCGGGGAGAACTGTTTGTCTGGCAAATTCGTCTTCCCCGCACGCTTGCGGTATTGCTGGTTGGCGCTGCGCTGGCGCTATCGGGCGCTGTGATGCAGGCGCTGTTTGAAAACCCACTTGCTGAACCGGGCCTGCTCGGCGTTTCGAATGGGGCCGGTGTTGGGCTTATTGCCGCCGTCTTACTGGGGCAGGGGCAACTGCCTGGATGGGCGCTGGGACTGTGCGCTATAGCCGGCGCGCTCATTATTACGTTAATCCTGCTGCGTTTTGCGCGCCGCCATCTCTCTACCAGCCGCTTGTTGTTGGCGGGCGTCGCGCTGGGCATTATCTGTAGCGCGCTGATGACGTGGGCTATCTATTTTTCCACCTCTTTCGATCTGCGGCAATTAATGTACTGGATGATGGGAGGATTCGGCGGCGTTGACTGGCAGCAGAGCTGGCTAATGATTGCGCTCATCCCGGTACTGATCTGGATATGTTGCCAGTCGCAACCGCTGAATATGCTGGCGCTAGGGGAAACCTCGGCGCGGCAGCTTGGCCTGCCGCTGTGGTTCTGGCGCAATTTGTTGGTCGTCGCCACCGGCTGGATGGTGGGCGTCAGCGTGGCGATGGCGGGGGCGATTGGTTTTATCGGTCTGGTTATTCCGCACATCCTGCGCTTATGTGGTTTAACCGATCACCGGGTTTTACTTCCCGGCTGCGCGCTGGCCGGGGCTATCGCTCTGCTATTGGCTGATGTGGTCGCCCGACTGGCGCTGGCGTCGGCTGAACTGCCTATCGGGGTGGTCACCGCCACATTGGGGGCGCCAGTGTTTATCTGGCTGCTGCTCAAATCCGCGCGTTAGCGCATCGGTAAACAACTGCTTTCATCATTCGCAGTCTATGATTAAAGGCTAACGATGAAACCCGCTATTCTACCGACATCAGGGAGACACCATGCAAAACTCGCTTCTTAATACTCACGTTACGACGATTGATGGAGAGGTCACTACACTTGAAAAATACGCCGGAAAAGTGCTGCTCATTGTAAATGTCGCCTCCAGATGTGGCCTGACGCCGCAATATGAACAGCTGGAAAATATCCAGAAGGCGTGGGCAGATCAGGGGTTTGTCGTGTTGGGTTTTCCCTGCAACCAGTTTATGGGGCAGGAGCCAGGCAGCGAAGAGGAGATTAAAACCTATTGTGCCAGCACCTGGGGCGTCACGTTCCCGATGTTCAGTAAAATTGATGTGAATGGCGACGCGCGCCATCCGCTGTATCAAAAACTGATAGCCGCTGCGCCAACGGCAGTCGCGCCGGAGAAGAGCGGCTTTTACGAACGGATGGTAAGCAAAGGGCGTACGCCACTCTATCCGGATGATATTCTGTGGAATTTTGAAAAATTTTTGGTAGGCCGGGATGGTCAGGTAGTACAGCGTTTTTCGCCGGATATGACGCCTGAAGATCCTATTGTGATGGAAAGCATAAAAATCGCGTTGGCAAAATAATGTCTCAATTGATGCAATTAAAGGATGTCGCCGAGAGCACCCGACTGGGGCCGCTTTCCGGCGAAGTAAGCGCAGGAGAGATCCTTCATCTTGTCGGGCCGAACGGCGCCGGGAAAAGCACGCTACTGGCGCGTATGGCGGGGTTAACCTCAGGCGAGGGGAGCATCAGGTTTGGCGGAGCGCCGCTGGAGGCATGGGCGACGGCAACGCTTGCCCAACACCGCGCTTATCTTGCGCAACAGCAAAATCCGCCGTTCGCCATGCCGGTCTGGCATTATCTGACATTGCATCAACCGGATAAAACGCGAACCGGGCAGCTTAACGAGGTAGCCGATATGCTTGGATTGGGCGACAAACTGGGGCGAAGCGTGAATCAGCTTTCCGGTGGCGAGTGGCAGCGCGTTCGCCTTGCTGCCGTTGTACTACAAATTCATCCCGACGCTAATCCGGTCGGTCAATTATTGCTGCTTGATGAGCCGATGAACAGTCTCGATGTTGCGCAACAAAACGCTTTGGATCGGGTATTACATCATTTGTGTCAGGCAGGAATCGCGATTGTGATGAGTAGCCACGATCTGAACCACACGCTGCGCCATGCGCATAAAGCCTGGTTACTAAAGCGCGGTAAACTCATTGCCTGCGGCCGCCGGGAAGAGGTGCTCACCCCCTCTTATCTGGCGCAAGCCTACGGTCTGCGCTTTCGACGACTCGACGTTGAGGGGCATCCAATGCTCATTTCGGCCACTTAAGTAAAATCGTTTCTTGAAAAGCAGGTAATTTCGACGCTAAATTAATACCAAAATAAAAACAGAGGATTGTTGCGGCATGCGTTTTTGGCTTCTTGTTATCACAGCATTGTTCCTGGCAGGATGCAGTACTCATCGGGCACCGGCGCCAAACGCCAGATTATCAGACTCCATTACCGTCATTGCGGGTCTGAACGATCAGTTGCAGTCCTGGCGCGGTACGCCATACCGTTACGGCGGCATGAGTCGCAGAGGCGTGGACTGTTCCGGCTTTGTGGTAGTCACTATGCGCGACAAGTTTGATTTGCAGTTGCCTCGTGATACGCGTGAACAATCAAAAATCGGCACCAGAATCGATAAAGATGAATTGCTGCCCGGAGATTTGGTTTTCTTTAAAACCGGTTCGGGCGAAAGTGGTTTACATGTTGGTATTTACGATACAAATAATGAGTTTATTCATGCCTCTACCAGTCGTGGCGTGATGCGTTCATCGCTGGATAATGTGTACTGGCGAAAAAACTTCTGGCAGGCACGGCGAATTTAACCTCGCAGACGATATAAATTTTATAGTCTATTTTTAACATACCGTCGGTTGAACTTATGACATCTGTTGTCATCATATATAATGATATAACCGTAGCATTTACAAACGTACTTTTATTAAAAACGGGCGTGCTCACGCCCTGTTAAAAGTACAACATTGGATATTGGTTTATAATCAGAGTAAGTTAAAAAAAGGAACCGGTTTACCGGTAAACAAGAAAAATGATGACGCTTCAATTAGTATCTGAAGTTACGTCTGTTTCCGTCCGTAGTGACTGGATGGCGAATAGCGCCCTAACCATGGGACTGGCGTAATGATTGCTTCACTTGATGAGCTTTACCATTCCGAACTCTTTTTCCTTCCCGTCATGGATGAAAACGCTCGGCTTGTTGGTTTGGAGATTATTGCAACATTTGCCGCTGAAGACGGCGCCGTGCGGATGCCGACTGAGTTGGTAGCGCCTCGCCTTTCGGTGGAGGAACAATACTGTCTGTTTGTTGAAAAACTGGCGTTGTTAGAAACCTGTCAGCACTTTTTTATTCAGCATAAACTTATTGCATGGCTTAATTTACCGCCTGCAATTAGTGACTTATTATTATTAGATAGCGAACTTTTTTCCCGGGCAGCGCGCTTTCCGTTTCTTGAATTAGCTATAAATGAGAATTATCCTGGGTTAAACCAGGGCAAAAACAATGAAACGTTAGCTAATCTGGCAATGCATTTCCCATTAATGCTGGCAAATTTTGGGGCAGGCGAGGCGTCGACTAAAGCTATTTTCGATGGACTTTTCAAACGAGTCATGTTGGATAAAAACTTTATTCAGCAGCGTGCTGAAATGATCTCATTCGAACCATTCATGCACGCCATCGTTGCCCAGATCTCCTCCAGCTGCGAGTCGCTGATGATTGCCGGTATTGATACTGAGGCGATGTTTGCGCGCGCAGCGCCATTGGGGTTTAGCGCATTCCAGGGCGGACTATGGCCTCCGGTGCCGGTAAACCAGCTCATTAAACTCGTTCAGCGATAACCTTTCTGTTTGCCGGTGTTTAACCGGTGATTAACCGTCTACACTGAAGACAGGAGGCCCTATGACCCTGTCTTTTACTGCCCGTTGGCGCGATGAACTGCCAGCAACGTATACCGCGCTTTTACCCACACCGTTAAAAAATGCGCGACTGATTTGGTATAACGACGAACTGGCGCAGCAGTTAGCCATTCCCGCGTCGTTATTTGACGTTACCAATGGCGCTGGCGTTTGGGGCGGCGAAACCTTATTACCCGGTATGTCGCCTGTCGCGCAGGTATATAGCGGGCATCAGTTCGGCGTCTGGGCGGGACAACTCGGCGACGGACGCGGTATTTTGCTGGGCGAACAGCTCCTGGCGGATGGCTCGACCCTCGACTGGCATCTGAAAGGCGCCGGATTAACACCCTATTCGCGAATGGGGGATGGACGCGCCGTCCTGCGTTCAACCATACGAGAAAGTCTTGCCAGCGAAGCCATGCATTATCTGGGTATTCCCACTACGCGCGCGTTATCTATCGTAGCCAGCGATACGCCGGTTCAGCGAGAGACGCAGGAAACGGGCGCCATGTTAATGCGTCTGGCACAAAGTCATATGCGTTTTGGTCATTTCGAACATTTCTATTACCGCCGTGAGCCGGAAAAAGTTCAGCAACTGGCTGATTTCGCTATTCGTCATTACTGGCCGCAATGGCAGGATGTCCCGGAAAAATATGCTTTGTGGTTTGAAGAGGTGGCGGCGCGTACCGGAAGACTTATCGCCGAGTGGCAAACCGTCGGTTTTTCGCACGGCGTTATGAATACGGATAACATGTCGATTCTGGGGCTGACCATCGACTATGGCCCCTTTGGTTTTCTCGATGACTACGATCCCGGCTTCATTGGTAACCATTCCGATCATCAGGGACGTTACCGCTTCGATAATCAACCGTCGGTGGCGCTGTGGAATTTACAACGTCTGGCGCAGACGCTAACCCCTTTTATTGAGATCGACGCGTTAAACAGAGCGCTGGATCGTTACCAGGACGCGTTGTTAACGCACTATGGGCAGCGAATGCGCCAGAAGCTGGGCTTCTTTACCGAGCAAAAAGACGATAACGCTTTACTGAATGAATTGTTTAGTCTGATGGCGCGCGAAGGGAGTGATTATACCCGTACATTTCGGATGTTAAGCCATACGGAGCAACAGAGCGCTTCCTCGCCGTTGCGGGATACGTTTATCGATCGCACGGCGTTCGATGCCTGGTTCGAACGCTACCGGGCGCGATTGCGCACAGAGGCGGTGGATGACGCGCTGCGCCAGCAGCAGATGCAACGCGTGAATCCTGCGGTTGTGTTGCGCAACTGGCTGGCGCAACGCGCGATAGATGCGGCTGAACAAGGAGACATGGCGGAACTGCATCGGTTGCATGAAGTTTTACGTCAACCTTTTACCGATCGAGATGATGACTATGCCAGCCGACCGCCGGAGTGGGGAAAGCGGCTGGAGGTCAGTTGTTCAAGTTAGCCTGATGCCAGCAGCATCGTCTGCTGGCGGAGCGTTATTTGGTTAACAGTAGCTTACCAGCCTGAGTTTTACGCAACAGATACTCCTGACCATTGTGATCGATAATGACCTTGCCGTCCGGACCTAATAGCGACTGACTGTTGACGCGCCGTTCAGCGGCAGGGAGAAGCGTTTCATTGTCTATTTCCTTAGGGTGAGGCAGCTCGGTGTTATCCATACGCGACATGTTATTTATTAATAATCAAACTCACAATGATTATTATTATCAATAATTAATGAGATGACAGCAAGTGCTAATTCTGTGGAGTGATATACGCGCGCGGAGAGAAAAGGGCGGGTAAAGCATCGAAGAAACACCCATCCCGGCAGGATGGGCGAGCTATTAAAAGCGGCTATCTACCGCCGCGGCCAGTTTTTCCAACAGAACTTCCGTATCTTCCCAGTTCAGGCAGGGATCGGTAATGGACTGACCATAGATTAATGGTTGACCGCTGATAATTTTTTGCGTGCCTTCCCGTAAAAAACTCTCGGCCATAATCCCGGCAATTGCCGTGGAGCCATTACGAATCTGCTGGCAAATATCATCACATACCTCCAACTGGCGGCGATGCTGTTTTTGACAGTTGCCGTGGCTGAAGTCGACGACCAGATGTTCCGGCAGATCAAATTCATGCAACGTGTCGCAGGCGGCGGCAATATCTTCAGCGTGGTAGTTCGGTTTTTTACCGCCGCGCATGATGATGTGCCCATACGGGTTGCCACTCGTCTGGTAGATGGTCATCTGTCCGTCTTTATCCGGCGAGAGAAACATATGGCTGGCGCGGGAGGCGCGAATAGCGTCAACGGCAATGCGGGTATTGCCATCCGTACCATTTTTAAAGCCGACCGGACAAGAGAGCGCAGAAGCCATTTCCCGATGGATTTGGCTTTCGGTGGTACGCGCGCCAATCGCTCCCCAACTGATCAGATCGGCAATAAACTGGCCGGTGACCATATCAAGAAATTCTGTGGCGGTCGGTACTCCCAGTTCGTTCACCTGCAATAGCAAGCGACGCGCCAGTTCAAGCCCATAATTGACGCGGTAACTTCCATTCAAGTCGGGATCGGAAATCAGGCCTTTCCATCCCACGACGGTGCGCGGTTTTTCAAAATAGGTGCGCATGACGATTTCCAGACGCGCCTGATGCTTTTGGCGTTGTGCCTGGAGCTGCGTCGCGTATTCCATAGCAGCATTCAGATCGTGAATCGAACAGGGGCCAATGACGACCAGTAGCCGTGGATCTTCACCATTTAAAATCTTTTCTATCCGGCGTCGGGAGTCGGTAACATGACTGGCGACGGAGGACGATACAGGATACCGCTGCGCGAGTTCGGTCGGTGTTACCAGGCTGTCGATACGCGCAGTACGGAGTTCGTCGGTTCTGTTCATTACAAGTCTCAGAAATTTGTTGCTTCAACGGCAGGACTACCGGGAAGTGATGGGCATCACGATAAACCAATCCCTGCTGATTTCAAGTGCGAGGCGTGTCACACCTCGCAGGCAGAACAGCATGATAACAAAAACCAAACCATTAAACTAGTTTGCTAGTACATCCTGCGGTTAAGCCCCATAATATCGAGAATCTTGGTGGCTATCTCTTCAACGGAATAATTGGTGCTGTTCAGGCAGGGGATCTGATTCTTACGATACAGCGCTTCAACCTCCGCCACTTCCATGCGGCACTGACGCAACGAGGCATAGCGACTGTTTTCACGGCGTTCTTCGCGAATAGCCGCCAGGCGTTCAGGGTCAATTGTCAGGCCGAACAGTTTATGTTGTAGCGGTTTTAACGATGTGGGCAGCGTCAAATTATCCATATCATCGGCGATGAAAGGGTAGTTAGCCGCACGAATGCCGAATTGCATCGCCAGATAGAGGCTGGTGGGCGTTTTTCCACAGCGCGAAACGCCAAGTAAAATGACCTGAGCCTGATCGAGGTTGCGCAATGAAATGCCATCATCATGCGCCAGGGTATAATCGATAGCGGCAATACGGGCGTCATACTTGTTCAGGTTACCCGGATTAAGCCCATGAGTACGATGAGCGATCGGCGTCGGATCCAGTTTCATCTCCTGCTGAAGCGGCGCCACCAGCGCCTGGACGATATCCTGGCAGAAACCTTCGCTCTGTAAGATGATGGCGCGAATTTCAGGTAAAACAATCGAGTAAAACACCAGCGGGCGAACGCCGGTTTGCTGATAAATGGCGTCAATTTGGTCTTTGACGGCGCGGGCGCGACTTTCGTTTTCCACGAATGGCAGCGTGATGCTGCTGATCGTCACCGGAAACTGCGACATAACCGCGTGACCCAGGACCTCGGCGGTGATGGCGGTACCATCAGAAATATAGAAAACATGGCGATCAACAACATTATCCATTCTGTTCATCCTGAAGAGTAAACATAATTATCTGAAAGCATAAATTAAAAGTAACGGGAAACGTATAACTTGTCGCTTATTTTATAAAATGACAGGCACTTTTTATAATTAATGAAAAGTGTGTTTCATTTCCTGGAAACGCAGTTTATACCGGGGGGGATTAAGGGAATGCCGTGCTATGCGCGGGTTTGCGCAACTACGTAAACAATCTGAAAAAATGAAAAAATAAATTTGCTTGAACGATTCACCGTTTTTTTCGCGGGTTTAAGTATGCCAGGATAAATACGCAACTATGTGTTTCTTAAACTCGTTCATTTATCACAAAAGGATTGTTCGATGTCCAACAATGGCTCGTCACCGCTGGTGCTTTGGTATAACCAACTCGGCATGAATGATGTAGACAGAGTTGGGGGCAAAAATGCCTCCCTGGGTGAAATGATTACTAACCTTTCCGGCATGGGCGTATCCGTTCCGAATGGTTTTGCAACCACTGCCGATGCGTTTAACCAGTTTTTGGATCAAAGCGGCGTAAACCAGCGCATTTATGAGCTGCTGGATAAGACAGATATTGATGATGTCTCCCAGCTGGCGAAAGCGGGCGCGCAGATCCGCCAGTGGATTATCGACACTCCTTTCCAGCCGGCGCTGGAAAACGCCATCCGCGATGCCTATGCGCAGCTTTCGTCGGATGATGAAAATGCCTCTTTTGCCGTGCGTTCCTCCGCCACGGCGGAAGATATGCCAGATGCTTCGTTTGCGGGCCAACAGGAAACGTTTCTTAACGTTCAAGGCTTCGATGCGGTTCTGGTGGCAGTGAAACACGTATTTGCTTCTCTGTTTAACGATCGCGCCATCTCTTATCGCGTTCACCAGGGATATGATCATCGCGGCGTAGCGCTTTCCGCTGGCGTGCAGCGGATGGTTCGCTCCGATCTCGCCTCGTCAGGGGTGATGTTCTCTATCGATACCGAATCCGGTTTTGACCAGGTGGTCTTTATCACCTCGGCATGGGGATTGGGCGAAATGGTGGTGCAGGGCGCGGTTAACCCGGATGAATTTTATGTCCATAAGCCAACCCTGGCGGCAGGCCGTCCGGCCATCGTACGCCGCACCATGGGGTCGAAAAAAATCCGCATGGTTTACGCCGCCACCCAGGAGCACGGCAAGCAAGTGAAGATTGAGGATGTGCCGCAGGAACAGCGCGACATTTTCTCGCTCACCAACGAAGAAGTGCAGGAACTGGCGAAACAAGCGGTGCAGATTGAGCAGCACTATGGTCGTCCGATGGATATCGAATGGGCGAAAGACGGTCATACCGGTAAACTCTTTATTGTGCAGGCACGTCCGGAAACCGTGCGCTCCCGTGGCCAGGTGATGGAGCGTTATACGCTACATGCGCAGGGGAAAATCATTGCCGAAGGTCGTGCCATTGGGCATCGTATCGGCGCAGGTACAGTAAAAGTTATTCATGATATCGGCGAAATGAACCGTATTGAGCCTGGCGATGTGCTTGTCACCGATATGACCGACCCGGACTGGGAACCGATCATGAAAAAAGCGGCGGCGATTGTCACTAACCGTGGCGGGCGCACCTGTCACGCGGCGATTATCGCCCGCGAATTGGGCATTCCGGCGGTAGTCGGCTGCGGCGACGCCACCGAACGCATGAAAGATGGCGAAAAAGTAACCGTCTCCTGCGCAGAAGGTGATACCGGTTATGTTTATGCCGACATGCTGGATTTCAGCGTAAAAAGCTCCAGCGTAGACACCATGCCAGAGCTACCGCTGAAGGTCATGATGAATGTCGGCAACCCGGACAGGGCATTTGACTTTGCCTGCTTGCCGAATGAAGGTGTAGGTCTGGCGCGACTGGAATTCATCATTAACCGTATGATTGGCGTTCACCCGCGTGCGCTGCTGGAGTTTGACGACCAGGATGCCGCGCTGCAAAACGACATTCGTGAGATGATGAAAGGGTTTGACTCGCCGCGTGAATTTTACGTTGGTCGACTGACGGAAGGGATCGCGACGTTAGGCGCCGCCTTCTACCCGAAACGCGTTATCGTTCGTCTGTCTGACTTTAAGTCCAACGAATACGCCAACCTGGTCGGCGGCGAACGCTATGAGCCGCATGAAGAAAACCCTATGCTGGGCTTCCGCGGCGCGGGCCGTTACGTCGCAGAAAGTTTCCGCGATTGTTTTGCGCTGGAATGCGAAGCGGTGAAACGCGTGCGCAACGATATGGGCCTTACCAACGTCGAAATCATGATCCCGTTCGTGCGGACGGTCGACCAGGCGAAAGCGGTCATCGAAGAGCTGGCGCGCCAGGGGCTTAAACGCGGCGAGAACGGGCTGAAGATCATCATGATGTGCGAGATCCCGTCCAATGCCTTGCTGGCTGAACAGTTCCTCGAATATTTTGATGGCTTCTCGATTGGTTCTAACGACATGACGCAGCTGGCGCTGGGGCTGGATCGCGATTCCGGCGTGGTGTCTGAACTGTTTGACGAGCGTAACGACGCGGTGAAAGCGCTACTGTCGATGGCGATCCGCGCGGCGAAAAAACAGGGCAAATATGTTGGAATTTGCGGCCAGGGCCCGTCCGACCATGAAGACTTTGCCGCCTGGCTGATGGAAGAGGGGATCGACAGCCTGTCGCTGAACCCGGACACCGTGGTTCAGACCTGGCTGAGTCTGGCGGAACTGAAGAAGTAGTGTGATACCGGATGGCGGCGTTAACGTCGCCATCCGGCAATTTACACCGCGGTGTGCTCCTGGCGCAGCCGCTCAATAATATCCTGCCGCAACAGAAACTTCTGCACTTTGCCAGAGGCGGTTCTGGGCAGTTTTTCTACGATGACGATCCGTTCCGGATATTTATACTTCGCTACCCGTTTTCGACTGAAAAAAGCGGTCACTTCTTCCAGCGCCAGCGAAAGGTGCGGCGGTTTTAAGACCACATACGCGCATGAACGTTCGCCTAAGCGTTCATCAGGCATAGCAACGACGCAAGCATCGTGTATGCGAGGGTGTTGTAATAAAATATCTTCGACTTCGCGACTGCTGATATTTTCACCTCCACGTATAATAATATCCTTTTTGCGCCCGGTAATTTTGATATAACCGTCTTCATCCATGCGGCAGAGGTCGCCGCTGTAATACCAGCCCTCATTATCCAGTGCGCGGGCGGTAAGTTCCGGCTCGTCCAGGTATCCCATAAAAACGTTCGGCCCGCGCGAGGCTTCTTCGCCTTCGTGGCCTGCTGGAAGCGTATTGCGATCTTCATCCACGATTTTAATTTCTACACCGGTGGCGGCATAACCATCGGTATTCATCATGCGTGAAGTCGAATCACCCAGATTAACCATCGAGTGTGGAGAACTTTCTGTAGAACCGTAAATACTCAATAATTTGATACCGCGCTGCTGGCAGTCGCGGGCAACCTTTTTGGGAATAGTCGTGCCGCCGCATAAGAAGAATCGCAGTGAGGAGAGGTCGGCAGGCTGTTGCTCAACGGCACAAAGCAGATCGTAAATAAACGGCGTCGCGCCTGACATACAGGTACAGCGTTGCTGCGCTAATAAGGTAAGGCAGGCTTCTGGGGTAAAGATGTCCAGCAATACGCTGCGCGCCCCGATTAAAAAGGGTGCGGTGACGCCGTGTAAAAATCCGGTGGCGTGGCCCAGTGGCGCAGGCATCAGGAACACATCTTGCCAGGTTAAATTCAACCGCGCGCAATACGCCCGTTCACTGGCAAGAATATTATTGTGGGTCAACATTACCCCTTTCGGCATTCCTTCTGTGCCGGAGGTAAACAGCACTGCCGCCAGTTCATCACCGTGAATGTTAATGTCTGACTGCAACGGTTCGCTGCGGTCGATGATTTGACTAAGCGCAAGCGCTGTGGTGGCAGGCGCCAGTTTATCCACGCCGACAATATGCGTCAGATGGCGCAGTTGATTTTGTAGCGGAAGGATAAGATCGACCGGACGATTCTGTTTGAACACGGTGGGGGCGAAGAATATTTTAGCCTGACATTTGTTCAGCACCCAAACCAGCTCTGCTTCTCGCCAGGCGGGAAGTAGCGGGACAGATACCGCGCCCGTTTTCAGGCAGGCCAGATAAATGAGGGTAAACTCACACCAGCCCGGAAGCTGAAAGGCCACGCGATCGCCCGGTTGGATCCCCTGAGACAGTAACCAGTTTGCCAGGCGGCTTGCCGCGCAGTCGAGTGCGGCGTAGGTCCAGGACGCGCCATGATTATCGACCACGGCGATTTTATCGGGTACGGCGCGTGCGGTTTGCCGCCAGTAGTCGCCCAGTGAAGCATCGCCCCAGTAGCCGGACTCGCGATAGGTTTTCCGCCTTGCGGCGTCAAACGTTAATGTAACACTCATTGACTTGTTCTCTATTAATACAAATGACGTAATCTCCGGGGGCAAGCCGAATAAGACGCCGTAGCGTCGTTATCCGGTGTTTCAGAGCGTCAGCCGTAGCGAAACTCAACGCCGAACGTTCCCGCCGGGTATTCCCATTTTTCGAGAAGAGTATTGCCGCAGAGAACCCTGCAGGTCCCGCATTCCAGGCAGCCCGCGGAGTCAAAATGAATATTTCCCGCATCGTCCAGCTTATAGAGTCCGGCAGGGCAGGCTTTTATTAATTTATTAAACTCCTGCATGTCAGGCGAGGAGCGCAAAATGATATGTGGGTGTCCTTCATCTACGTAAAATTTATTTACGCCCAATTTGACGTCAACATTCACCTTATTGTCCGAACTCATAATGCCGTAGCCCCTTTTATGCCGTCTTTTAATAGATTCACCAGTCCAATTTTTTTCGCATGTGACAGGATAGTTTTACGCAACGGTGGGACTGGACCGCCATCAACGGTGAACAGATCGCCCACAATGTTTGCCGCCATTCGCGGGTACTCGGTAAAAAGCCGTGGGTTTTCCATTAATCCGGGGAGTTTGCGGAAATGCCGCATATCGCGTAACACGCCGTTTTTCTCCAGCGCGCGTTTGTAACCGGCAAGACTCGCGGCGGAAAAATCTTGCCGCGCTTTAGCGTCAATGGCGGTTTGAGCGGCCGCTTGCGCGGACGCGATGGCTAAATCCATGCCGCGGACGGTATAACCGAGATTCAGGCAAAGACCGGCGGCGTCGCCGACAATCATCACGCCGTCATTTGCCAGCTCCGGCATCATTGCTATGCCGCCTTCGGGCACCATATGAGCGGAGTATTCAAGCAGCGTTCCCCCCTGAATCAAAGGGCGTATTGCCGGATGCTGTTTAAAATCTTCCAGCATTTGCGGTACGCTTTTGGTCGCGTGAGCAATGTCGCCCAGGCCACATACCAGCCCCAGAGAAACCGAATCGCGGTTGGTATAAAGAAACCCGCCGCCCATGAGCCCGTTGGAGGGCGCGCCAGCGAATAACCAGGCGGCGCCTTCATGGGACGCCAGATTAAAGCGCTCTTCAATAAGTGCCGGAGAGAGCCCAATCAACTCTTTTACGCCGACGGCATAGTGATGCGCAGAAGAGACAGGCACCATGTCCAGTGAACGGCCCAGCATGGAATTCACGCCGTCCGCGAGAATCACAATATTCGCATCCAGAATATCATCCCCGGCCTGAACGCCAGTGACGCGATTGCCTTCACGTACCAGAGCGTCGACCCGCACACCTGGGATAAACTGCGCGCCAGCCTGTTCCGCCTGCGCCATTAGCCACGGGTCCAGTTTGTTGCGCAGTACGGTATATGACGTAAGGGGCGGAGTAGGGGGCGCACGGTGAAAATCAAGTGTGACGGCGCTTTCTTCGGTTAAAAAGGAGATTTTTTCACGGGTAACGACGCGTTCGATGGGGGCGGACGTTGCGAATCCCGGCATAATACTTTCGATACTGTGAGCGTAGAGCCGGCCACCGGTCATATTTTTGCTGCCCGCGCTGTTTCCGCGTTCAATAACCAGTACATCCAGTCCCGCTTTTGCCATCACATACGCGGCGACCGTTCCTGCTACGCCTGCGCCCACCACAATAGCGTCAAATTTATCATCCGACATGCTTTATGCTCCTTTCCCGCCGTATCGACGACGGGAGATGTGCGTTGAAAAAGGAATTAGCGGCTTAACTGGTCGATGAGGGCAGGAACAACCTTATAGATATCGCCCACCAGACCATAATCGGCATAATTGAAAATGGGCGCGTTTTTATCTTTGTTAATTGCGACAATAATTTTTGCGCCGTTTCCACCCACCATATGTTGAATTTGGCCGGAAATGCCCAGCGTCAGATAGAGATCGGATTTCAACAGAACGCCGGATACGCCAATATAACGCTCGCGTTCCATCCAGTTTTCACCTTCCGCAATGGGGCGGGAACAGCCCACTTCTGCGCCGAGGACGGTCGCCAGTTTATGCACCATATCCAGATCGCTTTGCGCCGCCAGACCTCGTCCTACGCCGATGACCCGTTTGGCTTTGCTCAAATCGACGCTGCTTAACGATTTCGCGCGCCGCTGCTGGCACAATACCTCGTGGCGTGGGGCAATATATGCCAGCGTGGTCAGCGGGCAAGTATGACTGGGGAGAGGGGCGGCGGGTTCCAGCACGCCGGGTGCCAGCGTAATAATCGCCTGCGGACTGTTTAATTTCTCTTTGCCGAAAGCAAGTCCGCCGTACATGCGATGCTCTGCGTGTAGCGTCCCGTCGAGGAGATCAATAGACGTCGCGTCGTTCACCATCACGGCGTCAAGCTGGATGCTCAGCCGGGCGCCCAGCGCTTTGCAGCGCTTGGTCGCCGCCATGAGCAGTAGCCCATTTTTGTCGCCTAATAACGAGGCCAGCGTTTCGGCATAGTTTTCCACGCGCTGCAAATCCGTATGCGATTCAAGAATGACTATCTCATCAGCGCCAAGCGCTTTAACGTAGTCGATCTCCGTGTTTCCTTGCACGATGGCGTAAACTTTTTCTCCCCACTGCCGCGCGCCGGTCATTAATTCGGCATAACGCTCTACGTTATCGCTAAATACCCATACGTTAGCTAAATGATTCATGATAATTTTCTCCGTTGGGTTTAGTTCAGGGATTTTTTCAAATGGTCGGCCAGTGCGGTAATGGCTTCCGGCGAATCGTTATCGAGAATGATATGCTTGCGTTCTGTCTGCGGCGGTACCGAGATGGCGACCAGTTCCGCCAGTGGCGTGGTTGGGGTCCAGTGGATATCGCTCGCCAGCCACGACGTAACGGCTTTTTTCCCGGCGCCGAGAATGGCTTTCATTGACGGGATGCGTGGAACGTTAATATCTGAAGTCACGCAAAGCACCGCGGGCAGCGTGAGCTCGATAATTTCAACGTCTTCTTCCAGTGTGCGTTCAACGATGATTTTGTCGCCGTCGCGTTGAATATGGCTTACTGCGTTGATGACGGGGAGTTTCAGAAGTTCGCCAGTCAGCAGGCCCACCTGTTGGGCATAAATATCGCCGGAGCCCTCCCCAAAGAGCAGCAGGTCAAAGCCGATTTTCTCCGCCGCGGATGCTAGCGCCAGCGCGGTTTCTTTGGGCAGGGCGTGCTCCAGTTGCGCATCCTGAACCATAAAAAGCGCATCCGGCCCGCGGGATAACACATCTTTGCGGACTTTTGAATTTTGTAACAGAGAGCCGCCGACGGTGAGCGCGGCGATCTCGTCGCCATCGCCAGCTAACTGCGCGGCGGCCTCAATTGCATTTAAATCAAACTGGCTGATTTTGGCCTCGGCACGATCAAAATTGAGCGAATGCTCCGGGGTCACGGTAATGTCCTGTTCTTCAGGCACCAACTTAAAGCAGGTTATTATTTTCATTGCATCTCCAGTGAGTCGCGTGCGGATAAGTAACGTAAATCTGACTGAAAATAGTCTGCGGCAGTCTGAAGAGGTTTACGATGGGTCAATCTGTTTTCCTTGCCAACAATCTTGCACGAAAAATCTGCGAACAGAGAATCGTTAGCAACCATCTGAAAAGGGCGTCATAAAAATGTAAATACGGTAGTGAGAATAATAAGTGCGAAGCATATCATCATTTTTTAACATGAAACGTGCGATGTTGTTTCTGTGAGGTTAAAAGAAAACATCAAAGATATGTCGGCTATGTATTTTTGTCTGATAATACGCTATCGACAGGTAATCTGAGCTGTCTGCAAAAGAACATAATATCTTGCATTCGGAACGAATAATCTTGTTTTGCTGGTAATCTCCACGGTTGTACAACACTGACGCTCGCTTTATTTTATCCTGGTTATCTTTTTAAACCTGACAGAGGTTATTATGTATCAGCGCTGTTTTGACTCCGCCGCGGAGACGATTTTTGAACAGGACAAGACCCCTCGATTTTCACGTTTTGTCATTAGCGATGATCCAAACTGGGAGTCTGGCCATCATATGCATGATAATGAAACAGAGCTTATTTACGTCAAAAAAGGGATAGCCAGGTTAATTATTGACTCTTCACTCTACGTCGCGCATGCGGACGATATTGTCGTCGTTGAGCGGGGGCGGCTACACGCTGTAGCATCCGACAGCAATTCGCCGGCTACCACCTATACCTGTGCGCTGTATGGGTTTTGTTTTCCAGGTTGGGAAGAAAACCAACTATTGCAGAGTCATTCCTGTCCGGTGGTTTCCGTGGTTCAGGGAAAAGAGGTCATTAAAAGTATCTTTAATGAATTAAGCGTGTTACTTCCGCAGGGGAAAAACGTATTGGCTTCCTCTGTATACGATGCATTTGCTTACACTCTGACCGCACTTTACTATGAAAATTTTAAAAATGCCTATCGTTCTGAACAAGGCTACATTAAAAAAGATGTATTAATTAAGGATGTGCTTGTTTATCTCAATAATAATTATCGTGAAAAAATCACGCTTGACCAGCTATCGAAAAAATTTCGTGCCAGCGTCAGTTATATATGCCATGAATTTGCCAAAGAATATCATATATCCCCTATCAACTATGTTATTCAACGACGTATGACCGAGGCCAAGTTTGCGCTGACAAACACTGAGTCGCCACTGGCAGAAATTTCATGGCGGGTAGGATATGAAAATGTGGACCATTTTGCCAAATTGTTTATGCGGCATGTAGGATGTTCTCCCAACGATTATCGTAAGCAATTTAAAAATAGTCTGGTTGAGCAGGCGTATTTGCTGCCAAATACCTGACGGCGAAATTTATCTGATTTATTCGGCCTGATGCCGTAAAGCAGCCAGGCCGAATAAGACGTTCCGGTACGATCCTTACTTGTTCTGATAGTCTTTCAGAATCTGGCGTCCTGCCACATAGATCATAATTTCATCCGTGCCGCCACCGATACGTTCGCAGCGAACATCGCGCCAGAAGCGGGAGACACGGGCTTCGTCAGTATAACCAAGCCCACCCATAATCTGAATCGCATCGTCAATCACTTCCATCGCTGTGCGTGCGCAGTACAGCTTAGCCAGCGCGGCGCTGGTACGCAGTGACTCTTCCCGATCGGCCTGCCAGGCGACTTTCAACACCATATTGCGCATGTTTTCGATTTTGATGGCCATTAACGCCAGCTTTTCCTGGATCATCTGGTTATGGCCGATGGGTTTACCAAAGGCGATACGCTGGTTGGCGTAACGGGCGGCATCTTCAAATGCGCATTCGGCGAAACCTGTACTGCGCGCCGCATTAATCAAACGCTCCATCTCAAAATTGTACATGACATTGAGGAAACCCATGCCTTCTTCACCGACCCGGTCGCTTTCGTCAACCTCGACATTATCGAGATAAACTTCGCATGTACTCAACATGTGCCAGCCAATTTTATGCAGCGGATTAATCTTTATGCCCGGTTTATTTGAGTCCACCCACCAAAGCGTGAACGCTTTTTTAGGATCTTTTGGCTCCGTATCGCGCGCCAGAACCAGCATGTAAGGATATTCTTTTGCACCGGTGATAAACGTTTTTTGGCCGTTAAGATAAACCTTACCGTTTTTACGCGTCCAGGTTGTTGTGGCGCTATTATTATCAGATCCCGCGCCAGGTTCTGTTAAGGCGAGCGCATATGCTGGATCGCCGGTGGCCAGAGTGCTTTCTGCTGTTTTACGCAGTTGTTCTGCGGAACCAAAACGGCGCATACTGTGAATGCATTGGCCGTTGGTAATCAAAAAGGCCGGAGCGCCGCATTTTGAGATTTCCATCAGCGCCAGCATTTGCGTTACATAGTCAGCCGGAATGCCGCCAAATTCTTCCGGGACGCCCAGCATCGAAATACCGTTTTCCGCCAGCGCCTGCATAAATTCTCTGGGATAGGTGCCCGTTTGATCGCAGGTACGGAAATACTCTTCCGGAAAATTGCTGGTGATTAACTCGCGAATACTGGCCAGTAATAGTTCTTGTTCTTCAGTTAATGAAAAATCCATATTTGTACTCCTTTTAATGTGTTGCGTCAGGAAGCGTGAATCCCATAGTGCTATCGGCAAATAATCTTGTGTCCATCAGTTTTAAATCTGGTGAGATAACCGGTGAAAAATCCATCTTGTCAAGAATATCCCGCTGCAGATCGACGCCAGGCGCAATTTCAATTAAATGCAGGCCATCTTGTTTGAGAGTGAAAACCGCACGTTCAGTGATGTAACGCACGTCTAACCCGCGCTCAAGCGCAATTTTTCCACTGAACGTAATTTCCGGCAGTTCGCTGACGAATTTTTTCACGCGACCTTCCTGGAGAATATTTAATTTGCCATCGGTAATTTCAGTTTTTAAACTTCCGGCCGTCAGAGTTCCGCAGAAGATAATTTTTTGCGACGTTGCGCTAATATCGATAAACCCGCCGGTGCCCATAATTTTTCCGTTGAATTTATGTACACCGACATTACCGTGTTGATCCACTTCGGCAAAACTTAAATAGCAGACATCGAGCCCACCGCCGTGATAAAAATCAAATTGTGAGGTCATATCGAGGATCGCGCGGGTATTGACATTGGCGCCGAAGGCCACGCCCTGAGAGGTAATACCGCCCACCGGGCCGGTTTCTACGGTCAGCACGAAGTCATCGGCGCAGCCTTCCTCGCGAGCGACCAGACCAATACCGTCGGCAATGCCTACGCCCACATTGCCTACCGCGCCTTTACGCATTTCAAACAGCGCGCGTCGGGCTACCAGCTTGCGCTGATTAAGGGGCAGGGTAAGCTGGGTACTATCATCAAGAGTGAAATCCCCGGAGATAAATCGGTTTACCGGCGCGCCGCCATAGAGTTGCGTCTGGTCGGCATCGACAACCACAATATCCACCAGATAGCCGGGAATACGCACGGATTTTGGATGCAGCGTGGCTTTTTTTACCATTTTCTGCACCTGCATCATTACAATACCGCCATTATTGTGAACGGCCTGGGCGATCACCAGCGCATCAAGATACATCACCTCATCTTCAAATGATGCATAGCCTTCGCTGTCGCAGGTGGTGGCGCGGATAAAAGCCACATTAGGCGCTATCGCTTTATAATAGAGATATTCTTTATTATCGATCTCTACCAGCTTAATGAGATCTTCTTTAGTCACGTCGTTTAATTTTCCGCCCTGTTGGCGAGGGTCGACAAAGGTACCAATACCGATATCGCTCAGAATACCCGGCTGGTGTGCGGCGCTGGCGCGCAGCGTCTGGGTTAATACGCCTTGTGGGTAGTTATAGGCGGCGATTTTATTTTGTTCAGCCAGTTCAGAAATACGGGGAGATTGCCCCCAATGTCCGCATAGCGCCCATTTTACCAATCCCTCCTGCGCCAGCGGGCTGATGCCGCGATCGGCGCGGTCACCTAATCCGGTAGGGCTAATAATAGATAAATCTCGTGGTGACTGGGTTGTTTGATATTTATCTGCCAGTGCGGTAATTAATGTTGTCGCTTCGAGAATACCGCCGCCAGCGCCCAGAATACATAAAGTGGCCTCATCTGGAATATAATTTACTGCTTCTTGTGCAGAGAGCACGGGAACGCGGCCATTAATGCGTGATGGCTTATTGATTTTCATATTTACTCCACTATTATCCCTGAAAGCAATATCGATATAACCGTGTTAAGGTAATAAAGACAGCGGCTTTCAATGAATATGGAACATATTCATATCAGATAACTATTTATTTTATTGTGGCAGAAAGAGAATATTCCGCCACACGATAAAGTATTACGCTTGGTGCAATATAGTTAATACGGTACGCAGATCGGCTACCGATATTTGTCCCGGCGCAGATGCTTTTTTCACCGCGCCAAACGTTGCTGCAGAACCGAACACTTCGCCGGCAAGACGAGATATTACCCCGGTTTTCGACATCGACATGGTAATAATCGGACGATCCGCATAGCGCTCCTGCATTTCTACAGTGGCGGTAAGTAAGGTCAGGACATCGGCTTTAGTCTGTGGCATGACGGCGATCTTCGGAATATCGGCGCCCAGTTCCTGCATTTTACGCAGACGCTGAACAATCTCTTCCGCTGCGGGCGTTTTATGAAAATCATGGTTAGACATGATCACCGCAACATTGTGTTGATGAGCATAGCCGACGGTGGCTTTCACCTCATCGTCGCCGGTAAAAAGCTCAAGATCGATCATATCGACCAGACCGCTATCAACCGCTGCACGATTCAGAGCGATATACTGTCCGGTGGTTAGCGCCTGCTCGCCGCCTTCTTTCGCGCTGCGGAAGGTAAATAGCAAGGGTTTATCAGTAATAATCTCCCGGATGGCGCCGGCGGCCTCAAGTACGCTTTCCGTCGTCGTCACGTTGGCAAAATAGTCAACGCGCCACTCCAGAATATCGAAATCCGCTTCACGGTAGGCGAGTGCTTCCGATTTCACATCGGTAATGGTTTTTCCCATTAGCGACACAATGATCTTTGGCGCGCCTTCGCCAACCACGAGATCTCTTACAGTTACGGTTTTCATTTGGTACCCTTCATTGTCATTCGTCGCAATTATAATTTTACCGGTCAGGCTGTGAATCCCATCACCTGCTTCACATAGTCCAATGGAAATGCTTTTCCTGTCCACAGTTCAAACTGTTCGGCTCCTTGCCATAACAACATGCCGTAACCATCAATTGTTTTGCAACCAGCTTGTTGCGCCTGCTGCAATAACTTTGTCATATGCGGATTATAAACACATTCGGTGACCAGCAATTCAGGCCGGAGCAGGGAAACATCGCCGATCAGGGATTCGTTCTCCAATGGTTTCATGCCAACTTTGGTGCCGTTCGTCAGAATATCTGCGCTGGCAAGCGCTTCAGTAAAAGCGTGCTGATCGGCAAGATCGGTGACGGTAACGACACAATCAGTGTTTTCATTCACCCGCTTCGCAAAGGCAACCGCTTTTTCGAAAAAGTCATCTTTACGGTTAAACAGTTTAATTTCCTTAATGCCTTCAATGGCTGCCTGGGCGCCAATGGCGGTAGCCGCGCCTCCCGCGCCGAGCAGCACCATGGTTTTTCCCCGAATATCGAAACCGCTTTCTTTAATTGCCCGAATATGGCCCGTACCATCCGTGTTGTAGCCGCGTAGATAGCCGTCATCGTTAACAATGGTGTTGATAGCGCCAACCAGTTTTGCTGCTGGCGTTAATTCATCGACATACTCACACGCGAGCTGTTTGTTTGGCATGGAGACGCCCGTACCGCGCATTTTTAATGCTTTCAGTCCTTCAATAGCGCTGGCAAACGTCGTGTTATCCACTTCGAAAGCCATATAGGTATACGGTAGCCCCGCTTTTTCTAACGCTTTGTTTTGCATTTCGGGCGATAAGCTATGACGGATAGGATACGCCATAAGACCAATTAATTCATATTTTGCGGTAACATCCATTTTATACTCCTTAATAAGTGGACAGTGCAGAGCAGGGCGCATGCCTGTTGCGCATCGTTAACATTTTTACTGGAAATAACGCTCGCCAAATCGGACATCGTTTTGCGGGATCTTAAATACGCGATAATAGCGAATAAATACAATAATGGCGGTGATAAATGTCAGTAGTGCAAAGGCAAAATCTAACAAAATGATATATTGCAGGCCAATAGTAGAGAGATAACCGGTGATCAGTGGAATAATAAAGTTAGCTACGCCCCCCATCATCATATATATACTGGTGACTTTAGCTTTACTCTTAGGGAAAAATTCCGACATTACCGATACACCTAATTGTAAAATACCTCCAGCAGCGGAAAAACCAATCACGAAGGCGCCAGCATTACAGATCAGTGGAGAGGGATACAGGTAAATTGCCGCAGCGGTGAGTGTCGCCAGCCCGGCATTGAAAACATTGGCCCAGATGGGGCGAACCATTTTTTTCAGCAATGCGGCAAAAATAAACACGCAAACCAACGATCCCATACTGTAATAAGAGATGGTTTTCAGCGCGTCGGATTCCGCCATTCCGGCGAAGGCCATCGCATATTTAGGCATCCAGACCACAATCACATAGAAGGTTGAGAACGCGGCGACGCCAAATAAAACGGAAGCTACGCCTTCCAGCCAGACGAGGGGAGTACTGTTCATCTGGGGTAATTCTTTCGCAATACTGGCATCGACAAGTTGGCTGGGAAAACGGCTTTTCAACAGCATCAACGTGATGAGGACGAAAAGGATACCGGGGATTACCACCGCGTAGCCGTACCAGATATGGTTGACTAACAAGGCGCTGACGATAAGGGGATAAATCATTTGCCCAAAAGAGACCATCGCTTTAACCAGAATAACTGCCGAGCCCGATGCTTTGGGAAAACACTCCATTAATGCAGGGTATCCGCCGGTATCCAGCGCGGAGTTCGCCACGCCGACACACACCGCTAATATGAAAGCGATCATCAGGTTAGGACTGGCGGGAATACCGAAGAAAAACAGCATATATAGTACGGCGCCAAGCAGTATTATTGCCCGACGGCCAAATTTATCGGACAGTACGCCAAAGAATAAAATACTGACCAGACGGCCAAGACCAATGCCAGAGATTAAATAGGCGATACCGGCACTATCCGTGGAGAATTTCTGTGCAAGGGAGGTCATGTTCTGGGCTAGTGTAATAACACTCATGCCGTGGAGAAAGTAACTAAAATAAATGCAGATAACAGCCAGCAAATATGGCATGTTGCGAGCCTTGTTCTGAGACATTTGTTCACAGCTCCTTGCTGATGGTTTGATTCAATGTCCTGCTTATTACTGCTTTACTACATGCAGCGATTGTTCAGTAACACTATAATTCGGTACTGTCGTTATATGTACATAACATGGCGTTTAAAATGCCAGGTTTATTGCATTGATAGCATTTCATTTGTTAGCCAGGAAATATAAAAATTGCTGCGAATTTGTTGTTTAATACATATAACTCGTGATGCTCATCGCAATTTTTCTGATAAGTGTGAAGATAATGAATAATAATTAACACGAAAATTACATTTTTTGTTTCCCGGTGATAATGGCTAACGTTTTATTTTGCATAGCAAGGCAATAATATTGCAGTTGGCACGCTAACATTTATTGCGCAGTTGACGCTGCTTCAGCGTGATGTTGTGATTCAGCCCGACTTCGGTAACCGATGAACAGTGCGAGGAGAAATCCCGCTGCGGCGATACCGGTATCAAACCACATAATATGTGCAATGCTCATTTCTGAAATCCGCGCTGTGATCAACGGAATAGTGAACGTCGCGATACTGCCGGCGCTGTAATAAATGCCGGTCGCTTTACCTTTCTCCTGTGGAAAACGGGCCGCCATCAGCGTCAGGCCGATTTGTACTACGCCACCGGCGGAAGAGAATCCAATGACGAATGCGAAGATCATAACAACATAGGCCTGAGGATGCAGGCAGACCGTCAGAAGCGCAATAAAAGAGATAAAGGTATAAAACATCAATAATGTGGTAGAGCGAATTGTTTTTCTGACCAGCGGGGCGGTTATAAAAACGCAGAGTAGCGAGCCGCAGGTATAAATACTTAACAGTTTGATGGATTGGGTATACGATATTCCTGCGACGAACTGTCCATACTGCGCCAGCCACTGGCTGATAAGGTAAAAGGTTGCCATCGAGATATAGCCATAAAGGGTGTAGCTGATAAGATCGATGAGGGAGCAATGATGTACGCCTGCGACAGGCGCTTGCGAGATTTTGGGTTTCAATATCCGACCTGGATAGGGTGGAAAAGGGCAGCGTAATAAAAACAGAGCATTAATAAGCATGATTGCCCCGGCAAGCAGGAAGGACCAGCCAAACCACATATTAGCCCAGACTAATAAACTGATAATAATGGGCAACAAGAATTGCCCGCCAGAGACAAATGCTTTGATCAGAATATTTGCCGTACTGGGGGAGCGAGGGAAGGCTTCCATCAAACTGGGATAGGTACCTGCATCTAAAAAACTGTTGGCCATACCCGCTAAAAAGCCACAGGCATAAGCGACAAAAATCGTCTGAGCATAAAGAATGCCAATGAAAAAAATCAGGTAACAGGCGGTCCCCAGAATGATAAAAGGACGGCGACCAAAGCGATCGGAAAGCATACCGGCGATTAACAAAACGCTTAGCCGGCCAATACCAAGCGAAGAGATCACAATAGATACGCCTGCGGCACTGGTATGCCATTGCTGTTCAAGCGATGACATGTTCAGGCTCATCAGGATAACCCCCATGCCATGTACAAAGTAATTAAAATACAACCCTACAGCGGTAGGGAAATAACGATTTTTCATATTATCTGACTCAGAGATGCCGCCTGAACGTTACAGTGGTATACACAGGCAGGAAGCATATTGGATAGGGTGACAAGTCAATGTCGTG
The DNA here is from genome assembly GCF_046551535.1 of Salmonella sp. SAL04162. Taxonomy (NCBI): domain Bacteria; kingdom Pseudomonadati; phylum Pseudomonadota; class Gammaproteobacteria; order Enterobacterales; family Enterobacteriaceae; genus Salmonella; species Salmonella sp. SAL04162. Next base: position 234,160 of record NZ_JBGDVX010000005.1, read on the forward strand.
ATTGTGTGGTTTTCTATCCGGTATCAATACGATGCGGCGATAAAGTTTACGTCTAACACAGCCGCTCCAGATCATGTGCGAAAAGTTCGGCAGCAACAGATTGATAAATTTTCCACTCGATAAAATCACCCTCTGTATAAATGGACTGAAAAGAAGATAAATCAGGGAAGTAACGCATTGTATTATTGCCGATCCGGTTATTTATTTTGTCAACAATGGCGTTAATTCGTCGCTGTCTCTTGGCTTTCATTTCCTTTAACCTGGCAATGATTTCTGGAGAGATGGGAGTGTCGCCAGCTTCCCATCGTTGCCAGGTTGCCGAATTATTATCCTGGGTGATATAGATTGTGCATTCTTCAATCGTCATATCAAAAATACGCCGTAGTGCTTGTAGTTCTAACGCGTTCATCATTTTTTAGGCTTTTATATGAAAAAAGTGATGCTATAAATAGCACCACCGACACCGTTTCGACTTGAACAGAATCACACTATTTTGTGCAATATTATTTGTTCGTTGCAGATATCGCGGTGTTGAAGGGAAACGGGAGCTGGCTTATGTAACAATGCAGCGAAAAAAGTTAAAAAAAAAGCCCATCGTAGGAGACGGGCAAAGACTACACACAGCAATTCGTTGTTTCACTCAGGGGATTTCCATGCTTATAAATCAATGTGTTGATTTATAACCGTGTGCTAATAGTAGGCATGAGCACTTTTTGCGTCGATCAGATTCGTCTCAATAGTTTAAAAACTGTAACGGATTTGCGACAGAAATGAGATGCGGCGGGGAACAGACGGGCGAATCAAAATGGGGTGTGCGTTGAATTGATAAACGTCGCTAAAGCATCGGGCGGCAATGCCGCCCGACGGGATTATGACTGCTTGTTGGCTTCCTCGATGTCATCCAGCTCTTCAAGGATCTCCTCTGGTTCATTCGTCGGCGCCGGAACTTCATGTACCCATGCGGAGAACAAACGCCAGGTCACGGCCAGAAGCACCGGTCCAATAAACAGACCAATCATACCGAATGCAATCAGTCCGCCGATTACCCCGGAAAGGATCAGAAGCAGCGGTAAATCGGCGCCCATGCGGATGAGCACCGGGCGAATCACGTTATCCAGCGTGCCGACGACGGCGCTCCAAACCAGCAGCACGGTGCCCCAGGTGGTGTCGCCTGTCCAGTAAAGCCAGATAATGGCTGGAATCAATACCGGCAACGGCCCCAACTGAACCAGACACGAAAGGATCATCACTACCGTCAACAGGGTAGCGTAAGGCACGCCGGAAATCGCCAGCCCGACGCCGCCAAGTACCGCCTGTACCAGCGCGGTGACCACCACGCCAAGCGCCACGGCGCGGATCGCCTGGGCAGCCAGCAGAACCGCCGCATCGCCGCGTTTAGCCGCGAGACGACAGGCAAAATGGCGTATACCCATCGCCACTTGTTCGCCGCGCCAGTAAAGCAGGGCGCTAAACAACAGCATCAGGGCGCAGTGCATCATAAAGCGTCCGATATGCGCCGCCTGACCGACAAACCAGGTCGTGGTTGTGCCGATATAAGGCCGCACTTTCGCCATAATAGCGCTACCGCCCATATCCAGCAGGCTATGCCATCCGGCATACAGTTTGGTGCCAACCAACGGAATATTATTTAACCATGCCAGATCGGGTAGCGTCATATCGCCGCCGGTCACTGCATGGATGAGCGGGCCGCTACCGTCGACAATGCTGTTCACCAGCAAGGCGACGGGAATAACGAAGAGCAGCACTAACAGCAGCGTCATGACCAGTACGGCAAGCGAGCGGCGGCCCCACAATATTTTTTGTAATTTCAGCAAAACGGGCCAGGTCGCGATAACAATCGTACCTGCCCATGCAAACCCCAAAATAAAAGGCTGTACTATCCACAAACAGGCCACAATCATGATGGCTAAAAACAGCACCGATAGCAGCACTTGCGCAATATCCCTGGGCTGACGAACATTTACCATAAATACTTTTCACCTTTGTCTTTGCGCCAGAACGTTGGCGCGACGTGAACATGCAAACCACACCCTATAATGATGAGCAATTTCAGCGGTTTTTAACAGGCCGATTCTGCATGTAATTCTGTTGGGCGCACAGGAAAAAAATGTGATACAACAAATAACGCAACACGCAAACGATTAAGCATCCCTTCCTGTGCGTAGACCGCTCGCGCTCGCCGGGTTGGGCGCCACCGTTCACAACATAGACCGCAGGAAAAGGTCAATATAATGATTCCACAAATTTCTCAGGCACCCGGCGTCGTTCAGCTGGTGCTCAATTTTTTGCAGGCGCTGGAGCAGCAAGGGTTTACGGGCGATACGGCAACCAGCTATGCCGACCGTCTGACAATGTCGACTGATAACAGTATCTACCAGCTTCTTCCCGATGCTGTTGTGTTTCCCCGCTCTACGGCGGATGTCGCGCTTCTTGCCCGTCTGGCGGCGGAGCCGCGCTTTACGTCGCTGATATTTACCCCGCGAGGCGGCGGTACTGGCACGAATGGCCAGGCGCTAAACCAGGGCATTATTGTTGATATGTCCCGCTATATGAACCGCATTATTGAAATTAATCCTGAAGAGGGATGGGTGCGGGTAGAGGCGGGGGTGATAAAAGATCAGCTTAATGAGGCGTTAAAGCCGTATGGCTATTTTTTTGCGCCGGAACTTTCCACCAGTAATCGCGCCACGCTTGGCGGTATGATTAATACCGATGCCTCTGGTCAGGGTTCGCTGGTCTATGGAAAAACGTCAGATCACGTCTTAGGCATACGGGCCGTATTGTTGGGGGGTGATATCCTTGACACACAATCGATGCCCGTAGAGCTTGCCCGGACGTTGGGTGAAAACACGACGACGCCAGGCCGCATCTATCAGACCGTCTATCAGTCCTGCCTGGAAAACCGTCAACTTATCCTCGATAGCTTTCCAAAGCTCAATCGCTTCCTGACAGGCTACGATTTACGCCACGTCTTTAACGATGACATGACCCGCTTCGATCTTACCCGCATCTTAACGGGGTCGGAAGGGACGCTGGCGTTTATTACTGAAGCCCGGCTGGATATTACCCCGATACCCAAAGTCCGCCGTCTGGTGAATGTAAAATACGACTCCTTTGATTCCGCGCTGCGTAACGCCCCTTTTATGGTTGATGCGCGCGCCTTATCCGTCGAGACGGTCGATTCCAAAGTCCTTAACCTCGCGCGGGAAGATATTGTCTGGCACTCCGTTAGCGAATTGATTACCGATGTGCCGGATAAAGAGATGCTTGGCCTGAATATCGTGGAATTCGCGGGTGACGATGAAGCGCTTATTGACGGGCAGGTCGAGGCGCTGTGCCACCGGCTGGATGGCCTGATGGCGCGTGCGGAAGCGGGCGTGATCGGCTGGCAACTTTGTACCGATTTGACGGGTATTGAGCGTATTTACGCGATGCGTAAAAAAGCGGTAGGGCTGCTGGGTAATGCGAAAGGCGCTGCCAAACCGATTCCTTTTGCGGAAGATACCTGCGTGCCGCCTGAACATCTGGCCGATTACATCGCCGAATTTCGCGCCCTGCTGGATGGCCATGGCTTAAGTTACGGCATGTTCGGCCACGTGGATGCCGGGGTGCTGCATGTGCGTCCGGCGCTGGATATGTGCGATCCGCAGCAGGAACTGCTGATGAAACAGATCTCCGATGAGGTCGTCGCACTGACTGCCAGATACGGCGGGCTGTTGTGGGGCGAGCATGGAAAAGGTTTTCGTGCGGAATACAGCCCGGCCTTTTTCGGCGAAGTCCTGTATGGCGAGCTGCGCAAAATAAAAGCGGCTTTTGATCCGCATAATCGACTTAACCCGGGTAAAATCTGTCCGCCGCAGGGGATAGAGGCGCCGATGATGAAGGTGGATGCGGTAAAACGCGGCACCTGGGATCGGCAAATCCCGCTGGCGGTGCGGCAGACCTGGCGCGGCGCTATGGAGTGTAATGGTAACGGCCTGTGCTTTAATTTCGATGCGAAAAGCCCAATGTGCCCGTCGATGAAAATTAGCCTTAACCGGATCCACTCGCCGAAAGGGCGGGCGACGCTGGTGCGGGAATGGCTCCGACTATTGGCCGATCGCGGCATCGATCCGTTGAAGCTGGAAAAGGAGCTGCCGGAAAAACGCGCCAGCTTACGCACGCTGATTGCCCGCACCCGGAATAGTTGGCACAAACGCAAAGGCGAGTATGACTTTTCCCATGAAGTTAAAGAGGCCATGTCCGGCTGTCTGGCATGTAAAGCCTGTACGACCCAGTGTCCGATTAAAATCGATGTTCCGGAGTTTCGTTCACGTTTCTTACAGCTTTACCATACGCGTTATCTGCGTCCGGTACGCGATCATCTGGTGGCGACGGTCGAGACCTACGCGCCGCTGATGGCGCGTGCGCCAAAGACCTTTAACTTTTTTATTAACCAACCGGTGGTTCGTAATCTGGCGAAAAAACATATCGGTATGGTGGATTTACCTCTGCTTTCTGCCCCTTCATTGCAACAGCAACTGGTGGGCCATCCGTCCGCTAATATGACGCTTGAGCAACTGGAGCGCATGAGCGCCGAGCAAAAAGCGAAAACGGTACTGGTGGTTCAGGACCCGTTTACCAGCTACTACGACGCCCGGGTCGTGGCGGACTTTATCCGCCTGGCGGAAAAACTGGGCAGGAGGCCGGTATTGTTACCGTTCTCGCCGAATGGCAAGGCGCAGCATATTAAAGGTTTTCTTAATCGCTTTGCGAAAACGGCGAAAAGAACCTCTGAGTTCCTTAATCGGATCGCCGCGTTGGGGATGCCGATGGTGGGCGTCGATCCGGCGCTGGTACTGTGTTATCGCGACGAATACAAACTGGCGCTGGGCGAACAGCGCGGCGATTTTCATGTGTTGCTGGTGAATGAATGGCTGGCGCAGGAAATAAATGCAAGACTGTCCGTCGAGGTGAGCGGCGAACCGTGGTACTTTTTTGGTCATTGTACGGAAGTCACGGCGTTACCCGGCGCGCCTGCGCAGTGGGCCGCCATCTTTGCCCATTTTGGCGCGAAGCTGGAAAATGTCAGCGTAGGCTGCTGCGGTATGGCGGGCACTTATGGACATGAACTCACCAATCATAAAAATTCGCTGGGAATTTATGAGCTATCCTGGCATCAGGCGATGCAACGTCTACCGCGAAACCGTTGCCTGGCAACCGGCTATTCCTGCCGAAGCCAGGTTAAACGCATTGAAGGTACGGGCGTGCGTCACCCGTTGCAGGCATTACTGGAGATTATAGGTTGATCTGGAAACGTGAAGTGACCCTCGATGCGCTTAATGCGATGGGGGAAGGGAATATGGTTGGCCTGCTTGATATCCGCTTTGAGCATATTGGGGACGATACGCTGGAAGCGACAATGCCCGTCGATCATCGCACCAAACAGCCGTTCGGCTTGCTGCATGGCGGAGCGTCTGTGGTGCTGGCGGAAAGTATCGGCTCGGTCGCAGGCTATCTGTGTACGCAGGGGGAGCAAAAGGTGGTGGGGCTGGAGGTGAATGCCAACCATGTACGGTCGGCGCGTCAGGGGCGCGTACGAGGCGTCTGTAAAGCGTTGCATACCGGGGCTCGCCATCAGGTCTGGCAGATAGAGATCTTTGATGAACAGGGACGTCTGTGCTGTTCTTCGCGCCTTACTACGGCGATTGTGTGACGTTGTCACCATAAAAGTGTGATGCATATTGCTTTTGGTCAAAATGTGCGCAGAAAAAGGTGATATACTGTGCACGTTTACACATAAGCGAGGATGATATGTCTACTGATTTAGACCCAACCCAACTGGCGATTGAATTTTTACGCCGTGATAAAACCGAACTTTCTCCCGCGCAGTATTTGAAGCGTTTAAAACAGCTGGAGTTAGAGTTTGCCGATCTCCTCACCCTCTCTGCAACCGAACTGAAAGAAGAGATCTATTTCGCCTGGCGGTTGGGCGTGCATTAATAAAGTCGGTGTAGGCCGGATAAGGCGTTAGCCGCCATCCGGCTATGTTACCAGGCAATCTCACCAGACCCTGTCCCCAGGTAATAGATAATCCTCTTGATTTTGTTTAAAAAAAATACAGATCGCCATTTGTGCTAAAAAGGCGCGCTCTCTTTATGAGATTATTCTTATGCCCCTTCAAGAGCTAAGCCATTAAGAGTGCCGGAGATAAGCGCCGGATGGGGCCGGAACCCTTAAGCCTGTATTGAACAGACTTAAGGGTTTTTCTTTTCCGGGCGCGTAAAAAACTAAGGTCTGTCAATAACCGCTGGCATGTCGTCAGCCGTATGATTATTCAAAATACGGTTAGCCAGCACACCTGACATCATCGATCCGTTAACGTTCAGAGCCGTGCGGGCCATATCAACGATAGGTTCGATGGCAATAAAAATACCGACCAGCGCAACGGGAAAATTCAACGTCGACAGGACAATCAGCGCCGCGAACGTACCACCGCCGCCGACGCCGGCTACGCCAATAGACCCTAGCGCAATGGCAGGCAACATCGCGGCCAGAAAATGCAGCGAGAGCGGATCAATGCCGATGGTGGGCGCAATCATCGCTACCATAATAGCCGGATAAATCCCGGCGCAGCCATTTTGCCCCATACTGGAGCCAAACGAGGCGGAAATATTGGCAATGGTGCTTTGTACGCCAAATTTTTCCTGGGCGGAAATGGCCAGCGGGATAGAGGCTGCGCTGCTGCGGGAAACAAACGCAAAGGTTAAGACGGGCCAGACCATTCTGAAATAACGCGCTGGATTATTACCGCTGAGGATCAGCAAAATGGCGTGCACGATAAACATCATGAAAATCGCGATGTAACAGGCACCGATAAAACCAAGTAAACTGGCGAATTGTTCAAGGCGGTATGATGAAAATACGGTAGTCATTAATGCCATGACGCCATAGGGCGTTAATGCAATAACGATACGTACCATCTTCATGACCCAGATCTGAATAGCGTTAATGCCTGCGCTTAATTTCTGACCTTCTTCCGGCGCCTCTTTTTTGACCTTTAACAGAGCGATCCCCGCTATTAGCGTGAAGATAACGATGCCGATAACGGAAACACTTCTGGCTCCCGTAAGATCAAGAAAAATATTAGTCGGGATCAGCGATGTCACTAACTGGGGAATCGACACCGCGGCAGTCTTATTGACTTCTTCCGTAGTTAACATTGACGGCATGTGCACAAAAGCGCTGGCATCAAGCCCCAGCACATGAGCGGTCTGTAATCCGATAAAACCGGCAGCCATCACCAGGCATAACATGCATCCGACGATCGTCAGCGACATTTTTCCGATGCCGGCGCTATTTTCCAGTTTATTGATGGCGGAAAGAATAGAAATAAAAATTAGCGGTATAGCGACCAGTTTTAACAGGTGGACGTAACCATTGCCGACGATGCTGTACCATTCGATAATAGTTTTAGTGTGATTTGCTGAAATAAAATGCAGGGATAAACCAATAACAGCCCCTAAAAAGATAGCGATAAAAACGCTTTTCGACAGGGAATCGCTTTTTTGATTAATTCTCAAGATGACCCACGAGAAAACCAAAAAAAGTGCGATATACGCGAGCGTAACAACCATATTTTAAGCCTCTTGCCTCATTCAGCACCTGAAATGCCGGAAAGAGTTTACATAAACCTATAGCTCAAACTGAGTTATAGAACCGCAGCGGATTATAAAGAGCGCAACGCCAGGTATCCATACAAAAAATGGGGTTCTGACCTCGCCACCCGGCAATGTCGACAGCCTATTAATTAAATAGTCATTTTCTATACATCTTTTCGTTTTTGACCTGCCAGAACGGTTAACATCTTATAAATCGTTAATTATCAAAAGGTTAAGTGATTTTTTGTCTATCGTATGACCTGGCGGACAGGGTCTATGCTTAATAAAAGGCGCTCAATATGACCATTTGTTGGAAAGCCCCTGCGGTTAAGGGGTTGAAGTGATAATCATTATCACTAACATGCTGTTATATCCTGGTGATTTAGAACGCGAGGTAACTCTATGGAATTGCATTCAGACACGTTTAACCCGGAGGACTTCCCCTGGCAAGGGCTGACGTTAACGCCAGCGGCGGCAGCGCACATACGTGAACTGGCAGCAAAGCAGCCGGGCATGTTGGGCGTGCGGTTAAGCGTAAAACAGACGGGATGTGCCGGATTCGGCTATGTTCTGGATACCGTTCGGGAGCCGGATAAAGACGATCTGGTTTTTGAAGCCGAAGGCGCAAAGCTTTTCGCACCGTTACAGGCGATGCCTTTTATTGACGGAACAGAAGTGGATTACGTACAGGAAGGGCTGAACCAGTTATTTAAATTTCATAACCCCAAAGCCCAGAATGAATGCGGCTGCGGCGAAAGTTTTGGGGTATAGGCGGTACTATGTCTCGTAATACTGAAGCAACGGAAGAGGTCGGCATCTGGACAGGCGGACGCCTTAATTACAAAGAAGGATTTTTCACGCAACTACCCACTGATGAACTGGCAAAAGGCATCAGCGAAGAGGTGGTGCGCGCGATTTCCGCAAAGCGTAACGAACCTGAGTGGATGCTGGAATTTCGTCTCAATGCCTATAGAGCCTGGCTGGACATGGATGAACCGCACTGGCTGAAGGCGCACTACGATAAACTGAACTATCAGGACTACAGCTATTACTCTGCGCCATCATGCGGAAACTGCGACGATAACTGCGTTTCCCAGCCGGGAGCCGTACAGCAAACGGGCGCGAATACCTTTTTGAGTAAAGAGGTTGAAGACGCCTTCGAGCAGCTTGGCGTTCCGGTTCGCGAAGGGAAAGAGGTCGCCGTCGATGCGATTTTTGACTCGGTCTCCGTAGCGACCACATACCGTGAAAAACTGGCGGAACAGGGCATTATTTTCTGTTCTTTTGGCGAAGCGATACACGATCACCCTGACCTGGTCAGGAAATATCTTGGCACCGTCGTGCCGGGGAACGATAACTTTTTTGCCGCGCTGAATGCGGCAGTCGCTTCCGATGGGACATTTATCTATGTTCCCAAAGGTGTGCGTTGCCCGATGGAGTTATCCACCTATTTTCGCATTAACGCCGAGAAAACCGGTCAGTTTGAGCGCACGATTCTGGTGGCGGATGAAGGCAGCTATGTGAGTTATATCGAAGGCTGCTCCGCGCCCGTACGCGACAGTTATCAGCTCCACGCCGCGGTAGTGGAAGTCATCATCCATAAAGATGCTGAAGTAAAATATTCCACCGTACAAAACTGGTTCCCGGGCGACAACAACATGGGCGGCATTCTGAACTTTGTGACCAAGCGGGCGTTGTGCGAAGGGGAAAACAGCAAGATGTCGTGGACCCAGTCGGAAACCGGTTCGGCGATTACCTGGAAATACCCGAGCTGTATCCTGCGCGGTGATAATTCTATCGGCGAGTTCTATTCCGTTGCGCTGACCAGTGGACATCAGCAGGCTGACACCGGCACCAAAATGATCCATATCGGTAAAAACACGCGCTCAACCATTATCTCAAAAGGCATTTCCGCCGGCCACAGCCAGAACAGCTACCGTGGGCTGGTAAAAATTATGCCGACGGCGACCAACGCCCGAAATTTCACCCAATGCGACTCCATGTTGATTGGCGCGGACTGCGGCGCGCATACGTTCCCGTATGTTGAATGCCGCAATAACAGCGCGCAGCTGGAGCACGAAGCGACAACATCACGCATCGGTGAAGATCAGCTTTTCTATTGTCTGCAACGCGGCATCAGCGAAGAAGACGCTATTTCGATGATCGTCAACGGTTTCTGCAAAGACGTTTTCTCGGAACTGCCGCTGGAGTTTGCCGTTGAAGCGCAAAAACTGCTGGCGATTAGCCTTGAGCACAGCGTCGGTTAATGATGAAGGAAAACCCATGTTAAGCATTAAAGATTTACAGGTCAGTGTGGAAGAAAAAGCGATTTTGCGTGGCCTGAATCTGGAGATTCGCCCCGGCGAAGTTCACGCCATTATGGGGCCGAACGGTTCCGGGAAAAGCACGCTCTCCGCCACCCTGGCGGGACGTGAAGATTACGAGGTCACCGGCGGCTCGGTTACGTTCAAAGGTAAAGATCTGCTTGAACTGTCGCCGGAGGAACGGGCGGGCGAAGGGATTTTTATGGCCTTCCAGTACCCGGTAGAAATCCCCGGCGTCAGTAACCAGTTTTTCCTGCAAACCGCGCTGAATGCCGTGCGCGCCTACCGCGGGCAGACGTCGTTGGATCGCTTTGATTTTCAGGATCTGATGGAAGAAAAGATCGCATTGCTGAAAATGCCGGAAGATTTGCTGACCCGTTCGGTAAACGTCGGTTTTTCCGGCGGGGAGAAAAAGCGCAATGATATTTTGCAAATGGCGGTGCTGGAGCCGGAACTGTGCATCCTTGATGAGTCTGACTCCGGACTGGATATCGATGCGTTAAAAATTGTGGCGGAAGGCGTCAACGCGTTACGCGACGATAAACGCGCTTTTATTATCGTGACCCACTATCAGCGCATACTGGACTATATCAAACCCGATTACGTCCATGTCCTCTATCAGGGGCGAATTGTCCGATCCGGCGATTTTACTCTGGTCAAACAACTGGAGGAGCAGGGTTATGGCTGGCTTACCGAACAGCAGTAAAGCGCTACAGCAATGGCAGCATCTCTTTGAAGAAAAAGGAGTAAGTCGAACTGAGCAGGCAAGACAACATTTACAACAGATGTTACGTCTGGGATTGCCGACGCGTAAACATGAAGACTGGAAATACACGCCGCTGGAGGGCTTAACCCATAGCCAGTTTATCCAGCAGTGTGCGACTATCAGCGCCGCACAGCGTGATGCGCTGGCGCTGCAAATCGATGCCGTGCGGCTGGTGTTTGTCGATGGTCGGTTTATGCCAGAGCTCAGTGATAGCACGCAAAACAGCGGATTTGATGTTAGCGTCAGGGATGAGCGCCAGACGCTTGCCGCGCCGGTACATCCCGAGGTTTTTCTGCATCTGACGGAAAGCCTGGCGCAATGTGTCACGTATATACAGGTACGGCGAAATCAGCGTCCGACCAGGCCGCTACTGTTAATGCATATCACGCAGGGCGTGGATAGCGACGAGCTGAATACCGCGCATTATCGCCACCATCTGGCGCTGGCGGAAGGCGCGGAAGCGACGGTTATTGAGCATTATGTCAGCCTTACAGCGGCAAAACATTTTACCGGCGCGCGTCTGACGATGAACGTTGCAGACAATGCGCAACTGCGTCATATCAAACTGGCGTTTGAAAATGCGTCCAGCTATCACTTTGCGCATAACGATCTTCTGCTGGCGACAGACGCCTCGGCGTTTAGCCACAGTTTTCTGCTGGGCGCCGCAGTACTACGTCACCACAGCAGCTCACAACTGAATGGCGAAAACGCGACGCTTCGACTGAATAGTCTGGCGATGCCGGTGAAAAATGAAGTCTGCGATACGCGGACATGGCTGGAACATAACAAAGGTTACTGTAACAGCCGCCAGTTGCACAAGACCATCGTCAGCGACAAAGGACGCGCGGTCTTTAATGGCCTGATTAACGTGGCGCAACACGCCATTAAAACCGACGGCCAGATGACCAATAATAACCTGTTGTTGGGGAAACTGGCTGAAGTCGATACCAAACCGCAATTGGAGATCTATGCCGATGACGTGAAGTGCAGCCACGGCGCGACGATCGGGCGTATTGACGATGAGCAGATGTTTTATCTGCAATCACGCGGCATCAGGCAGCAGGAGGCGCGGCACATGATTCTTTACGCGTTTGCCGCAGAGTTAACGGAAGCTATCCATGATAGCGCCCTTAAACAGCAGGTGCTGGCGCGAATCGGCCAGCGACTGCCCGGAGGCCTGGTATGACATTTCCTGTAGAAAAAGTACGGGCGGATTTTCCCATACTGCAGCGTGAAGTTAACGGCCTGCCGCTGGCTTACCTGGACAGCGCAGCCAGCGCTCAAAAACCCAATCAGGTGATTGACGCTGAATCTGCCTTCTACCGTCACGGCTATGCTGCGGTACATCGAGGTATCCATACGTTAAGCGCACAGGCGACCGAAAGCATGGAGAATGTGCGTAAGCAGGCGTCGCGGTTTATTAACGCCCGCTCCGCAGAAGAACTGGTGTTCGTGCGCGGTACGACGGAGGGCATTAACCTTGTCGCCAACAGTTGGGGAACGGAAAATATTCGCGCCGGGGATAACATTATCATCAGCGAGATGGAGCATCACGCTAACATCGTTCCCTGGCAGATGCTGTGTGAGCGCAAAGGCGCTGAACTGCGCGTGATCCCATTGCATCCTGACGGTACGCTGCGGCTGGAGACCTTAGCTGCGCTGTTCGATGACCGGACCCGACTGCTGGCCATTACCCACGTTTCCAATGTGCTGGGGACGGAAAACCCGCTGCCGGACATGATTGCGCTGGCGCGCCAGCATGGGGCGAAAGTGCTGGTGGATGGCGCCCAGGCCGTGATGCACCATGCAGTTGACGTCCAGGCGCTGGACTGCGATTTTTACGTTTTCTCCGGCCATAAACTTTACGGGCCGACCGGCATCGGCATTCTGTATGTTAAAGAGGCGTTGCTGCAAGAAATGCCGCCGTGGGAAGGGGGCGGGTCGATGATCTCGACCGTCAGCCTGACGCAGGGAACGACATGGGCGAAAGCGCCCTGGCGTTTTGAGGCGGGAACGCCGAATACTGGCGGCATCATCGGTCTGGGCGCGGCAATTGACTATGTGACGTCGCTGGGACTGGATAAGATTGGCGATTATGAGCAGATGCTGATGCGCTATGCGCTGGAGCAACTGGCGCAGGTGCCTGATATCACGCTGTATGGTCCGGCACAGCGGTTGGGCGTCATCGCGTTTAATCTGGGTAAACACCATGCTTACGACGTCGGCAGCTTTCTTGATAATTACGGTATCGCGGTACGAACGGGGCATCACTGCGCGATGCCGCTCATGGCCTGGTATGGCGTGCCGGCAATGTGCCGGGCTTCGCTGGCGATGTATAACACCCATGAAGAAGTGGACCGACTGGTGGCAGGATTAACGCGTATCCACCGCTTATTGGGATAACAGTGAGGTTTTATGGCTGCGCTACCGGATAAAGAAAAATTGCTGCGTAACTTTACGCGTTGCGCTAATTGGGAAGAGAAATATTTATATATTATTGAGTTGGGGCAGCGCCTGGCGGAGTTAAATCCGCAGGATCGCAATCCGCAAAATACGATTCATGGCTGTCAGAGCCAGGTGTGGATAGTGATGCGGCGAAACGCCAACGGCATTATCGAATTGCAGGGCGACAGCGACGCGGCGATCGTTAAAGGCCTTATGGCGGTGGTATTTATTTTGTACCACCAAATGACGGCGCAGGATATTGTGCATTTTGATGTCCGGCCATGGTTCGAAAAAATGGCGCTTACGCAGCACCTCACGCCTTCTCGTTCTCAGGGGCTGGAAGCAATGATTCGCGCAATTCGCGCTAAGGCCGCCACTCTTAGCTAAACTGTACAGACAGCGTTCTACCTGATGTCAAATCCTTTGTCGGACGGCGACGTCGCTTTATCCAGAGTGGATAGAGCGTATATTTTGTTGTTCTGATAAGCGAAGCGCTATCAGCCGTCGCAGAGGACATCACCAGGAATACAGGAGGTTTGGTATGAAACGGGCGTCTTTCATTACTCTAGCTATTATCGGCGCGTATAGCGCGCTACAGGCAGCCTGGGCGGTTGATTATCCATTACCGCCCGAAGGCAGCCGTCTTATTGGTCAGAATCAAACCTATACCGTACAGGAAGGTGATAAAAACCTGCAGGCTATCGCCCGGCGTTTTGATACGGCGGCGATGCTCATTCTTGAAGCGAACAATACGATTGCGCCGGTGCCTAAGCCCGGTACGCTAATTACCATTCCCTCGCAGATGCTATTGCCGGATGCGCCCAGGGAAGGCGTTATCGTCAACCTCGCGGAGCTACGGTTGTATTATTACCCGCCGGGAGAAAACCGTGTTCAGGTGTATCCCATCGGCATCGGTTTGCAGGGGCTGGAAACTCCCATCATGGACACCCGGATAGGGCAAAAGATCCCCAACCCGACGTGGACGCCGACGGCGGGCATACGCCAACGTTCGCTTGAGCGGGGGATCACGCTGCCACCGGTGATCCCTGCCGGGCCAAATAACCCGCTGGGACGCTATGCGCTGCGTCTGGCGCACGGTAATGGGGAATATCTCATTCATGGTACCAGCGCGCCGGATAGCGTGGGTCTGCGCGTGAGTTCCGGTTGCATTCGCATGAACGCGCCGGACATCAAAGCGTTATTTGCGCAGGTCAGAACGGGGACGCCGGTAAAAGTGATTAACCAGCCGGTGAAATTCTCTGTCGAGCCGAATGGCATTCGTTATGTAGAGGTACACAGGCCGCTATCGCCGGAAGAAGAGCAAAACGTGCAGACGATGCCCTACGTGTTGCCTGCGGAATTTACCGCGTTCAGAAACGCGCAAGGGGTGGATAGTCGCCTGGTCGATAAGGCGCTATACCGGCGAGCCGGGTATCCTGTCAGTGTGAGCGCCGGGCAGACGCCAGCGGTAAATACGACCGCAGTCGAATCCGCTCAGAACGGTTTTGTCGGGGAAGAGGGGCAAACGCGCGCGACGCAGTAGCCTTCGCAGCAAACGACGGACAAAAAAATGGCGCACGATGTGCGCCATTTTATATTGTGCGTCAAATTATTTACAGATGCGGAATACTTTGTTGTCCAGACGCTGGTTCGCGCGAGCAGCATCGTCTTTAGCAGCCTGAACGTCGGAACGCATTGCATTTACGTCATTACTCAGTTGCTCAACTTTAGCGCTCAGCGTCTGTACATCGGAAGACAACTGATCGATTTTAGCGTTGCTTGAACAACCTGCCAGTAACGTGGAACCCAGAACTACTGCACCTAAGATCAGCCTGTTAGTACGGTTCATAATAATATCCTTATATTATGAGTGGTTATATGTATAAAGAAATGGCGCACGATGTGCGCCATTTTATATCGTGCGTCAAATTACTTACGGACGTGGGATACTACTTTGTTGTCCAGACGCTGGTTAGCGCGAGCCGCGTCGTCTTTAGCAGCCTGAACGTCGGAACGCATTGCATTTACGTCATTACTCAGTTGCTCAACTTTAGCGCTTAGCGTCTGTACATCGGAAGACAACTGATCGATTTTAGCGTTGCTGGCACAACCTGCCAGTAACGTGGAACCCAGAACTACTGCACCTAAGATCAGCCTGTTAGTACGGTTCATAATAATAACCTTATATTTTGTGTGGTTATATATGTAAAAAAAATGGCGCACATCGTGCGCCATTTTTATTACGCAGGTACTATTACTTACGGTATTTAGTAGCCTGGTTGTCCAGACGCTGGTTAGCGCGAGCTGCGTCGTCTTTAGCAGCCTGAACGTCGGAACGCATTGCGTTCACGTCGTTGCTCAGCTGGTCAACTTTAGCGTTCAGAGTCTGAACGTCAGAAGACAGCTGATCGATTTTAGCGTTGCTGGAGCAACCAGCCAGCAGAGTAGAACCCAGGATTACCGCGCCCAGTACCAGTTTAGTACGATTCATTATTAATACCCTCTAGATTGAGTTAATCTCCATGTAGCGTTACAAGTATTACACAAACTTTTTTATGTTGAGAATATTTTTTTGATGGGAATGCACTTATTTTTGATCGTTCGCTCAAAGAAGCATCGAAATGCATGAAAGTCCCTAAAAAACCGAAAGAAAACAGGGGGCTTCCATCGGATTCTTCTTAGATAATCCGCAATTAGATAGTAAAATCCGATTTGATTTTTTTATTAATAGTGGCTATCGATTAAATAAAAAAAGCGCCGGAAGGGCGCTTTTTTAAACAAATTAATTCACACAACAATTATTACAGTACGTGAACAGAGGCGGTGTTAGTGGTGCCGCTTGGAACCAGCGCGCCGGAGACCATCACTACGACGTCGCCTTTCTGGGCGAGGCCGCTTTGCAGGGCGACATCTTTGCCCAGACGGTAGAAATCATCAGTAGAATTGATTTCTTTCACCAGCTGCGATACCACGCCTTTGCTCAGTACTAACTGACGGGCGGTCACTTCATTGGTGGTCAATGCCAGGATGGTGGCGTCCGGGAAGTATTTACGCACGGCGCGAGCGGATTTACCGCCCTGGGTCGCTACCACGATCAGCGGCGCTTCCAGTTTTTCGGCGGTTTCTACCGCACCGCGGCATACCGCTTCCGTAATGCGCAGTTTACGGCTGTCGTTGTTGTAGTCCAGACGGCTGTTCATGACACGGTCGGTACGTTCGCAGATGGTCGCCATGATAGAAACGGCTTCCAGCGGGTATTTCCCTTTTGCGGATTCGCCGGACAGCATAACCGCATCCGTACCGTCGAGGATGGCGTTCGCAACGTCGCCTGCTTCTGCACGGGTCGGACGCGGGTTTTTGATCATAGAATCCAGCATCTGAGTCGCGGTGATCACGACTTTACGTGCGCGGATACATTTTTCGATCATCATTTTCTGCGCAAAAATCACTTCTTCAACCGGGATTTCTACGCCCAGGTCGCCACGCGCAACCATGATGCCGTCGGAAGCTTCGAGAATTTCATCGAAGTTGTTCAGGCCTTCCTGGTTTTCGATCTTAGAGATAATCTGGATGTTTTCGCCGCCGTGGGCTTTCAGATGCTCGCGAATTTCGACAACGTCAGAACGTTTACGGATAAAGGACGCCGCAACAAAGTCAACGCCCTGTTCGCAACCGAAGATCAGGTCCTGTTTGTCTTTTTCAGCCAGCGCCGGCAGAGCAATAGAAACGCCCGGCAGGTTAACGCCTTTGTTCTCGCCCAGATCGCCGTTGTTCAGCACCTTACAAATGACTTTATTGCCTTCGATGGCGGTCACTTCCATACCGATCAGACCATCGTCAACCAGGACGGTGTTGCCAACGCTCAGGTCGCTGGTGAAGCCTTCATAGGTGACGGCAACGATTTCATTATTACCGACCACGGATTTGTCGGTGGTAAAAGTGAAGGTTTGACCCGCTTTCAGCGAAACGTCGTTACCGCCTTCCAGTTTAATGGTGCGGATTTCTGGTCCTTTAGTATCAAGCAGAATAGCGGCTTTTTTACCAGTTTTGCTCATCACGTTGCGCAAGTTCTGGATACGCTGACCGTGTTCTGCATAATCGCCATGAGAGAAGTTCAGACGCATCACGTTCATGCCCGCGTCCAGCATTTTGCTTAACATCTCTTCGGATTCGGTTTTCGGACCGATAGTACAAACAATTTTCGTCTTTTTCATGACAGTCTTAGTCTTTAAGTTGAGGAGGATATGGAAATCTGGCTTCGGGCGCGCACGGCCCGGAAGCTAAGCCTGTGTTGCTAAAGTGATGATGCCTCGCTCTAAGGATAGGTGACATCGAAAGAGCGTGCAGAGGAATGTGTGCTCGCGTTTCAGCCCAACGGGAAGGGGATAATTTTAGTCGTTGAGTTTTACAGTCCAATGCGCTGAAACCATTCAAGAGACAATTGGCGCGCATTATACGCTGAAATTTACAAAAAAGGAAAATGAAAACCCTGTTTCAAAAGACATCTGTGCAGATCCACAACGGTTTGTTATTACGCTGTTTACGATGTCGCTGGCGATGACGCCGCCCGAACAGGGGCGGCGTTGCGCAACAATGGGTGTTGTTGCGCATAATGTCAATCGAGCAACTTTTTGCCTTCCAGGTCGATGGCGATGTTTTGGTTGTGTGCTTTTCGATAGCACAGAATCGCTATCCCGATCGCCGCCCAGCTAATTCCGAGTATCAGAGCGTGAATGTTCATGTTTAAACAGACGTAGCCGATGACGATCATCCCCATGATCGGCGAAATGACATGGGCGAAAATGCGCCGCTGGGCTTTCATCCGGAAATTGAACAGAATAAACACACACAGGTTCACGACAAAAAAAGCGAAAAGCGCGCCAAAGTTCACCAGCGTGGAGATAGATTCAATCTTGCCGGAAAACAGGTAGCTGAGCAGCAGGGTGACGCCGCCGGTAAACAGAATGGCATAATCCGGCGTTTTACGCGTGGTATGGACGTGAGCGAGGAAGGCGGGCAACATTCGGTCGCGCCCCATTGAAAATAGCACTCTGGACACCGCCGTTTGCGCGGTAATAATGTTGCCGACGGCGCACACAAACGCCACAATGATGGAAAACGCCACTTTGAGCCAGATACCGCCAACGTTGCCGGCAATGGTGAAAAATGCTTCATTCGTCGCATTACCTTCCGCGAAGCGGTCGACATTACCGGTGGCGAACGCCGCAAACGCCACAACGATAATAAACAGTACCGTCGCCAAAACTAACGCCAACAGCGTTGCTTTACTGACGGCGCGTCCCCCGCCTTCGCTTTCTTCACTTAATGTACTGATAGCGTCAAAGCCGAGAAAGTTCAGCGCAGCCACCGAAATCGCCGTCGCGATGAGCCCTGGGGTGAACCACTGTGAATCGAAAAAAGGCCGGAAGGAAAGCGTTATCTGACTACTGTCCAGCATCAACAGACGGACAATGAGCAGAACGAAAATCGCCAGAATACCGAGTTGAATGAAGACCAGTAACTTATCAAATTTCGCCGTTTGCTGTATCCCGAGATAGTTGACTCCGGTGCCAATAGCCACATAAATCAACGGCCAGACCCAGACCGGGATTTGCGGTAAAATAGCGTGGACCGCGACGCCGCCCAGCACTGCCACGAGCGTAGGGAACAAAAGATAATCCAACAGTAATATCCATCCGGTCAGAAACCCTACGGCGGGATTAATGCATACGCCAGCATACGCATAGGCCGAACCCGACGAGGAGATATGTTGCGATAAGGTAGAGTAGCTGTACGCGGTAAAAAACATCGCGATCGCGCCAATAATATAAACCAGCGCAACCATACCGTGCGAAAGATTATAAACGACGCCATAAAGAGAGACTGGCGCGATAGGCACCATAAACACCAGACCATAAAGCACTAAATCGGTAAGAGACAATTTTTTGACTTTTTTCATGATAAATACCTTAATGGCTTTTTATGCCAGATCGCGTAAAAACGCGCTTACCGCTGCGAGGCAGGGCGCGATATTTTCTTCATGTGGGTTATGGCTGCTGCCGGGAATAGTGACCGCGCGGCAGTCTGAAATGTGAGAGAGCAGCGGAGAGACGACGCGCTCGGTTGCCTGATCGTTTTCGCCGCGTAATACCAGAACAGGACAGCGTATCTGGCACAAATGGGGCGTAATATCCCAGTCGGCAAGTTTGCCATTTGCCGCCAGTTCATTGGTTCCCCATAAAATGTGATAACCCGTAGGGTCGGCGGCGAACTGCGCATTAGATCGCTGAACATGAACGGCTTCTTCCGCGAGGGTATAAACGTGCCTGGCATAATAAGCGACCAGCTGTTCCGGTGGGTTTTGATAAATGACGGCGGGCATAATGACGTTTTTGATATCGTCATCGGACATTGGCGTCAGAGCGTTAAAGAGCCGTATGCCTTCCTGTTGCCACAGGGCGATACTGGCCGGCGAACTGGCCAGTATCGTCCCGCGAAGCCCGGCAGGCTGTAAGCAGGCGTGCTCTGCGGCAAGCATTCCGCCCCAGGAATGTCCCAGTATCGAATACCCGTGTCCAATACCCAGGTGATTAATTAATTGGGTTAATTGACGGAGATAACGCGCAATAGTCCAGAAAGACGCGTCGGCATGAGGAAAATGCGTTGAACGACCGCAGCCATATTGATCGTAAAATATTACCATGCGCCCGTCATCAGCCAGATGGCGATAATTTAATAAATAATCAAAGCCGCCAGAAGGGCCGCCGTGAAGGATAATGAGCGGCGTGAGTAATGATTTTCTGTCTCCATAAATCCGATAGCTTGTCAATATGTTTTCAGAAAACATTTCGCCATAGAGATAAGTATCATTCATATTCTTAATGACTCAGTGTGTGGCAGGGCAGGCGAAATTTATATTCGCTTGGGTAATATTATTTTTTTATTGTGTGTAAAACATTACACCAGAAGGTGGCGTACTGTTCCCATTGCAGAAACTGCGGGCTTCCCCAGTGCGGTGAACAATCACTGGCAAAGCAACATACTTTCCCTTTATGGTAAGTACCCATAACTAACAGTGGATCGCCATTAATTTCAGCAAGGACCTGACTATTTTCTTTGGCGATAAGCTTGTTATAGCCCAATAGCGGCGGCCATTCGCTAAATGGCTGGGTAATAACATGCTCTACCGCAGTATTTACTGCTTTACATCCTTGCGGTAGTTCTACGCGGTCATCTACATCCAGCATATCAACCGGCAATACCTCCGCCAGAACCGTATTTTTATAATTGGCTTTTGCTTCTATTCCCGTAAAGGATAAATACCCGCCGATCATCAACAGACCGCCGCCCTCAGCAACATAATCCGCGATAAGTTGTAATGCATCAGGAATAATATCCATATTATAAAACGTTCTGTTT
The DNA here is from genome assembly GCF_046551535.1 of Salmonella sp. SAL04162. NCBI lineage: Bacteria > Pseudomonadati > Pseudomonadota > Gammaproteobacteria > Enterobacterales > Enterobacteriaceae > Salmonella > Salmonella sp. SAL04162. The sequence goes on from NZ_JBGDVX010000005.1 coordinate 254,775, forward strand.
TGTAGCAGGAACGTATTGCTACCGATATCACTGATGACGATCGCATCATAGCAGGCTAATGCTTCGGCGGTTTGTGGAAAACGAGTTTGCACAATATGGGCAGGCATGTAGTCCACATCGATATTACCCTGGCGTAAGCAGGATAATAAATAGTCTGCGCCTTCTTCATATTTGCTCGATGTAAAGCTATCAAAACCTTTAGAGTGAATCATATGAATGTGCCAGGATTCGCCAATAAATAAAATTTTCATTATGTCACCTGTTAATTAATGTTAATGACTTTATTAGATTGGGTACGCATTCGATGTAAAACCTGCAAGTGCTGAGGCATACTCGACGCACCGACTTGTTCCACCGCCAGAGAAGCGAAAGCGGAGGCATATTGAATGGCTGCGACCATGTCTGCTTGTCGCGCCAGCGCGGCGGCTAAGGCGCCATTAAAAGCGTCACCGGCCCCGGCGGCATCTTTTACCACGGCGCTCCACGCAGGAATATACAACGTGCGGGCGTGCTCACAGAGCAGAGAACCACGGGCGCCAAGGGTAATGATGACTTTTTTCACCCCGGATTGCAGAATAATATTTCCGGCTTTTTTCGCATCATTAATATCAGTAATGGTTACGCCGGATAAAAAAGAGGCTTCAGTTTCATTCGGCGTGATGATGTCAATATCAGATAATAAATGCGTCACCTGTTTCGTATAGGGGGCAGGATTCAGCATGATCATTTTATTTTCTTGTTTTCCCAGGCGAATAAATTCAGTCAACGCTTCAATGTTCGTTTCGAGCTGCATTAGCATAACGTCAGACTCGGCGATATAACGGTGTTGCTCGTTAATCTCTTGCGTGGTGAGCATCATATTGGCGCCAGGGTAGATGGCGATAATATTATCGCCATCCACGGCGGAGACATAGATCAATGCGCTACCGGTGGGCGCTTTATCTGTTTGATACGCGCTGTATGAGGTGATGCCTGATTGAATAATATGATTCATAGCAAATGCGCTGAACTGATCTTTGCCCACTTTAAAAATAAAATGCGCCGCAGCGCCGGCATTGTTTGCCGCTAAAGCCTGGTTGGCTCCTTTACCGCCAGGATAGAATCCAAATTGACTGGCCAGAATGGATTCTCCGCTTTGTGGAAACCACGGCACGGTTGCTGAAACATCAATATTGAATGAGCCTAAAACACACACCTTGCCTGCTTTTTTTGTGTTTTCCCGGCGCAGTTTTGCATCCTGATGGATTGGCGTGGCGATAGTGCTGGAGATATCAATCTTATTTTCAGTGATAAGCTTACTCAGCGCGTCACGGTTTAAAATCCCTCCGCCATAGCAACGCTGAAGCATACCTGATTTCTGGAAATAGCGTAGATCGGAACGAATAGTCTCCTGGCTAACCTTATAAAGGTCTGAAAGTTTACTGACGCTAACACTATTATCCTTTATCAGTAAATTAATGATGGCATGACGTCTTTCTTCTTTAAACATATTGCCTCCGGGTAGTGAGTTGAATTGTATTTATGGCAATGTTGTCATGCGGTGAATTCAATCACAGATTATGCGGTCAACCGGAAGTAACCCCAAATGAATGTCAATAATCAGAAGCGCAGCCAATGTGTTAAATATTAATTGCTTACAGAAGGGAAAAATAGTTTTGTGAGTGTTGTCATATATTTTCTATGTAATATGACGGGGTGAACGTAAAATAGTTGGGCTTGCACGATTCAGTGAGTATATGCAGCCGGACAGCGTTCGCTTATCAGTCGCTACCCTCGACGAAATAAGACGATATCGCTCTCCGGCCCTGGGGTTATATACGCTCGATTTTTGCCGGTAGCCCCTGACGTACCGCCGCGCCAGAAACCCAGTCGAGCCAGGTGTTGGTAATGGTTCTTGTCGGATCGGCAAAGCCCAGATCGTTAAGATTTATGCCTGCCCTGATTTGTGGATCATACGGCATAGGCACGCCATCCAGAGAGTGCTGCGTTGCGCCCATCTCGCGGTGACCATATCCGTGTTCGATGGCGATGACGCCTGGCATCACGCCATTTAACAAACTGATTTGCGCCACGACCTGACCGCCCGGCGTAATGATCCGTACCCGATCGCCATGTTGCAGCCCATAACGCTCGCCGTCTTGCGGATTCAGCGCCACCAGGTTTGCTGGCTTCACATGGTGTAAGCGCGGGATGACGGCTGTTGAGCTGGACATGGTATTTGATTTAAATGAAATCAGTTTCAGCGGCCATTGCCCAATGGGAAACTGGTCGTCAATCGCACGACCATCTGACAAACGCGCCGGATACCAGACCGGGCAACCGCTGAAACGCTCCCCGGTGATGGCGTGACGGTGGGCGGCGACATCTGCATTCCAGATCTGTAAGGGTTTTTTCCACGCGTTACCTAACCGTTGCTCCGTATAGCCGCTATCCTCGGGCGCAAACCGGCCGCCACGCGAGTAGATAAACGCCACGCGACCGACCTCATCAGCTTTAAGCGTGTGCTGAATTGCTGGCAGAATGCGGCTGACGCCGGTAAGTGTAATATCTTCCTGATTTGCCGGCGCGACCGGCGTCTTGCCCATAAAGGCGATATTAGCGGCTACGCGCAGATAGAAGTCTTCCGCCCGGTTCAGTGGAAAAGTATTGCCCTGCGGATCGGTTATCGCCTGGTCGCCGAAACCGGGCAGACGGAGCCGTTTTGCTACCGCGATACAAAATGCTTCCATTGAGACTGGTTGCCCGTCCGCCGTTCGGCGGGTGGCGGGGGTGACAACCGGCCAGCGGGCGGTAGTGGCTTTACTGGCTACGCCGCCCCAGGGCACCGTAAATCCCCAGCTCTCAAAATTGTGCGTATCCGGCACAATGTAATCCGCCAGCGCCGTCGTTTCATTCATAAAGGCGTCAATCGCGATAAAGAGCGGCAGTCGGCGAGGGTCTTTTAGTTTTTCTTCCGCCACGGCGCGTAGACCGGGAACACCGTAAAACGGGTTGCTCATATTGGAAATCCAGGCTTTAAGCGGATAAGGATAGCCTTCGAGCGCGGAGGTCAACAGTTCGGTAAGCTGGCCTGCCACAAAGGGATACCACGGCGCTTTGGCTGGATAAGGGGATTGCCCGCCGGCAATTTTGTCGCGGTATTCTTCCGATGCTTCATAAGCGGTTTTGCTACGGGCAATACTTAACCCGGACGGTTTCACTTTTCCGGCAAAACTGTTCATGTTGTAGCGGGGGCCGTCGCTAACGCCGTTGAATTTGCCGCCGCCGACAAAGACGCCGCCGGACAAGCTGAGGTTGCCGATCAGCGCGTTAAGCATCATGACCGACCAGGCGTTATAAAACCCATTGCCGGCCATCATGCCGCCGTGACTGATGACCGCGGCTTTACGTCCGTGACCGGTAAAGGTTTCCGCCAGCGCGATAATTTGCGCTTCCGGCACGCCGCACTGTTCGCTGTATTGCGCCAACGAGAGCTTTTCTGCCGCCTCTTTCAGGCGTTGCAACCCGCTCTTCACCGTGACCCGTTGGCCGTCGGCGAGCGTAACGTACTGCGTCACGAAAAGCCGTGCCTGTCGGCAAGTGGACGCATCGACCAACTCGCCGTCGGTATTCAGCACGACGGGGGTCTCTTCGCCATCGGGCGTAAGATGGCGCAGCGTCAGGTGTTGTCCGGCAAGCGTCGGCAGTTCATCCGCAATGACCAGGTGCGTGGCGTTGGTCCAACTTTGCTCGCCGGCCTGCTGCATCGCTTGTACGCCGGGAATCGCCAGATAATCAGCATTATAACGTTGATTATCCATGATCCAGCGGATCATCCCCATTGCCAGCGCCGAATCGCTGCCGGGCATGACCGGTTGCCAGCGACCGCGAGGATCGGCGAGCACCGTTGATAAGGGCAGGGCAGGGGCGACCACGACGTATTGAAAATTCTCACGCAGCCGGGCGCTCGCCAACTGACGCGCCTGGCGTTTAAACGGATTGCCGGACTGTGCCGGGGAGGTGCCCATAAAGAGCGCAAACTCCACGTTTTCCCAGTCGGGTTTGACATGCGGGTTTTTATCCAGATCGCCCATCAGCGCCCCGGAGCCGGCCCGGTAAGCCAGTCCACAGTAGGCGCCATGCGCGCCGAAATTTTTGCTGCCGAAGCTATTTAGCGCAAAACGACGCAGAAACGCATCGCGGCCTTCGTCGCTGGTATTCGTGACCAGTAACTGATTGGTTTTGGGCCCGAAACTGGGGTGCTTTGCGTCAATTGGCGTATCCGGCGCATGAATCGCGCGCAGTCCGTCCACATGACCCTCGCCAAACAGATCGCCGCCTTCCACGACTTCTTCAATAAGCTGCTCAAAGCTGATGCGCTGCCATTTCCCTTCGCCGCGTTTACCCACGCGTTTCATCGGTTCAAGCAGTCGCAGCGGACTGTACAGGCTTTCCAGCAGCGTGGCGCCGCGCGCGCAGGCGGTTGAGCGGGCGTCAAGACCGCTTTCTCCCGCCAGTTGCTCCATGGCTTCGCTAAAAGGGACGGACGAGTCAATCGGGTGTTCCTGCGACAAGGGGTGATAGGGATTGCCGGCGATGCGTATCACTTTGCCATCGGCATTAACCCGGGCGCGGATACCGCACTGTGTCCAACAGCCGAAGCATTGCGTCATGGCGATGGTTTGTTGTGGATTTTGCTGCCAGTGCGTTTGCGCCTGCGCCTCCGGAATTAACGCATTGCCAAAGATGCGGTCGCGCGTTACCTTGCCGGACGTCCCGTTTAACAGGCCATCAATTGCGCGTTTCGCCACATCACGGTAGCTCAGACCAAAAGTGACCATCCCACCGACGGCGAGACCGACTTTTAGCCACTGACGACGGGTTAAATTAGCCATGTTGTAATCTCCTGGTGAGTCCGTTCAGCGTTTCACGAATAATAATCAGTAGCGCTATCCACAGGCCGAAGGTGCCGAGAATAGCCAGCCAGCCATCCGTTCCGCCTGGTAACGAGTAAGGGTTAAATTGCGCGTTGAACTTGGGTACGGTTTGTACCTGAATCAACAATGTCCAGCGCATCAGCCAACATAGCGCCAGCGCGCTCAGAACCAGCAGGACGCGTCTTAGCTGCGATAATGGATGACGTAGCGCCAGGCTACAGAACAGCAGCGTGAATACCCACAGCGCTAGCCAGCCGACAGCGTAATATTTGGCTGACAGGGCGACGGAAATCCACTGACGGATTGCCGTGCCGGAAAGCGTATCGCCGCTGACCCACATGGCCACGACCAGCCCCAGCGCCGCCAGCGTCCAGATTTGTCCCCACAATATTTTTGGCAGCCTTACCGAGTCGCGTCGGGCGGCGACAATCATCAGCGCGAAGAACGCCTGTAAGGCGCTAAGAAACATCGCCACGGGGAAGGCGTAGCTAAACCAGATTGGGCGCGCCAGCACAACGGAGACTTCGCGGCCGGTATAAATCAACAGGCCCACCGCGCAAAGCGCGCTGGCTAACGCCAACCATTTAGTGACGTTGTAACTTTTATTGAATAATCGTTTTATCTGCTGCGCCAGGAACCACAGAGCGAGAAATCCGGTAAACAGCGGCAGGAACAACGCTCCCCAGGGCATCCACGACCAGGGCGTCGGCCAGGCATAGAAATGCCAGACGCGGGCGGTCTGGTGCAGATCCGCCGTCAGCGCCAGCGGTGCGGTAATCGCACAGGTAATGGCAATCAGTAATGCCCGATTTTCTTCTGTTGCGGCGTCTTTTTTCCGCCAGTGAAGATAACAGGCAAACAGTGCGGCGCAGGCGGCAATGCCAATAAAAAAGAAATATTGTACCGCCCACGGCAGCCAGCTAATGTCCTGCGGGTGAGCCAGCACTTCTTCAATGATGAGTGAATGCGTCATTCAGACCTCCTGCCAAAGCGCGGGCTGCGCACGGCCCATTAATGGGGTGACAAAGGCGTCGTCCAGACCCAGGTAGAAAACATGGGGCGACGTGCCGTTTTCCGGCTTTAATACCTTGATAGCGTCGCGATGTTGATGAAGCATGGTGGCGATGCGGCTATGGGGATCTTTGATATCGCCAATAATACGCGCGCCGCCGACGCAGGACTCTACGCAAGCGGGTAACAGTCCGGCTTCCAGACGATGGACGCAAAACGTGCATTTATCGGCAGTTTGCGTTTCATGATTGATAAATCGGGCGTCGTAAGGACACGCCTGGACACAATAGGCGCAGCCGACGCAGCGTTTGTTATCCACCACCACAATGCCGTCTTCCCGCTGAAAGGTGGCTTGTACCGGGCAGACCGGCACACAGGGGGGGTTATCGCAATGGTTGCACAGACGCGGCAATAGCACATTCGTGACTTCCTGACTACCTTCACGCTGGACCTGGTATTGGTTCACCGTCGTACGAAATGCGCCCTGCGGCGTTTGGTTTTCAATAGTGCAACTTACGGTACAGGACTGACAGCCGATACAACGCCGCAGGTCGATAAGCATGGCGTAACGGTGTCGGGGAGAGCCTTCATGCCGCTCCGGCGAAAAAGGAAATTTCGCTTCAGCCAGCGGAACCAGCGAGGCGCCAGCGGTCAGGACGCCGAGCTGCTGGAGAAATTGCCGTTTACTGCTGTCCATATTGACTCCCGTCCACATTGCCAACAATGAAACATTTGTCACGATGTTGGTTCATGTGTAATGAATAAAAAATGTTGATGATTTACAGTGTAAAAATCGAGACGGGGTGCACTCTATTGTGGTTAACCACATACCCGGCTTGTTGTTGATCTAAAACAACATAATTGACAGGGATATTGGGGTGAGAGGTAAAACCGTAAGGCGCCTGGCGGTGTTGGCGGCAGTAGGGCTACTTTGTCATGGCGCGTGGGCAGGGACGTGGAATATCGGTATTTTGGCCATGCGCGGCGAGGCGTCTACGCGTAGCCACTGGCAACCGTTGGCAAAGACATTAAGCCAACAGCTTCCAGGCGAAACCTTTCACATCCAGCCGCTGGATCTGCATCAAATGCAGGAGGCCGTTAACCAGGGAACCGTGCAGTTTGTGATAACCAACCCGGCGCAATTTGTCCAACTGAACAGCCATGCGCCGCTGCGCTGGTTAGCTTCCCTGCGCTCCACGCGCGATGGGAAAGCGGTGAGTAATGTTATTGGCAGCGTGATTTTGACCCGGCGCGATAACGGCATCACCACGGCGCATGCTCTCATCGGTAAGACAGTCGGCGCGATTGATGCTCAGGCATTTGGCGGCTATTTATTAGGCTATAAAGCGCTCAGCGACGCGGGCTTACGCCCGGAGCGCGACTTTCATCTCCGTTTTACCGGATTCCCTGGCGATGCCTTAGTCTATATGCTGCGCGAAAAAGCGGTGCAGGCGGCAATTGTGCCAGTGTGCCTGTTAGAAAATATGGATCAGGAAGGCTTGATTAATAAAAAGGACTTTATCGCGCTGCTTTCCCGACCGACGCCCCTACCTTGCTTAACCAGTACGCCGTTATATCCTGACTGGTCGTTCGCGGCGCTACCTGCGGTAAGCGATGCGTTGGCGGATCGCGTAACGCGAGCGCTATTCAACGCGCCCGCCGCCGCGCCATTTCACTGGGGCGCGCCTGCGTCCACCAGTCAGGTGGAAGCGTTGCTGCGCGATGTTCGTCAGCACCCTCAGCAGCGTCGACTGTGGCTGGATGTCAAAAGTTGGTTAATCCAGCATCAGCTAATGGTTGGCGGCGTGATTCTGGCGTTCCTGTTGCTCACGCTCAATTATATTTGGGTCATGCTGCTGGTGCGTCGACGTGGAAAGCAACTGGAACGTAATAGCGTAGTCCTTCATCAGCATGAGCGGGCGCTGGAAACCGCCCGGCAAATGAGCGTGTTGGGTGAAATGACCTCCGGGTTTGCCCATGAGCTTAATCAGCCGCTTTCCGCGATTCGACATTATGCCCAGGGGTGCCTGATTCGACTGCGCGTTGCAGATGAACAGCATCCCTTGCTGCCGGCGCTGGAGCAGATTGACCAGCAGGCGCAACGCGGTGCGGATACTCTGCGTAACCTGCGTCACTGGGTCAGCCAGGCGCAGGGCAACCCGGTGCTAACCGAAGCGTGGAAGGCCATAGCCATTCGCGAGGCGATTGATCATGTCTGGCAATTGTTGCGTATGGCGCAACAATTTCCGACAGTGACTCTGCATACCGAGGTTAGCGCTGCGCTGCGCGTAACGCTGCCGTCAGTGCTGCTGGAACAGGTGCTGGCGAATATCATTCTTAATGCGGCTCAGGCGGGCGCCACCCATTTATGGGTCGTTGCTGAACGCACTGAAAACGGCATCAGTATTGTTTTACAGGATAACGCCGGGGGAATCGATGAGGCACTATTACGTCAGGCGTTTCAGCCGTTTATGACCACCCGTAAAGAGGGGATGGGCTTAGGGCTGGCGATTTGCCAGCGGCTGGTGCGGTATGGGCGGGGCGATATCAGCATCAGGAACCAGACCGCGCCGGATGGTCTGTCGGGAACGGTGGTCACGATACATTTCTTACATGAACATGGGGGCAGGGATGGCGACAATTCATCTACTGGATGATGATACGGCGGTCACTAACGCGTGCGCGTTTTTACTGGAAAGTCTGGGATATGACGTAAAATGCTGGACGCAGGGGGCGGATTTTTTGGCGCAGGCCAGTCTGTATCAGGCCGGGGTCGTATTACTGGATATGCGAATGCCGGTACTGGATGGGCAGGGCGTTCATGATGCGTTGCGCCAGTGCGGAAGTACCCTGGCGGTTGTTTTTCTTACCGGGCATGGCGATGTACCGATGGCCGTGGAGCAGATGAAACGCGGCGCCGTCGATTTTCTGCAAAAACCGGTATCGGTAAAACCGCTACAGGCGGCGCTGGAGCGTGCGCTGACGGTTTCATCGGCAGCGGTGGCGCGCCGTGAGATTATACTGTGTTACCAGCAGTTGACGCCGAAAGAGCGTGAGCTGGCCAGCCTGGTGGCAAAAGGATTTATGAACCGTGAAATTGCGGAAGCGATGAATATCGCGGTGCGTACCGTAGAGGTGCACCGCGCCAGAGTCATGGAAAAAATGCAGGCCGGTAGCCTGGCGGAACTGATTAGGCGTTTCGAAAAAATGGCCTCGCCAGAGACCAGAATACGAACAACGTATGAGCCATGAATAATAAACCATGTTATTTCTTTGATTTGCATCAAATTTTGTTTAATAGAGAAGACTGTTATATTCTGTTGGTTTGATCTGGCGACGAGTAAAACGTATGACAAAACCGACAAAAGATGACGAGCTGTACCGTGAGATGTGCCGGGTGGTGGGCAAGGTCGTGCTGGAAATGCGCGATCTGGGGCAGGAGCCTAAATATATTGTTATTGCGGGCGTGCTAAGAACCGCGCTGGCGAATCAACGCATCCAACGTAGCGCGTTAGAAAAACAGGCTATGGAAACCGTGATTAACGCTCTGGCGCGGTCATAGCCGCTATCAGGGTGGAAACAGTCTGTTGGCAATAACGAAATCGCCTTTGAATTGTCGCTATTGTCACCATGGCGGGCAGGTTGCCCGCCGTTAGCGATGCGCAGGGTTATCAGTTGATGGCTAAGCGCAGCCCTAATGTATCAGGGTACGGCTCAAAATAATTCTGGCTGCGTAGATAGTCATCCGGATGTTCCGCCAGATAGTGCTTCAGCAGCGTTAACGGTGCCAGGATAGGTAGTCGGCCCGCCCGGTAGCCGAGAATCACCTCGCGTAATTCCGCGCGTTGCCTGCTGTTCAACGCACGGTGAAAATAGCCCTGGATATGCATCAGCACATTGGTGTGATTTTTACGTGAAGCGGGATGGCGCAGGATAGCCATCAGTTTTTCTCTGTATCGGACAAAGAAGGCATCCAGATCGTCCCACTCATGCAGACGCGCGACGAAAGGGCCAATTTCGCGGTAGCCGGCCTGGTGGTGGGCGAGAAGCTGAAGTTTGTATCGGCTATGAAACGCGAGCAAACTATGACGACTCAAGCCCTGCGCGCGTAGCGCATTTAATTCATGTAGCGCGAAGATACGTGCGATGAAATTCTCGCGTAGTACCGGATCGTGCAGGCGACCATCTTCCTCTATCGGCAGCCAGGGATATTTGTCCATCATCGCGGCGGTAAACAGCCCCGTGCCAGCTTTGCGGCCCCTGTTACCCTTTTCATCATACAGGCGAACGCGCTCCATTCCGCAACTGGGCGATTTTGCACACACAATAAACCCCGCCAGTTCGCCTATTGTTGGCAGAAACCGATCGGTAAAGGCATTCATTCGCTCGGTAACGTCATCGTGCGGGGCATGGCTATAACGCATCCGAATGTCGCCACAGGTCGTCTGGATAAGACGCAGCGCAGGGCGAGGCACGGGCAGGCCGATCGCCACCTCCGGGCAGATCGGTTTGTAGTCCACCCACGGTGCCAGAGAGTTCATGACAAAATCCATACGCTTATGTCCGCCATCAAAGCGTACCGCGGCGCCAGTCAGACATCCGCTAATGCCGACTACGGGTTTGTTATTCATGATTGCCCCTTATTGAAAGTACGACGACTGACGCCAATGGCGTAAAATGTTATCTCACGCTGATTTAAAACTTACACAACTTTGTTTTTTTGTCTAAGTTTTCGCGGGAATTTTTTTGACGTAGTTAAATATCAATAAGATAGAATGAGGGGAAGAAATCTATTTCAGCGCTTATAGTGTGATAACCTCCAGCGAAGCGACCACGTTGCGCCACTGGGCAAGCTGTTTTTTCTGCCCGGTAGTGAGCTTTCCGGTGGTCACCAGGAACCATTTTCTCTGGGCGAACAGCTCGGGCGCCAGCATGGCTGGTGGAGAGGGAAGCACATTGAGCCGCAGCTCTTGTCCGGTACGAGTCAACGCTTCCAGCCAGATTTCACAGTGATCCGAGAGATGCCATCCGCTAATAAAGGCATTGTTGCCAGGCGCTTTTCTGTCGCCTTCAAGGCAAAAAGAGGTGTAGGCAATAATGATGCCATCCAGTATTTCGCGCAGCGTCATCACGGCGGGAAGATGCGCGGACACTTTGCTGCGCAACGGACGCAATAAATGGGTCACCAGTTCTGCGCGAGGATATTCCCGGCCACAGTCATAAATCAACTGCCGCAGCGCGTCAATTCGCCCTTCGTGGAGATGTTGAAGCATCGTCTCCTGAATCGTTATCCAGTTATCGCCCAGGCGAATGACCGGACGCGATAGTAAGGGTTTGACCTGGCTTATCGGTACGCCTTTTCTCACCCAGTCGAGGATGCTAAGCGCTTGTCGAATATCGTCATCGCTGTATAAGCGATGCCCGCCATCAGTACGCTGCGGTTTCAATAAACCATAGCGTCGCTGCCATGCCCTTAGCGTGGCGGCATTGATACCGCATAGTCTGGCAAATTCGCCGATAGAATACGACATGGTAAAGCCCGTTAAATAAGGGGATTCTACTATATCATGATTAAATGAAGACTAAGGTAGTGATAAATGGTGCGGCATACCAGGGCATCCGTATGGATTTTGTCGATGATGAGCAATACTGCGTGGCGTAAGGCTCATCAAAATATGACCAATGCTTAATACCATCGGATGCCCCTGGTTAATACTCTATTAACCTCATTCTTCGGGCGCAGTTAAGTAACTCTGTCACTTTATGAACCTGTAGCTTTCTCATCATATTCATCCGATGTGTTTCGACGGTTTTTATACTGATATGTAGCTTTTCGCTGATCCCATGATTGGTATACCCCTCGTCAATAAGTTTAAGAACCTGACGCTCGCGCAAAGTAAGCAGTTGATGATTGGTCGTGTCAGCGTTTAATTCAGCCAGGATAGCTTCCCGATTCAACGTCGGGTCAATGTAACGCTTGTTTACTGCTACTGTTTGCAATGCCGCTAACAGAACTTGCTGACTACTGCTTTTTAAAACATAGCCATTAGCACCTGCGGCTAAAGTTTTAATGGTCATATACTCTTGTTGGTATGCTGTGTAAACCAGAATATTCATTGCTGGCCAACGCTGATGTAATTGGGGAATGATATCCAGGCCATTGATGCCAGGTAAGCTAAGATCAAGGATAAGTATGTCAGGCTCGTATGCGCAACAGGCATTATAAACTTCAAGACCATTTTTAACATGTTCTACAATTTTAAAATGAGGCCAGGGTAGTAAGGCATTCATAATGCCGTTAATGATGATTTCATGATCGTCTACTAATAAGATCTTATATTCTTTCATTTTGCTGCCCTCGCGAAAATTAAGATAATATTAAGTAATGGTGTAGTTTTTGAAGATTATACGTATTTTCTGGCGTAAGTCGGTTAGTTCCTCCAGCGCGATGATTTTCCCCATTTTTACGCGATTCTCAATGTCTATGACATAGCATACCAATTCAGTCTGCCCTATTTGACCTAAACAGCCTTTTAATGTGTGAATTAACTGATCGATTTTTTTTCCAGCCGATACGGCATTTTCAATATCAGCCAGCAAGAGGTCCAGTGATTGGAAAATCTTGCTATTAATGACCATATCATCTGTCGCCAGTAGCGCTGAGCAGCGACTCGGATCCTGCTCCTGTAGCTCTATATTTCGCAAAAGTTGATATTCTGCGGCAATACTGATATAGCGAGCTAAGGTAGCCAACGTCACTGGTTTGGTAATGTAATGATGAATCCCATTTTTTTTACAACGATGAATATCTTCTGTCGCTACGCTAGCGGATAGCGCCACAAACATGCAGTCAGGATCTAAATTATTCGGCTCATCGTGCCATAATTGTACACATTCAATACCATCTATTTCTGGCATTCTAATGTCAATCAGTACTAAATCGAATCGCTGCTGTTGTGATAAAGTCAGAGCCTCGTTACTACTGGCGGCAATAGTGACGTGTTGGCCCAGGCTGACAAGCATTTTGCCGATGATATCCCGATTAATATCGGCATCATCAACCAAAAGAATCTGCAACTGCCAGGGTGGTAACAAATTATTTATTACTGGTATATTTGGTGTACACAATATTAACTGTTGCGCCAGGTCGTAAAGTTTTCCGGGGAAATACAAAAGCTCTGCGTTGAGAAGCGCATTTTGCTGGTGGGGTGGCTCGCCGCGTATTCCCCAGCAAGCCAGTTGGCGATGCAGGCAGAACGGCGCTGACAGTGTCCCTTTAATTGGTTGAGGCGGCTGGTATTCTTGTAAGGGTAATACTAGCGAGACACAGGTTCCAACCCCGGGGACACTTTTTAGTGTCAGATTACCGCCCATCATTTTAGCCAGGCTTGACGCAATAGTCAGTCCAATTCCTGTACCTTGCGAATTTGTGTCTGCTTGATAAAAAGCAGTAAAGATTTGAGACTGCTGCTGTATTTCAATCCCTTTACCGCTATCGCTAACCAGAAATATTAATTGTTCCTCATGACGCTTGACCGTCAGACGTATCCCTCCGGTTTCGGTAAATTTTACCGCGTTCCCGAGTAAATTAACCAAAATTTGCCGTAAACGGATACTGTCGGTATGAAAATAGAGAGGGACATGTTGACCGACAAAAGTACGTAATGACAGTTTTTTGCTTTGCGCCGGCCCCTGGATGGTTTGCATTGCCTGGTCCAGTAACGGCAGTAACGCTGTTTCTTCCATATGTAATGTGAAATGACCAGACTCGATGCGTGAAAAATCCAGCAGATTATTAATAATAGCTAACAAAGACAGTGTACAATTCCTGGCGGTATCAGCTAATCCTTGCTGCTCTATGTTTAAAGGGGTGGTTTGTAATAATTCAATCGCACCGAGTACGCCATTCATCGGAGTACGTAACTCATGACTTATTACCGTAAGATGAATGCTTTTACGTTTGTTAGCTTGCTCAGCGCGTTTTTTTGCTTCATTTAGCGCCTGGGTGCGCTCTGCGACTTTGTTTTCCAGATTGTCGTATTGGACTTGTAGAGTATCAAGCAGTTGGTTAAAAGCACCGGCAATACTATCTAATTCATCCAGTCGTTGTGCTGGTAAACGTGTGCTCAGCGGTGCAGTTGCGGTTTTATTAATGACATCGACAAAACGCCATAACGGTTTGGCCAGTGAGCGATGTAGCAACCAACAAAAAGCCGACGTCATCAACACCAATGCTGTTAATGTAAAGGGGATTTGTTGAAGGATAATTTTTAAGATGCGATTATGTAGATTACCGTATGGGTACAGCGTAACCAGACTCCATCCGGGGCCATGCAAGGTTGTGCGTAATATCAGAAATCCGGGAATTTGCTGCCATCCATCATGCAGCGTTACATTTTCTAACTGTGTACGTATTTTTTGCGGGATGTATGAAAACGGCAATAAGTGGTTGTTTTGATCCAGCCATACTCGAATACTATCATCTAATGGCAGGTGGCTCTTAGTAATGAGATCAGGAAGTTTAACCGTCACCCCAAAAAATACGCCTTGCTGATCGGCAACCGCAACGGAAGCGTGCCATCCTTTGCCGTTTATGTATTCTGGTTCACTCCAGTAAAACCCGGCATGGGTTGGGTATAAAGGAAAGCTTTTTCGCGTTAAAGGCTGTAGAGTTGAATAATCTGAAGGGTTATCAGTAGATAATAACGAAATCTCATTTTTATGGTTAAGAATAAAACTATCGCGACGAAAGCTTTTTTCATCGATATCAGAGGACTGCAGAAAGATACGGTGCTTCTCTCCGTTTAGCGTCGGCGTGCAATTTGAAGGACCGACAGAAAGATGCCGGCTCACCTCAGGGAAAATATCGTTATGATGAATCTCAGTCGCTAATGAGCATTGATACATTAAGTTTTTAGCGTCACGCTCAGCCTCTTCAAATCGTTGATTGCTTAGTACAATATTCATCTCGGATAGAACAGATAAGTCCTCTATTATATGCTGCCGTTTCTGAACCATTGATATATAAGCTGCAATAAGCACAGATAGCAGCCAAATAATTATTATTGTTAATAAAAATAAAAAAGTTAGCCTGATTACTAAAGATGTTTGCAGCGTATTCTTGAGATTGAGCAAATTCATAATGCTTTCCTTCAGTTGCCTGTTGCAAAATCTTTGGCACTTGATCACTATCGCAGTACATATAGTTTCATCAGAAGATTAATCGATGGTGTTATCATTAGGAAGGTAAATTTCTTCATATATAACCCAGTCGATGACTACAATTACTTTTTAATAAAGCGGCGATGTAAAAACATCGTAACAGTTTATTTAATAAATAATTTTTCAAATTGTAATTTTTTATGTCAATACTGAAAGTGTAATTGTGAATTTATCGGAAAATCCGAATGATAGAATCGCCTGTCACAAGGTGTATGTAGACAGCATCTTGATATTGTACAAGAAGAGTATAGTCGAAATAAATGTGAATCAGGCTTTTTACGGATGTGGTTGTGAGCGAATTTGATAGAAACTCTCATTTATGTCTGAGGAGGGATTCATGCTGGCAGTTTTAAAAGGCATTCCATTAATTCAGGATATCAAGGCCGAAGGTAATAGCCGATCCTGGATAATGACTATTGATGGGCATCCTGCCAGAGGAGAAATTTTCTCAGAAGCATTTTCTATTTCTTTGTTCTTAAATGACCTGGAAAGCTTACCTAAGCCTTGTCTTGCCTATGTGACACTACTGCTTGCAGCACACCCGGATGTCCATGATTATGCTATACAGCTCACAGCGGATGGAGGATGGTTAAACGGTTATTATACCACAAGTAGTAGCTCTGAGCTTATTGCTATTGAGATAGAAAAACACCTGGCTTTAACTTGCATTTTAAAAAATGTAATACGCAATCACCATAAACTTTATTCGGGTGGGGTATAAAATGGTAGTAAATAAACGTTTAATTTTAATTTTACTATTTATACTCAATACGGCAAAGAGTGATGAGTTATCATGGAAAGGTAATGACTTCACCCTTTATGCCAGACAAATGCCATTAGCAGAGGTTTTACATCTGCTCTCAGAGAACTATGATACGGCTATTACTATTAGCCCGTTGATAACAGCTACATTTAGTGGAAAAATTCCGCCTGGACCACCGGTCGATATTTTGAATAACCTGGCAGCACAATATGATTTGCTTACCTGGTTTGATGGTAGCATGTTATATGTATATCCTGCATCGTTATTAAAACATCAGGTTATCACTTTCAATATTTTATCTACTGGGCGGTTCATTCATTACTTACGCAGCCAGAATATCCTTTCATCACCGGGATGCGAGGTTAAAGAAATTACCGGTACCAGAGCTGTGGAGGTGAGCGGTGTTCCCAGTTGCCTGACCCGTATTAGTCAATTAGCTTCAGTGCTGGATAATGCGTTAATCAAACGAAAAGACAGTGCGGTGAGTGTAAGTATATATACGCTTAAGTATGCCACTGCGATGGATACCCAATACCAATATCGCGATCAGTCCGTCGTGGTTCCTGGGGTCGTGAGTGTATTGCGTGAGATGAGTAAAACCAGCGTCCCGGCGTCATCGACGAACAATGGTTCACCCGCTACACAGGCATTGCCCATGTTTGCTGCCGACCCACGCCAGAATGCAGTGATCGTTCGTGATTATGCGGCCAATATGGCCGGGTATCGGAAACTCATCACAGAATTAGATCAACGCCAGCAGATGATAGAGATTTCGGTGAAAATTATCGATGTTAATGCTGGCGATATTAACCAGTTAGGCATCGACTGGGGAACGGCAGTGTCGCTGGGTGGCAAGAAAATTGCGTTCAATACAGGTTTGAATGACGGTGGAGCTAGCGGTTTTTCAACGGTAATCAGCGATACCTCAAACTTTATGGTGCGTTTGAATGCCCTGGAAAAAAGCTCTCAGGCTTATGTACTTTCCCAGCCATCTGTGGTGACTTTAAATAATATCCAGGCTGTGCTGGATAAGAATATTACTTTCTATACCAAACTGCAGGGAGAAAAAGTGGCTAAACTTGAATCCATCACTACGGGTTCTTTGTTGCGCGTTACACCTCGCTTGTTAAATGACAATGGCACGCAAAAAATAATGCTTAATCTTAATATTCAGGATGGACAACAAAGTGATACGCAAAGCGAAACAGACCCGCTGCCCGAAGTGCAAAATTCTGAAATTGCTTCGCAAGCCACATTATTGGCCGGGCAAAGTCTATTGCTGGGAGGATTTAAACAAGGTAAACAAATCCACTCGCAAAACAAAATCCCTTTATTGGGAGATATTCCTGTCGTAGGTCATTTGTTTCGCAATGATACGACTCAAGTGCATAGTGTAATCAGGCTTTTTTTGATTAAAGCCTCAGTAGTAAATAATGGCATATCTCATGGTTAATCCAAAGAGTTCATGGAAAATACGTTTTTTAGGTCACGTTTTACAAGGCCGGGAAGTATGGCTGAATGAAGGTAACCTGTCACTGGGGGAGAAAGGATGCGATATTTGTATTCCGCTTACTATAAATGAAAAAATTATTCTGAGAGAACAGGCAGATAGTTTATTTGTTGATGCCGGGAAAGCCAGAGTTAAAGTTAACGGCCGCAGATTTAATCCAAATAAGCCGCTACCATCCAGTGGGGTTTTGCAGGTTGCGGGAGTGGCTATCGCGTTTGGTAAACAGGATTGTGAACTTGCTGATTATCAAATACCCGTTTCCAGATCAGGGTACTGGTGGTTGGCTGGCGTATTCTTGATTTTCATCGGTGGAATGGGGGTCCTGTTAAGTATTGGCGGTCAGCCTGAAACGGTAAATGACTTACCTTTGCGGGTTAAGTTTTTATTAGACAAAAGCAATATTCATTATGTGCGGGCGCAATGGAAAGAAGATGGCAGCCTGCAGTTGTCCGGTTATTGCTCGTCAAGCGAACAGATGCAAAAGGTGAGAGCGACTCTCGAATCATGGGGGGTCATGTATCGGGATGGTGTAATCTGTGATGACTTATTGGTACGAGAAGTGCAGGATGTTTTGATAAAAATGGGTTACCCGCATGCTGAAGTATCCAGTGAAGGGCCGGGAAGCGTGTTAATTCATGATGATATACAAATGGATCAGCAATGGCGTAAGGTTCAACCATTACTTGCAGATATTCCCGGGTTATTGCACTGGCAGATTAGTCATTCTCATCAGTCTCAGGGGGATGATATTATTTCTGCGATAATAGAGAACGGTTTAGTGGGGCTTGTCAATGTTACGCCAATGCGGCGCTCTTTTGTTATCAGTGGTGTACTGGATGAATCTCATCAACGCATTTTGCAAGAAACGTTAGCAGCATTAAAGAAAAAGGACCCCGCTCTTTCTTTAATTTATCAGGATATTGCGCCTTCTCATGATGAAAGCAAGTATCTGCCTGCGCCAGTGGCTGGCTTTGTACAGAGTCGCCATGGTAATTACTTATTACTGACGAATAAAGAGCGTTTACGTGTAGGGGCATTGTTACCCAATGGGGGAGAAATTGTCCATCTGAGTGCCGATGTGGTAACGATTAAACATAATGATACTTTGATTAACTATCCATTAGATTTTAAGTGAGTGGAAAATGACAACTCTGACCCGGTTAGAAGATTTGCTGCTTCATTCGCGTGAAGAGGCCAAAGGCATAATTTTACAATTAAGGGCTGCCCGGAAACAGTTAGAAGAGAACAACGGTAAGTTACAGGATCCGCAGCAATATCAGCAAAACACCTTATTGCTTGAAGCGATCGAGCAGGCCGAAAATATCATCAACATTATTTATTATCGTTACCATAACAGCGCACTTGTAGTGAGTGAGCAAGAGTAAAGTAAAAATATCTTAGAGCCTATCCCACCAGGCGTTATTGGCGCAGCCAGCCTGGACACGGACAGCGCGCAAAAACCGCAGCGTACACGTAGCACGTGAGGTTTGACTCGCTACGCTCGCCCTTCGGGCCGCCGCTAGCGGCGTTCAAAACGCTAACGCGTTTTGGCGAGCACTGCCCAGGACCAAAATGGCAAGTAAAATAGCCCTAATGGGATAGGCTCTTAGTTAGCACGTTAATTATCTATCGTGTATATGGAGGGGAATGATGATAAAGAAAAAGGCTGCGTTTAGTGAATATCGTGATTTAGAGCAAAGTTACATGCAGCTAAATCACTGTCTTAAAAAATTTCACCAAATCCGGGCTAAGGTGAGTCAACAGCTTGCTGAAAGGGCAGAGAGCCCCAAAAAAAGCAGAGAGACAGAGAGTATTCTTCATAACCTATTTCCACAAGGCGTTGCCGGGGTTAACCAGGAGGCCGAGAAGGATTTAAAGAAAATAGTAAGTTTGTTTAAACAACTTGAAGTACGACTGAAACAACTTAATGCTCAAGCCCCGGTGGAGATACCGTCAGGAAAAACAAAAAGGTAAAGCATAATGTCTTCAGGAAACATCTTATGGGGAAGTCAAAACCCTATTGTGTTTAAAAATAGTTTCGGCGTTAGCAACACTGATACCGGGGGGCAGGATGACTTATCCCAGCAAAATCCGTTTGCCGAAGGGTATGGTGTTTTGCTTATTCTCCTTATGGTTATTCAGGCTATTGCAAACGATAAATTTATTGAAGTCCAGAAGAACGCTGAACGTGCCAGAAATACCCAGGAAAAGTCAAATGAGATGGATGAGGTGATTGCTAAAGCAGCCAAAGGGGATGCTAAAACCAAAGAGGAGGTACCTGAGGATGTAATTAAATACATGCGTGATAATGGTATTCTCATCGATGGTCTGACCATTGATGAATATATGGCTAAATATGGCGATCATGGGAAGCTGGATAAAGGTGGTCTACAGGCGGTCAAAGCGGCTTTGGATAATGACGCCAACCGGAATACCGATCTTATGAGTCAGGGGCAGATAACAATTCAAAAAATGTCTCAGGAGCTTAACGCTGTCCTTACCCAACTGACAGGGCTTATCAGTAAGTGGGGGGAAATTTCCAGTATGATAGCGCAGAAAACGTACTCATGAAAAAAGACCCGACCCTACAACAGGCACATGACACGATGCGGTTTTTCCGGCGTGGCGGCTCGCTGCGTATGTTGTTGGATGACGATGTTACACAGCCGCTTAATACACTGTATCGCTATGCCATGCAGCTTATGGATGTAAAAGAGTTCGCCGGCGCAGCGCGACTTTTTCAATTGCTGACGATATATGATGCCTGGTCATTTGACTACTGGTTTCGGTTAGGGGAATGCTGCCAGGCTCAAAAACATTGGGGGGAAGCGATATACGCCTATGGACGCGCGGCACAAATTAAGATTGATGCGCCGCAGGCGCCATGGGCCGCAGCGGAATGCTATCTCGCGTGTGATAACGTCTGTTATGCAATAAAAGCGCTAAAGGCCGCGGTGCGTATTTGCGGCGAGGTCAGTGAACATCAAATTCTCCGACAGCGTGCAGAAAAGATGTTACAGCAACTTTCTGACAGGAGCTAAAAATGAATCGAATTCACAGTAATAGCGACAGCGCCGCAGGAGTAACCGCCTTAACACATCATCACTTAAGCAATGTCAGTTGCGTTTCCTCGGGTTCGCTGGGAAAGCGCCAGCATCGTGTGAATTCTACTTTTGGCGATGGCAACGCCGCGTGCCTGTTATCAGGGAAAATTAGTCTTCAGGAGGCAAGCAATGCGTTGAAGCAACTGCTTGATGCCGTACCCGGAAATCATAAGCGTCCATCATTGCCTGACTTTTTGCAGACCAATCCCGCGGTTTTATCAATGTTGATGACGACATTAATACTCAGCGTTTTTGGTAATAACGCTCAATCGTTATGCCAACAGCTTGAGCGGGCAACTGAGGTGCAAAATGCATTACGTGATAAGCAGGTAAAGGAGTATCAGGAGCAGATCCAGAAAGCGATAGAGCAGGAGGATAAAGCGCGTAAAGCGGGCATTTTTGGCGCTATTTTTGACTGGATTACCGGCATATTTGAAACTGTGATTGGCGCCTTAAAAGTTGTGGAGGGTTTTCTGTCCGGTAATCCCGCAGAAATGGCTAGCGGCGTAGCTTATATAGCCGCAGGTTGTGCAGGAATGGTTAAAGCCGGAGCCGAAACGGCAATGATGTGCGGTGCTGACCACGATACCTGTCAGGCAATTATTGACGTGACAAGTAAGATTCAATTTGGTTGTGAAGCCGTCGCGCTGGCACTGGATGTTTTCCAGATTGGCCGTGCTTTTATGGCGACGAGAGGTTTATCTGGCGCAGCTGCAAAAGTGCTTGACTCCGGTTTTGGCGAGGAAGTGGTTGAGCGTATGGTAGGTGCAGGGGAAGCAGAAATAGAGGAGTTGGCTGAAAAGTTTGGCGAAGAAGTGAGCGAAAGTTTTTCCAAACAATTTGAGCCGCTTGAACGTGAAATGGCTATGGCGAATGAGATGGCAGAGGAGGCTGCCGAGTTTTCTCGTAACGTAGAAAATAATATGACGCGAAGCGCGGGAAAAAGCTTTACGAAAGAGGGGGTGAAAGCCATGGCAAAAGAAGCGGCAAAAGAAGCCCTGGAAAAATGTGTGCAAGAAGGTGGAAAGTTCCTGTTAAAAAAATTCCGTAATAAAGTTCTCTTCAATATGTTCAAAAAAATCCTGTATGCCTTACTGAGGGATTGTTCATTTAAAGGCTTACAGGCTATCAGATGTGCAACCGAGGGCGCCAGTCAGATGAATACTGGCATGGTTAACACAGAAAAAGCGAAGATCGAAAAGAAAATAGAGCAATTAATAACTCAGCAACGGTTTCTGGATTTCATAATGCAACAAACAGAAAACCAGAAAAAGATAGAACAAAAACGCTTAGAGGAGCTTTATAAGGGGAGCGGTGCCGCGCTTAGAGATGTATTAGATACCATTGATCACTATAGTAGCGTTCAGGCGAGAATAGCTGGCTATCGCGCTTAATCTGAGGATAAAAATATGGAAGCGAGTAACGTAGCACTGGTATTACCAGCGCCTTCCTTGTTAACACCTTCTTCCACTCCATCTCCCTCCGGGGAGGGAATGGGTACTGAATCAATGCTTCTGTTATTTGATGATATCTGGATGAAGCTAATGGAGCTTGCCAAAAAGCTGCGCGATATCATGCGCAGCTATAACGTAGAAAAACAACGGCTGGCCTGGGAACTGCAAGTCAATGTTTTACAGACGCAAATGAAAACAATTGATGAAGCGTTTAGAGCATCAATGATTACTGCGGGTGGCGCAATGTTGTCGGGTGTACTGACGATAGGATTAGGGGCCGTAGGCGGGGAAACCGGTCTTATAGCGGGTCAAGCCGTAGGCCACACAGCTGGGGGCGTCATGGGCCTGGGGGCTGGTGTAGCGCAACGTCAAAGTGATCAAGATAAAGCGATTGCCGACCTGCAACAAAATGGGGCCCAATCTTATAATAAATCCCTGACGGAAATTATGGAGAAAGCAACTGAAATTATGCAGCAAATCATCGGCGTGGGGTCGTCACTGGTCACGGTTCTTGCTGAAATACTCCGGGCATTAACGAGGTAAACATGGTGCAAGAAATAGAGCAATGGTTGCGTCGGCATCAGGTGTTTACTGAGCCTGCATATTTAGGGGAGACCGCCATATTACTTGGGCAGCAGTTTATATTATCGCCTTACCTGGTGATCTATCGTATTGAGGCAAAAGAAATGATTATTTGTGAGTTCAGGCGCCTGACGCCCGGGCAACCTCGACCACAGCAATTGTTTCACTTACTGGGACTTTTACGCGGGAT
This sequence comes from Salmonella sp. SAL04162, assembly GCF_046551535.1. Taxonomy (NCBI): domain Bacteria; kingdom Pseudomonadati; phylum Pseudomonadota; class Gammaproteobacteria; order Enterobacterales; family Enterobacteriaceae; genus Salmonella; species Salmonella sp. SAL04162. Next base: position 277,527 of record NZ_JBGDVX010000005.1, read on the forward strand.
ATTTGTGCATCACCCGCAGTTAACATGTTTAAAGATGTTGATAATCACCGACGTTCTGGATGAAAAAAAAGCCATGCTACGCAGGAAATTATTGCGCATCCTGACAGTAATGGGAGCGACCTTTACACAGCTTGATGGCGATAACTGGACAGTTTTATCCGCCGAGCATCTTATCCAGCGACGTTTTTAAATGACCTTCCTGACGTAAATCATTATCACGTGAAAATAACAATCAATAGGTATGATGATGAAAGAAGATCAGAAAAATAAAATACCCGAAGACATTCTGAAACAGCTATTATCCGTTGATCCGGAAACCGTTTATGCCAGTGGTTACGCCTCATGGCAGGAGGGGGATTATTCGCGCGCCGTAATCGATTTTAGTTGGCTGGTGATGGCCCAGCCATGGAGTTGGCGTGCCCATATTGCATTGGCTGGCACCTGGATGATGCTTAAAGAATACACGACGGCCATTAATTTCTATGGACATGCCTTGATGCTGGATGCCAGCCATCCAGAACCGGTTTACCAAACGGGCGTCTGTCTCAAAATGATGGGGGAACCCGGGTTGGCGAGAGAGGCTTTTCAAACCGCAATCAAGATGAGTTATGCGGATGCCTCATGGAGTGAGATTCGCCAGAATGCGCAAATAATGGTTGATACTCTTATTGCTTAAATAACAGAACGAAATATGAAAATTCATATTCCGTCAGCGGCAAGTAATATAGTCGATGGTAATAGTCCTCCTTCCGATATACAAGCGAAGGAGGTATCGTTTCCTCCCCCTGAAATTCCAGCGCCTGGCACCCCCGCAGCCCCTGTGCTGCTTACGCCTGAACAAATAAGGCAGCAGAGGGATTATGCTATACATTTTATGCAATACACTATTCGTGCGCTGGGTGCGACAGTCGTGTTTGGGTTATCGGTTGCTGCAGCGGTAATTTCTGGCGGGGCAGGATTACCCATTGCTATTCTTGCGGGGGCGGCGCTCGTGATTGCTATTGGGGATGCTTGCTGTGCGTATCATAATTATCAATCGATATGTCAGCAAAAGGAGCCATTACAAACCGCCAGTGATAGCGTTGCTCTTGTGGTCAGTGCGCTGGCCTTAAAATGTGGGGCAAGTCTTAACTGCGCTAACACCCTTGCTAATTGTCTTTCTTTATTAATACGTTCAGGAATCGCTATTTCTATGTTGGTTTTACCCCTACAGTTTCCACTGCCCGCGGCTGAAAATATTGCGGCCTCTTTGGACATGGGGAGTGTAATTACCTCCGTTAGCCTGACGGCGATAGGTGCGGTACTGGATTATTGCCTTGCCCGCCCCTCTGGCGACGATCAGGAAAATTCTGTTGATGAACTTCATGCCGATCCCAGTGCGTTATTGGCGGAACAAATGGCAGCGCTCTGTCAATCTGCTACTGCACCTGCATTAATGGACAGTTCTGGTCATACATCTCGGGGAGAACCATGAAACCTGTTAGCCCAAATGCTCAGGTAGGAGGGCAACGTCCTGTTAACGCGCCTGAGGAATCACCTCCATGTCCCTCATTGCCACATCCGGAAACCAATATGGAGAGTGGTAGAATAGGTCCTCAACAAGGAAAAGAGCGGTTATTGGCCGGACTTGCGAAACGAGTGATAGAGTGTTTTCCAAAAGAAATTTTTAGTTGGCAAACGGTTATTTTGGGCGGACAGATTTTATGCTGTTCCGCTGGAATAGCATTAACAGTGCTAAGTGGTGGAGGCGCGCCGCTCGTAGCCCTGGCAGGGATTGGCCTTGCTATTGCCATCGCGGATGTCGCCTGTCTTATCTACCATCATAAACATCATTTGCCTATGGCTCACGACAGTATAGGCAATGCCGTTTTTTATATTGCTAATTGTTTCGCCAATCAACGCAAAAGTATGGCGATTGCTAAAGCCGTCTCCCTGGGCGGTAGATTAGCCTTAACCGCGACGGTAATGACGCATTCATACTGGAGTGGTAGTTTGGGACTACAGCCTCATTTATTAGAGCGTCTTAATGATATTACCTATGGACTAATGAGTTTTACTCGCTTCGGTATGGATGGGATGGCAATGACTGGTATGCAGGTCAGCAGCCCATTATATCGTTTGCTGGCTCAGGTAACGCCAGAACAACGTGCGCCGGAGTAATCGTTTTCAGGTATATACCGGATGTTCATTGCTTTCTAAATTTTGCTATGTTGCCAGTATCCTTACGATGTTTTTATTTTAAGGAAAAGCATTATGGATATTGCACAATTAGTGGATATGCTCTCCCACATGGCGCACCAGGCAGGCCAGGCCATTAATGACAAAATGAATGGTAATGATTTGCTCAACCCAGAATCGATGATTAAAGCGCAATTTGCCTTACAGCAGTATTCTACATTTATTAATTACGAAAGTTCACTGATCAAAATGATCAAGGATATGCTTAGTGGAATCATTGCTAAAATCTGAAGTTATTAGCGACGATGTTCGACGGTTGCTGCTGGAAATCATGTTTGCGGGCGTTAACCATAGCCTGATTTCCCAGGTACATGCGATGTTACCAGCGCTAACGGTTATTGTTCCGGATAAAAAATTACAGTTGGTATGTCTGGCATTATTGTTGGCGGGTTTAAATGAGCCGCTAAAAGCCGCGAAAATTTTATCGGATATTGATTTGCCAGAGGCTATGGCGCTGCGTCTGTTATTTCCTGCACCAAATGAGGGGTTTGAAAATTGAATATTTCTGATATGAGCATAGTGCCTGTAAGCACTCAATCTTATGTAAAGTCCTCTGCAGAACCGAGCCAGGAGCAAATTAATTTTTTTGAACAATTGCTGAAAGATGATGCATCCACCAGTAACGCCAGTGCTTTATTACCGCAGATTATGTTGACCAGACAAATGGATTATATGCAGTTAACGGTAGGCGTCGATTATCTTGCCAGAATATCAGGCGCAGCATCGCAAGCGCTTAATAAGCTGGATAGCATGACATGAAGGTTCATCGTATAGTATTTCTTACTGTCCTTACGTTCTTTCTTACGGCATGTGATGTGGATCTTTATCGCTCATTGCCAGAAGATGAGGCGAATCAAATGCTGGCATTACTTATGCAGCATCATATCGATGCGGAAAAAAAACAGGAAGAGGACGGTGTTACCTTACGTGTCGAGCAGTCGCAGTTTATTAACGCGGTTGAACTACTTAGACTTAACGGTTATCCGCATCGTCAGTTTACAACGGCGGATAAGATGTTTCCGGCTAATCAGTTAGTGGTATCACCCCAGGAAGAACAGCAGAAGATTAATTTTTTAAAAGAACAAAGAATTGAAGGAATGCTGAGTCAGATGGAGGGCGTAATTAATGCAAAAGTGACCATTGCGCTACCGACTTATGATGAGGGGAGTAACGCTTCTCCGAGCTCAGTTGCCGTATTTATAAAATATTCACCTCAGGTCAATATGGAGGCCTTTCGGGTAAAAATTAAAGATTTAATAGAAATGTCAATTCCTGGGTTGCAATACAGTAAGATTAGTATCTTGATGCAGCCTGCTGAATTCAGAATGGTACCTGATGTACCCGTGAAACAAACATTCTGGATTATGGACGTGATCAACGCCAATAAAGGGAAGGTGGAGAAGTGGTTGATGAAATACCCTTATCAGTTGATGTTATCGTTGACAGGACTGTTAATAGGAGTGGGCATCCTGATCGGCTATTTTTGCCTGAGACGCCGTTTTTGAGCCGACCTGATCCCGAGGTGTTGCAACTTTATCGTTATTTCTGGCAACCTGCTCGTTACGCTGTACCGGAATGGCTTGATAAGCTGGGTTTTCATCCTTCAAACTGCTGGCGTTATGGCGATCGGCCCGAGTTGGATCGTCTTCTTGACAGAGCGTTAAATAGACTAAGGGGAAGCTCTGTTATTCCAGCCTGTTTAAATGACAGGCAAAAACGGCAGGTTCGTCTTGCGCCGCGTATATCGGCATTTGCCTTTGGGCTGGGATTATTCAAACTCAGGTGCAGTGACTATTTTATGCTACCAGAGTATCGGCAATTGCTTCTACAGTGGTTTAGCGAGGATGAGATCTGGCAGCTATATGGTTGGTTGGGGCAAAGAGATGGCAAATTACTTCCTCCGCAAGTGATGCAACAAACTGCATTGCAGATCGGTACCGCCATTCTTAATCGGGAAGCGCATGACGATGCGGTTTTACATGCGCTATTAGTATTATTACCCCCTCCGCAGCGTATACTTTGGCCGAAGACTTCTCTTACCGAGATTATCTTCATGGAGCATTTGCTATGAGTTTCACTTCACTTCCACTGACGGAAATTAACCATAAGCTACCCGCTCGAAATATTATTGAGTCACAGTGGATAACATTACAATTAACTTTATTTGCACAAGAGCAACAAGCTAAGAGAGTTTCACATGCTATTGTGAGCTCCGCTTACCGTAAGGCTGAAAAAATCATCCGAGACGCCTATCGTTATCAGCGTGAACAGAAAGTTGAGCAGCAACAAGAACTAGCGTGGTTGCGTAAAAATACGCTGGAAAAAATGGAAGTGGAATGGCTGGAACAGCATGTAAAACATTTACAAGACGATGAAAATCAATTTCGTTCATTGGTCGATCAAGCAGAGCATCATATTAAAAATAGTATAGAACAGGTTCTGTTGGCCTGGTTCGACCAACAGTCGGTAGACAGTGTTATGTGCCATCGTCTGGCACGCCAGGCTACGGCTATGGCGGAAGAGGGAGCGCTTTATTTGCGTATTCATCCTGAAAAAGAGGCATTGATGCGTGAAACTTTTGGCAAGCGGTTTACGTTGATTATCGAGTCTGGTTTCTCTCCCGATCAGGCTGAACTTTCCTCAACACGATATGCCGTTGAATTTTCACTTTCTCGTCATTTCAACGCGTTACTGAAATGGTTACGTAATGGTGAAGATAAAGGAGGTAGCGATGAATATTAAAATTAATGAGATAAAAATGACGCCCCCTACAGCATTTACCCCTGGCCAGGTTATAGAGGAACAAGAGGTTATTTCGCCTTCAATGTTAGCTCTCCAGGAGTTACAGGAAACGACGGGGGCAGCGCTCTATGAGACGATGGAAGAAATAGGAATGGCGCTGAGTGGTAAACTGCGCGAAAGTTATAAATTCACTGATGCTGAGAAACTGGAGCGCAGACAGCAGGCTTTGCTGCGTTTGATAAAACAAATACAGGAGGATAATGGAGCAACGTTGCGTCCGCTTACCGAAGAGAATAGTGATCCTGATTTACAGAATGCGTATCAAATTATCGCTCTTGCAATGGCGCTTACTGCCGGCGGGTTGTCAAAAAAGAAAAAACGCGATTTGCAATCGCAACTGGATACGCTTACAGCGGAGGAGGGATGGGAACTTGCCGTTTTTAGTTTACTGGAACTTGGCGAAGTGGATACCGCTACGCTGTCCTCGCTGAAGCGTTTTATGCAACAGGCGATAGACAACGATGAAATGCCCTTATCGCAGTGGTTCAGACGCGTGGCAGACTGGCCGGATCGCTGTGAACGGGTCCGTATTTTGCTAAGAGCGATAGCCTTTGAACTTAGCATATGCATCGAACCCTCGGAGCAAAGTCGTTTGGCCGCAGCATTAGTACGTTTGCGTCGTTTGTTGTTATTCCTTGGCCTTGAAAAAGAGTGCCAGCGTGAGGAGTGGATTTGCCAGTTGCCGCCTAATACATTACTGCCGCTACTACTCGATATTATTTGTGAGCGCTGGCTTTTCAGTGATTGGTTGCTTGATAGACTTACCGCTATAGTTTCTTCATCGAAGATGTTCAATCGGTTACTCCAACAACTTGATGCGCAGTTTATGCTGATACCTGATAACTGTTTTAACGACGAAGATCAACGTGAACAAATTCTCGAAACGCTTCGTGAAGTAAAGGTAAATCAGGTTTTATTCTGATACCTGCCTTTCAATATTTAGGTAAATTGGCGTTCTGGCTCATCATGAGGCGGCAGGATGGATTGGGATCTCATTACTGAACGTAATATTCAGCTTTTTATTCAATTAGCAGGATTGGCTGAACGGCCTTTAGCAACCAATATGTTCTGGCGGCAAGGACAATATGAAACCTATCTAAACTATCATAACGGTCGTATTCACTTATGTCAGATACTCAAGCAAACCTTCTTAGACGAAGATCTGCTTTTTAAAGCCTTAACTCACTGGAAACCTGCTGCGTTCCAGGGTATTCCTCAACGATTATTTTTGTTGCGCGATGGGCTTGCAATGAGTTGTTCTCCTCCTCTTTCCAGCTCCGCCGAGCTCTGGTTACGATTACATCATCGACAAATAAAATTTCTGGAGTCGCAATGCGTTCATGGTTAGGTGAGGGAATCAGGGCGCAACAGTGGCTCAGTGTATGCGCGGGTCGGCAGGATATGGTTCTGGCGACGGTGTTATTAATCGCTATTGTGATGATGCTGTTACCTTTACCGACCTGGATGGTTGATATCCTGATTACTATCAACCTTATGTTTTCAGTGATCCTGCTCTTAATTGCTATTTATCTTAGTGACCCTCTCGATTTATCGGTATTTCCGTCTTTATTACTTATTACTACATTATATCGTTTGTCACTCACAATCAGCACATCACGGCTGGTACTGTTACAACATAATGCCGGTAATATTGTGGATGCTTTCGGTAAGTTTGTCGTAGGAGGAAATCTCACCGTTGGGTTGGTCGTATTTACCATCATTACTATCGTGCAGTTTATTGTCATTACAAAAGGTATCGAGAGGGTGGCGGAAGTTAGCGCACGTTTCTCGCTTGATGGGATGCCAGGCAAACAAATGAGTATCGATGGCGATTTGCGTGCCGGAGTTATCGATGCAGACCATGCCCGTACATTAAGACAGCACGTCCAGCAGGAAAGCCGCTTTCTCGGTGCGATGGACGGTGCGATGAAATTTGTTAAAGGCGATACGATTGCCGGTATTATTGTTGTTCTGGTGAACATTATCGGCGGTATTATTATCGCTATCGTACAATATGATATGTCGATGAGTGAGGCTGTTCACACTTATAGCGTACTGTCAATCGGAGATGGTTTATGTGGGCAAATTCCATCGCTGCTGATTTCCCTTAGCGCGGGAATTATTGTCACCCGTGTTCCGGGTGAGAAACGCCAGAACCTGGCGACAGAGTTGAGTTCTCAAATTGCCAGACAACCTCAGTCGCTAATATTAACCGCTGTGGTTTTAATGCTCCTCGCCTTAATTCCCGGCTTTCCTTTTATCACTCTCGCTTTCTTTTCAGCGTTGTTAGCATTGCCAATTATCCTCATTCGTCGCAAAAAGTCTGTGGTTTCCGCAAATGGCGTCGAAGCGCCGGAAAAAGATAGTATGGTTCCCGGCGCATGTCCCCTAATCTTACGTCTTACCCCGACGTTACATTCTGCCGACCTGATTCGTGATATTGACGCCATGAGATGGTTTTTATTTGAGGATACCGGCGTTCCTCTCCCTGAGGTGAATATTGAGGTTTTGCCTGAACCCACCGAAAAATTGACGGTACTGCTATATCAGGAACCCGTATTTAGTTTATCTATTCCCGCCCAGGCGGATTATTTATTGATAGGCGCGGACGCCAGTGTGGTGGGTGATAGCCAGACGTTACCGAACGGGATGGGGCAGATCTGTTGGCTTACAAAAGACATGGCCCATAAGGCGCAAGGTTTTGGACTGGACGTTTTCGCGGGCAGCCAACGTATCTCTGCCTTATTAAAATGTGTCCTGCTTCGGCATATGGGAGAGTTTATTGGTGTTCAGGAAACGCGTTATCTAATGAATGCGATGGAAAAAAACTACTCTGAGCTGGTGAAAGAACTTCAGCGCCAGTTACCCATTAATAAAATCGCTGAAACTTTGCAGCGGCTTGTATCAGAGCGGGTTTCTATTAGAGATTTACGTCTTATTTTCGGCACCTTAATTGACTGGGCACCACGTGAAAAAGATGTCCTGATGTTGACAGAATATGTCCGTATCGCGCTTCGCCGTCATATTCTGCGTCGTCTTAATCCGGAAGGAAAACCGCTGCCGATTTTGCGGATCGGCGAAGGTATTGAGAACCTCGTGCGTGAATCCATTCGCCAGACGGCAATGGGGACCTATACTGCGCTGTCGTCTCGTCATAAGACGCAGATCCTGCAACTTATCGAGCAGGCGCTGAAGCAGTCAGCCAAATTATTCATTGTCACTTCTGTCGACACCCGACGTTTCTTGCGAAAAATTACAGAAGCCACCTTGTTCGACGTACCGATTTTGTCATGGCAGGAATTAGGAGAGGAGAGCCTTATACAAGTGGTAGAAAGTATTGACCTTAGCGAAGAGGAGTTGGCGGACAATGAAGAATGAATTGATGCAACGTCTGAGGCTGAAATATCCGCCCCCTGATGGTTATTGTCGATGGGGCCGAATTCAGGATGTCAGCGCAACGTTGTTAAATGCGTGGTTGCCTGGGGTATTTATGGGCGAGTTGTGCTGTATAAAGCCTGGAGAAGAACTTGCTGAAGTCGTGGGGATTAATGGCAGCAAAGCTTTGCTATCTCCTTTTACGAGTACTATCGGACTTCACTGCGGGCAGCAAGTGACGGCCTTAAGGCGACGCCATCAGGTTCCCGTGGGCGAAGCGTTATTAGGGCGAGTCATTGATGGCTTTGGTCGTCCCCTTGATGGCCGCGAACTGCCCGACGTCTGCTGGAAAGACTATGATGCAATGCCTCCTCCCGCAATGGTTCGACAGCCTATCACTCAACCATTAATGACGGGGATTCGCGCTATTGATAGCGTTGCGACCTGTGGCGAAGGGCAACGAGTGGGTATTTTTTCTGCTCCTGGCGTGGGGAAAAGCACGCTTCTGGCGATGCTGTGTAATGCTCCAGACGCAGACAGTAATGTTCTGGTGTTAATTGGTGAGCGTGGACGAGAAGTCCGCGAATTCATCGATTTTACACTGTCTGAAGAGACCCGAAAACGTTGTGTCATTGTTGTCGCAACTTCTGACAGACCCGCCTTAGAGCGCGTGAGGGCGCTGTTTGTGGCCACCACGATAGCAGAATTTTTTCGCGATAATGGAAAGCGAGTCGTCTTGCTTGCCGACTCACTGACGCGTTATGCCAGGGCCGCGCGGGAAATCGCTCTGGCCGCCGGAGAGACCGCAGTTTCTGGAGAATATCCGCCAGGCGTATTTAGTGCATTGCCACGACTTTTAGAACGTACAGGAATGGGAGAAAAAGGCAGTATTACCGCATTTTATACGGTACTGGTGGAAGGCGATGATATGAATGAGCCGTTGGCGGATGAAGTCCGTTCACTGCTTGACGGACATATTGTGCTATCCCGACGGCTTGCAGAGAGGGGGCATTATCCTGCCATTGACGTGTTGGCAACGCTCAGCCGCGTTTTTCCAGTCGTTACCAGCCATGAGCATCGTCAACTGGCGGCGATATTGCGACGGTGCCTGGCGCTTTACCAGGAGGTTGAACTGTTAATACGCATTGGGGAATACCAGCGAGGAGTTGATACAGATACTGACAAAGCCATTGATACCTATCCGGATATTTGCACATTTTTGCGACAAAGTAAGGATGAAGTATGCGGACCCGAGCTACTCATAGAAAAATTACACCAAATACTCACCGAGTGATCATGGAAACTTTGCTGGAGATAATCGCGCGGCGTGAAAAGCAATTACGCGGCAAACTTACCGTACTTGATCAGCAGCAACAGGCGATTATTACTGAACAGCAGATTTGCCAGACGCGCGCTTTAGCAGTGACTACCAGACTGAAAGAATTAATGGGCTGGCAAGGTACGTTATCTTGTCATTTATTGTTGGATAAGAAACAACAAATGGCCGGGCTATTCACTCAGGCGCAGAGCTTTTTGACGCAACGGCAGCAGTTAGAAAATCAGTATCAGCAGCTTGTCTCCCGGCGAAGCGAATTACAGAAGAATTTTAATGCGCTTATGAAAAAGAAAGAAAAAATTACTATGGTATTAAGCGATGCGTATTACCAAAGTTGAAGGAAGTCTAGGGTTGCCATGCCAGTCTTATCAGGATGATAACGAGGCGGAGGCGGAACGTATGGACTTTGAACAACTCATGCACCAGGCATTACCCATTGGTGAGAATAATCCTCCTGCAGCATTGAATAAGAACGTGGTTTTCACGCAACGTTATCGTGTTAGTGGCGGTTATCTTGACGGTGTAGAGTGTGAAGTATGTGAATCAGGGGGGCTAATCCAGTTAAGAATCAATGTCCCTCATCATGAAATTTACCGTTCGATGAAAGCGCTAAAGCAGTGGCTGGAGTCTCAGTTACTGCATATGGGGTATATAATTTCCCTGGAGATATTCTATGTTAAGAATAGCGAATGAAGAGCGTCCGTGGGTGGAGATGCTTCCAACGCAAGGCGCTACCATTGGTGAGCTGACATTGAGTATGCAACAATATCCAGTACAGCAAGGGACATTATTTACCATAAATTATCATAATGAGCTGGGTAGGGTGTGGATTGCAGAACAATGCTGGCAGCGCTGGTGTGAAGGGTTAATTGGCACCGCTAATCGATCGGCTATCGATCCTGAATTGCTATATGGAATAGCTGGATGGGGGCTGGCGCCGTTATTGCAAGCCAGTGATGCTACCCTCTGTCAGAACGAACCGCCAACATCCTGCAGTAATCTACCACATCAGCTAGCGTTGCATATTAAATGGATAGTTGAAGAACATGAGTTCCATAGCATTATTTTTACATGGCCAACGGGTTTTTTGCGCAATATAGTCGGAGAGCTTTCTGCTGAGCGTCAACAGATTTATCCTGCTCCTCCTATTGTAGTCCCTGTATATTCAGGCTGGTGCCAGCTTACATTAATTGAACTTGAGTCTATCGAAATCGGCATGGGCGTTCGGATTCATTGCTTTGGCGACATCAGACTCGGTTTTTTTGCTATTCAACTACCAGGGGGGATCTACGCAAGGGTATTGCTGACAGAGGATAACACGATGAAATTTGACGAATTAGTCCAGGATATCGAAACGCTACTTGCGTCAGGGAGCCCAATGTCAAAGAGTGACGGAACGTCTTCAGTCGAACTTGAGCAGATACCACAACAGGTGCTCTTTGAGATCGGACGTGCGAGTCTGGAAATTGGACAATTACGGCAACTTAAAACGGGGGACGTTTTGCCTGTAGGTGGATGTTTTGCGCCAGAGGTGACGATAAGAGTAAATGACCGTATTATTGGGCAAGGTGAGTTGATTGCCTGTGGCAATGAATTTATGGTGCGTATTACACGTTGGTATCTTTGCAAAAATACAGCGTAAACCTGATAAGAAAAATAATATGCGAACAATATAATAGCGTTCCAGGTCGTGTCATGAGAGATACAGTATGTCTTTACCCGATTCGCCTTTGCAACTGATTGGTATATTGTTTCTGCTTTCAATACTGCCTCTCATTATCGTCATGGGAACCTCTTTCCTTAAACTGGCGGTGGTATTTTCGATTTTACGAAATGCTCTGGGTATTCAACAAGTTCCCCCAAATATCGCACTGTATGGCCTCGCGCTTGTACTTTCCTTATTCATTATGGGGCCGACGCTATTAGCTGTAAAAGAGCGCTGGCATCCGGTTCAGGTCGCTGGCGCTCCTTTCTGGACGTCGGAGTGGGACAGTAAAGCATTAGCGCCTTATCGACAGTTTTTGCAAAAAAACTCTGAAGAAAAGGAAGCCAATTATTTTCGGAATTTGATAAAACGAACCTGGCCTGAAGACATAAAAAGAAAGATAAAACCTGATTCTTTGCTCATATTAATTCCGGCATTTACGGTGAGTCAGTTAACGCAGGCGTTTCGGATTGGATTACTTATTTATCTTCCCTTTCTGGCTATTGACCTGCTTATTTCAAATATACTGCTGGCTATGGGGATGATGATGGTGTCGCCGATGACCATTTCATTGCCGTTTAAGCTGCTAATATTTTTACTGGCAGGCGGTTGGGATCTGACACTGGCGCAATTGGTACAGAGCTTTTCATGAATGATTCTGAATTGACGCAATTTGTAACGCAACTTTTATGGATCGTCCTGTTTACGTCTATGCCGGTGGTGTTGGTGGCATCGGTAGTTGGTGTCATCGTAAGCCTTGTTCAGGCCTTGACTCAAATACAGGACCAAACGCTACAGTTCATGATTAAATTATTGGCAATTGCAATAACCTTAATGGTCAGCTACCCATGGCTTAGCGGTATCCTGTTGAATTATACCCGGCAGATAATGTTACGAATTGGAGAGCATGGTTGAATGGCACAACAGGTAAATGAATGGCTTATTGCATTGGCTGTGGCTTTTATTCGACCATTGAGCCTCTCTTTATTACTTCCCCTATTAAAAAGTGGCAGTTTAGGGTCCGCGCTTTTACGTAATGGCGTGCTTATGTCACTTACCTTTCCCATCTTACCAATCATTTACCAGCAGAAGATTATGATGCATATTGGTAAAGATTACAGTTGGTTAGGGTTAGTCACCGGAGAGGTGATTATTGGTTTTTTAATTGGGTTTTGTGCGGCGGTTCCCTTTTGGGCCGTTGATATGGCGGGGTTTCTGCTTGATACTTTACGTGGCGCGACAATGGGTACGATATTCAATTCTACAATGGAAGCTGAAACCTCACTTTTTGGCTTGCTTTTCAGCCAGTTTTTGTGTGTTATTTTCTTTATAAGCGGCGGCATGGAGTTTATATTAAACATTCTGTATGAGTCATACCAATATTTACCACCGGGGCGTACTTTATTATTTGATCGGCAATTTTTAAAATATATCCAGGCAGAGTGGAGAACACTTTATCAATTATGCGTCAGTTTTTCTGTTCCTGCCATAATATGTATGGTATTAGCCGATCTGGCTTTAGGTCTTTTAAATCGGTCGGCACAACAATTGAATGTATTTTTCTTCTCAATGCCGCTCAAAAGTATATTAGTTTTACTAACGCTCCTGATCTCATTCCCTTATGCTCTTCATCACTATTTGGTTGAAAGCGATAAATTTTATATTTATCTGAAAGACTGGTTCCCATCTGTATGAGCGAGAAAACAGAACAGCCTACAGAAAAGAAATTACGTGATGGCCGTAAGGAAGGGCAGGTCGTCAAAAGTATTGAAATAACATCATTATTTCAGCTGATTGCGCTTTATTTGTATTTTCATTTCTTTACTGAAAAGATGATTTTGATACTGATTGCGTCAATAACTTTCACATTACAATTAGTAAATAAGCCATTTTCTTATGCATTAACGCAATTGACTCATGCTTTGATAGAGTCATTGACTTCTGCACTGCTGTTTCTGGGCGCAGGGGTAATAGTTGCTACTGTGGGTAGCGTGTTTCTTCAGGTGGGGGTGGTTATTGCCAGCAAGGCCATTGGTTTTAAAAGCGAGCATATAAATCCGGTAAGTAATTTTAAGCAGATATTCTCTTTACATAGCGTAGTGGAATTATGTAAATCCAGCCTAAAAGTTATCATGCTATCTCTTATCTTTGCCTTTTTCTTTTATTATTATGCCAGTACTTTTCGGGCACTACCGTACTGTGGGTTAGCCTGTGGCCTGCTTGTAGTTTCTTCTTTAATAAAATGGTTATGGGTAGGGGTGATGGCTTTTTATATCGTCGTTGGCATACTGGACTATTCTTTTCAATATTATAAGATTAGAAAAGATCTAAAAATGAGTAAAGATGACGTAAAACAGGAGCATAAAGATCTGGAGGGAGACCCTCAAATGAAGACACGGCGTCGGGAAATGCAGAGTGAAATACAAAGTGGGAGTTTAGCTCAATCTGTTAAACAATCTGTTGCGGTAGTGCGTAATCCAACGCATATTGCGGTTTGTCTTGGCTATCATCCCACCGATATGCCAATACCACGCGTTCTGGAAAAAGGTAGTGATGCTCAAGCTAACTATATTGTTAACATCGCTGAACGCAACTGCATCCCCGTTGTTGAAAATGTTGAGCTGGCCCGCTCATTATTTTTTGAAGTGGAACGTGGAGATAAAATTCCTGAAACGTTATTTGAACCCGTTGCAGCCTTGTTACGTATGGTGATGAAGATAGATTATGCGCATTCTACCGAAACACCATAAATGCCTTTGGTATGCTTCTTCAGGCCACTGCGAAGGTTAAGAGGGTAATAGCGTATAGAGCAGCGCGTTGATTTGTTTGACGATAAAGATGAGAGACTGAAAATAATCGCTTTTAGCCTGACACAAGCACCAGATAGCGTATTATAAAATTAAACAAGATAATGGATTGGTGCGTCTGAATGGACTCGAACCATCGACCCCCACCATGTCAAGGTGGTGCTCTAACCAACTGAGCTACAGACGCATTAAAATGATGGTGCGTTCAATTGGACTCGAACCAACGACCCCCACCATGTCAAGGTGGTGCTCTAACCAACTGAGCTATGAACGCAACGTTGTAGGTGACAACGGGGACGAATATTAGCGTCACAACTGCAATGAGGCAAGAGGGAAATCGCAATTTTCTTCCTGAAATCACCTGATTGCGGTGGAAATATGCAACATGTCGAGAAAATAGCCGCCATGCGACGGCTATCGTCGTATTATCGCGCAGCGCGCTGCAAAATGATGGCGGACGGCTGACGTTGTAGATAGCGCATCCGTAGCATCATTAACACCGCCGCCGAGGTCAGGCCGATGATGAACCCCATCCAGAAGCCTGCCGGTCCCATACGATCCACCACCAGATCCGTTAACGCCAGGATATAACCGCTGGGTAAACCTAACACCCAGTAGGCGGTAAAGGTGATAAAAAAGATGGAACGCGTATCTTTATAACCGCGCAGAATACCGCTGCCGATAACCTGTATAGAGTCGGAAATCTGGTAAACCGCAGCGAGCAGCATTAATTGCGCGGCAAGCGCCACGACCTCAGGGTTGTCATTGTAGAGCAAAGCAATATGCTTACGCAGAGTAACGGTAAAGATCGCGGTAACCACAGCCATACAAATGCCGACGCCTAAACCGGTACGCGCTGCGGTTTGCGCATCCAGCGTTGAGCCCTGGCCCAGACGATAACCCACTCGAATCGTTACCGCCGCAGCCAGCGACATCGGCAGTACGAACATCAGCGAGCTAAAGTTAAGCGCAATCTGATGACCCGCGACATCCACAATACCTAATGGCGAAACCAGCAGCGCAACGACCGCAAACAACGTCACTTCAAAGAACAGCGCCAGCGCAATCGGCAACCCCAGTTGAATCAGGCGCTTCATGACGACGCTATCGGGTTTGCCAAAGCCTGTTTCATTACGAATATCACGCATTGAACGCGCGTGTTTAATGTAAGAAAGCATGGCGATAAACATCACCCAATAGACCGCCGCGGTCGCAACGCCGCAGCCGATACCGCCGAGTTCAGGCATACCAAAATGGCCATAGATAAAAATATAGTTCACCGGAATATTCACCAGCAGGCCCAAAAATCCCATCACCATACCCGGTTTGGTTTTGGCAAGACCTTCGCACTGGTTTCGCGCTACCTGAAAGAAAAGGTATCCTGGCGCGCCCCACAGTAGCGCGCGAAGATAACCCACGGCTTTATCGGCCAGCGCCGGATCAATATTATGCATAGAGCGGATAATGTATCCGGCATTCCACAGGACGATCATCACCAGCACGGAGACAAAGCCCGCCAGCCAGAACCCTTGTCGAACCTGATGCGCGATACGCTCACGACGGCCGGAGCCATTGAGTTGCGCAATCACAGGCGTCAAGGCCAGCAGTAAGCCGTGACCAAACAAAATGGCGGGAAGCCAGATAGAGGTGCCGATAGCGACGGCAGCCATGTCCGTAGCGCTATAGCCTCCTGCCATGACGGTATCGACGAATCCCATTGCGGTCTGTGCCACTTGCGCAAGGATCACCGGTATCGCTAACGCTAATAACTGACGCGCTTCACTGGTATACTTCTGCACGTATTCACCTTTTATTTTGTTGTTATATGAAAGACTAAAAAGCCGCCGTAGTGGCAGCCAAAAGAAATAGCAGGGGAAATTTCAGTCTATTGTAGCGGGGTATTACTATTTCTCCAGCGAAAAAACAGTTGTTAACGGCGCATTGCTGGCAAGCTGTTTTTCCACCTGCTATTGTGCTGAACAGTTCTGCTTTTATTTATTTCAGGAGTTGAAGATATGTTTACGGGGATCGTACAGGGTACCGCGAAACTGGTATCGATTGATGAAAAACCCAACTTTCGCACCCATGTGGTGACGTTACCGGACTACATGCTGGAGGGGCTGGAGACGGGGGCGTCGGTAGCGCATAACGGATGCTGTTTGACGGTGACTGAAATAAACGGCAACCAGATAAGCTTTGATCTGATGAAAGAAACGTTGCGCATCACCAATCTGGGCGCGTTGAGGGTAGGTGATGAGGTCAACGTAGAGCGCGCCGCCAAATTCAGCGATGAAATCGGTGGTCATCTGATGTCAGGGCATATTATTACGACGGCGGAGATCGCGAAAATCCTGACCTCCGAAAATAACCATCAGGTGTGGTTTAAAGTGCAGGATGCGTCCCTGATGAAGTATATCCTGTATAAAGGCTTTATCGGCGTCGACGGCATCAGTTTGACCGTCGGCGAGGTAACGCCAACGCGCTTCTGCGTGCATCTCATTCCGGAAACGCTGGAACGTACTACGCTTGGCAGAAAAAAACTGGGTGAGCGTGTGAATATCGAGATCGATCCGCAAACGCAGGCGGTTGTTGATACCGTAGAACGCGTACTGGCTGCACGAGAAAATGCGGTCAGAAATCAGGCCGACATTGGCTAACGGAAAATAAGATTCCCCCGCATGAAATGCGGGGGAGATGATTAGCGAGGAACGCGCAGACCGTTTTCAACGCCGCGCGTAAATACCACCTGCCAAAGCTGGATATCACGCGCGCGAAACGCACCCGCGCAGGCGTTGAGATAATAGCTGAACATACGTTTAAAGCGCTCGTTATAATTGCCCGCAATCTCTGGCCAGGCATTGATAAAGCGCTCATGCCACGCCATCAGAGTCGTGTCATAGTCGGCGCCAAAGTTATGCCAGTCTTCCATTACAAAGTGTGATTCGCTGGCCTCGGCGATTTGACGAACAGACGGCAAACAACCGTTGGGGAAAATATACTTATTGATCCACGGATCGACATTATGATCGGTTTTTTTAGAACCAATAGTATGGAGCAGGAAAAGACCATCCGGTTTTAAATTCCTGTCAACAACCTCAAAATAGGTGTTGTAGTTTTTTGGCCCGACATGTTCGAACATACCGACGGAGACGATTCGGTCAAACTGATCGTTAAGGTCGCGATAATCTTCCAGGAGAATGGAGACATCCAGACCTTCGCAACGCGTCTGCGCCATTTTTTGTTGTTCAGCGGAGATCGTTACGCCCACCACGCTAACGCCATAATGGGTCGCCATATATTGCGACAGGCCGCCCCAGCCGCAGCCGATATCCAGCACACGCATCCCGGGTTGTAGCTGTAGCTTTTCGCAAATTAATTTCAGCTTGGCTTGCTGTGCCGCTTCCAGCGTATCGGCATCTTTCCAGTAGGCGCAAGAATATTGCATATAGGGATCGAGCATACGGGAAAAAAGGTCATTACCAAGATCGTAATGTTCCTTGCCGACAATCCAGGCGCGTTTTTTACTTTGTAGATTAATCAGACGCGCGCCGAGGATACGGAGCGTATCTTTAACATGGTGGGGGAGTTGATTTTCAAGACCGGCACGTAAGACTTTGCTGAAGAAAATATCCAGACGCTCGCATTCCCACCAGCCATCCATGTAACTCTCACCTAACCCCAACGATCCTTCCTGAAGGACGCGTTTAAAAAAATCGGGATTCTTAACACGAATGTCAGACGGGGCGGAACCATTAATTGTAATATCCGCGCGACTTAACAATTCGTTGGCGATTCGGTACCAGTTATCATCCGGTACGCTGACTTCTTCTATACACGATGAACTCATAGTTTCTCCATCACTGGACGGTGATCAGAACCTTAAAACAGCGTAGACGCTTTTTTGGCTTTGTGAGAAATCCCACGGGCAATTCCGTGAGCCAGTTATCCGACGTAGAACAGAGGAAGGGAGGAACCCTTGCCGAAAAGGCCATCCATGGTGAATCGGGAACGCTCCGGTTCCCGTTAATGCCTAATAATTATCGTAATATAAACAACCGTGAATCAGTATAGGCCGCAATTTTTGATGATTCAACCGAAAATTGTTAGCGTGCTAATTACCAGCGGTTAACAAGCTTTTAGTGAGACTTGTCGTGGGCGACATTGGCATGGTGAAATTCGGCCTCAGCGCACTCTGCATGAGACTGCATTTTGTAACCTAACGCCGCCAGAACAACGGTAGAGAGCATTACGCTGGTGGTAGTCAGTAGCGGCGTGCTGATGAGCCATGAAACCACCAGGCTTGCCAGGAAACATAACCCCAGCTGCAGCGTATTTTGTAGCGCCGCAGCGCGCCCAGTGGCTTGAGGGAAAGGGCGTAACGCTTGCGCGACGACGATAGGGTAGATGGCGCCATTAGCAATCGCCATTACGCAGAAAGGAATCAGGATCTCCACCAGTGAGGCATTATTCAGAAGGCCCGCTCCCCAGGTGGCGATAACGCTCAGCGCGTACAGCCCTAACAGCCACGGAAGCAATTGGTAGCCCTGCCATTTTTGTAGCGCCGCGCGGCAACCATATCCGCCAATCAGAAAAGCGATGGTTTGCGGAACATAGCTCAGGCCAATCACTGCCGGGCTGTAACCCATCGCGCTGAGAATAAACGGCGACCCTGTTAGCCACGCAAAAAAGCTGGCGGAACAGGCGGCATAAATCAGCACATTACCGCGATAGGTTTTAGAGCGTAACAACGTCGCGAAAGTGAGTTTATCCTGTCCTTCGGTACGCGCTTTTACCGATGGTTTTAAGCGCAGCGCCGGCAACATCAGCAACAACGTAATCACGAACAGGGTGGCGAAAATCGCCTGCCATGAGAAATGCGTCAGTATCCAGCTTCCCAGTAAGGGCGCAAGCGCCGGGGATAATCCCACCAGTGGCATGATCGTGGCGAAGATACGGTTAATTTTTTGCGAAGGATAATAATCGGTCACCAGCGCTTGCCAGATTACCGTTGCCGCGCAAACGCCGACGGCCTGCACAAAGCGCAGCGTCAGCAGTGCTGCCGCGCTTTCTACCCACAGCATCCCCAGACTTCCAAGTGCAAAGATAGATAACCCCAGCAGTAAAATCGGTTTACGGCCATAACGATCCGATAGCGGTCCCCAGAGGAGTTGCGCGACGGCAAAGCCAGCTAAAAACAGGCTGAGGCTGGCGCTGACCGCGGCGGCAGGCGTTTGTAAATCCGCCTGTATGGCGGCAAACGCGGGCAGGTACATGTCCGTAGCCAGAAACCCCAGCACGCTAAGGCCGGCTAACCAGACTAAAAAACCTTTTCCAGGTTGCATATTTGTTTCTCTTTCTTATCAGACAGACATTGTCGCAGAGTGTAGGGAGTGAAATTACGGTTGTGAAACGTTAATATTTGTCCAGTGAATTCAAAATTTTTGTAGGCAAATTATGTGGTCGGAATACTCGCTTGAAGTGGTTGACGCCGTGGCGCGCAATGGCAGTTTTAGCGCGGCGGCGCAGGAACTGCACCGTGTGCCTTCAGCAGTCAGTTACACCGTTCGTCAGCTAGAGGAGTGGCTGGCCGTACCGCTTTTTGTACGACGTCACCGTGATGTTGAACTGACGCCTGCTGGCATCTGGTTTTTAAAAGAAGGGCGTTCTGTTATCAAAAAAATGCAGATCACTCGCCAGCAGTGTCAGCAAATTGCTAATGGCTGGCGCGGGCAGTTAGCTATTGCGGTGGACAATATCGTCAGACCAGAACGTACCCGGCAGATGATCGTCGATTTCTATCGCCATTTTGACGATGTGGAACTGCTGGTTTTTCAGGAGGTGTTTAACGGCGTCTGGGACGCGCTCTCCGACGGGCGTGTCGAACTGGCGATTGGGGCGACGCAGGCGATTCCGGTAGGGGGGCGTTACGCTTTTCGGGATATGGGGACCCTGAGCTGGAGCTGCGTAGTGGCAAGCGATCACCCGCTGGCGTCGAGGCCTGGGCCGTTAAGCGACGATACCCTGCGCAACTGGCCGTCGCTGGTCAGGGAAGACACTTCGCGAACCTTACCGAAACGGATTACCTGGTTGCTGGATAACCAAAAAAGGGTCGTCGTACCGGACTGGGAGTCATCGGCAACCTGCCTGTCGGCAGGACTATGCGTGGGAATGGTGCCGACGCATTTTGCCCGACAGTGGATAGACAGCGGAAAATGGGTGGCGCTGACGTTAGAGAATCCGTTTCCCGATGCGGCCTGTTGCGTGACGTGGCAGCAAAACGAGGCCTCGCCCGCGCTGGCATGGCTGCTGGACTATTTGGGCGATAGCGAAACGTTGAATCGGGAGTGGCTTCGGGAGCCAGAAGAGGCTCCCGACTGCGGGGATTAACGCCGATAGTCGCGGAACGGGCCGTCAGCGACCGAGCGACGCTCAACCAGGCGTGGATGAACTTCAATAGACTGTGACTCTTCACGCTTATTGACGATGCGATCCAGTAGCATATTAAATGCGGTTTCGCCTAAAGAGTCTTTGGGCTGGTGAATCGTCGTCAGCGCCGGGGTAAAGTAACGGGCGTTACGCACATTGTCATAACCGATCACCGAAACATCCTGTGGTACGCGAAGCCCCATTTCGTCAGCCGCGCAAAGCGCGCCCATCGCCATAATATCGCCGCCGCAGAAAACGGCGGTAGGGCGATGTGACTGCGATAAGATTTGCTGCATCGCGTGGTAACCGGATTCCGGCTCGAAGTCGCCCTGAACAATCCAGTTGTCCGGCACGTTGATCAGCGCCTCCTCCATGGCTTTCATAAAGCCTGCCAGCCGGCCCGCGCCGGTGTTGCGCTCCAGCGGGCCGGGAATAACGCCGATATCCCGGTGGCCGCGTTCAACCAGATAACGACCCGCCATATAGCCGCCGGCAAAGGCGTTATCAATCACCGTGTCGGTAAAATCGGCCTTCGCCTCACCCCAGTCCATCACCACCATCGGAATATGGCGATACTCTTCCAGCATGGAAAGCAGAGGTTCTGGATACTCAGAACACATCACCAGCAGGCCATCCACGCGCTTTTGCGCCATCATGGACAGGTAGGCGCGCTGTTTTTCCAGGTTATTCCAGGCGTTGCCTAAAATCAGCGTATAGCCTTTCTGGAAACAGTTTTTTTCAACTGCCTCGATAATTTCGGCAAAATAGGCCGCTTCGCTGCTGGTCGCCAGTAAGCCTATCGACTTGGTATGGTTAACCTTCAGGCTACGTGCGACGGCGCTGGGAGAGTAGTGCAGCTCTTTAATTGCCGCCCAGACTGCGTTACGCGTTTCTTCAGCGACAAAACGCGTTTTGTTGATTACGTGTGATACAGTTGTAGTGGAAACGTTTGCTCGTTTCGCTACATCTTTAATTGTTGCCATTACATTTCACTCCAGACCCTCGCTAAGCTCCTGAGAAACGCCAGGTAAACGTTTGCCTACACACACCCTAATCGCAACATCAGGGTTGCGGCACGCCGGAAAAACGACACGGAACGTCAGGAAGGGGTCAATGGCCGTTACGCTAATTCAGTAAGCCTGGAATTTTGTCTGATCTTGAGGAAAAGGGGAAGCGTTAAAAACAGTTATCAATATAAAACATGAGAGATTTTTGTGCGGGAATGTGCAAAAATGCGCTATATCACTTTTTGTGTGGGAATAAAAAGGAGAAAACTTGATGAGTACCGACCTGAAATTTTCGTTGATTACTACGCTGATTGTTCTGGGCGTGATTGTCGCAGGTGGATTAACGGCCGCTCTGCACTGATTTCCTCTCTTCTGAGGGTGGGCGTCTCCTCTATTCTATCCCTCTCTAAAACGCAGAAGGCGTACCTTCTGCGTACTCAGACTTATGCGGCGAGATTTTTCGCAACAAATTCCCAGTTAACCAGCGCCCAGAAATGCTCCAGATAGTTTGGACGGGCGTTGCGGTAGTCGATGTAATACGCGTGTTCCCACACATCAACCGTCAGCAACGGCGTTGCATCCGTAGTCAGCGGCGTACCGGCATTTGAGGTAGAAACGATAGCCAGTTTGCCATCAGCGCTTTTTACCAGCCATGTCCATCCGGAACCAAAGTTTTTGATAGCGGCATCGGTGAACTGCGCTTTAAATTCTGCGAAGCTGCCAAAAGATGCCGCGATAGCATCAGCCAGTTTCCCGGTCGGTTCGCCGCCAGCGTTTGGCGCCAGGCAGTTCCAGTAGAAGGTGTGGTTCCACACCTGAGCGGCGTTATTAAAGATACCGCCTTCGGAGGCGCGCACGATCTCTTCCAGCGATTTGCCTTCAAACGCCGTGCCTTTGATCAAATTGTTAAGATTGGTCACGTAAGTCTGATGATGTTTGCCATAGTGATATTCCAGCGTCTCGGCAGAAATATGCGGCGCCAGAGCATCTTTGGCATACGGTAATGCAGGTA
This sequence comes from Salmonella sp. SAL04162, assembly GCF_046551535.1. Taxonomy (NCBI): domain Bacteria; kingdom Pseudomonadati; phylum Pseudomonadota; class Gammaproteobacteria; order Enterobacterales; family Enterobacteriaceae; genus Salmonella; species Salmonella sp. SAL04162. Next base: position 300,235 of record NZ_JBGDVX010000005.1, read on the forward strand.
ATTCGAACGACATTGCTTCTCTCCTTATTATTAATATTGCGCACGCACAATAACCCTGGTGCGCGTAAGGATAGGGTAGCAAATTGAGAGGTGGCGCAAAAGAAGAAGTTATCCTGTCGTTAAACGACAGGATAAAATATTAGCGAATTGTTTTAGGCGTCATCACCCGACGGGCGCCGACATAATGACGCTGCCAGTACTCTTCGTTCAGTGAGGTGATCTTAATTTCCTGACCGCTGCGCGGAGACTGGATAAACTTACCGTTGCCGACATAGACGCCAACGTGATCGGCGGTGCCGCGCCCCTGCGTACGAAAGAACACCAGATCGCCGTTTTTCAACTCGCTACGCTCAATGGGCGCCGCGTCACGCAGGTGATACATCTCATTCGCCGTTCGGGGGATACGGATCTTCACTAAATCTTTATAGGCATAATAAACCAGACCGCTGCAATCAAAACCGGTGCGCGGCGACGCGCCTCCCCAGTGATACGGTTTACCAATCTGATTCATGAGTTTGGACATCGCGGTTTTCGTCGCTTTTTGTACTTTTGCACGATGCGCATCGGCAATAGAGACCGGCAATGTTCCTTTCCCCTTCACGCAGTGCGGCTTACGGCCTTTACGCGTCGTGCATTTTTCCGTTACGTCGAGGGCGGCGATTGACGTGGGCGCGGTTCTGTTACGACGATGCGTCGTATGACGAGATTTCGTGGAGGCGGTGGTACGTTTTGGCGTAGAAGCGGAAGAAGAACGGCTGGTTTTTGAGGTTTTTTTTACGTTTTTTTTGTTGGTCTTACTGATCTTTTTCGTTGTGCTTTTCTTTTTATCTGCCGTTTTCGTGACATGAGAAACAGCAGGCGTCGCTTTGGCTTGCCTGGAAGCATGGGCCATTGGCGTAAAAGGGAGAGTAGTAAAAAGTAAAGCACAGAGCGTGATCGAGATTTTGTTTATCCGCGCCACTGAGCAATCCTCTGTTAAAGGCAGGCGATTCATGCCTGCGTATGATTTACAAAACCTGATAATTCTAATCTACAAAAGCACAGATTGGTAATTGCTTTTGGTTTCTGAAGCTGTGTTTCGTTAACAGATGTAAAAAAAATAGCAATTAATGCTAAACACGAACGCGTTATCTACAAATCACTGCGTGGCAACCCGCTTAAAAGATATTTTGTATACAACTTATTCCCGCAGACGGTAAAATAATAAGGCATGATGAAAATGTTATTTTCCGTTGCCAGCCTGACCCGTTACAATGACAGGCTTCAGTCGTAAAAGTAGTTTAAGGAAGCGAGACAATGAGCACCACTATCGAAAAAATTCAGCGCCAGATCGCTGAAAACCCGATTCTCCTGTATATGAAAGGTTCACCGAAACTGCCAAGCTGTGGTTTCTCTGCGCAGGCCGTTCAGGCGCTTTCAGCCTGCGGGGAACGTTTTGCCTATGTTGATATCCTGCAAAACCCGGATATTCGCGCTGAATTACCGAAATATGCCAACTGGCCGACATTCCCACAACTGTGGGTGGACGGCGAGCTGGTCGGCGGGTGTGATATTGTGATTGAAATGTATCAGCGTGGTGAGTTGCAGCAGCTTATTAAAGAAACTGCGGCAAAATATAAAACTCAGGAGCCGGACGCAGAGTAATCTGTGAAAGGAGAAAGCGACCTGTAAAGGTCGCTTTTTTACTGCCATCGTGAGCAAAAGCGGCGTCGTTAGCCACGTTATTTGTCCGTCGGCAAAGGTAACGGCCAGCCGCCCAGGCGCTTCCAGCGATTGACGATTTCACAAAACAGTACCGCTGTCCGCTCGGTATCATACAAAGCGGAATGGGCCTTTTCGCCGTCAAACTCCATACCTGCCGCCAGGCACGCTTTTGACAACACCGTTTGTCCCAGCGCCAGTCCGCTCAATGCCGCAGTATCAAAGGTGACGAACGGATGAAACGGGTTACGTTTCAGCGAGGCGCGCTCTGCGGCGGCCATCATAAAACTGTGATCAAAAGTGGCGTTATGCGCGACCATAATGGCGCGGCTACAACCGCTGTCTTTGATACCTTTACGCACCATTTTGAAAATAGCATGCAGCGCCTCATATTCACTCACCGCGCCGCGTAGCGGGTTAGAGGGATCGATACCGTTAAACGCAAGCGCTTCCGGCTGTAAGTTGGCTCCAGCGAACGGCTCCACATGGAAATGCAGCGTCGTGTCCGGCATCAGCCAGCCTTGTTCATCCATTTTCAGCGTGATGGCGGCGATTTCGAGCAGCGCATCGGTTTTAGCGTTAAATCCTGCAGTTTCAACGTCGATGACGACAGGATAAAAACCACGAAAACGGTCGCACAGACCGGAAAGTTGAGCGTTATCGGACATCTGAGTCTCTTAATACGAAAAAATGCAGCGCGTATTATGGCAAATTTTACGCCGGGATGCAGTAAAACAACGGGCGCAGTGACCTGCGCCCGGCGGGGGATCAGTTACCCAGACCGCGGCCTGCGTCTTTAGCTTCAATCAATTCGATTTTATAGCCATCCGGATCTTCAACGAAGGCGATGATGGTCGAACCGCCTTTTACCGGCCCCGCTTCACGGGTCACGTTGCCGCCGTTCTGACGAATGCGTTCACAGGCTTCAGCAGCATTGTCAACGCTCAGCGCGATATGCCCGTACGCATTACCCATGTCGTAGCTCTCAACGCCCCAGTTATAGGTTAGTTCGATGACCGCTTCTTCCGTTTCCGGACCATATCCCACAAAGGCCAGCGAGTATTTGTATTCCGGATTCTCACTGGTACGCAGCAATTTCATGCCCAGAACGTTAGTGTAAAAAGCGATGGAACGCTGCAAATCGCCGACGCGCAGCATAGTATGCAATAAACGCATTTTCGTTGTCCTTAAAATAGTCAAGATATTCAAAGTATAGCGGCGATGTGAGGCCGCTATCAATGAAATTACAGAGTAGGGTAGTCAGTGTAGCCTTCCGCGCCGCCGCCATAAAAACTTTCGGGACGCTGTGGATTGAGTTTCGCTTTACATTGCAGACGCGCTACCAGATCCGGGTTAGCGATGTAATCGCGACCAAACGCCACGGCGTCAATCAGCCCTTTTTCGATCAGATCTTCCGCTTTTTCTGGCGTATAGGCGCCAGCGCCGATGATGGGACCGTGGAAACGTGCGCGCACTTTTTCACGGAACGCGTCGCTGTACGGTTCGCCGCCCGCCCAGTCTGGTTCAGACATATGCAGATAAGCAATGCCGCGTTTGCCTAACGCTTCAATCAGATAAAGGGCGTCAGCTTCTTCATTCTGGCCGTTATCGACATTCTGGAAAGTGCCGACAGGAGAAAGGCGGATGCCGATACGGTCCGCGCCCCATTCCTTAATGCCGGCATCAACCACCTCCAGCACCAGACGGGCGCGATTCTCTACGCTGCCGCCGTACTGATCGGTACGGTGATTAGAAGACGGCGAGAGGAACTGGTGCAGCAGATAACCGTGCGCGGAGTGCAGCTCCACCAGATCGAAGCCTGCCTCTCGGGCATTGGCGATAGCCTGGCGGAAATCGTTGACGATCCCTGGAATCTCGTGAGTATCCAGCGCGCGCGGCGTGGAAGTCTCTACGCGGATGGCCTGGCCGTTTTCATCACGCAAAGAGGTGCGGGTTCCCGCATTGATAGCGGATGGCGCGACGGGCGCTTGTCCGCCTGGTTGCAGGCTGGCGTGTGAAATACGGCCCGTATGCCACAGTTGCACCGCCATATGGCCGCCCTGGGCATGGACTCCCTGAGTGATTTTTTTCCAGGCGGCGATCTGCTCATCGCTGTGTAATCCCGGTGCGCCGGCATAACCTTTCGCCTGTGCGGAGATTTGTGTGGCTTCGCTGATGATCAATCCGGCGCTGGCGCGTTGACGGTAATATTCCGCCATTAACGGCGTAGGAATGTCGCCCGGTTCAATACTCCGCAAACGCGTCAAAGGCGCCATAAATACGCGATTTGTCGCCGTGATGGCACCCACCTTGAGGGGGGTAAACAATTTTGCTGATGACATAGTGGCTCCTGATATAAGTAGACCGGTCGTCTTGTAATAAAGGAAATAAAAACGCCTGTTACTGCTCAGGCGTTGCAATGATGGTCTTAACATGCGCCAACGCATTTTCCAGCGGCGCGGCGCTACGGGATATTTTGGCCTGCAAATTGGCGCCCAGCCACAGGGCATAAAGTACCTGCGCCTGTGGCAACGGCTGGCCGGTGAAATGTAAACAGTGGCTATTACGGCCATCTTCCAGCGCGCGTGCAAGCAGTGCCATGATCTCCTGCGCCCCTTTATCCATCGTAGAGCGCATATCCTCCGACAGATCGCAGACCTCCGCTGACAGTTTCACCGTCAGGCAACCGCTGATGGCGCCTTGCTGGCAAAACTGATTTAACGTTTCCTGATACCAGGCGAGAAGACGATCGCGATGATTACCGGGACCGGAGGTGAAGTGCGCCGTAAGACGCTGATGATAGCAGGCATAATGTCGCTCAAGCATGGCGACGCCGAAGGCTTCTTTCGAGCGAAAGTAGTGATAAAACGACCCTTTAGGCACCTGGGCGGTTTTGAGCAACTCGCTAAGCCCCATGCCGGTAAAACCCCGCTGCATACAAAGCTGCTCGCCGGTGGCCAGCAGATGTTCGCGGGTATCGTGTTCGGTTTGCTTATTCATAGCAGGCAGTATAGTAGACCAGTCGGTCTACTGCAAGCAGAGTTGCCATAATGTCAGTTAGCGTCTTCAATAGTCATAAGCGCCAAACGTTGAGGAGGGGATGTGGCCGAGCAGTTGGAGTTTTTTCCTGTAGCAAGCCCATGTCGCGGTATCTGTCAGTCTGATGAGCGTGGCTTTTGTCGGGGCTGTATGCGCAGCCGCGACGAACGATTTAACTGGCAAAAAATGAGCGATGCCGAGAAACAAAATGTACTGCGGCTTTGTCGCCAGCGTTTCTTGCGTAAAATACGCGCAAACAAGCCTCTCCCATCGGAAGATCCTCAACAACCTTCACTCTTTTAAACGCGGAATTGCGTATACTCAACCTCATTATTCTCTATGAGGAATCTGTTATGGTTCAGCGTATCACCATCGCTCCACAAGGCCCGGAGTTTTCGCGTTTTGTCATGGGTTACTGGCGTCTGATGGACTGGAATATGTCCGCGCGTCAGTTAGTGAGTTTTATCGAAGAACATCTGGATTTGGGCGTCACTACCGTTGACCATGCGGACATTTATGGCGGTTATCAGTGCGAAGCGGCGTTTGGCGAGGCGCTAACGCTGGCGCCGCATTTGCGGGAAAAACTGCAAATCGTTACCAAATGCGGTATTGCGACCACCGCCAGAGCGGAAAATAGGCTCGGTCATTATATTACCGATCGCCGCCATATTATTCTGAGCGCCGAACAGTCATTAAAAAATCTGGCGACAGATTATCTGGATATGTTGTTAATTCACCGTCCCGATCCGTTAATGGATGCGGATGACGTCGCCGAGGCGTTTCAACATCTACATCAAAGCGGCAAAGTGCGCCATTTTGGCGTTTCTAATTTTACGCCAGCGCAATTTACGTTGCTGCAATCGCGCCTGCCGTTCACCCTGGCGACCAATCAGGTGGAGATCTCGCCGGTTCATCAGCCTTTGTTGCTGGACGGCACATTAGATCAATTACAGCAACTGCGTATTCGTCCGATGGCCTGGTCATGTCTTGGCGGCGGTCGGCTGTTTAATGATGAGGCTTATCAGCCGTTGCGCCAGGAACTTTCCGTTATCGCGCAAGAACTCAACGCCAGTTCTATTGAACAGGTGGTCTATGCCTGGATTTTACGTTTGCCGTCGCAGCCGCTGCCGATTATTGGCTCGGGTAAAATCGAACGCGTACGCGCCGCACTAGAAGCGGAAACGCTGTCATTGTCGCGTCAACAGTGGTTCCGAATCCGCAAGGCGGCACTGGGTTATGACGTGCCGTAATCGCCAACTCGTTGACTTTCCGTTCATGTTTTCGCCAGTGGTTTACACTTAACAGACGACCACATGTAACGGAGGTTTTATGAAGCGATTAAGTTTAGCGATGGTGACGCTGCTGGCCTGTGCGGGTGCGCAGGCCGCCAGCGAGAAAGTAGAGATGAACCTGGTGACGGCGCAAGGCGTAGGACAGTCTATCGGCACCGTCGTCATCGATGAAACCGAAGGCGGCTTAAAATTTACCCCACACCTTAAAGCGTTACCGCCGGGCGAGCATGGTTTTCACATTCATGCCAACGGTAGCTGCCAGCCCGCGATTAAAGACGGCAAAGCAGTTGCCGCAGAGGCCGCTGGTGGTCATCTGGACCCACAAAATACCGGCAAGCATGAAGGACCGGAAGGCCAGGGGCATCTGGGCGACCTCCCGGTGTTAGTCGTTAATAATGATGGTATCGCCACCGAACCGGTTACTGCGCCGCGTCTGAAGTCTCTTGATGAAGTGAAAGATAAAGCGCTCATGATCCATGTGGGCGGCGATAACATGTCCGATCAGCCGAAACCGCTCGGCGGCGGCGGAATGCGTTACGCCTGCGGCGTCATTAAATAACCCGGAGACAGTGTTCCCTGCGCTGGAGCCTGTTCCAGCTGCGACAGCGAACAGTGTAAACGCCAGATAATCGCCGCCAGCTCATGCGCGGCGGGCTGATGATGATGTGCGAGCGTGTCGCAGATACGCTGTAATTCCTGTAGCGTGACGGCAAGCGGGCGTTGCTGCACGCCGCGCTCGCTCATCACATCACGCAGCAGGGATATACAAATATCCCGCACCCGGGAAAGCGGATCGGAACGCGACTCCCAGGCGCGCAGCTGCCACACCACATGCGAGCAGTTCAGCAGTACCACTCCCCAACGTAATAACCACCGGCGCGCCAGCGCATCCTGGCTATTGCTGAGCTGACTGACGTGATGATAGGTCAGCGATTCAAACTCGCTTTCGCTATGGGAAGGATGACGGCTAAGCTGATCGACGAAATCCCGGCGTAGCGCGCGGATATGGCGGCGACTTTTTACGGCATCGGAACCGGGGCGCAAAATCGCAAACGCCAGCCAGGAAATCGCGACGCCGACGATCTTGGCGGTATTATCGTTAAGGAAGTCGGCGAAGTCGTACACCGGCGGGTTGGTCACGGCGATGAATGAGCCCATAAAAACGATAAGCTGCCCCCACAGTCCCGCCAGCTTAGGCATCTGCAGTTTAAGCAGTTGCATCGTGACGAACAGCGGAAAAAGGAAAAGTAAGAATTGCCACAGATCGGTGATTTGCACCATCAGGCCAAATTTCACCACGAAGCTGAATAAGGACAGCAGCACTAAAGTACGCATCAATAAGGTGAGCGACTTAAACGGCGTGGCGACGATGGAGTAGAGAACGCAACTGATCGCCGCCAGGGTTAATGCGCCGGGTCCTGATTCCCATTGTGCGCCAATACTCCAGGCGCCAATTACCGTGAGCGTGCAAAAGGTACGCACGCCGCTCCAGATGGCCTCTGCGTTATCCGTATGCCGCGCAAGGCCGGGAGTGCGGCGGATATGGATTTGATCCACCGGCGCGCCGCTTTCGATCAGATATAACTGACGGCTGCTGCGCAGATATAGCTGGCAAAAATAGCGTAATCGCTGCCAGAACGCGAGGTGACGATAATCCTGTTCATCCTGCGGGCGTAGCGGCGCAATAATCCGCGCCACGGTGTAGCTGTCCGCGCGCGATTTCGCCAGCGCAGCTAAGAGTTGTTCAATAACTTCGCGGCTGTTTTCCGGCGGCGTCGGCCAGTTTAAAAGCATTCTACGCAGACTGGAGATCACGCTCGTTAGCCGTAATTGCTGGTGTAACAATGCATTTAGCAATGCATTCTGGCGGCGAAAACGGTAGTGACTCCAGAAGGCCTGAATACGCAGCAGGTTCATGGTCAGGATTTGCCCAATGACGCCCTCATGCGCGGAGCGGATGGCGTCGGTAGTCTCCGGCTGCCAAAGTAGACTGGCATGTTCCAGCAAGCGCGCATGCATGTTTTTCAACGCGGTGAGCAGGGCTGTGCCATCCGATGTGCTGGGCAGGATCATCATCATCATGCCGCCACAGAGGATGCCGACGATAACTTCACATACACGTGCCTGGGCGATATCCCACAGCTGCGTGATTTCTACAATATTAACCATCGGGAACGCGATGATCGCCGCCGTGTAGCCGGACAACTGGAAAGCATAAGCGGCATTATTGGTAAAATGCGCGCAGGCCCAGGTACAAAAACCGATCCAGGCGGCCATGCTAAATAAGAACAACCAGGGTTCATTCAGCGTATGGCCGGCAATAATCAGCGCGGCGGTCGCGCCGAGTAAACTCCCGGCAATACGCCCCAGACTTTTACTGATTACGCCGCCTACGGTCGGAAAGCTCACCACTGCGGCCGAAGTCATCGCCCAGTAGGGCTCATCCAGATTGAGATAATAAGCGAATGTCAGCGCGAGACACATAGCAATGGTATTGCGCAACGCGTAACGCCACTGGCCGGAGGTCGCTTTAAACCAGGGCGTATTTCGCAGGGCCGGCAGGGAGAGTTTCATTACCGCTGTCCAATGGCTACGCTGCAGGTAGTGCCGGAGACGAGCGTGATATCCTGCGGCAAAGCGTCAAATTCGATACGTACCGGTACGCGTTGCGCCAGACGTACCCACGGTACGTTGGGTTTGATATCGGGCACTAAACCGGAGTCGCTTTCCACGCTTTGGTCGTAAATAGCGCGCCCGATACTGCCAACGTGACCCTGTAACTTAATATTGCCACTATACAGTGTTATTAATGCAGGCTCACCTTCGCGGATATGGCGTAGTTTGGTTTCTTCGAAATATCCCATTACATAAAATGAATGGCTATCTACCAGGGCGAAAAGCGGCTTACCGGTACTGGCATAATCACCGGTACGCGTGGAAAGGTTGGTCACCCAGCCGGATACCGGCGCTTTTACTTCCGTCTGGCTAAGCTGCCACTGCGCCTGTTTTAACGTTGCCAGTGCGACATCTACGTTGGCCTGCATCGCTTTAACATTCAGATTGGCACTATCCAGATCTTCAGCAGAGATGTAGTTACGCGATAAATGTCGACGTCGATCGGCTTCATTATTCGCTTTTGCCAGATCGGACTGCGCTTTGGCCAACTGCGCCTGCGCGTTAAGTTCTGCAATATGGAAGGGCGTTTTATCAATGACAAAAAGAACGTCCCCGGCGTTGACGAACTGATTATCTTTGATATTGAGTTGGGTAATGCTGCCAGAAACCTGTGGCGTTACGCTGACCTGTTCCGCGCGGATTTTACCATCGCGCGTCCACGGTGACTGCATATAGTAATTCCATAACCACCACGCGGCCAGAACGGCGACGACGGCGACAATGAGAGTAGAAAAATATTTTATTGTTTTTAACGACATATTTACCACGCGATCAGTAAAACGAGGCCCAGACATACGCAAAGCGTAAAGAGGGAGAGATCCATTAACAGGGGATGCCAGATTTCATCAGAGTATATCCGGTCACGCAGGAGTCGGTGAATAAACAACCAGATAACGAACCCAAGCGCAAAGGCTTTAAAGAATGGCGGAAAGTAAACAGATGCTCCCAACATGAGATCTTGTAAGGGCAATCCTGTGGCGTTGAGTATACACTTCACAAGCAATGTTCCTTTGCGTCAGACATCGATGCTTTAGTTTTAGCCAAAACCGAAGCTACAGGTGCCAGGTGCGCACTATGTCTGAAAAAATGTCTATTGGTAAGCAAATTTAGCAATACATTTGTTTTGAGAATACAAATACTGCACACTATTCTAAAATCAGCATAATAACTTAGCAAGCTAATTATAAGGAGATGAAATTGGAATCGCCACTAGGTTCTGATCTGGCACGGTTGGTGCGCATTTGGCGTGCTCTGATTGACCATCGCCTCAAGCCTCTGGAATTGACGCAGACACATTGGGTCACGTTGCACAATATTCATCAATTGCCGCCTGACCAGTCGCAGATTCAATTGGCTAAAGCGATAGGCATTGAGCAGCCATCGCTGGTACGCACGTTGGATCAACTTGAAGATAAGGGGCTAATTTCGCGGCAAACCTGCGCCAGCGATCGTCGCGCTAAGCGCATTAAACTGACCGAAAAAGCGGAGCCGCTGATCGCTGAGATGGAAGCGGTCATTCATAAAACGCGCGGTGAAATTTTGGCTGGGATTTCTTCAGAGGAGATTGAGATTCTGATTAAACTTATCGCCAAGCTTGAACACAACATTATGGAATTGCACTCTCACGATTGAGGTGCAGGGGCATACGTGTGGCCATGTGACCACACGTAAAGCCTGGTTTAGCGTGGAGAGACAGTAACCTGGCTGCCATTGCTGGCCAGCACGACACGCTGACCTGCCGAGAAACGCGTATTTCCTTGTTTCTGCACAACCATAATGGTGTTGCCATCGTCTTTACGAATTTCCAGTTCCACACCCTGGGTTTTATTCATTGCGCTCTGGACGCCCTGGCCCGCTACGCCGCCAGCCACCGCGCCTGCCGCGGTCGCCAGTGAACGACCCGTACCGCCGCCGATAGTGTTGCCGAGGAATCCGCCCAACACCGCGCCGCCGATAGCGCCAATCACGTTAGAATCATCACCGCCCTGAATTTGAACCGGACGAACGTTAACGATAGTACCGTACGTTACATTCTGAACTTGTTTAGCCTCGGATGCGGTATAAACATCACCCGAAAGGCTATCATTGTTAACACACCCCGCTAAGGATAACCCCATCAGTGAAACGGCCAGTACACGTTTAATCATTTACCCATCTCCTGTTCTTCACGAAACGCTATTTCAGCATCCCTATAGCTAAATTATATGGCATTTATGCAGTTAAGGTCATATCTTCTGCCAAAAGAATGTAAAAATCATAATCAGAAGTTAATTAACTAATCTTAAACGAAGTGGGAAGCAAGAAAAGATAGGTCATTGATATCCGTGGACGGCACGGCAAAAAACGTGACGCGGGCATCGCATTGCAAAATACGTTATGCCGAGTGTTAAGGCTTAACCCAGCTTAATAAGGAAGAGGTATGAAATCGGGCCGTTTTATTGGCGTTATGTCCGGGACCAGCCTTGATGGCGTGGATGTTGTACTGGCGGCAATTGATGAAACCATGGTTGCGCAACAGGCAAGTCTCACCTGGCCCATTCCCGTTCATCTGAAAAAAGGCATTCTCGATATTTGCCAGGGACAACCGCTTACGCTCTCGCAACTCGGCCAGCTGGATACCCAGTTAGGCCGGCTTTTTGCACAGGCGGTTAATGCGCTGTTAGCGCAACAACGTTTGCAGCCGCGGGATATCGTCGCCATTGGTTGTCATGGGCAAACGGTCTGGCATGAGCCGACCGGCGAGGCCCCGCATACGCTGCAAATTGGCGATAATAATCACATCGTCGCCCATACGGGGATTACAGTGGTCGGCGATTTTCGGCGGCGGGATATTGCGCTGGGCGGACAAGGCGCGCCGCTGGTGCCCGCTTTCCATCACGCGCTGTTGGGACATCCGACGGAAAAACGTATGGTCCTGAATATCGGCGGCATCGCCAATTTATCTCTGCTTTTCCCCGGACAGGCGGTGCGCGGGTACGACACGGGGCCGGGTAATATGTTGATGGATGCGTGGATTTGGCGACAATGCGCGCAGCCCTACGACAAAGATGCGGCATGGGCGAAAGAAGGTCAGGTTATTCTTCCCTTGCTGCAAAAGATGTTGCGCGATCCGTACTTTGCTGCGTCGGCGCCCAAAAGTACAGGACGCGAATATTTCAACTATGGCTGGTTAGAACGTCATCTTACGGCTTTCCCTGGTGCAGACGCGCGCGATGTGCAGGCCACGCTGGCTGAGCTGACGGCGGTCTCCATCGCCCAACAGGTGCTGCTCAATGGCGGCTGCGAGCGGCTGATGGTCTGTGGCGGCGGAAGCCGGAATCCGTTAGTGATGGCCCGTCTGGCGGCGTTGTTGCCCGGTATCGAGGTTTCGACCACCGATAAGGCGGGGATTAGCGGCGATGATATGGAAGCGCTGGCCTTTGCATGGCTTGCCTGGCGAACGCTCGCGGGCCTGCCGGGAAATTTACCTTCCGTGACGGGGGCTACAGAAGCCAGTGTTTTAGGCGCTATTTACCCGGCTAACCCAATAACTCAGAGTTAACTGAATTTTTCCCGGACCCTATATCGGTAAACTAGCAAGGTCAGGAAGGGGCGTTTGCCCTTCCAGAAGCAGGAGAGCTTTCGGGATATGCCTATGAAAAAGATCGCAATAATGTGTTTACCTGTGCTGCTGACCGGCTGTAGCGTTTATCAACAATTTGTTGAACGTATGCAAACGGATACGCTGGAATACCAGTGTGATGAGAAGCCGCTTACCGTTAAAGTCAATAACCCGCGTGAAGAGGTCAGTTTTGTTTATGACAATAAGCTGCTGACCCTGAAGCAAGGAATCTCGGCCTCGGGCGCGCGTTATACCGACGGGATTTATGTTTTCTGGTCGCAAGGCGAGAGCGCCACGGTCTATAAACGAGACAGAATTGTGCTTAATAACTGTCAGTTACAAAATCCGAAGCGTTGAGATTTTCAGTATGGGGGCGCACAATAGCGCCACCCACTGTTTATTTCTGATCAACGCCATGTCTGATAACGACCAATTGCAGCAGATCGCGCATCTGCGCCGTGAATACACGAAAGGCGGCTTGCGTCGCCGCGATTTACCCGCTGAACCGTTAACCTTATTCGAGCGCTGGCTTGGGCAAGCGTGCGACGCCAGACTGGCCGATCCGACGGCAATGGTCGTGGCGACCGTAGATGACAAGGGGCAACCGTACCAGCGTATTGTATTGCTCAAGCATTATGATGAAAAAGGCCTGGTCTTTTATACCAACCTGGGAAGCCGCAAGGCGCATCAGATTGAGCACAATCCGCGTATCAGCCTGTTATTTCCCTGGCATATGCTTGAACGCCAGGTGATGGTGACAGGCAAAGCCGAGCGTCTCTCCACACTTGAGGTGGTGAGGTATTTCCACAGCCGTCCGCGCGACAGCCAGATTGGCGCATGGGTCTCTAAACAATCCAGCCGCATTTCCGCGCGCGGTATCCTCGAAAGCAAATTCCTGGAGCTCAAGCAGAAGTTTCAACAGGGCGAAGTGCCGTTACCCAGCTTCTGGGGCGGTTTTCGCGTGAGTATCGAACAGATGGAGTTCTGGCAGGGCGGCGAACATCGTCTGCACGATCGCTTTTTATACCAACGCGACGACGGCGCATGGAAAATCGACCGTCTTGCGCCCTAAAGATGCAAAAATCTTGTTTTAAGCACTGGTGCGGATGAATCCGCCGTTTTATGCTATGTCTCTTTCGCGTCTGGCGAAAAGTCGTGTACCGGCAAAGGTGCAGTCGTTTTATACATGGAGATTTTGATGGCAAGCAGTAACTTGATTAAACAATTGCAAGAGCGGGGGCTGGTAGCCCAGGTGACGGACGAAGACGCGTTGGCAGAGCGACTGGCGCAAGGCCCGATCGCGCTCTATTGCGGCTTCGATCCTACCGCTGACAGCTTGCATTTGGGGCATCTGGTTCCATTGTTATGCCTGAAACGCTTCCAGCAGGCAGGGCACAAACCTGTTGCGCTGGTAGGCGGCGCGACCGGTCTGATTGGCGACCCGAGCTTCAAAGCCGCCGAGCGTAAACTGAACACTGAAGAGACCGTTCAGGAGTGGGTGGCGAAAATTCGTAAACAGGTTGCCCCATTCCTGGACTTTGATTGCGGCGAAAACTCCGCTATCGCGGCCAATAACTATGACTGGTTCGGCAGCATGAATGTGCTGACTTTCCTGCGCGATATCGGTAAACATTTTTCCGTTAATCAGATGATCAACAAAGAAGCGGTGAAGCAGCGTCTGAACCGTGACGATCAGGGTATCTCTTTCACGGAGTTCTCTTATAACCTGCTACAGGGGTACGACTTCGCTTGTCTGAATAAACTGCACGGCGTTGCCTTACAGATTGGCGGTTCTGACCAGTGGGGGAACATCACTTCCGGTATCGACCTGACCCGTCGCCTGCACCAGAATCAGGTATTTGGTTTGACCGTTCCACTGATCACCAAAGCTGACGGCACGAAATTCGGTAAAACCGAAGGCGGCGCTGTCTGGCTGGATCCGAAGAAAACCAGTCCGTACAAATTCTACCAGTTCTGGATTAACACCGCAGATGCCGATGTTTATCGCTTCCTGAAATTCTTCACTTTTATGGACATTGAAGAGATCAATGCCCTGGAAGAAGAAGATAAAAACAGCGGGAAAGCGCCGCGCGCGCAGTATGTGCTGGCCGAGCAGGTGACGCGCCTGGTTCATGGTGAAGAAGGGCTGGTCGCGGCGAAACGGATCACTGAATGTCTGTTCAGCGGTTCACTGAGCGCGCTGAGCGAAGCTGACTTTGAGCAGTTGGCGCAGGACGGCGTACCGATGGTTGAAATGGAAAAAGGCGCCGACCTGATGCAGGCGCTGGTAGACGCCGAGCTCCAGCCGTCACGTGGTCAGGCGCGTAAGACTATCGCCTCCAACGCTGTCACTATCAATGGTGAAAAACAATCCGATCCTGAATACATCTTTAACGATGAGGACCGTCTGTTTGGCCGCTATACCTTATTACGTCGCGGCAAAAAGAACTATTGTCTGATTTGCTGGAAATAAGGCATTAAGTAACAGGGAGTGAGAAATCACTCCCTTATTTTTGATGTTCAGGTAAAAAAATGAAGAATATCCTCGCTATCCAGTCCCATGTTGTTTTCGGACATGCGGGCAACAGCGCCGCCGAATTTCCCATGCGCCGTCTTGGCGCGAATGTTTGGCCGCTGAATACCGTTCAGTTTTCTAACCACACGCAATATGGTAAATGGACCGGCTGTGTCATGCCGCCCAGCCATCTGACTGAGATTGTCCAGGGGATTGCGGACATTGGCCAGTTAGCGCACTGCGACGCCGTACTTAGCGGTTACCTGGGATCTGCCGAGCAGGGAGAACACATTCTCGGTATTGTGCGCCAGGTTAAAGCGGCAAATCCGCAGGCAAAATATTTCTGCGATCCCGTGATGGGGCATCCGGAAAAGGGTTGTATCGTGGCGCCTGGCGTCGCAGAGTTCCATGTGCGTTATGCGCTACCCGCCAGCGATATTATCGCGCCTAACCTGATTGAACTGGAAATTCTCAGCAAACATAGCGTGAATAGTGTGGATGACGCCGTGCAGGCGGCGCGTGAACTGATTGCTCAGGGGCCAGAAATTGTACTGGTAAAACATCTCGCCCGCGCCGGTTACAGTTCAGAACGCTTTGAAATGCTGCTGGTGACAGCGCAGGAAGCCTGGCATATTAGCCGTCCGCTGGTGGATTTCGGTTCACGTCAGCCGGTTGGCGTTGGCGATGTCACCAGTGGTTTATTGCTGGTCAAACTTTTGCAGGGCGCGACGTTGCAGCAGGCGCTGGAGCACGTTACGGCGGCAGTCTATGAGATTATGATCGCCACCAAAACGATGCAGGAGTACGAACTGCAGGTCGTGGCGGCCCAGGACAGGATCGCTAACCCTGAACATTACTTCAGCGCAACGCGGCTGTAATTATTGCTGCTAAAAAGAGGCCGGATGGCGCTACAGCGAGCTATCCGGCAACATGACATTAATTCAGTCCTTCCGCTTTAAGCGCTGCCGCAACGGTCGGTCTTTTTGCGACACGCTGCATATAACTTTCAATATGCGTTAACCCGTCCATATTCAGTTTTACGCCATAGGCCCAACGCAATACGGTAAACAGATAAGCGTCTGCAATGGTAAAACGCTGGCCGCAAATCCACTGGTCGTCTGAAAGCGACTCATCCACATACTGCAATTTCTTTTCCAGACCGGCGCGAACGGCGGGTTTAAGTGTTTCCGGCGTGTCAGGGCGGAACAGCGGGGTAAAGCCTTTATGCAGTTCCGTTGCAATATAGTTGAGCCATTCCAGCGTATGATAGCGAGCAAGACTACTTACCGGCGCCAGAAGCTGGCGGTCGGGAACGCTGTCGGCGAGGTACTGCATAATGGCGACGCCTTCAGTCAACAGTGTGCCGTCATCCAGCAGCAGAGCCGGAACCTGTCCTTTAGGGTTGACTGCCAGGTAATCATCACCATTTTCCAGGCGTTTTTTTGCGAGATCGACGCCATCAAGCGTAAAGTCTTTGCCAATTTCGCGCAGGGTAATATGGGAAGCAAGAGAGCAGGCACCCGGTTTGTAGAACAGTTTCATCGGTAACTCCTTTTTGCTGAGGTTTAAAGTATGGTAGTGCGGGGACGAGCAAAAAAAAAGCCGCTAACGCACAGTTAGCGGCCTGAATGTTGTTTCCCGGAAAATTAAACTGTAGCGGCTTTAGAGCCTTTTTCAGCGTTATCATCGTCCTGGGTCATACGGTTCAGCTTAGGCGCTGTCAGCAGCATCAGGATGGCGATAACGGCGGTTGCTATGCCAATCTGCATAAATACGCGACCATAGACTTCCAGGGACATCAGTGGGTCAGTCACGTCGCTCGGCACAGCCATCAGGTTGGCGACATAACCGCCGATGATGTTAGCGCCTGCCGTTGTCAGGAACCAGCTACCCATGATGAAACCCATCAGACGCTGCGGAACCAACTGTGCGACCATTGCCAGTCCCAGACCGGAGATCATCAGCTCACCGATACTTTGCAGGCCGTAGCTTGCGATCAGCCAGTTTACGGATACGATGCCGGCATCGTTCGCAAATTTGGCGCCCAGCGGCAGAATCAGGAACGCGCCGGAACACAGCACCATACCAATGGCGAATTTCATCGGCATCGGCAGCGTATCGCCCATCCTGTTATAGATAGCGGCCAGAATCGGGCTGCCGATAATGATCCAGAATGGGTTCAGCGCCTGATACTGTTCCGGTTCGAACGCGATACCGAGAATAGAGTGCTCGACGTTACGAATGGCAAAGAAGTTCAGCGACGTCGGCATCTGGCTGTACAGTACGAAGAAGATAATCGCCTGCAGCATCAAAATAAAGGCGACGATCATTTTACGGCGAGCCGCGCCGTGCATGGAAAACGCTTCTTTACCGAAGATAATGACGATGCCAAGAGCGATTACGCCCAGCACCATACGCGCGATGTCCTGGTTGTGCAGCAGCCAGGTGGCGACCGCAATCAGAACGACAATACCCACGATTGTCAGCAGCAGATTACGGAAGTTGATCGGTTCAAAGTCGGGTTTGGAACCGTAGCTTTTCACCCAACGCTGGCAGAAAGCAAAGTTAACGACGGTTATCAGCATACCGACGACGCTAAGCGCAAACGCGGTGCTCCAGCCATAACGCGCCGCCAGCCACGGCGTCGCCAGCATAGAGAAGAAGGAGCCGATGTTGACGGACATATAATACATCGTAAATGCGCCGTCGAGACGCGGATCGTCCTTCGCGTAACAGGTAGACAGCAGGGAAGACGGGTTAGCTTTAAACAGACCGTTACCCACAGCGATAGCCGCCATGCCCATATAGACGATGCCAGCGTCATGACCAGACCATGCGACCAGCGCATAACCGATAGCCAGCACCACGGCACCCAGCATAATAACGCGTTTGGTGCCCAGAATTTTATCACCTAACCAACCGCCAATGGCGACCAGGCCGTACACCAGCGCACTGAAGGAAGAGAAAAGGGTGATGGAATCCGCTTCTGACATACCCAGTTGTTTTACCAGGTAGACGGCCATAATGCCTTGCAGGCCGTAATAACCAAAACGCTCCCATAACTCTATCGAGAAGATGAGATAGAACGCCTTCGGTTGTTTGAAAGCGTTCAAACTGACGCTCTCAGTTGGTTTTTTGTTTGCAGTAGACACTTTTACCTCTTTTTTACGCCCCGTATTAACAGGGATTGTCTGGCGCGTGATGAGTCAGACTCATCCGTCCGATTGTTATATTGGAGGGGAAACGGCAGGTAATGTTCACTATCTTTCCTCTCCAGACAAGAGCTTTGTAATAATCTGTTACATATAACTCTTCTGGTTGAATCGTCCGATGTCAGAAATGTTATCCAGCGTTAAATTTCTTCATTTGAAGAATGGCAGATTTTTACACTGCAAAAAGGCCATTGGTTTGGGTGAAAGGCGATATCTTCTGCTATTTAAGGTGAAAAGCAGTGATATAGGCCATTATCTGAAAAAATGGCAGAGTAATATTTTGTAGTGAAAACGGGGCGTCAGTCTATCCGGTTGTAAATGTAACCTTAGATGTCATTAAATTTCACATGAAGTTATCAAAGTGATCCTGATCACGGATAGATAGAAATTTTTGCGATTAAAAAAATGATTAACCTGACGTGGAGGGAAAACGAAAGCACATTACATCAGAAAAAGGACAGAGACTGGAATGATTGATGGCTAAAATAGATCCAGGCCGAAGGTGGGAGCGCGCTGGCGTGACGGACGCGCTCCGAGCATATCAAATATCGACTTTTTCTTTGTATTCGCAAAGGTCTTCAATGAGGCAGGAGCCGCAGCGGGGTTTTCGGGCGATACAGGTATAGCGGCCATGCAAAATTAACCAGTGATGGCAGTCCACTTTGAACTCATTCGGCACCACTTTCAGTAACTTCTCTTCTACCTGCTCGACATTTTTACCCGGCGCGAACTGTGTTCGGTTGCATACACGAAATATATGCGTATCAACGGCGATGGTCGGCCAGCCGAAGGCGGTATTTAGCACCACGTTAGCGGTTTTACGCCCCACGCCGGGAAGCGCTTCCAGCGCCGCCCGATCCTCCGGCACTTCGCCATTATGCTTGTCCAGTAAAATACGGCAGGTCTTAATCACGTTTTCCGCTTTACTGTTAAATAAACCGATGGTTTTGATATAGGATTTCACGCCTTCTACGCCCAGTTCCAGCATCGCGGCTGGCGTATTGGCGACCGGGTAAAGTTTGGCGGTAGCCTTGTTCACGCTGACGTCGGTTGCCTGCGCGGAAAGCAACACGGCAATCAGCAACTCAAACGGCGACGTGAAATTGAGTTCCGTTGTGGGGTGCGGATTGTTGTCGCGCAGGCGCGTCAGAATTTCCAGCCTTTTTGCTTTGTTCATCAGACTTTCCCTGTTTCACCTGCCGGAACAGCGGAAGGCGCGGTTTCGGCGCGGCGTTTCTTCATTTTTTCATCAATAAGATATTTTACCGCCAGCATGAGCCCCAGGCCGATAAACGCGCCTGGCGGTAGCATCGCCAGCAGGAAAGGCGAGTCGGTGTGAAATATCTCGACCCGTAATACTTTTGCCCAGCCTCCCAGCAGGCTATCCGCGCCATCGAAAAGCGTACCATTCCCGAGGATCTCGCGCAGCGAACCCAGCACGAACATCGCGCCTGTCGCGCCCATGCCGATGGAAAAACCGTCCAACGCGGAAAGCCACGGTCCTTTTTTCGCGGCAAACGCTTCGGCGCGACCGACAACAATGCAGTTCGTTACAATCAGCGGAATAAAAATCCCTAAAGACTGATATAAACCGAACGCATACGCATTGATCAGCATCTGTACTGCGCTTACCACCGAGGCAATGATCATAACGTAAATCGGGATACGGATTTCTGCCGGCGTCCAGCGACGTAGTGCGGATACCGTAAGGTTGGTCAGCGTTAATACCAGCGTTGTGGCCAGACCCAGCCCCAGAGCGTTGGTTGCCGTAGACGTCACCGCCAGTAAAGGGCACAGGCCAAGTAGCTGCACCAGAGCAGAGTTATTTTTCCATAACCCCTGAACAACAATGTCTTTTATTTCGCTCATGGCTATTCTCCACAGGCGGTTAAATGGGGGAGCTGAGCGGGCAGTGATTCGGCGTACAGCCCGGCGCGTTTAACCGCATTCACCACGGCGCGCGGCGTTATTGTCGCCCCGGTAAATTGATCAAAATCACCGCCATCCTTTTTCACCGCCCAGTGCGTATCATTTTCACCGCTGATGGTTTTACCGCTAAAGTGGGTAATCCAGTCAGACAAACGGCGCTCAATTTTATCACCTAACCCTGGCGTCTCATGATGTTCCGTCACGCGCGTCCCCAGGACGGTACCGTTGAAATCTGCGCCAACAATAAGCTGGATAGCGCCGGAATAGCCATCTGGCGCGGTGGCCTCAATGATGGCCGCTACGGGTTTATCATCCTTGCGAGCGATAAAAACACGATGTGTGCCTTTGCCGAGGGCGGGCGCATCGACCAGATAACAGCTATCTTGCAGATTATTATTGTAACGATCTGGCGGCAATACCTGATCGAACAGGGCATGCTGTTGTTGCAGCGCTTGTTCGTGGATGGTTGATTTTGTCATCTGATTAATCACCGCAGTCAATCCGGTAGAACCTGCGGCAAAAAGCGCCAGCGTAATACCGTGTTTACGAATCGTTTTCAGCATGGTTTATCCTTTGCAATGTCCATAGACGCGGGGGCGCGTGTAGTAGTCGATCAGAGGAACCGTGATATTCGCCAACAGGACAGCAAAAGCAACGCCGTCCGGATAGCCGCCGAAGCTACGAATCAGCCACACTAATACCCCAGCCAGCGCGCCGAAAATTAAACGTCCACGGTTGGTCGTGGAGGCGGTAACCGGATCCGTCAAGATAAAAAATGCGCCCAGCATGGTGGCGCCTGACAGCAGATGAAGCTGCGGCGAGGCCAGCGTAGCGGGCGAGAAAAGCCAACCTAACGCGGCGCATAGCGCCAGCGTCAGTAGAAAACTGACCGGGATATGCCAGCGGATAGCTTTTTGCCACAGCAGGAATACGCCGCCGACAAGCCAGGCGAGGTTAATCCACTGCCAGCCCACGCCAGCCAGCGCGCCGCTGTATATCGGGTACTGCATGATTTGCTCAACGGAGTGCCCGGCGCGCAAGGACGTTTTAAACGTATCCAGCGGCGTCGCCTGGCTGATACCGTCAATACCAATACGTAGCAGTGTCATATCGCCGCCGCTGGCGGTATGCCCGGTAAAAATCATCCGCAACGTGTCCAGCATATCGGGCGTTGTTGCGGCTATTTCATAAGGCGGCAACCAGCTTGTCATTTGCACCGGAAAGGAGATTAAGAGCACCACGTAACCGATCATTGCCGGATTAAAGGGGTTTTGTCCCAGCCCGCCATATAACTGTTTAGCGATAATAATGGCGAATCCGGTTCCCAGCACGACCATCCACCAGGGCGCGAGCGGAGGGATGCTGACCGCCAGCAAAAGCCCCGTCAATAACGCGGAATAATCCTGTAGGTGACTGGCGACCGATTGTTTGCGCAGTCTAAGGACAATGGCTTCCGCGACGAGCGCCGTGATGGCAGCCAGAACGATCTGGAAAAGCGTTCCCCAACCAAAAAACCACGTCTGCGCGGCAATCCCCGGCAGAGCGGCGATTAATACCAGCAACATGATTCGCGATGTCTGGCGCTGGTTATGGGTATAAGGCGAGCTTGCGATTCTGAATACCATTTAATCCTCGTTAACTACCTGCTGCTGTGCTGCTTTTTTTGCCTGAACGCGGGCGATCGCCGCAGCAACCGCGGCTTTACGCGGGTCGGCCGGTACGACAGGTTCGCTTCCGGCCTGCTGCTCCTGCTTGCGGGCTTTGGCGCGGGCGATAGCCGCCTCCACCGCGGCTTTGCGCGGATCGACCGGTTCGGCAGGTTCGCTTCCGGCCTGCTGCTCCTGCTTGCGGGCTTTGGCGCGGGCGATAGCCGCTTCCACTGCGGCTTTACGCGGATCGACCGGTTCGGCAGGTTCGCTTCCGGCCTGCTGCTCCTGCTTGCGGGCTTTGGCGCGGGCGATGGCTGCTTCCACTGCGGCTTTACGCGGATCGACCGGTTCGGCAGGTTCGCTTCCGGCCTGCTGCTCCTGCTTACGGGCTTTGGCGCGGGCGATGGCCGCTTCCACCGCGGCTTTACGCGGATCGACCGGTTCGGCAGGTTCGCTTCCGGCCTGCTGCTCCTGCTTACGGGCTTTGGCGCGAGCGATAGCCGCCTCCACTGCGGCTTTACGCGGGTCGTCGCCGGGTATCGCGCTGTCAGCCATCGGATGAGTGGCTTGTTTAGCGCGCGCTTGCGCTTTACGCGCTTCACGGGCCGCGATGACGGCGCTATTGTCTGGCAGACTACCCGCCTGAATAACCACCGGTTGCGTGGCCTGCGCCTGTTTCTCTTTTACCCGCGCCAGCGCAGCGGCAATGGCATCCTGATCTTTTGCCGCTGGTTGTACCGCTGCGCTCTTGTGACGTGCAAGGCGGGCGGCTTTTTCGCGCTCCAGTCTTGCCTGACGAGCCTCAAAACGTGCTTTGGCTTCGGCGGCGCGTTTTTCTTCAAGCCTGATCGCATTAATCTCCGCTTTTTCCTGACGGAAATATTGGACGAGCGGAATATTACTCGGGCAGACCCAGGCGCAGGCGCCGCATTCTATACAATCAGCAATATGGTGAGCGGTAGCCTTGTCATGCTGCTGCCCTTTGCTGAACCAATAAAGCTGCTGCGGTAAAAGGTCGGCAGGGCAGGCGTCAGCGCAAGCGCTGCAACGAATACAGCTTTTCTCTTCCTGAGTCGCTCCCATTTCAGTCACGGATGGCGCCAGCAGGCAGTTGGTGATTTTTACGACCGGTACGTCAAGCCAGGGAAGGGTGAATCCCATCAACGGGCCGCCCATGATGACCATCTGGTCAGCGGAAGGGCAGAACCCGGCATCGTTAAGCAAATGACGAACGGGAGTGCCGAGCCGCGCCCAGACGTTACCCGGACGGCTTACCGCTTCACCCGTTAAGGTGACAACGCGTTCTGTGATCGGTTCGCCGTCAACCACGGCGCGTTTAACGGCATAAGCCGTACCGACGTTTTGCATCAGCACGCCAATATCAGAGGATCGCCCGCCGTGGGGAACCTGTTTTCCCGTCAGTATTTGGGTGAGCTGTTTTGCGCCGCCGGAAGGGTATTTGGTTGGGATAACACGTAACGAAATGTCGTGAGCGTCAGCCAGTACGGCGCGCAGCATGGAAATAGCCTGCGGTTTGTTATCTTCAATGCCGATTAATACCTCACGCGGTTGCAGAATATGCGCCAGGATGCGAATACCTTCCACAATCTGCGCGGCGCAGTCCTGCATCAGACGATCGTCCGCCGTAATGTAAGGTTCGCACTCTGCGGCATTGATAATAAGCGTAGTGATTTTATCGCCGCCGCCCTGCAATTTAACGCCGGTGGGAAACCCTGCGCCGCCAAGCCCGGCAACGCCATACTGATGAATGCGTTCAATGAGCGCTTCACGGCTGTGGGCGCGGTAATCAGACCAGCCCTCGCGTTCAATCCAGCGGTCTTCGCCGTCGGCATCAATGATGACGCTTAACTCCGCCAGCGCCGAAGGATGTGCCGTCGAGTGGGGGGCAATAGCGATAACCGTCCCGGAGGTGGGCGCGTGTACCGGCAGCATTCTCCCACGTCCACGGGTAAGCGCCTGGCCGCGTAGCACGCGATCGCCGACGCTAACGCACAGCTCGCCCTCAGCGCCAATGTGCTGTTTTAAAGGGATAACAAAGCGCGGCGCTAAAGGCACCTGGCGCAGCGGCGTGCCGTTTGACTGGGTCTTCATTTCGGGCGGATGAATACCACCGTCGAAATCCCAGATTTTATCTTTTCTGAAAGCGGAAAATAGTTTAAGCATGTTGTTCCACGGGAATGATGCGAACGGGAATGGTGTTCAAATCCCATTTCCAACTGTCGGGCGTCTCATTCACCGGACGTAATTCGATGCAGTGCGTCGGACACGGATCGACGCACAGATTACAGCCAGTACAGAGATCGCTCATGACCGTGTGCATGGCGCGCGTTGCGCCAACGATGGCGTCAACCGGGCAGGCCTGAATGCATTTTGTGCAGCCAATGCAGTTATTTTCATCAATAACTGCCAGCATACGTACTGGCGCAGCCTGCTGTTCTTCACCATCGCATGGTTGCGGCTCTACGTTTAGCAGCTCTGCCATTTTCAGCATGACGGCTTCGCCGCCGGGCGCGCAACGATTGATTTTCTCGCCCTGGAGACCCACGGCTTCGGCGTAGGGGCGACAGCCGGGATAGCCGCACTGACCACACTGGCTCTGCGGCAAAATCGCATCGATTTTTTCAACAACCGGATCATCTTCAACCGCGAATCGGCGGGAGGCATAACCCAGAATGGCGCCGAACACCAGACCCAGAAGGGTCAGGGCGCCAACGGCAATCCAGATAGTATTCATTACAACTTCACCAAACCACTAAAGCCCATAAAGGCCAAAGACATTAATCCTGCGGTAATCAATGCTATCGCGTTACCACGAAAAGGGGCGGGCACATCCGCCACGGCAAGGCGTTCGCGGATGGCGGCAAACAGAATCATCACTAATGAAAAACCGACGGCGGCGGAAAATCCGTACAGCGCCGACTGAAGAAAGTGATGACCGAGATTAATATTCAGTAACGCTACGCCCAGAACCGCACAGTTAGTGGTAATCAGTGGTAAGAAGATGCCTAACAAGCGGTATAACGCCGGGCTGGTTTTCCGTACAACCATTTCGGTAAATTGCACGACCACAGCAATGACGAGGATAAAGGCCAGCGTCCGCAGATAAATCAGATCCAGCGGAATAAGTATCCAGGTGTCGATAAGCCAGGCGCATATCGACGCCAGCGTCATGACAAAGGTCGTCGCGAGGCCCATCCCCATGGCGGTTTCCAGTTTTTTGGATACGCCCATAAAGGGACAAAGGCCCAGGAATTTGACCAGTACAAAGTTATTGACCAGTACAGTTCCGACAAAGAGCAGCAGGTAATCAGTCATGTTTCGGCCTGAAATAAAAAAGCCGCCTATTATCTGTCAAACTACCACAGGCGACAACAGGTTAACTGTAGGGTTATTACGGATTAACAAACGTTGTTTTAACGCGCGCTGAACGTTTGAGATAAGGCACAATGAGCGCCGTCGCCAACAGTGGGAAGAGTAACTGACGCACGGCAAAGGCATCTGAGACGGGCGAAAAGGCAAATGCTTTAACCGCCAGTAACACCGACACCAGCAGCCAGATAATGTAATGCTTCGGCACGCAGCGTCTGCGCTTGAAGAATGCGATCGTCAACCACAGGGTATAGTACCACATGGCGATAGCGGTAATAAATGAAATGCCCCATAGCAGTAAATTACCGGTTTCCTGTCCGCTAAGCGTCTTGAACGTTTGCGGTGTGGCAAGCGCCATAACGTAGAGTAATAACGCCAGCGAGGCGCTCAACAACGCGACTAACAGCCAGGCTAACGGGCCAAGAAGCCAGCCTCCAATTCGTTGTGGCGGTGTTGTAGTCATATCTTCTCCGGGGTTACGCGCGTTAACGGTCATGCCGCTCATTTTGGGGCAAATATTATAAGGTTTTTGATGTTAAACGCTACTTTCTTTATTGCACATAGCGCCAGACGGATTGCGGAACCTGACCTACATCGAACAGGCGTCCTCCGGAAACCAGTTCGGCACGGCGGTGATCTGCAGCGCGATACATATTAACAATGTCCATGTCATCAGTAAGGGTATAGTTAAGGTGGTCGAACAGTTTTTCCAGACTTTCGAGCGAACTAATTTTGCGGAATTTTAATAGATAATCCTGAACAGTCATATAAAGTTGATCCATATTAAATATAATGCCAACGGAGTAGTCACTGATAAAAAATAAACAAAACCGCACCAGTGAGAGGTCAGGGGTGCAGGTAAAAAGGGAATATTCTTACCGGTAAAGAGTCAGGCGCCACATGGCGCCTGGGGCGAAAGGTTAACGCGCTTTCCTACAACAGGCAATAAACGTCAGACCAGATAGGACATATTTCGTTTTTTTTG
This sequence comes from Salmonella sp. SAL04162, assembly GCF_046551535.1. Lineage (NCBI taxonomy): Bacteria > Pseudomonadati > Pseudomonadota > Gammaproteobacteria > Enterobacterales > Enterobacteriaceae > Salmonella > Salmonella sp. SAL04162. The sequence goes on from NZ_JBGDVX010000005.1 coordinate 326,224, forward strand.
CCGGTTTTTGACTTTCTTTGCACGCCCCGGGGCGCCGCTGACCGTACCACGCGAAAATGCCTTTACATTATCTGACGCTTACTTCTTCTGAACGGAAGCCGTGGGCTCTGGTGGTTGGTAATTGTCAATATGGTTGGCAATACCTAAAAGAATGACTGAGATAACGAGAACTATCCACCCAGTTAATTCAATAAGACGATTCATTATTGACGACATTTGCTTTGATTTATCCATAAACACAGGGGGTAAATGTTACTTTCCTGGCGAACGGTCGGCAAGAGGGAAGCAAACGATTTCAGCCTCTGTTCTGTAACAAGTTAATCATTTGATGCTACGTTGATGGTCAGGACGCTATTGCGGCTAATCGCACGATGGTGTGGAATAGCGATATCTAAAACCGGAGGCAGTGAGATGAATGACAAAATCCGCGTTGGGTTAATCGGTTATGGCTACGCCAGTAAAACCTTTCATGCGCCCTTAATTATGGGAACGCCAGGGCTAGAGCTTGCGGCGGTATCCAGCAGCGATGAAACAAAAGTGAAAGCAGATTGGCCGGCGGTTTCCGTGGTCTCTGAGCCCCGACACTTATTTAACGATCCGCATATCGACCTGATCGTGATCCCGACGCCCAACGATACCCATTTCCCGCTGGCGAAAGCTGCGCTGGAAGCCGGTAAGCATGTGGTGGTTGATAAACCCTTTACCGTGACACTGTCACAGGCGCGAGAATTGGATGCGCTTGCGCGGAGCACTGGCCGGGTACTTTCCGTCTTCCACAACCGACGCTGGGACAGCGATTTTTTGACGCTGAAAGCCTTGCTGGCGGATGGCGTGCTCGGCGAGGTGTCCTTGTTTGAGTCCCACTTTGATCGCTTCCGTCCCCAGGTGCGCGACCGCTGGCGCGAGCAAGGCGGGCCGGGAAGTGGTATCTGGTACGATCTGGCGCCGCACTTGTTGGATCAGGCCATTCAACTTTTTGGCCTGCCGGTCAGCATGACGGTGGATTTAGCGCAGCTGCGTCCGGGCGCGCAATCTACAGATTATTTCCACGCGATTTTATCCTACCCCCAGCGCCGCGTGATTTTGCACGGTACGATGCTGGCCGCGGCGGAATCCGCGCGATACATCGTTCATGGTTCGCGCGGTAGCTATGTAAAATATGGCCTCGATCCCCAGGAAGAACGGTTAAAAAACGGCGAGCGTTTACCGCAGGAAGACTGGGGATACGACATGCGTGACGGCGTATTGACCCTGGTTGAGGGAGAGACGCGCAAAGAAGAAAACTGGCTTACGTTGCCGGGTAACTATCCGGCATATTATGCCGCCATCCGCGATGCGTTAAACGGTAACGGTGAAAATCCCGTGCCGGCAAGTCAGGCGATTCAAATTATGGAGTTGATTGAACTGGGCATGGAATCGGCAAAACATCGCGCGACGCTGTGCCTTGCCTGAGATGTCGCATTTCTCCGCCTGGGATAGCATTAAACCGCAGGCGGAGAGAGGGCGTTAGCATCAATAAAGCAATTTTACGCCGCGGCCACTTTTTCGCGCAGCGCACGTTTTTCGCCATCGCTCAGAAAGGCGATTTCCAGACCGTTAATCTGCGCCTGGCGAATCTGTTCGCGGCTCAATCCTGCCGCTGGCGCGGCGACGTGATATTCATGGATAATATCTACGCCCTGAACAGCCGGATCGTCCGTATTAAGACTGGCGAGAACGCCATGCTCAAGGAAGGTTTTGAGCGGATGATCTGCCAGCGATGCGACGGTACTGGTCTGAATATTCGAGGTCAGACAGGATTCAATACCGATACGCTGCTGTGCAAGAAAATCCATTAACGCGCGATCTTCGACAGCTTTTACGCCATGTCCGATACGTTCGGCCCCCAGTTCGCGAATCGCCTGCCAGATACTTTCCGGCCCTGCGGCTTCGCCTGCGTGAACGGTAATATGCCAGCCCGCATCGCGCGCCCGATTAAAGTGTGACAAAAACAGACTGCCGGGAAAGCCCAGCTCATCACCGGCTAAATCCAGCGCGGTGATTTTCTCTCTGTGCGCCAGCAGCGCATCAAGCTCCTGTAAACATGCCGCCTCGCCGAAGGTACGGCTCATAATGCCAATGAGTCGCGCCTCGACGCCAAACGTGTTACAGCCGTCGCGTACGCCGTCGATAACGGCTTCAACCACGCCTGCGATCGGTAACTGATGCGCCATCGCCATATAGCCGGGCGAAAAGCGAAGCTCGACGTAATGCAGGCCGTTACGTGCGGCATCTTCAATATTTTCAAAGGCCACACGGCGGCAGGCGTCAAGCGATGCCAGGACTTTTACCCCCCAATCGAGCTTCGTGAGAAAGCTTACTAAATCAGGTTCGGTTGAGGTGACCTGGACATGCGGAATCAGCGTTTCCAGCGTTTGGGCGGGAAGGGCGATGTTGAACTGCCGACCAAGATCCAGAATTGTTTGGGCGCGAATGTTGCCATCAAGGTGGCGGTGGATGTCAGTCAAAGGAAGCGTAATATCAATCATGGGCGCACTCAATTTTTAATAAAAGTGCGCACCATTATACTACAGATTGATAATCCTCTGGAAATTTTGCAAAAACGGAGTCATTACGTTGCAACTTCGCGAGAGCGCGGGAGAAATTTTGTATCATTCTCTTTAACGCGCCCCGGTTAGCTCACGGGGGGCTCTGTTATCGCATCTTAGGATAAAGGGTCAACACCCCGCTTGTAGACGGTATCAGCGAACGGTGCGGATAGCGTTAATCAATCCGTTGACGCCTTTTTCAAGTTTCAGGCGAGGGCATCCGGCATTCAGACGCACAAATCCCCGGCCTTCTGCGCCATAGGTATCGCCGGGCATAATGGCGACTTTCTCCTGATGAATGAGCGTGTGCTGTAATTTTTGATCGTCAATGCCGAGTGAACGGAGATCAATCCAGGCCAGATAGGTCGATGGCGGCGCTTGCCAGTTCAACGTCGGAAAGGCGCCATTCAGCGCCTGCTCAATATAGCGCATATTAGCCGCCAGCGAGGCGCGTAACGCATCCAGCCACGGCGCGCCGTGCTGATACGCGGCAATATGCGCCGTGAGCGAGAGCACCGCTGGCGAAGAGAGGCCGTCGCGCCCTTTTAAGGCGGCCAGGTAGCGTTCACGGCTTTCACTATTTTCAATGATTCCATAAGCGCCGGTTAATGCCGGAATATTGAAGCTTTTCGAGCCGGAGGAGAGCAGCGCCCAGTCTCCGCGCGCGACATTGCTCCAGGGAATATGCGGCTGGTTTCCCCATACCATATCCATGTGAATTTCATCGGAAATCACCCGTACGCCATGGCGCTCGCACAGCGTTGACATCGTTTCCAGCTCGTCACGCGTCCACACTTTACCGGTGGGATTTTGCGGACTGCACAGCAGCAGGATTTTGCTTTCCGGACGCGCCAGCGCCGCCTCCAGTTTGGCCATATCGCAATACCAGGCGTTGCCTTCTTTCTCCAGCGGGACGGGAGTGACGATGCGATGGTTGCCTTCAATCGCTTTATAAAAAGCATCGTAAGCGGGGGTATGAACTACCACGCCATCGCCTTCGTCGGACCACTGGCGGATAAGCTCGGACGCCATATAGATAACGGAGGGGCCGTATACGAGGGAGTGGGCATCTATCGTGGTCTGATGGCGTGTCGCAAACCAGTGGGTAATTGCCCCTAAAAACGCCTCATTTTTCCAGCGGCTATAGCCCAGCACACCGTGGGAAAGGCGCTGGTTTAGCGCCTCCAGGATACACGGCGCGGTGGCAAAATCCATATCCGAGATCGTAAAGGGGAGCAGATCGGCTTCGCCAAAACGATCGGCGACATAATCCCACTGCGTACACCATGTCCCGCGACGGTCAACTTCCTGTGAAAAATCGAACATATCTCTTCCTTATGCCTGAACGGTATTCATCAGACCAACCATTTCATCTTTTACCGACTGAACCTGCGGGCCGATAACCACCTGCAAATTATGCTGATTGAGCTGTACGACGCCTATCGCACGATTGTCCTTCAATGCCTGGACATCGACAAGCGACATATCTTTCACGGACAGACGTAGGCGGGTGATGCAGTTGTCCAGACTCACGATGTTTTCCGTGCCGCCTAATGCCGCCAGGATAGCAGGCACGTTGTAGCCGGATTTTCCTGGCGCGCCAGCGATCGCTTTTTCAATGCTGGTGGCGATCTCCGCTTCGCGCCCCGGTGTTTTGAGGTTAAAGCGTGTAATGGCGAAGCGGAAAATGAGGTAGTAAACCGCAAACCAAATCGCCGCCACTACCGGTACCAGATACCATTTTGTTGACAGACCATGCAGGATGCCAAACACCACAAAGTCAATAATATTGCCATCCGTATTGCCGATAGTGACGCCGAGAATAGCCATGATGGTAAAGCCCAGTCCGGTCAGCAGAGCATGAATAACGTACAGCACCGGCGCTACGAACAGGAACAGGAATTCCAGCGGCTCCGTTGTACCGCCGACAACGCAGGCGATTAAACCGGAAATCAATAATCCTTTAATTTTAGGGCGGTTTTCTGGACGGGCACAGTGGTACATTGCCAGCGCGGCGCCCGGCAACCCACCGAGAAACGCCGGCATTTTGCCTTGCGATAAGAAGCGAGTGGCGCTTTCAGAGAAGCCGTGCGTCGTTGGGCAACTGAGTTGGGCCTGGAAAATAGTCAATGCGCCGCTCACGGTATGCCCGCATACCTCTTGCGTACCCCCCGCCTCGGTGAAGCGAATCAGCGCTACCAGAATATGGTGCAGACCAAAAGGCAACAGCAGGCGCTCGCCGGTGCCGAAAATCATCGGTCCAAAGTCGCCGGCGCTATTGATGATATGACCCAGTCCACTAATTCCCATCGCAAAAACCGGCCAGACGAGCGGGATAACCAGGCCGACGAGCCCCATCACAACGGCGGAAACGATAGGTACAAAACGCGTACCGCCGAAAAAAGCCAGCGCATCCGGCAAACGAATGGTATGAAACCGTTCATGCAGCATCCAGACAATAATACCAGCGATAACGGCGCCGAGGATGCCGGTATCGATAGAGGGGATGCCCAGAATATTTTGTACGTTATTGGCTTTCAGCACCGCCGCATCGGTGGTCGGCAGAATGCCTTTTGCCGTGAGCCAGAAGTTGACTGCAAGGTTCATGACCGCATAACCGACAAACCCGGCAAACGCGGCGACGCCTTTGTTTTCCCGCGCCAGACCGAGCGGAATCGCGATACAAAACATCACCGGCAGGAAGCTAAAGGCAAAAGAACCTACTTTACTCATCCAGGTGAAGATAGCCTGTAGCAAGGGATTACCCAGCACGGGGAGCAGGGTGATAACGTCGTGGCTACTGAGCGAGCTGCCGATACCGAGCATAATGCCGCAGAACGAGAGCAAGGCGACGGGCAACATAAACGTTTTGCCCAGTTGCTGGAAAAATTCCCATAGCGTTATTTTTGGCGTGGTTTTCGTCGTCATCTAACGACTCCTTGTTAATAAAGGCTGGTGTCAGGTTATGATGGCGAAAAGATAAAACGTTTTATCAAATTTTAGTGCGGCATTAATCACATTACTGACCGATAATAACGCGTATAAAGATAACGGATAGGTAAAACGTTTTATCTGTCAGATTCTGGAGCGATTTGTTGACATGGCTATCGCCAAAAAAATCACTATCCACGATGTTGCGCTGGCGGCTGGTGTGTCGGTGAGCACCGTTTCCTTAGTGCTGAGCGGCAAGGGGCGAATATCGGCCGCGACCGGCGAGCGCGTGAACGCGGCAATTGAACAACTGGGTTTTGTGCGTAACCGCCAGGCGTCCGCGCTGCGTGGCGGGCAAAGCGGCGTTATCGGTTTGATCGTGCGTGATTTATCGGCACCCTTTTATGCCGAATTGACCGCCGGGTTAACGGAAGCGCTGGAAGCGCAAGGCCGTATGGTTTTTCTCCTGCACGGGGGGAAAGATGGCGAACAGCTAAATCAGCGTTTTACCATGCTGCTTAATCAGGGCGTGGATGGCATGGTGATCGCCGGTGCGGCGGGTAGTAGCGAAGCGCTGAGAGCGCAGGCCGACGCACAAGGAATTCCGGTGGTGTTTGCGTCACGCGCCAGCTATCTTGATGATGCGGATACCGTTCGGCCTGACAACATGCAGGCGGCGCAGCTCCTGACGGAGTACCTTATTCGTCAGGGCCATCAGCGCATCGCCTGGCTGGGAGGACAAAGCGCATCTTTAACCCGCGCGGAGCGCGTGGGCGGCTATTGCGCGACGTTGTTAAAATACGGTCTACCGTTTCACAGCGAGTGGGTCGTGGAATGCGCTTCCAGTCAGAAGCAGGCAGCAGAAAGCATTACCGCGCTGTTGCGATACAATCCGACCATTAGCGCTGTCGTTTGTTACAACGAAACCATTGCGATGGGGGCGTGGTTTGGCCTGCTGAGAGCCGGACGACAGAGTGGCGAGAGTGGTGTCGATCGTTATTTCGAGCAGCAGGTGTCGCTGGCGGCGTTTGCTGATGTGGCGGAGAACGCCCTCGACGACCTGCCGATTATCTGGGCCAGTACGCCGGCGCGAGAAATAGGCTATACCCTGGCCGAACGAATATTGCAGCGTATTGCTCACGACGAGCACCATGTGCGGAGTCAAACGATAGCCGCTCGCCTGGTAACGCAAAAGTAGAGGCTGCGCGTCGTTCGGCGCAGACCGGGTGCAGCGTCGCGACACCCGGCAAGGCGATTATTGTTGAGGCAGCGCCGGAACGTCCGGTACGGAAAGCGCTGGCATTCCAAACAGGCCGACAAAGTCTTCCAACGGCATTTTTTGTCCGTTGAGCGTGATCTGGCCATTGGCGTACTGCAAACTGGAGGCGATAGTATTATCCTTCAGCGTTGTCAGTCGGAACATCTGACCCATTGCGGACAGCCCCTGCACCTGTTGTTTTGCCAGTTTTTCCGCATCATCCTGCTGATAGCCTTCCAGCTTTGCTATCTGCGTCATAAACTCGACCGCCATGTCCATTGGAATTGCCAGTTTCGCATCCAGCGATTTCACGGAGCGGTCGACTTCCTGCGCCAGCGTTTGCGGTTGTGCCGTTGTGGTTGCCGGATCTTTGAGGAACAGCGACAGATTCAGCGTGGTTTCCCCTTTGGCGTTTTTCCAGCTAAGCGGCGCCAGAGTCAGTACCGGATCGCCTTTTAACAGCACGGGGAGAGCGCTAAAGAACGCTTCAGTAACTTTTTGCTGATAAAGCTCAGGATTCTGCGCCACGTCCGGCTGATTCAACAGCGCCTGCGTTTGCGCATGATATTGCTGACTAAACTGGTGCCAGGCTTCGCCGTCGATTTGACCGACTTTCAGCGTTAATTTACCGCTGCCCAAATCCTGATTCTGCACTTTCAGGCTGTTAAGCGAGTAATCCAACTGGCTGTTAATGGTTTTTCCGTCGTTGACGAGATCGGACTTGCCGGCAATTTCCATCCCTTCCAGCACCGCCATCTCTTTACCCTCAATGGCGATGGACAGTTTATCCAGCGTTAACTTTTGGTCGCCTACACGCTCGCCAAAGCTTGCCAGCTTACTGGTACCGTCTGTTTTCAAATTATTAAAGGTGAGTTGGACCTTCTGATTATATTCGTTAACGGCATCGACCAGGCCGCTCTGCGCTTCGCCCGACAGCGAAACCACATTACCGTCTTTATCGGCGTTAAGCTGGAACTCGCCGCCGCTAAAGGCGACCTTTTCACCGGCATTCTCGTAGTTTAACGGCTTGAGAGAGATATCGGAGCGGGTATCGCCGCCATAACCAATGCGGGTATTGATAACAAAGGGCGTGTCGCCTTTCGCGATATCAAAGAGGGGTTTTGCCGCATCGTTATTCACCAGGGTGGTTTTTACCGACGCCATAGAAGGGATCAGATTGAGCGTTTTGAGCTGGGCGAGCGGGAAGGGACCATGTGAAACGGACTCGTCCAGCACAATGCTTTGCCCGGGTTTCAACCAGGTAGTGTCTGCGCCGGCAACCGGTTTGACAACCAGTTGCAGATGGCTACTGAACACGCCACGCTGGTAGTTTTGATAACTTAATTCGACACCGGCCTCCGGCGCAGTACGCTTGAGCTGTTCATTGGCCTGAGTCACCATTTCTGAAAGATGGTTCTCCAGCTTTTTCCCCGTATACCAGGCGCCGCCTGTCCAGACGATGCCAAGTGCAATTACTACACCTGCAGCTACCAGTGTTTTTTTCATATCAATTGTCCATAAAAATGAAACCAGGCGGATTAAACCGCCTGGAGGAGTTTTACGTCTGTTATAAGCTTAGCAAGAGTTGTTAAAAAATTCAGTACGTTGCTACAGCTTGTTATAAACACGCGCTAAACGGCCTGTGCCGCTGGCGTTAACCGGAGACTCATCCGCGCCGATAAAGGCAGATTCACCCGGCTTCAGTACCAGACGCTGTTCATCTTTACGTAACACCGCCTCACCCTCAACGCAGAACAGAATCGCGGCGCTGTGTTGGCCGATGCTCGTCTCCTGAAGCGCCAGGTCGTGCAGTGAAAAAGCAAAATCGTCAACCGGAATTGGGAAGTCCAGCTCCGCGCCGCTTTTTACCGGGGCAGTCAGCAACTCGCTGGCAGGCTTAGGTTCGAACTTCACGTTCGCGACCAGCTCAGGGATGTCGATATATTTTGGCGTAAGGCCAGCGCGCAGAACGTTATCGGAGTTCGCCATGACTTCCAGCGCAACGCCCTGCAGATAAGCGTGAGGCGTTTCGGCAAACAGGAACATCGCTTCGCCGGGATTCAGTTTGACCACATTCAGCAACAAAGGAGAGAAAAGCCCGCTGTCGTCAGGATAATACTCTGAAATCACGCGGATCGTTTGCCACGGTTCGCCTTGCTGGCTGTTAAGCGCCGCTTTGAGTACGGCTAACGCGCGGGATTTTTCTTCGCCTTGCATATTCAACAGGCTGGCGAAAAGCTGGCTCAGACGTTCAGCGTTTGGCGCCTGCAAAAAGTGGGCGATAGCGGAATGCGCGCCGGCGACAGGTTGCAGTAAAGAGACAATGTCAGAAAATTCGCGGAACGCGTTCATCGCCAGAAAAGGCGTCAGGGCAAAAACCAGCTCTGGTTTATGGTTAGGATCTTTATAGTTCCGCTCTGCGGCATCCATGGGGATACCCGCCGCATTTTCTTTCGCGAAACCGATTTCGGAGTTGCGTTTATTCGGGTGTACCTGAATAGAGAGCGGCTGCGCGGCGCACAGTACTTTAAACAGAAACGGCAGTTCGCCGAAACGGTTGGCTACCGCTTCGCCCAGCATGGCGGTTTTATTCTTTTCGATGGCGTCACGCAGGGAGACGGTTTCGCCGTTGGCGGTGGTGATTCGCGAGCTGCTTTTGGGATGCGCGCCCATCCAGAGTTCAGCCATTGGCTGCTGCTGCGGATTGGCGATGCCATAAAGTTCCGTTAACGCAGTTTTACTTCCCCAGGCATAGTTTTGCACTGAGTTAATGAGTTTTTGCATTATCAAGCCCTGTTTCAATGTGGAGATTAATGGGAGGTATTAAACCAAGAAACCCGCATGAAGTAACCTCCGGGCGTAAAAAGTCGTACTTGTCTCAGTTTTTGTTAAAAAATTGTGTAGGATAGTGTTACTCGCTTTGAGTCGGGCAATGGAACACCTGCCCAGAGAATAACCATACCGAGCGGTAAGTGAGAGCACAATGTCAAACAAACCCTTCTTTTATCAAGACCCTTTTCCCCTCAAAAAGGACGATACCGAGTACTATTTGTTGACCAGCGAACATGTTTCCGTCGCCGAATTTGAAGGACAAGAGATCCTGAAAGTCGCGCCGGAAGCGCTAACGCTGTTGGCGCGTCAGGCCTTCCACGATGCGTCTTTTATGCTACGTCCCGCGCATCAGCAGCAGGTGGCGGATATTCTGCGCGATCCGCAGGCCAGTGAAAACGACAAATATGTCGCGCTGCAATTCCTGCGAAACTCCGATATCGCGGCCAAGGGCGTGTTGCCCACCTGCCAGGATACCGGTACGGCCATTATTGTCGGCAAAAAAGGCCAACGCGTCTGGACTGGCGGAGGTGATGAAGCGGCGCTGGCTCGCGGCGTATATAACACCTATATCGAAGATAACCTGCGCTATTCGCAAAACGCGGCGCTGGATATGTACAAAGAGGTCAATACCGGTACTAACCTGCCGGCGCAGATCGATCTCTACAGCGTCGATGGCGATGAATATAAATTCCTCTGTATCGCTAAAGGCGGCGGATCGGCGAATAAAACCTACCTCTATCAGGAGACAAAAGCGCTTCTGACGCCGGGTAAGCTCAAAAATTATCTCGTTGATAAAATGCGTACGCTGGGTACCGCCGCCTGTCCGCCGTATCACATTGCGTTTGTCATTGGCGGCACCTCGGCGGAAGCGAACCTGAAGACCGTTAAGCTGGCCTCGGCAAAATACTATGATGCGCTACCGACCGAAGGCAATGAACACGGGCAGGCTTTCCGCGATATTGAGCTGGAAAAAGAATTGTTGCTTGAGGCGCAAAATCTTGGCTTGGGCGCGCAGTTCGGCGGCAAATATTTCGCTCACGATATTCGTGTCATCCGATTGCCGCGCCACGGGGCATCATGTCCGGTAGGTATGGGCGTGTCCTGCTCCGCGGATCGAAACATTAAAGCGAAGATCAACCGGGAAGGGATCTGGATCGAGAAGCTGGAGCGCAATCCCGGTAAATATATTCCTGAGGCGCTGCGCCAGGCGGGAGAGGGCGAGGCGGTGCGCGTTGATCTTAACCGTCCCATGAGCGAGATACTGCAACAACTGTCGCAGTATCCGGTATCAACGCGCCTGTCGCTGAACGGCACGATTATTGTGGGCCGCGACATCGCGCACGCTAAACTGAAAGAACGGATGGACAGAGGCGAAGGTTTGCCGCAGTACATCAAAGATCATCCTATCTATTATGCGGGGCCGGCAAAAACGCCGGAAGGGTACGCCTCCGGGTCGCTTGGGCCGACTACCGCAGGACGGATGGACTCTTATGTTGATCAGCTCCAGTCGCAGGGCGGCAGTATGATCATGCTGGCGAAAGGCAACCGCAGCCAGCAGGTGACCGATGCCTGTAAGAAACATGGCGGCTTCTACCTGGGCAGTATCGGCGGCCCGGCAGCCGTTCTGGCGCAGGGCAGTATCAAGCGCCTGGAGTGCGTGGAATATCCTGAACTGGGTATGGAGGCTATCTGGAAAATTGAAGTGGAGGATTTTCCGGCCTTTATTCTGGTGGATGATAAAGGTAACGATTTCTTCCAGCAGATTCAGTCATCGCAGTGCGCGCGCTGCGTTAAGTAATGTCGCCGCCCTGCGGGGCGGTAACATGATTCGCTATTTTGCCGGAGAACGGCGCAAGCGCCTTATCCGGTCTACACCGTTGTGTTGTTATCGTTAATACTCATAAGACCGCAAACATGTGAGCAATGTCGACACATGATCTCATCAACTTGAGTAAGGAGCAGGTAATGGTAACGGTACGCCGCGAGAAAGATTCAATGGGTGCGATTGAAGTCCCGGCAGATAAACTGTGGGGGGCGCAGACTCAACGTTCGCTGGAGCATTTTCGGATTTCCACGGAGAAAATGCCCGTCTCGCTCATTCACGCTCTGGCGTTGACCAAGCGCGCCGCTGCGAAGGTCAACCAGGACTTAGGGTTGTTGGCGGCGGAAAAAGCCAGCGCGATTATCCAGGCGGCTGATGAAGTGCTGGCGGGAAAACATGCTGATGAGTTTCCGCTGGCGATTTGGCAGACCGGGTCCGGTACGCAAAGCAACATGAATATGAATGAAGTGTTAGCGAACCGCGCCAGTGAAATTTTGGGCGGCGTTCGCGGTATGGAGCGCAAGGTGCATCCCAATGATGACGTCAATAAGAGTCAAAGCTCAAACGATGTGTTCCCAACCGCCATGCACGTGGCGGCGTTACTGGCGTTACGCGAACACCTCATCCCGCAATTATCCGCATTAACGGATACGCTTCGCGATAAATCCCACGCTTTCGCCGATATTGTCAAAATTGGCCGTACTCACCTGCAGGACGCGACGCCGCTCACCTTAGGCCAGGAGATTTCCGGTTGGGTAGCCATGCTGGAACATAACCTCAGGCACATTGAGCACAGTTTACCGCACGTCGCGGAACTGGCGCTCGGCGGAACCGCAGTGGGGACAGGGCTTAATACCCACCCGGAATATGCCCGGCGCGTGGCCGAGGAACTGGCAACGATTACCGCAGCGCCATTTGTTACCGCCCCGAATAAATTCGAAGCGCTGGCGACCTGTGACGCGTTGGTTCAGGCGCATGGCGCATTAAAAGGATTGGCGGCCTCGCTGATGAAAATCGCCAACGATGTTCGCTGGCTGGCGTCCGGCCCGCGCTGCGGCATTGGCGAGATTGCTATCCCGGAAAATGAGCCAGGCAGTTCCATTATGCCTGGTAAAGTGAACCCGACCCAGTGTGAAGCGGTAACGATGCTATGTTGCCAGGTAATGGGTAACGATGTGGCCATCAATATGGGGGGCGCATCGGGCAACTTTGAGCTCAACGTCTATCGTCCGATGGTTATCCATAATTTTCTGCAAACGGTGCGCCTGCTGGCCGATGGCATGGCGAGCTTCAATCAACACTGTGCGTCAGGAATCGAGCCAAACCGCGAGCGTATTACGCAGTTGCTGAATGAGTCGCTGATGCTGGTCACTGCGCTGAATACGCACATCGGTTACGATAAAGCGGCGGAGATTGCGAAGAAGGCGCATAAAGAAGGGCTGACGCTCAAAGCCTCAGCCGTGGCATTAGGATACCTTAGCGACGAGGAGTTCGACGCCTGGGTACGTCCGGAGTTAATGGTTGGCAGTATGACGCCGGGACGTTAATCCGCCACATACAGGTGCAGTCGCGGAATAATCAGTCGCAGCGGTTGCGCCTGTGGTTTAAAACGGTGCTGAATATTATCGGCGTCATAGTTTTCCAGCCCGCCAATATCCGGTACGCCAGCGCCGTTGTCCGTGTTGATTAATGCGATAATCGGCGTGGGGCAGGCGTGTTGCACCTGTTTCTGCTGGCCTTTATACCAGATGCGGGCGATCGGCTGTACTTTAACCGGACGCTTAATCTTGAGTCGGGCCTGCTGCGGTAAGGCAGCGATATCCTGATATTCCCGTTCCAGCTTGAATTGCCATTGTTCGCGCGTCCACGGCGGGACGCTGCGCGGCGACGCGAGGCTTTTTTTCAACTGGCTCAGAACCTCATCCCGGCTTAAATTTTTAATAATATGTTTATTTGCCCAGCCGAAACGTATGGTGGCGGGGTTATTGATAAGCGTCAGCGTGCGGTAAGCGTTCAGCGTAATTAAGCCGGGTAGATGCCGATGCACCCACTCAAAACGTGCCGCTGAGGGAAGACCGGACTCTACCGTAACCATCTGCTCGAAGGTAGTTTTCAACTGGTTAATGCGCTGTATCTGATTTTCCAGATCTAACTGTGTCGCATTATCCACTTGATAGCATAAGACGCCAGGCAGGCGGACAGCGGCTTTACTGCTGCGGTTTTCGGACTGCTGTTGAATAAACAAATGGCGATAGTGACGTAGCGCCAGCGCTTCGGCCTCTTTCCCCAGATGTTGCGTTACCTCGATAGTATCCAGCGGCGCATGTTCCGCCTCTTTGGTCACCTGCGGCAGTGAAAAGACACGGGCGATAAGTAGCGAATGCTGCTGTAGATTATCCGTCAGCGCCGCCAGGTGTTGTTCTATCTGGCGAAAAGTGCCATTCAGGCGTTCAACGAGATCGTAGCGGGACATGGTATTACTCACTTTAGTTACAACATACTATCTGTATAGCACAGTTCCCGCCGCTCAACCAGCGTGCAAAATACGTCAGGCAGCGGTCATGTCGGGCATCGCGTGCCAGACCGGCCAGTGAAAGCTAAATTTTGCGCCGCCCAGTTCGCTCTCGTCACAGACGACGCTACCGCCCATCGCCAGGGCGATAGAGTGTACGATGGCGAGTCCAAGCCCGCAGCCGCCTGTCGCCCGGTCTCTACTGGGGTCGAGTCTGACAAAAGGTTCAAATACGCGCTCTCGCGCATCCGCTTCAATGCCGGGGCCGTCATCTTCGACTATCAGCGTTGCCTGACTGCCGTCGAGTAACAGACTGACCTGAACGGTGGTACGACTGTAGCGCAACGCATTATTCAGCAGGTTATCCAGCACTCGCGACATTAACCGCATATCAAGCGCGCCATAATCGCCAATTACAGATGTGAGAAGGTTTACGGCACGTTCCGGGTTCACGCTCTGCACATCCTGCAAATGCGCGAGCAACCAGGCGGGGAGGTCGGGTTCGGTCAACATCAGTTCATTTTGCGGTCGGTCAAGGCGCGCATAGGTGAGCAGTTCTTCAATCAGCGCTTCCAGTTGACCAATATCGCGATTGAGCGCCTGTGATTCAGGCGGTGTCAGATTTTCACTCATTTCAAGCCGATAGCGTAAACGTACCAGCGGCGTGCGAAGTTCGTGGGCGATACCGTCAATCAGCTGTTTTTTACTGGCGATCAGAGCATTAATATTATCCGCCATCTGGTTGAACGCGACGCCCAGACGTTCGAAACTGGAGCCATTATCGAAGTGCAGGCGTTCAGTCAAATGACCCTCGCCAAAGCGCTGCGCGGCGGATTCGAGCCTGAGCATTTCTTGCCAGTGCGGGCGCATCCAGATAAACACAGGAAAGGCGAGAGAAAAGGCAATGAGCGCCATTAAGGCGATATCCAGCAGTCGCATTTGATGCAGGAAATAGAGATAGGGAACCGGGCCAACCGCCAGGACGTAATGGCTGCGCGGGATACGTTGAATAAAGGTGTATTGATCGTCAAGCGCGACAATATCGCCTTCACGCAGTCGCTGCGTGGTGGCGGCATCAAGCTTATAGTGATTTAGCGGTTCAACGCGTAAATCGAAAGAGAGGTTCAGGTCCATCTCTTTTAACGTTTTCCCCCATTCACGCGGCGGGATTTCCCGCAGTTCGCTGCGCATCAGATAGAGCGAACTTTTCATCAGATCGTCGAGCGATTGCCTGCCCGCGCGTTCGGCGGTGAATTTGTACACCAGTCCGACCAATAAGGTCATGACCAGAAAACAGACGAACAGCAAAAGGTAAAACTGCACAAACAGCTTTTTCATCAACGCCCACCGGATCTTAATACATTAGCTCTATCGCGCGCTGACGGAAAAGATTTCCCGTCAGCGCCGCTGGTGGGTTATAAAAGCAGGCTTTGCGTCAACTGACAACCTCATTGTCCGGCGTTAAGGTCCGGACTTTCGTGAACAATGCGTCCATCGACAAGCGTCAAAACAGCGCGAATGGTATCAATTCTGTCTTCCGGCATCGTCATAAATGGCTGATTGAGTACCGCCAGATCGGCCTGTTTTCCGACGCTAAGCTGGCCCCGGTGTTGTTCGGCAAAGGCGAGCCAGGCGGCATGACGTGTATATAACGCTAGCGCTTCCAGACGCGTGAGCCGCTCGCTGGCGGGTTTACGCACGGAATCACCTGACGCTATACCGGTGATATGATATTCGATAGCGTGCCAGACACCGGCAATGCCAATACGCGTCGAATCGGTACCGCCAGCCACGACAAGCCCTTTATCCAGCGCCAGTCGAACCGGCGGCGAATTGTCCGTCGCGCCGGGTGGGTTGGCGTCACGGATGGCAAGCCCCTCAAAGTAAGGCCCCATTTGCACAGTGTATGCCAGGCCCAGCTTACGCATTCGCTCAAGCGTCTGTGGCGAACCGGTATTCAGATGCGCAATAGACCAGCGGAGAGGTCGCAGATCGTACTGCTGCGCTACCTGCTCAAAAATCGTCAATATCGCGTCGGCGCTGTCATCGGTATAGGCGTGGATCTCAAGCGGTATTCCCCGTTTTGCCGCAAACGTCGCGACCTGGCGAAGCGCGGTTTTATCCTGCTCTGAGGAAGAAAATCCTGGGGCCATCCGCACGCCGTCATTCATTCCGGCCACCAGGCTTTCTCCCAGACCAAGAAAAGCCAGTTGCCCGTCATCGGCACGCGCCGGGCGAAAGGCCATCAGGTTGCTGAACCACTGCGCTTCATGACCTTTCGCTTCTGGCTGTACCGGAATGCGATACCCCACGCGCAGCGGTAAATCCCCCTGGTTTCGCATTGCAAATAAAGGCTCATAAGCGGCGGCAGGCCCGGCAGAGGGATCAATGATGCCGGTCACGCCGCGAGCGTTCATATCAGCGAAAAATTGTCGCAGACCGCCCTCGCGATCGGCGTTACTACTTATGCTGGCAAAAAGCTGGTTAAACGCGGCGATGTCACCAAATAATTTCCCCGTGGCGCTACCTTTTGCGTCGCGCTCTACGCGGATTCCCGCTAAATCAGGAGGAGGGGTGTCGTTAAGGCCAAGTACGTCTATACCGCGCTGATTCACTAACGCATAGTCGTAAAGATACTGAATATAAGCCGGATGATCGGGAAGGGCGTGGCTCAATTCGGCTACCGTCGGCGCCCGGTTTTCTGCAAATTGCGCCGGTATCCACGATCCCACTACGGCTACCCATTGATCGTGGGGACGACGGTTCGCGTCGGCGCGTAATTTATCCAGCGCGTCTTTAAGCGAAGGGCTGTCGTACCAGTAGGTTTCGAATGTCCAGGTTTGTCCGCCGCGAATGGCGTGGATATGGGTATCGGTCAGACCGGGTATCACGGTTTTACCCTGTAAATCGATGGTACGGGTATGGTCGCCGCGCCATTCATTTGTCGCCGTATCATCGCCAATCGCCACAATCCGCGAGCCGGAAATCGCCAGCGCGCTGGCCTGCGGCTGGGCATCATTCAGAGTGATGATATTACCGTTATGCAAAATAATATCCGCTGCCGGGCGGGCGGCGGTGGCTGCGCCTGTGGCCGTGAGCAGAAAGAGAAGAGTGGTTCTGGAAATCAGAGACGGGACGAGACTGATCATTAGCATGTTCCTTTTGTCGGGCGATAAGCAAACCATAGAGAGCGAACAAGAATTGTTCAATCTGTGCCCAGGGAACAGTGCGTTCTGTTTTTAGAACGGTGGTGATAAAAAAAGAAAAGCCCGCCGAAACGGCGGGCTTGAGAAGAATTAATGAATAATTAGAACTGGTAAACCATACCCAGCGCGACGATATCATCAGTGCTGATACCGGCATCTTTATAGAACTGGTCGTCATCATCCAGCAGGTTGATTTTATAATCAACATAGGTGGAGAAGTTTTTGTTGAAATAGTAGGTAGCACCTACATCAGCATATTTAACCAGGTCTTTATCATCGCCATTAACGTTGTTATAGGTCAGATCATTACCTTTAGACATCAGGAAAGAAACCGCCGGGCGCAGACCGAAATCAAATTGATATTGGGCTGTAACTTCGAAGTTTTGCGTTTTGTTTGCTACGCCGCCAGCATAACCCGGGTCCGTTTTACCATAAGGCGTCATATTACGGGTTTCAGAATACATAGTCGCTAAATAGATGTTGTTGGCATCATATTTCAAGCCAGCTGTCCATGCATCCGCTTTGTCGCCGCCAGCAATCGTGCCGCCAGCATTGACTTGCTCATTAGTACGATCGGAAGTGGTATACGCAGCGCCTGCGCTGAAGCCCATGCCAATATCATAGGTAGTAGAAATACCGAAGCCATCACCGTTATCGTAACGAATATCGTCGCCATTATTACGGTTATTGGTACCGATATTTACATCGTCAGCGCTTTGGCTTTCATTTTTACCCTGATATTGCAACGCGAAGTTCAGACCGTCTACCAGACCGAAGAAATCAGTGTTACGGTAGGTGGCCACGCCGTTAGCACGACCGGTCATGTAGTTGTCAGCGTAAGTATAGGAGTCGCCGCCGAACTCAGGCAGCATATCGGTCCAGCCTTCCACGTCGTACAGGACGCCGTAGTTACGACCATAGTCGAATGAGCCGTAGTCGCCGAATTTCAGCCCGGCGAATGCCAGACGAGTCCAGGAATTAGCACCTTCGCCTTCGGTAGTGTTAGCCTGAACGTTATATTCCCACTGGCCGTAACCGGTCAGTTGGTCGTTAATCTGTGTTTCGCCTTTAAAGCCGAAACGCATATAGGTCTGATCGCCATCTTTAGAAGAGTCATCAGAGAAATAGTGCAGGCCGTCTACTTTCCCGTAAAGGTCCAGTTTGTTGCCGTCTTTGTTATAAATTTCAGCGGCGTGTGCTGCGCCAGCAGCCAGCAGAGCCGGGATGACAAGTGCCAATACTTTTCTTTTCATTTTTTTATCCTTAAAAACTTAACTTATTTGCAAAAGATTGAACTTCTACAGATTCGTTGAATCAAAGGCATCCTAATCTGAATAATATTATTTCAGCAAATGCTAACTTTTCTTATATGTTATTAATTAATACAAAAGTTACTATCGGAAACGCATATATTTATGGTGAATATATTTGTTATTATATATTCATGGTTGTGATTTGTTTTATTTCACAATTTGCGAAAAAAGATGGCAATATAGCGGCGGGCAGACATTCTGTTATCAATTTTGTGAACTGGCTTCGAGTTTTTTTAATTTAATTTTCTTGAGCGAAAAAGACGTAATCATGAACCACAACGCAGAGAAAACGGTAATAAAGGGGCTGTTCCGACTAATAAAAATAGCATCCATGTATACAATGTCTGTTTTTTGAACAGTGGCGGTGATGAGCATCGCCACTATGACTTGATAAAGGCAGGTAAAAGCTGCAGCTAACTTATCCCGTCGTTTCGTCCCAGGCATGAGGGGCAAAAAGATAGCCTTTATTGCGAATGGTCTTTATACGATAGGGCTCAGCAGCGCTATCCAGCAGTTTCTTACGCAGGCGGGAAATCGCCACATCCACGCTGCGATCCAGACCATCATAATTGACGCCGCGCAGCGTTTTTAGCAACGCGTCGCGATCCATAATTTGTCCGGCGTGTGTCGCCAATTCCCAGAGCAATTCAAAATCGGCGGTGGAGAGCGATATGAAATCGCCGTTGAGCTGGACCGCCCGGTTTAGGGGATCGATGGTTAACGCGCCAAAACGCAGCGCTTTATGCGGCGTAAGCGCGCTCTCCTGAAGACTTTTTGCCTGTTGCGTTTGTTCGCTTTGCCGCAGGTGTAAGCGCAGACGCGCCAGCAAAACGGCCGGAGGCGTGGTTTTGAGGATGTAGTCGCAGGCGCCCATCTCCAGCGCCAGAATATGATTCATATCACTGTCCAGCGAGGTGAGCAGGACAATCGGGCCTTGCCAGCGGTGGCGTAAATCGCGGCATATCGTCATGCCATCTTTACCTGGAAGCATAATATCCAGTAAAACCAGATCGGGCTGAGTGGTGAGGATAAGATCCTCCGCCCGGTCACCACGCGGCTCAACAATGACATCAATATCATGTTTCGCCAGATAAGCGGCAATGAGAGAACCCACTTCAGCGTCGTCTTCAACAAATACAATGCGGTTCATATTATAAATGGAGAATAGAAAACGCCAACATACACCGCCTCTGTTTTCCCTTCCATAAATCTTTTCTAAACGAGAGCGGTTCCGTTATGCTACACGCTGTTGTTATTAGCGTGTTAAGGCAAGGTAATGGGACTCGTGATTAAAGCTGCCCTGGGGGCGCTGGTCGTCGTATTGATTGGTCTGCTGTCAAAAACGAAAAATTATTATATCGCCGGATTAATTCCTCTGTTTCCAACGTTTGCGCTTATCGCGCACTATATCGTGGCCAGCGAGCGGGGCATCGACGCGATGCGTACCACCATCGTCTTTAGCATGTGGTCGATCATTCCTTATTTCATTTATCTTGCAACG
This sequence comes from Salmonella sp. SAL04162, assembly GCF_046551535.1. NCBI lineage: Bacteria > Pseudomonadati > Pseudomonadota > Gammaproteobacteria > Enterobacterales > Enterobacteriaceae > Salmonella > Salmonella sp. SAL04162. The sequence continues at coordinate 346,187 of NZ_JBGDVX010000005.1, forward strand.
CTATGGTATTTCAGTGGTGTGATGCGCCTGCACGTCGCGCTTGGCGGTGCGGTGGTCTGCTGGGGGCTAAGCGCGTGGCTGCTGATTTTTTGCTGGATTAAATGGCATTAATATTGGCACAGACCGTGGTTTCCCCATCGTAATACATACGGATATTACGATGGGGAGGTTGTTAACCCACCAGCATCCACGTAGCCGGAACCGCCGCGACCAGCAATAAACCAATCAGCACGACTTCCTGACGATTTAATACGTTGTCATGCTTGTGCGTTCGACGCGCATACAGGAAAACCAGTAATCCAGGCGCGTACAGTACGACGGACAGCAGCAGGTGCATGGGACCCGACGCATATAATAACCATAAGCCATAAATACAGGCTCCGATACCGACCGCCCGATGGAGGGGACGCGTTGCAATCTTCAGCAGAAATGCGCCGACCAGAAAGTAGGGCACCAGAATCATTTCTGACGCAATCGTCAATAGCGTGTTGTAGTCTGAACCGGTAAGCCAGATCAGTACCAGACAGATTTGCACACAGATATTGGTGAGCCATAACGACGCAGAAGGCGCGCCTTGCGCATTTTGTCGCGCGAAGATGCCCGGGAAGGATTTATAGGCTGCCGCCAGAAACGGCACCTCCGCCGCCATGATAGTCCAGCTTAGATAAGCCCCGCAGACAGACACAATCAGTCCCGCCGCAATAATAATTTCTCCCCACGGCCCCATCATTTTTACCATCAGTCCGGCCATCGACGGGTTACGCATCTCCGCCAGTTCCGGACGCGCAAGAACGCCAAGAGAAAGCAGCGTGACCAGGAGATATATTCCCAGCGCTGCGAGTACCGCCAGTAGCGTGGCGCGGCCTACATCGCGTTTATTTTTCGCTCGGGCCGAGACGACGACGGCGCCTTCAACGCCAATAAACACCCACAGCGTAATAAGCATGGTGTTCTTGACCTGTTCCCATACGGGAATACCGAGCTCAACACCGGTGAAGTCCAGTGTGAAGGTATCCAGTTTGAACATCATGATAGCCAGCACAATAAACGCGCCGAGCGGTAACAGTTTCGCCAGAGTCGCGACCAGATTGATGCTGGCTGCCGTTTGTACGCCGCGCAGGATGAGGAAATGGACAATCCAGAGCAGGACTGAAGCGCCGACAATAGCCTGCCAGGTATTACCGTCGCCAAACAGACGCAGCGCAGGCGTATCGGTAAAGAAACTCAGCGCTGAAAAGACGATAACCAAATAGGATACGTTGGCGATGACCGCGCACAGCCAATAGCCCCAGGCAGAACAAAAGCCAATCAGTTCGCCGAAGCCTTCGCGGGCGTAAGTAAAGATACCGCCGTCAAGCTCGGAGCGAATGCGTGTGAGGATTAACATGGCGAATGCTAGTAAGAGTATCCCCACGCCGGTAATGGCCCAGCCAATTAACAACGCAGCCGGACTGGCAACGGCGGCCATATTCTGGGGCAGACTGAAAACACCTGCGCCAAGCATTGAGCTTAAAACCAGCGCGGTCAGCGCGCTCAGTCCCAGTTTTTTTTCCATTGGTATCCAGCTATAAAAATGAAATTGGAAGAATAATTATTATGGCAAAACGCATAAAAATGGTGAAAGCCACTAAGGCGCGGGATTTTACGGAGAGAAGGGACCGCATGCAACGGCCTGGATAAGATTTATCGCCAAAAAAGCGAAAAGTGAGATTCATCGCGATATTTGACGGAACTGGCATCCCGCGAGAAAGTGCCTGATGGTGGCTTATCAGGCCTGCCGTTGAACGATCGTGTAGGCCTGATAAGGCAGGTATGCCGCCATCCGGCGAGAAGCCTGATGGCGACGCGCGCCTTATTTATAGAGGTCGGCGCTGATGGTGATGTTATTGCCGCGCTCCTGCCACTGACGCGTAATATGATAATACTTAGCGCCTTTCTTCGCCGCGCGTTTGGCGACCTGGTAGGAGATTTCTGTCATATTGCCGTAGTTGCCGGTGAACTTAACGCTGTCGAAAGGCACCATCATCGCAGCCGTCGCTTTATTCAGCTCCTCAACTTTTGTGCCATCCGGAAGTGTGACAGTGTAACGCCCGCCTTTGGTGGATTGCGTTTCGAAGAAACGGCCTACTTCGGCGCTCGGCGAGGCTGACGTAGCGACGCCTGGAATTTCGACTTTCTTCGCAGCTTCGCCGCCCTGAGCCAGCGCGGCGCGGCCAGCTTCAGAGTCTGCCGGAATAGCGTCCGGGCTCTGGACGATGCGTTTTTTCGCATCTTGTTTATAGATAAATGCAGTGATGCGCTGGTTTCCGCCCTGATTCGCATCCACCTGACGAACAATATAGAAAGCGTATGCGTCTTTCTGTTTCGCCGCTTTCGTAATGGCATCGTTAACTTCCGGCTGGCTGCGGTAGAAGCCCTGAACGGTGACGGTGTCATACGGTTCTAATTGTACGGCCTGGTCTTTCGGTAATTCCACGATGCCATTAATGACACGATTTTTGGGCGCGTCGGCTTTCGGCGCGTCGGCTTTATACACGTCCGCCACAACACGCCAGTTACCACTGTTGCCGAACTCCGAGGTGTCGACAACATAGAAGGAGGCTGCGCCTTCTTTATCTGCGCGGCGGGACACGGCGGAGACCGCATCGCCAATAGCATTAAAACGACCGGTAATAACGATGCGGTCATAAGGTTTTAGTGCAGCCGCTTGCTCCGGCGTCAGTTCTGTTGCTGCATGGACAGAAAAAGCAGCCGCAGAAAGCAGTGCCGACGCCAGGAGAGTGTTCTTAAGCTTCATAAAAATAATCCTTCGCCTTGCGCAAACCAGGTACTGGTATTGTTATTGACTAGAAACGTGGCTGATTATTGCATTTAAACCATATGGATGTCTGCGGGATTTTTCACGCATCGTGTCATGTATCCTATCTTTGATGATAACATTTACCGATATGTCGAAAAAAACGGCGTCCGGGCGGCTAAGCTAATGAAGCGCATGGATTTAATAAGTTAATTTAATGTTAATTTCTTGATCGCGCCAGGGGTTTAATGATGTTTTGCTGTCAAATTTGAGCGAATTATCAGCCCTCGCAGGCCATTTTCAAGGCATTATGGCTGCTTAGTGGCTGAATCGTTCATGTTTTGCAAATTTGATAAAAAATTCTGTTTTTTGGCGCTAGATCACAGGCGTTATTTTCAGTAGGTTATAGAGAGTTTGTAACGGTTTTATTCTGCAGGGGTAACATTTACCTCAAACGCGGGCAGGCGTACGCTTCTCGCGCTTACTGACAAACCATCATCAAAAATACCGATGGAAGGGAACATTTATGCGAATTGGCATACCAAAAGAGCGGTTACCCAATGAAACCCGTGTCGCTGCGACGCCGAAAACGGTAGAGCAGCTACTGAAGCTGGGGTTTAGCGTCGCTATCGAAAGCGGGGCGGGTCAACTGGCAAGTTTTGACGACAAAGCGTTTGCGCAGGCTGGCGCGGATATTGTAGACGGCAATGCTATCTGGCAGTCGGAAATTATTCTCAAGGTTAATGCGCCTGAAGAAGAGGAAATCGCTTTACTGAACCCCGGGACTACGCTGGTCAGTTTTATCTGGCCTGCGCAAAATCCTGGGTTAATGGAGAAACTTGCCGAACGTAAGGTTACGGTGATGGCGATGGACTCCGTGCCGCGTATTTCCCGCGCGCAGTCGCTCGACGCGTTAAGCTCAATGGCGAATATCGCGGGTTATCGCGCCATTGTAGAGGCCGCGCATGAATTTGGACGCTTCTTTACCGGGCAAATCACTGCCGCCGGGAAAGTGCCTCCGGCGAAGGTGATGGTGATTGGCGCGGGCGTAGCCGGTCTTGCGGCTATCGGCGCGGCAAACAGCCTGGGGGCGATTGTCCGCGCGTTTGACACTCGTCCTGAAGTCAAAGAGCAGGTCCAGAGTATGGGGGCTGAGTTCCTCGAACTGGATTTTAAAGAGGAAGCCGGTAGCGGCGATGGTTACGCCAAAGTGATGTCCGAGGCGTTTATCAAAGCGGAAATGGCGCTCTTTGCCGCCCAGGCCAAAGAGGTCGACATCATTGTTACCACCGCGTTGATTCCGGGCAAACCAGCGCCGAAGCTGATTACCCGCGATATGGTCGATTCTATGAAAGCCGGCAGCGTGATTGTCGACCTGGCCGCGCAGAATGGCGGTAACTGCGAATATACCGTCGCCAATCAGGTTGTGACGACGGACAATGGCGTGAAAGTGATTGGCTACACCGATTTACCGGGGCGTTTGCCGACGCAGTCATCCCAGCTTTATGGCACCAACCTGGTTAACCTGCTGAAGCTGCTGTGCAAAGAGAAAGACGGCAATATTGACGTGGATTTTGACGATGTTGTGATCCGTGGCGTGACGGTGATTCGCGACGGCGACATTACCTGGCCTGCGCCGCCAATCCAGGTTTCCGCGCAGCCACAGGCCGCGCCTAAAGCAGCACCTGCGCCAAAAGAGCCGGAAAAGCCCGCTTCACCCTGGCGGAAGTATGCGTTAATGGCGCTGGCGATCATTCTTTTTGGCTGGCTGGCCGATGTCGCGCCAAAAGAGTTCCTCGGCCATTTTACCGTGTTTGCGCTCGCCTGCGTGGTTGGTTATTACGTGGTGTGGAACGTGTCTCATGCGCTTCATACGCCATTAATGTCGGTGACCAACGCAATTTCAGGGATTATTGTTGTCGGGGCATTATTGCAAATTGGTCAGGGCGGCTGGGTCAGCTTCCTGAGCTTTATCGCGGTGCTTATCGCCAGCATTAATATTTTCGGTGGCTTCACCGTGACTCAGCGTATGCTGAAAATGTTCCGGAAAAACTAAGGGGTAACACATGTCTGGAGGATTAGTTACAGCTGCATACATTGTTGCCGCGATCCTGTTTATTTTCAGTCTTGCCGGGCTTTCAAAGCATGAAACGTCCCGCCAGGGGAATAACTTCGGTATTGCCGGGATGGCGATCGCGTTGCTGGCGACCATTTTCGGGCCGGATACCGGCAACGTGGCATGGATTCTGGTCGCCATGATTATTGGCGGCGCGATTGGCATCCGCATGGCGAAAAAAGTTGAGATGACCGAGATGCCGGAGCTGGTCGCGATTCTGCACAGTTTCGTGGGCCTGGCGGCGGTACTGGTTGGCTTTAACAGCTATCTGTACCATGACGCCAGTCTGGCGCCGGTGCTGGTGAATATCCATTTGACCGAAGTCTTCCTCGGTATCTTTATTGGCGCAGTCACTTTCACTGGATCGATCGTAGCGTTTGGTAAACTGCGCGGCAAAATTTCTTCTAAGCCGTTGATGTTGCCTAACCGTCACAAAATGAACCTGGCGGCGCTGGTTGTTTCTTTCCTGTTGCTGCTGGTTTTTGTTCGTACCGAAAGCGTGGGTCTACAGGTTCTGGCGCTGCTGCTGATGACCATTATCGCGCTGGCGTTTGGTTGGCATCTGGTCGCCTCTATCGGCGGGGCGGACATGCCGGTGGTTGTTTCAATGCTGAACTCCTATTCCGGTTGGGCTGCCGCGGCGGCTGGCTTCATGTTGAGCAACGATTTGCTGATTGTGACCGGCGCGCTGGTCGGTTCGTCAGGCGCGATCCTGTCTTACATTATGTGTAAAGCGATGAACCGCTCTTTCATCAGCGTTATTGCCGGTGGGTTCGGTACTGACGGCTCCTCAACAGGCGACGATCAGGAAGCTGGCGAACATCGCGAAATCACGGCGGAAGAGACCGCTGAGATGCTGAAAAACTCCCACTCCGTCATTATTACGCCGGGGTACGGGATGGCGGTGGCGCAGGCGCAGTATCCGGTGGCGGAAATCACCGAAAAACTGCGTGCGCGCGGTATCAACGTGCGTTTCGGCATTCATCCGGTGGCGGGGCGCTTGCCGGGGCATATGAACGTGCTGTTGGCGGAGGCGAAAGTGCCTTATGACATCGTGCTGGAAATGGACGAAATCAATGATGATTTCGCCGATACCGATACCGTGCTGGTGATTGGCGCGAACGATACGGTGAACCCGGCGGCGCAAGACGATCCCCGCAGCCCGATCGCCGGTATGCCGGTTCTCGAAGTGTGGAAAGCACAGAATGTCGTGGTCTTTAAGCGTTCAATGAATACTGGTTATGCTGGTGTGCAGAACCCGCTGTTCTTTAAAGAGAATACGCAAATGCTGTTTGGCGATGCCAAAGCCAGCGTGGATGCAATTCTGAAAGCGCTTTAATCTTTTAAACGTGCGGCGGCCTCTTCGGAGGCCGTTTTTATACACTTCATCCTTTAAGCTGCCTCTTTGTTGGCTGCGCTCAGAAACTCCGGTCACATCGTTATCTATGTTCCCGGGGATTTCTTCCCTTGCCGCCGCGATGCATCTTGAATGATTTGGTGTATATATTGCATTTTATCTTTTGTTTAAATCGCTAAGCAGAACGGCGATACTTTGCCCTCCGGTGGTCTGTTCGAGGGCGATTTTGACAATGATGGTTAACGGAACGGAGAGCAACATACCCACCGGACCTAATAGCCAGCCCCAGAAAATTAACGACAAAAATACCACTAAGGTTGAAAGGCCTAAACCACGTCCCATAATTCGTGGCTCAAGGATATTGCCGAAGACCAGATTAATCAGCAGATAGCCTGCCAGCACCAGCAGCGCATCATAAAACCCGTTAAATACCAGCACCTGAATAATGGGCGGCAGGGCAGCGAGCACCGATCCAATATTAGGAATATAGTTCAGCGCGAAGGCCAGTAGTCCCCAGACAAAGGCGAAGCGGACATCCAGCGCGGCCAGCATTCCCCATGCGACCAGCCCCGTCACGATACTGATCGCTGTTTTTAGCACCAGATAATGGGAAACGCTATCAAGCGCGCGTTGAATTGCCGCCATGCCCTCTACCGGACGGCTCATCATCTGCTGCAGTTTTTCAGGCAATTGTGGAACCTCCAGCAGCATAAATACCACGGTCAATAACAATAAAAAGATGGACGACATGGCATTGGACAGCTGGGTGAGCAGGTTCGTTACCAGAGTCATGGCGGCGTTTGGATCGATATATTTCGCCAGCTCATCAACCGACACGCCAATGCCTGCTCGCTGTAACCACGGTTCAATACGTTGCAACGGTATCACCAATGAGGAGCGATATTGTGGTAGGGTACGAGCCAGTTCATTTAATGATGTCCCCAAATAGGCCAGTAGCAGTACCATTAACATAACAATAATCACAATGAGCAATGATACGGCGATAACGCGCGGAATTCGGCATCGGGTCATCCGTTGTACAACGGGATTGAGAACGACTGCAATAAATAACGCCAAAATAAAGGGAACAATGATATCTGCGGCGAAGCGGATACCGCTCAGAATAACCACCAGCATTCCCAGCATAATGACGATTTTTAGACCATTGAGCGTGATGATCGGTTTTGCCATATCAGTCCCTGTTTTCTGATGCCGACTCGAATAATAATGTGATGTCGGTCGACCTGTTCTGGTTAAAATCAAACACTTCAGGTAAAGAAGTGAAAATATTTTGAGTTAATTCCTGGCTTATGATACAAATCAGGCGTGTTCAACTACCGAGGACAATTATCATCCGCGATGACGAGAAGCAACACTGCGGATAATTGTAATATTATGGACAATATGTTCAGCGCTTTTTTCTCCACGCAAACGCATCTTCACTCTACCTCCTTTTTCCTGCTTATTGGCGAGCAGCACTGGCGTAACGCACTTTAGTCTCTCACTTCTACCTGAGCTGGCGCAACGCGCTGTGCTAACTGATTTTATTTTTTAGTTTGCTGCGTGCAGCAGACTCGAAAGAGTATATTCTCATGCAGGAGAAGTGTCATGTTTTACTGGATTTTATTAGCTCTGGCTATCGCGACTGAAATTACCGGCACGCTCTCAATGAAATGGGCTAGCGTGGGTAATGGCAATGCGGGTTTTATTTTAATGCTGGTGATGATCACGCTGTCATATATATTTCTTTCTTTTGCGGTAAAAAAGATTGCCCTGGGTGTAGCGTATGCCTTATGGGAAGGGATCGGCATTTTATTTATTACCATTTTTAGCGTGCTGCTATTTGATGAAGCATTATCAACCATGAAGATTGCCGGCTTGCTGACGCTGGTCGCCGGCATAGTATTGATCAAATCAGGGACACGTAAACCCGGCAAACCAGTGAAGGAGGCGACTCGTGCAACAATTTGAATGGATACACGGCGCCTGGCTTGGGCTGGCAATAATGCTGGAAATCGCGGCTAACGTACTGTTGAAATTTTCGGACGGCTTTCGCCGTAAATGCTATGGCATCTTATCGCTTGCCGCTGTTCTGGCCGCCTTCAGCGCGCTTTCCCAGGCGGTTAAAGGGATAGACCTGTCGGTGGCGTATGCATTATGGGGCGGTTTTGGTATTGCCGCCACGTTGGCGGCGGGCTGGGTGCTCTTCGGTCAGCGCTTAAACCCCAAAGGCTGGGTTGGCGTGATATTGCTGCTCGCCGGAATGGTCATGATCAAATTTGCCTGAGACGATCGCTGCCTGTCGATTCAGGCAGCGATTCCCGCATTAATCCTGCGCCAGAGCTTTCAGCTTATCGCGAAAGCCGGTGACGGATATGGCGCGGTTATCGGCGCGCCAGCGATCTTTAGCCGCAGGGGCGGAGCTTTGTACGCCAATAAGCTGCCATCCGCTATCCGTGTGCAATAAGAGCGGCGAGCCGCTGTCGCCAGGTAAGGTGTCGCACTGGTGTGAGAGTACGGCATTCTGCGCCCAGCCGGTCACGACGCAATCCTGATGGGAATAGAGCGCATTCAGATGATCTTCCGGATAACCGGACTGCGTGACTTTTCGGTCTGCGGCTTTCAACGCCGCAGTGAGCGCCGCTTTATCGCCGGTAAATAAAGGCACTGGCGTGATACCGGAAGGTGGGTAGCGCAATATTACCAGACCAAAATCCCAGCTTGCCGCGGCAGGCGGCACAATCCAGCCATCGCCATCCGCTTTCAGACGTCGGCCCAGCGACGGTTCAACGCGGCCTTCAATGCCGTGGATTTCATAGCGCCATACACCTTTTCGCGCCACAAAACGCAGCGCAACCGCCTTGTCTGGTTTTCCTTTCGGTGGCGTTAGCAGGCAGTGACCTGCTGTCAGGGCGATATGCGGGGAGATAAGCGTTGCCGTACACAAATTACCGCTGGCGGTCTCTAGTTGCCCGATGGCATCCCACGGCGATTGGGTAGGATCGGCGACGGGCACCCGATCGTCATGGTTAAAAAAAAGCGTTTTGACGTCGCTGGCATCCGTGGCGTCTGTTTCAGCCCCCCTGGCTTTCGCCATAACCGGTAAAAAACACACTATGCCCAGTAATACAGCAATGGTTTTATGCATATCACACTCTGGTGGGTAATTATGATTATTAACAACAAACCCTCAGTACTACTATAGACGTGACGGTAAGAAAGTGGGAGTAAAATCAGATAACTACACTCAGGAAAGATAGAAATGCGTGGCAATAACGGCGCATAAAATAAGCACGATAAGAATGAGCTCAAAGCGGTAGCGAGACACTTTTTTGCCCTCCCGGAAGGCGGCGCTAAACCAGAACAATTTAGCGCCGTAAAAACGGGCGCGGGGGCGCGCCGCAGCATGTTACGACTTACGCAGCCGGTTGAGTAGTTGGTTTTGACGTGGTTTTGGCTGGCGCTTTACCACCTTTTTTCTGGTGTTTTTTAGCCGCCTGCGCTTTTTGCTCAACGGTTTTTTTATGCTGTTTTTTGTGGTGCTGGGGGGTCTGGGTTGTTTTGGCAGGCGTTGCGGTTTTCGCAGGCGTTGCAGTCTCAGCCGCGAATGCTGCGGAAGAGAGACCCATTGCAGCGGCAACAACCAGAGCTAATACTTTTTTCATTTTGATACCCTCGATTTGGTTTTCATTCAACCCCACTGCGGGGCCGGTGAAATGACTATATCGCTGTTATCAAAAGGCTTCCGTGAGTGATTGGTTTCGGCATGTAACGCTATGTACAATCCCCCGGTAACGCGATGTCAGCCCCCACCATAATAGGTAGCTTTACGTTACCGGCCGTTATTTTTGGTCGCAGAGTCGGTAATATTCGCTCTCCAGAATAACAAGTACACCGTATATGAATCCGATAATCTGGGTGGTATTTACGCTTCTGGCGCTGGATGCAATCAGAGAAGTCATGGGCGTATCAAGCTTGACAGGTCTGTGGTAAACAGTGAGTCGTGGCGTGAAACCAGCCCGGCGATAGCGCACGTTGCTATCGCCGGATTATTTCTTTTCAGGCGTGAAGACGATGATGTAACCGCGTCCCGACCAGGATGGCCAGCACCAGCATTAGCGCGATAAAACCGCCTACGCCGTTCCAGCCGTAACTATGCCAGAATACGCCGCCTAGCGTCCCGGCGATACTGGACCCCAGATAATAGCTGAAAAGATAAAGTGACGAGGCCTGTCCCTTCGCCCGGCGCGCACGCGGGCCAATCCAACTACTGGCCACGGAGTGCGCGGCGAAAAAGCCGGCGGAAAAAAGCAGCATTCCGGCAAAAATCAGCCAAAGCGAGGTAAAAAGTGTCAGTAAAAGCCCGCCCAGCATTACTGCGATAGAGAACAGCATCACCGGCCCCCGGCCATAGCGTGAGGTCATTGCGCCAGCTTTCGGCGAGCTCCATGTGCCGGTGAGATAGGCTACGGATAACAGTCCGACCACGGCCTGGCTTAATTCCCAGGGGGAGAGCATCAGGCGATAGCCAATGTAGTTAAACAGGGTGACGAATGCGCCCATCAGTAAAAAGCCTTCCGCAAACAGCAGAGGTAACCCCCGATCGCGCCAGTGGAGACGGAAATTAATAAATAGCGTTTTAGGCCGTAGCGACGTGGGACGGAAATGTTGTGAGGCGGGTAAAATCTTCCAGAACATCAGCGCGGACGCCAGCGCAAAGCATCCGATGGCCGCCAGCGCGATGCGCCAGTTAAAAAAGTCGGTCATGACGCCGCTTAATAAACGCCCGCTCATCCCGCCGATGGAATTACCGCTAATATAGAGCCCCATGGAGAAAGCGACAAAGCTGGGATGGATTTCTTCGCTCAGGTAGGTCATTCCCACCGCGGCGACGCCGCTTAACGATAGACCGATCAGCGCACGCATAATCAGAATACCATGCCAGCTGGTCATCATGGTTGATAACAATGTGCAGCAGGAGGCTAATAACAAGGCGGTGACCATCACCGGTTTACGGCCTATCGCATCAGAAAGCGGGCCAGTAAAAAGTAAGCCGATAGCCAGCATGGCGGTAGAAATAGAAAGTGAAACGCTGCTGCTGGCGGGGGAGACGCCAAACTCCTGGGAAAGTACCGGTAATATAGGCTGAACGCAATAAAGGAGCGCGAAAGTCGCCAGACCCGCGGAAAAAAGGGCCAGCGTGACGCGCATGAAAGGTGCTGTACCGCGTTTTATAAATTGAACCGGCTGAGAATGGCGTTGTTCATCGATATCGCTCGCCGTGGCGTCATCGAGAATAGTTGTACGACTCACGTTAAATCCTTGCTTTACATCTCCGTCAACAGGAGACGGGTATAACTGACATGTAAAGCATAGAAAAAGCAAAATATTCTGTCTAATATATTAATTGTCTCAAATAAGACGTTAAACATATGAATATCGAATTACGTCATTTACGTTACTTTGTGGCGGTAGCAGAAGAGCTGCATTTTGGTCGCGCCGCCGCGCGCCTCAATATCTCGCAGCCGCCACTGAGTCAGCAGATACAAATTCTGGAGCAGCAGGTCGGCGCGCGATTACTGGCGCGGACCAACCGCAGCGTAGCGTTAACCGCCGCCGGGCGACAGTTTCTGGTGGATAGCCGACACATCCTGAGTCTGGTAAACGACGCCGCCGCTCGCGCCGAGCGGTTGCATCAGGGCGAAGCGGGTGAAATCCGTATTGGCTTTACGTCTTCAGCGCCTTTTATTCGGGCGGTATCGCATACCTTTTCGCTGTTCCGCCAGTCCTATCCGGGAGTGCATATGCAAACGCGTGAAATGAATACGCGTGAGCAAATCGCGCCGCTCAACGAAGGCGTACTGGATATTGGCTTGCTGCGGAATACGCCGCTGCCCGACACACTTAATCGCGAGGTGATTTTGCATGAGCCGCTTATGGCCATGATCCCGCGCGAACATCGGCTGGCGCAAAAGCCGGTCGTCAGTCTGACAGAACTGGCGGAAGAACCTTTCGTCTTTTTCGATCCGCATGTCGGGACGGGCCTCTACGACGATATTCTCGGCCTGATGCGGCGCTATAACCTGTCGCCGACCATCACGCAGGAGGTTGGCGAGGCAATGACCATTATCGGTCTGGTGGCGGCGGGGCTGGGTGTCTCGATTCTGCCGGCATCCTTTAAGCGTGTACAGATGAGCGAGATGCGCTGGGTTCCCCTGGCGGAAGAGGACGCCGTATCTGAAATGTGGCTGGTATGGCCAAAGCATCATGAACAGAGTCATGCCGTACAGCGGTTTTGCCAACTGCTATTACTGGCTGCCCGACGGGATTAATTACGCTTTAAAAGGGTGAAAATGTGCAGTTAATCACACGGCTAAGCAAAAAGTTGACGGCGAGTATTGAAGTGTTTCACCATAGCACACAGATTATTTCGGAGCGCGAAAATAAAGGGAGTGAGCGGTGGTTGCTGATAGTCAGCCTGGGCATATCGATCAAATTAAGCAGACCAATGCTGGCGCAGTGTATCGCCTGATTGATCAGCTCGGACCGGTATCGCGAATTGACCTGTCTCGTCTGGCGCAGTTGGCGCCTGCCAGTATTACGAAAATTGTTCGCGAAATGCTGGAAGCGCATTTGGTTCAGGAACTTGAAATTAAAGAGGCGGGCAGTCGTGGACGTCCCGCCGTCGGGCTGATGGTGGAAACAGAAGCCTGGCACTATTTATCTATTCGTATTAGCCGTGGCGAAATTTTCCTTGCGCTGCGCGATCTTAGCAGCAAACTGGTGGTAGAAGAGTGTCTGGCGCTGCCGTTAAACGAAGCCACGCCGTTGCTTGAGCGAATTATTACGCACGTTGATCGGTTTTTTACCCGCCATCAGCAGAAACTGGAGCGTCTGACCTCCATTGCCATTACGTTACCGGGCATTATCGATACCGAAAACGGCGTTGTGCACCGGATGCCGTATTACGAAGATGTCAAAGAGATGCCTTTGGGAGATGCGCTGGAGCGGCACACCGGCGTACCGGTTTACATCCAGCATGATATTAGCGCCTGGACGATGGCAGAGGCGCTTTTTGGCGCCTCACGCGGCGCGCGCGACGTTATCCAGGTGGTGATTGATCATAATGTGGGGGCGGGCGTTATCACCGACGGTCATTTGCTTCATGCGGGCAGTAGCAGTCTGGTAGAGATTGGGCATACCCAGGTCGATCCTTATGGTAAGCGCTGTTATTGCGGTAATCATGGCTGTCTGGAGACCATAGCCAGCGTCGATAGCGTGCTGGAACTTACGCAGCTTCGGCTTAATCAGTCGATGAGTTCAATGTTGCACGGCCAGCCGTTAACGGTAGATTCACTGTGTCAGGCGGCGATGCAGGGAGATCTATTAGCAAAAGATATTATTAGCGGCGTTGGCGCGCATGTCGGACGCATTCTGGCTATCATGGTGAATTTATTTAATCCGCAAAAAATTCTTATTGGTTCGCCGCTAAGTAAAGCGGCTGATATCCTTTTTCCGGCCATTGCTGACAGTATCCGTCAGCAGGCGCTGCCCGCCTACAGTAGGAATACGGTAGTGGAAAGCACGCAGTTTACCAACCAGGGCACGATGGCCGGGGCGGCGTTGGTAAAAGACGCGATGTATAACGGCTCTTTGTTGATTCGTCTATTACAGGGTTAACATTTTTTAACTGTTGTACAAAAATTTGCGCTAACTCAAGCTGATTGCCCTTGCCATATCTTAGACTTTCTCCACTGTATTATTTTCCTGGCTTATATTTTCGAAGCATAACGGTGGAGTTAGTGATGCTGAAGCGTTTCTTTATTACAGGTACAGACACTTCTGTTGGGAAGACGGTGGTTTCCCGCGCATTACTACAAGCGTTAGCGTCGGGTGGTAAGAGCGTCGCAGGGTATAAACCTGTCGCTAAAGGGAGCAAAGAGACTGCAGAAGGGATGCGCAACAAAGACGCGCTGGTATTGCAAAGCGTCTCTTCGCTGGAGTTGCCGTATGAGGCGATTAATCCGATCGCGTTAAGCGAAGAAGAAAGCAGCGTCGCGCATAGCTGTCCTATAAATTACACCTTGCTGTCCAACGGTCTGGCGAGTCTGAGCGATAAAGTGGACCACGTGGTTGTGGAGGGTACTGGCGGCTGGCGTAGTTTGATGAATGATTTACGTCCATTGTCCGAATGGGTGGTACAGGAACAGTTACCGGTATTGATGGTGGTAGGGATTCAGGAGGGGTGCATTAATCATGCGCTACTGACTGCGCAAGCTGTCGCTAACGATGGACTGCCATTAATTGGTTGGGTGGCGAATCGTATCAATCCTGGGCTGGCGCATTATGCTGAAATTATTGATGTGCTTGGGAAAAAACTGCCAGCGCCGCTGATTGGCGAGTTACCGTACCTGCCGCGCGCCGAGCAGCGTGAGCTGGGGCAGTATATTCGTTTATCAATGCTCGGCAGCGTGCTGGCGGTAGATAGAATCATGGCGTAACGTTCGCGAGAGCACTGACGCGACTACACAGGCAATCAGCAGACCGGGGAGTAACTGATACTCGCCGGTCATTTCACAAATCATCAGGGTGGACATTATCGGCGCATGGGTTGTCGCCGCCAGTAGCGTCGCCATACCCGCCAGCCCCAATAAAATTGCTATTTCATCCGAGCCTGGCAGCCAGAATCCCCATATCCGACCCAGAAACATTCCAATTGATAATCCGACAAATAATGTTGGCGTAAAGACGCCGCCCGGCGCGCCAGACCCGCTGCTGGCGAGCACCGCCAGGATTTTGCACACAAAAATTCCGCCAATCAGCGAGAATAGCGGCGGAGAGAGCAAAAATGATTGTACGACGCTATAGCCGTTTCCCCATACCGTGGGCGTGAGTAACGACAGTAATCCGACAATAAGCCCGCCCAGCGCCAGTTGCCAGGGCGGGGACAATTTTAAGCGTAAGAAACTATTATGGCTGGCCGTCATCAGCCACATCAGCAATGGGCCGCACAGACCGGCGACCAGACCGGTACTGACTATCATGACGTACTCCCGCGCGTGGAGATCAACGGTCAGATGTACGGTATAGAGTAGTGAATCGCTACCGTTTAATACATGGGTGGTTAGCAGGGCGACGACGGCGGAAACGACAACCGGGCCGAGGGAAGCCAGCATTAAGGTACCGAACAGGATTTCCGCGATAAACAGGCTGCCCGCCAGCGGCGCATGGTAAGCGCCCGCCATGCCCGCAGCGGCGCCGCTGGCGATCCATAATTTCCATTCCTCACGCGGCGTGAAGCGTCTGGCAAAGCTGGATGCCGCCAGCGAGGCGAGGAGGATCATTGCGCCTTCGCGACCAATTGCGCTGCCGCTGACCACGACCAGCAGCGAGGCCAGCGATTTCACCAGACTGGCGCCAACGTCAAATTGCCCGTCGGTTTGCAATGCTTCCATATAGTCAGTGGGCGCATGGGGGCGCTGTTGGTTCATTTTTTGCCACCCCCACAGCAACAGACCAGCGGCCAGGCCGCCAAGCGCTGGCGTAATCAGCCGTCGCCAGGGCGAAAGCCCCTCAGCCGCATTCACCAGACTGCCAGTGTCATTACTCAGGAAAATCCACTCCAGCAATTGCATCGCATGACGGAAAGCGGCGACAGCCAGCGCCGCGAGAATACCGATGAGCGTAGCGATCAGCAGGCGACGAAACATCGCGCGCAGATCCGGGTAAGCGTGTAAACGATGCATGAGCGGGTAAACAGGGAGTTTCAGGATAGCCTATTCTGCGGGGAAATGGCGTCAGACGCAAAAGCACTATGTGCGATATAATATTGCGTACAATAATGATACTGCCGGATAGCGAGAGGCCATCCGGCGGCAACGTTAGCTGTTTTCGTGAATATTTAGCGCCCGACGCGTGCGGCCTGAGCTGAGATAGTCGGCGATGTAATCCTGAGAGATTTCACCGTTATAGCGTCCGTCTTCATCAACGATCGGCATCCAGCTGGTATTACTTTCGTACAATCTGGACAGCACAATACGCAGATTATCTTCCGCTTTGCCCGTAATACGGAAAGGATGGGTGATATCGGCGCAGATTCCGCTGGCGTTCCGCGCCTCCCGGCGCTTCACAAATCCCAGTGGCTTACCGTCGTTGTCAATGACGGTAATGGCGCGAATATCGTGATCATCCATAATGCCGAACGCCTCGCTTAACGGCGTGGAAGGCCGCGCGGTAATGGTTGGCTGTTGGTCGGTAACATCGCCTGCGGAGACCAGTAGCAAACGCTTTAACGTTCTGTCCTGACCGACAAACGACCCGACAAACTCGTTAGCCGGTTTGGCCAGCAGTTCATCAGGACTGGCGCACTGTACAATTCGCCCCTGACGGAACACGGCGATACGGTCGCCGAGTTTTAGCGCTTCGTCGATATCATGGCTGACCAGCATCACGGTCTTTTTTAGCTTACGCTGCATATCCAGAAACTGGTTCTGGATCACTTCGCGGTTAATGGGGTCCACCGCGCCGAAGGGCTCATCCATCAGCAGTACCGGCGGATCGGCGGCCAGAGCGCGGATCACGCCAATACGCTGTTGCTGTCCCCCGGACATCTCCTTTGGATAGCGATGCAGAAATTTTCTGGCATCCAGCGCCACCATGTCCATCAACTCTTCGGCGCGTTGCTTGCAGCGCGCTTTGTCCCAACCCAACATGCGCGGCACAACGGTAATATTTTCTTCAATCGTCATATTAGGAAACAGGCCGATTTGTTGGATAACATACCCAATATTGCGGCGTAGCGTTACCGTATCCATATCGTTGGTATTCTCGCCGTTGATAAGAATATTACCGCTGCTGGGCGCGATCAGCCGGTTGATCATCTTTAACGTGGTGGTTTTGCCGCAGCCGGAGGGACCGAGTAAGACGCACATTTCGCCTTCCGGCACGTTCAGGTTGACGTTGTCGACGGCTTTTAGCGGCTGACCCTTTTTCTGTACAAATTGTTTGGTGAGATTTTCCAGTTTTATCATTATCGTATCCCCTTAGGTGTCAGTACGACTTGCAGACGATGCAACAGCCAGTCAAGTACAATTGCCAGTAGACAGATCATCAGCGCGCCGGCAATTAACATGCGAATATCGCTGCCGCTAATGCCGTTTAACAGTAGCAGCCCCAGACCGCCGGCGCCGATCACCGCGGCAATCGCCATCACGCCGATATTCATCACTACCGCGGTGCGGATACCCCCGAAAATAACCGGTAGGGCCATTGGGATTTCGACCCAGCGCAGCCGTTGCCAGAAAGTCATACCGATGCCGCGTCCCGCTTCACGCAGACCGGGCGGCAAACTATCAAGCGCAGTATGGGTATTACGGACAATCGGCAGTAAAGAGTAGAGAAAAACAGCCGTCACGGCGGGCAGAACGCCAATACCATGTCCGATCAGCGAAAAGAGCGGGATCATTAACCCAAACAGCGCGATAGACGGAATGGTAAGAAGTAGCGTGGCGGCGCCCAATATCGGCGTTGCCAGCCATTTGTGGCGTACAATCAAAACGCCTAACGGTACGCCGATGATAATCGCCAGACCGACGGCCAGCGCGACCAGCCAGAGATGCTGAAAGGTAAGGCTGGCGAGATAGCCTGCGTTATCCAGCATATAATGTATCGTATCCATAGGCGCTCCTTACAGCAGACCTTTGTCCTGCAAAAATTGATGGGCTACCTGTTGCGGCGTGCGATGCTCGATATCGACCTGGGCGTTTAGGGTCGATATCACATCGTTATTGAGCAGGCCGGAAAGGGTGTTTAAGGCGTCATCAAGGCCAGGATTGGCTTCCAGCACCTCTTTACGCACCACGGGCGTGACAGCGTAACTTGGGAAGAAGCCTTTATCATCTTCCAGCACTTTCAGATCAAACCCTTTCACCCGTCCGTCGGTGGTATAGACCAGCCCGGCGTCAACCAGCCCATCCCGAACGGCGTTATAGACCAGCCCTGGGTCCATCTGTCGTATTTGCGGGCGATCAAGCTGCATCTGGTAGGCTTGCTGAAGGGGCTTCATTCCGTCGCTGCGCCCGGCAAATTCCAGATCGAGGCCGAGCATCCAGTTGTGGTCAGGATCGTTCTGCCGGACCTGTTCGATTTTTGCCACCATTTGCGAGATGGTGGTGATATTTTCCGACTCGGCGCGTTTGCGCTGCATCGCGAACGCGTAAGTATTGTTCATGTCAGCCGGTTTGAGCCATACCAGGCCCAGCTTCGCATCCAGGCGTTTTACCGTGTCGTAGGTTTCCTGTGGACTCATGCGCTTATCGATACGGTTGAAAATAATCAGCGATGTACCGGTGTATTCCCAGGTAATATCAATTTGTTTATTCACCATCGCATTACGTGAAATCACCGCGGCGATATTGGTTTGCGGCTGAACCTGAAAGCCTTTCTTCTGCAAATACTGAACGGTCATAGCGGAAAGAATATGCTGCTCGGTAAAGCTTTTGGTGGCGAGAACCAGCGGCGCGGCCTGCGTCTGGCTACTGAACAACAGCGTTGCGGCAAGCCATCCTAACAGGTGTTTTTTGAATCTCATTTAACGCTCCTTATTGTTATTTATGCGTTCAAACGGTATGAGGGCTAAGGCGTCGCCCAAACCAGGCAAGCAGAGTGTCAAGAATCAGCGCGAATAACGCCGTGGCCGTTGCGCCGAGGATCAACGTCGGAAAATCGTTGAGATAAATTCCCGGGAAAATCAGCTCGCCGTAGCTGCTGGCGCCGATCAGAAAGGCCAGCGGCGCGGTGCCGACATTGATGGCGGTCGCGATGCGAATACCGGACAGCATCACTGGCCACGCATTAGGTAGCTCTACCTGGCGAAGCCGCTGCCATTTTGTCATCCCAATCCCGTTCGCCGCTTCAATCAGTGAGGCGGGAACGGAACAGAGGCCCGCATAGGTATTGCGGACGATAGGCAGAAGGGAGGCCAGAAATAGCGCGACAATGGCGGGCGTATCGCCGATCCCGATAATCACCATCGCTAAGGCCAGGACGGCCAGTGGCGGCAAGGTATTACCAACATTAAAGATTTGCATGACATATTCAGCAAATCCTTTTGCCGCAGGTCGGCTGAGTAAAATCCCGCTCGGGATACCGACCAGTAAAGCAAAAAACATGGACGTAAAGACCAGCATCAAATGCCGTTGTCCGAGATACAGCAGATCGACCTGACGCGCTTTCAGCGTCTCCAGACCGATTCCCCAGATAAACAGCGCCAGTAACAGCAGAATGACGATAGTGAACCCAAGTACGCGTTTTAGGGTGAGGGTGTGCATTGCGGTGTGTCTCCCTGTTTGCATGTGTTATGGCGACGTTAAGAGTCGCGTGTTGTTATGCCATGTTCCGGCAGGGTGCTTTGAGCTATAGCAACAGGTTGGGAAGGATTCCAGCGGAGCGTGATGTTTAACACTGTTAAACATCTATTAACAATTCTGTTTTGCCCTTATGCGGCTTAGGGTGAACATTCACGATAAAGAATTATCTTAAAAATAGAAACGGGGTGTGACGTTGTCACTTTTTTGTAGATAAAAATAGGCCGCAATGGGAGGAAAGGCAGGTAAAATCCTGCCTTTTGTGGGGATTAACGGAATAACGGTTTTACAGCGACGGGAATAATGAGTTGAGCTTGCCATTGCGCCAGAGTCAGACGCGCCAGTTGCCCCAACGCCTGATAAAACGGATGCCCGGCATGATCGATAAATACGTCCAGAAAGCGGGACGACCACGGAAACAGATGCCAGGCCAGGAGTTGTTCGCATTCATGATGACGGTCGTTCTCGGCAAGCCAGGCCGCCAGCAGCAACAGCGACCCAAAATGATCTTCTGGCTCGTTTTGTTGCATTTCAAACTGAATCCCGTTTTCGCGCATCCACTGACGTAGCGCCAATGTAGAATCGCCAAATAATACGCTCTCACGATCCAGCCAGACGGAACCCCACGGCGGAGACGGCAGAGCGTAAGGGCCGATAAACAGACGCTGCCAGGCCTGTGGCAACGACTCTTCGCTGTGGGTCTTAAACATAGCCGCCACAGGCGCAAGCGCCTCGGCATCAAGCGGCCACTGCGCCTGCCAGTCGTCGGTTAATAGCGCCTGAACCAGAGGAGCGGTTTCGTGGCTTTCCGGCGAATAATAAAACAACGCGCCAAGAACACGCGCCGTTACTGCAAAATCATCACGTTGTAAAAAAGTGGTCATTCAAACAATCCCGAAAGGTGCGGGTCGCCCCGCACGCATAAATTAACCTGCGACGGCCATACCTACGGTCATATGCAGGCCATAAAAAAGTCCGCGGCCAATAATTTCGCCTGCCAGCACCAGCACGACACCGAGCAGCAAACCAACGGTATGCGGTTCGCGGCGACGGATTAGCGGACATAGCCAGCAGCCTAATCCGGCAGCAAGCAAGACAATGCGCCAGACCTGTAGCATACCGTAATCCGGTGCGAGATGGCTGGCCTGTTGCACGGAACTGTGAATGGTTGAGAGAGACAGCCCTTGTAGTACGATGACCGCCACGCACACCACCAACGCCAGGCCGCTAATACTGGCAAACGTCACGCTGCAAAATGGGACGCGCGCGATGCGTAGCAGTAGCGCCGCAAACACCGGGCCGCACAGGAATGCCGTGAGGAAAAAGGCCAGCGTGGTGTAGCCATTATACCAGGTTGGCACGGTATCTATCTGATAAACGAGCGTCATTGCCCAGATGAATGCAACGCCGAGCGCCATACTGACCAGCAGCCACACTTTACCCAGCGCCGGGGGCATTTTACCGAGTACCGCCACCAGCCACCAGATGCCGCCTACGGCAAAGAACACCGATCCTGCGGCGATTTCATTACTCAGTG
This sequence comes from Salmonella sp. SAL04162, assembly GCF_046551535.1. NCBI lineage: Bacteria > Pseudomonadati > Pseudomonadota > Gammaproteobacteria > Enterobacterales > Enterobacteriaceae > Salmonella > Salmonella sp. SAL04162. The sequence goes on from NZ_JBGDVX010000005.1 coordinate 367,358, forward strand.
CGGAAGCGCCTACGCGGTTAAGCGAGTTAAACGCACGCATCGGCGAGCCGAGATGCATAATCGACGCGAGGAATCCCACTCCCATCACCAGCCACAGAAAAAACATGCTGCGCACGATGCGCTGACGGGCGATGGTATCGTCTTTTGCCGTCAGCCAGCCCAGTCCGCTAACGATTAACGCGCCGACCACGCACTGACCAAAGACCGTGAAGATCATCAACGGCCATTCATGCCATCCACTTCCCATCTTATACCTCCTTCGGATTGGCCAGATAACCGGTAGTGTCCCCGGTCGGGCGGCTGTTGGCGTTGGGTTTAATCACAATATTCGGCTTCGTGAAATGCGCGCGCGGCAGCGGCGCGACGGCAGCCAGCTCACCGTGTTTTTTGCGCAGTTCGTCGATAGGACCAAAGTCCAGCGCCCGCAGCGGACAGGATTCGACGCAGATAGGCTTTTTGCCGTCGGCGACGCGATCATAACAGCCGTCGCACTTGGTCATATGACCTTTGGCCGCGTTGTACTGCGGCGCGCCGTACGGGCAGGCCATGTGGCAGTAGCGGCAGCCGATACAGACCTCTTCGTTCACCACCACAAAACCGTCATCGCGCTTGTGCATCGCGCCGCTCGGGCAGACTTTGGTACAGGCCGGGTCTTCGCAGTGGTTACAGGAGATGGAGAGATAGTAGGCAAAGACGTTCTGGTGCCAGACGCCGTTATCTTCCTGCCAGTCGCCACCCGCATACTCATAAATGCGGCGGAAGCTGACATCCGGGGTCAAATCTTTGTAGTCCTTGCAGGCCAGTTCGCAGGTTTTGCAACCGGTGCAACGGCTGGAATCAATAAAAAATCCATACTGGGTTGTCATGGGTTACTCCTTACGCCTTTTCAACCTGAACAAGATTACTGTGTGACGGATTACCTTTCGCCAGTGGGGAAGGCCGGTGCGACGTCAGAATGTTAATGGAGCCGCCGCGATCGACTTTGTCGCCAAACATGTCGGCATTTAACCAGGCGCCCTGGCCGATAGCGGTGACGCCAGGCAATATGCGCGGCGTGACTTTTGCCGGAATGAGCATCTGTCCGTTCTGGTTAAAGACCCGCACGGTGTCGCCGTGCTGAATGCCGCGCGCTTGCGCATCAATCGGGTTGATCCAGATCTCCTGCGGACATGCCTGTTGCAGGACGTCGATATTGCCGTAGCTGGAGTGGGTACGCGCTTTATAGTGGAAGCCGGTTAGCTGTAGCGGGTAGCGCTGACGAAGCGGATCGTCCCAACCGTCAAAGCCTGGCGTATAGGCGGGTAAAGGATGGATAATCTCATCTTTCTTCAGCTCCCACGTGTTGGCGAGGGTTGCCAGACGCTCGGAATAGATTTCGATTTTACCGGACGGCGTTTTCAGTGGGTTGGCGGCAGGGTCTTCGCGGAAGGCGCGGAAAGCGACGTAGTGCTCCTCCGGGCATTTTTTCTTGAAAATCCCTGTCTGTTTCATCTCTTCGTAATCCGGCATTTCCGGGTTACGCGCTTTGGTTTTTGCGTGCAGGTATTTGACCCACTCATGCTGCGTGCGGCCTTCTGTGAAGGTCTGGTATACGTCCGGACCAAGCCGTTTAGCCACTTCACTGAGCGTCCAGTAAATGGGCTTTCTTTCAAATTTCGGCGAGGTGGCGGGCTGACCAAGAATGACATAGCCCATATTGCCTGCGGATTCGTGGGAAATCAGATCTTCCTGCTCGGTCGGCATTAAATCAGGCAGCAGAATGTCGCAATATTTTGCCGACGCGGTCATAAAGTGCTCGATGCCGACGATCATTTCACATTTACTGTCGTCCTGAAGCACCTCGTGGGTGTGGGCGATATCGCCATGCTGATTGATCAGCGTATTACTGGCGTAGCACCACAAAAATTTGATCGGCACGTCGAGCTTGTCTTTTCCCCGCACGCCGTCGCGTGTGGCGGTCATTTCCGCGCCATGATCGATAGCGTCGGTCCAGGTAAAGACCGAAATCTGGGTTTTTACCGGGTTCTCCAGCATAGAAAACCATTCGACGCCCAGATCCCAGGTGCCTTCGCGCACGCCGGAATTACCGCCATTTATGCCGACGTTACCGGTGAGTACAGACAACATGGCGATTGCGCGTGCGGTCTGCTCCCCGTTAGAGTGGCGTTGCGGTCCCCAGCCCTGGCAAATGTAAGCCGGTTTCGCCGAGCCGATTTCCCGCGCCAGTTGAATGATTTTTTCCGCCGGAATACTGGTAATCTGCGCGGCCCATTGCGGCGTTTTAGCAATACCGTCTTCGCCCTGACCCAAAATATAGGCTTTATAGTGCGCGTTACGCGGGGCCGAGGCGGGCAGAGTGGTTTCGTCGTAGCCGATGCAGTATTTATCCAGAAACGGTTTATCAATAAGATCTTCGGTAATCAGCACCCAGCTGATTGCCGCCGCCAGCGCGCCATCGGTACCTGGGCGAATCGGCAGCCACTCGTCTTCGCGGCCGGCGGCAGTGTCGTTATAACGCGGGTCAATGACGATCATCCGGGCGTTGGAGCGTTCGCGCGCCTGTTCGACATAGTATGTCACGCCGCCGCCGCTCATACGTGTTTCCGCGGGGTTATTGCCAAACATCACCACCAGTTTTGTATTGGCGATATCATCCGGACTGTTGCCGTCGTTGCCGCCGAACATATAGCTCATGGCCGCGCTGATTTGGGCGGTGCTGTAGCTACCGTAACGGCTGAGATAGCCGCCGCAGGCGTTCATCAGGCGATACGGTACGTTAGAATTGGTGATATTGCCGCCGTCCACGCCGGTACCGTAAAGCACATGTACCGCTTCGTTGCCGTAGTCCTTGAGGATACGTTTCAGGTTATCGCCGATGGTATCCAACGCTTCATCCCAACTGATACGTTCGAATTTGCCTTCTCCACGTTTACCAACGCGTTTCATCGGATATTTCAGGCGATCGGGGTGGTTCATCCGGCGACGAATGGAACGACCGCGCAGGCAGGCGCGTACCTGATGGTTGCCATATTCATCGTTGCCCGTGGTATCTGATTCAACCCAATATACGGTGTCATCTTTTACGTGCAGGCGTAGCAGACAGCGGCTGCCGCAGTTAACGGTACATGAACTCCAGACCGCTTTTTCTGCCACATTGCCAGATGCGAGGTCTGCTGCGGCGTGGGCGATGCGGGAGAACGGAAGGGTGAAAGCGCTACTGGCAAGCGCAAGGCTACCGATAGCGGAGGTTTTCACCAGGCTTCGTCGGCTGATACTGGCCGCCATTAATGCCTCAGGGTTGGTGATTTTCATAACAGCTCACTATGCTCATCCAAAAAAGAGTTTTAAATGTTGTTGTGTTCGCAAAACGGGGAGCCCCGGGCGCGTAAAAACGTCCCGGAGCAGGCGGCTTAGATTTTTTCGATTTCCACCAGATTTGTATGTTGAGGATTCCCTTTTGCCAGGGGGGAAGGACGCAGCGTCGTGAGCGTATTGATGCAGGCGCCGTGGTCAATTTTATCGCCAGCCATATCCGCATTATGCCATGCGCCCTGACCCATCGCGCTGACGCCGGGCAGAATACGCGGCGTGACTTTGGCGGGTAGACGCACCTCTCCACGATCGTTAAAGACGCGAACCTTATCGCCATTCGCGATACCGCGTTTTTGCGCATCGAGCGGATTTATCCACACCTCCTGGCGACAGGCGGCCTGCAGAACATCAATATTGCCGTAGCTTGAATGGGTACGGGATTTATAGTGAAAGCCAAACAGCTGTAGCGGGAAGGTGCTCCGTTTCGGATCGTCCCATCCTTCAAAAGTAGGGGTATAAATCGGCAGTGGGCTTATCACGTCGCCTTCCGCCAGCTCCCAGGTACTGGCGATGTGAGCGAGTTTGCTTGAGTAGATTTCGATTTTACCGGACGGCGTTTTTAACGGATTGGCCTGCGGATCTTCACGAAATTTTTTATAGGCGACAAAATGGCCGTTGGGATCTTTGCGTTTATAGATGCCCATTTTTTTCAGCTCGTCATACGCGGGCAATGCCGGATCTCTTGCCTGCATTTTGGCGTACAGATATTGCAGCCATTGCGCCTGGGTACGGCCTTCGGTAAACCGCTGATACACATCGTCGCCGAGGCGTCTGGCGATTTCGCTGAGTACCCAGTAGATGGGCTTGCGCTCGAACTTAGGCGTCGTCGCCGGTTGGATAAAAATCAGATATCCCATATTGCCGGCGTAATCATTGGGGATGATATCTTCCTGTTCGACGGTCATGAGATCCGGCAGTAAAATATCGGCGTACTTCGCGGAAGAGGTCATAAAGTTGTCGATGACCACAATCATTTCGCATTTCGCTTCATCCTGAAGAATTTCATGGGTTTTATTAATATCCGAATGCTGATTAATCAGGGTGTTGCCAGCGTAGTTCCATAGAAATTTGATCGGAACATCCAGCTTATCTTTGCCGCGTACGCCGTCGCGCAGGGCGGTCATTTCCGGGCCGCGCGCAATGGCGTCCGTCCAGCTAAAGCAGGAGATGGCGGTTTTAACGGGATTCTCCAGGACCGGCAGACGTTCAATGGTAATGGTGTAAGTGGATTCGCGTGCGCCGCTATTACCGCCATGAATGCCGACGTTGCCGGTCAGAATCGGTAACATGGCGATGGCGCGAGCGGTTTGTTCGCCGTTCGCCTGACGCTGCGGCCCCCAACCCTGACAGATGTAGGCCGGCTTGACGCTGCCTATCTCGCGCGCCAGTTTGATAATCCGATCGGCGGGGATGCCGGTAATGTGTGACGCCCACTGCGGCGTTTTGGCGATACCGTCCTCGCCCTGGCCCAAAATATAAGCCTTATAATGGCCATTGGGGGGCGCGTCAGCCGGAAGGGTCTTTTCATCGTAGCCGATGCAATAGTTGTCGAGAAAAGGCTGGTCAACGAGATTTTCGTTAATCAATACCCAGGCAATCCCTGCCACCAGCGCGGCGTCGGTGCCGGGGCGAATCGGTATCCACTCGTCTTCACGTCCGGCAGCGGTATCGGTATAGCGCGGATCTATCACGATCATGCGCGCATTTGAGCGTTCACGCGCTTGCTCCAGAAACCAGGTAATGCCGCCGCCGCTCATGCGTGTTTCAGCCGGATTATTGCCGAACATGACCACCAGTTTACTGTTTTCGATATCAGACGTGCTATTGCCGTCGTTGGAGCCATAGGTGTAGGGCATGGCGCAAGAAATTTGCGCGGTACTGTATGAGCCGTATTGATTCAACGAACCGCCGTAGCAGTTCATCAAACGCTTCACCGGCGAGGCGGCAGGCGACGAGCGGGTTATGTTGCCGCCTACGATGCCGGATGAATAGTGGATATAAACGGCTTCATTGCCGTAGGTCTCTACGGTCTTTTTCAGGCTGGCGCTAATGGTGTCCAGTGCTTCCTGCCAGCTAATGCGTTCAAATTTGCCTTCGCCGCGGCGGCCAACGCGTTTCATGGGATAGTTAAGGCGATCCGGATGGTTAATGCGCCGACGGATTGAACGGCCCCGCAGACAGGCGCGAACCTGATGATTGCCGTAGACATCGTCGCCAGTATTATCAGTTTCAACCCACCAGACTTCATTATCTTTTACATGCAGACGCAGGGCGCAGCGACTGCCGCAGTTGACCGAACAGGCGCCCCAGACGATTTTATCTTCTTCGTTGCGCATGGCCTGCTGCGCCGCCGCGGCCGCGGTACGCATCCCAAACGGTAAAGATACGCCTCCGGCAGCCAGCGCCAGTGAGCCAAGCGCCGCTGATTTCACTAACGTCCTGCGGCTAACGCCTGTTTGTTGCTTTTCTCCGGGCATCACTCACTCCATTGTCGTTATTATTTCGCTATATATTGATAACTATAACGAAATTATTAACATGCTAATGATGTAATGAGTTTACCCCTTTGGGAGTAAGGATTATTAATCCATGTCAAAGAGCGTTACCCTCCGGACCCGGAGGGCAGGAGGAGGTTATTGCGGTTCGGCGGATGAACCGTCCTGAGCGGGAGAGGTATTGGCAGGCGCATTGCCGCTGTTGGTGCGGGTATAAAGAATTTTATGCGTGTCGTTCGCGCAATGGCCCACCACCTGTGAGTCGGGCTGATCGGCCTGGTCGTTAGGAACGATAGTGAGCGTAAAATTATCCGCCGGCACGCCGTTATTGATGATACGTTGTTCAATATCGCTTTTTACTCTCTCGCACGATCCCGGTGCCGCCATCACCAGCGAGGGGGCGCTAACTAACGCCAGAGCGGCTATTGCAGTTGCGATTTTCATCATGAACTCCTGTGATTAATGACGATGTTCTAAGCTTAGCATTTTTCGTGTAAATAACTGTATTTGCTAATATGATGATAAATATCTTTTCATCCTGGTGACACGCGTGAAGAAACCCCTTTTACTGACGTTATTGTGCATGATACTGGCAGGTTGTGATAACCCGAAATCCCTTGAGTCTTTTACGCCGGAAATGGCCAGTTTTTCGAACGAATTTGATTTTGATCCATTACGTGGTCCGGTAAAGGATTTCAGCCAGACATTGATGAGTGAGAATGGCGAAGTGGCGAAGCAGGTCACCGGTACGCTTTCACAGGAAGGCTGTTTTGATACGCTTGAGTTACACGATCTGGAGAATAATACGGGGCTGGCGCTCGTGCTGGATGCCAATTATTACCGGGATGCTCAGACGCTGGAAAAAAAGGTGCAGTTACAGGGGAAGTGCCAGCTGGCGGCGTTGCCTTCGGCGGGCGTGACCTGGGAAACGGACGACAACGGTTTTGTGGTATCGGCGACGGGCAAAGAGATGAAAGTCGAGTACCGCTATGATAGCGAAGGTTATCCGCTAGGTAAGACAACCATAAACTCGCAGAATACGCTCTCTGTGACGGCAAAACCCTCCGCGGACCCGCGTAAAAAGCTGGACTATACGGCAGTCAGCCGGGTGGATGATCGACAGGTTGGCAATGTCACACAGAGCTGCGAATATGATGCGTACGCGAACCCTGTTGACTGCCGGCTTGTTATCGTCGATGAGAGCGTTAAGCCGGCAGTGTCCCACCATTACACCATTAAAAATCGTATCGATTACTACTAAACCGGGCGCGGTGCGACTCTCCGTGACTACTGCGCCACGTTTACTGCGCGGTGGGTTTCAGGAGCGTAGAACCGGACGTTTTATGTTCATCCAGATACTGCTGCTGGAAGATACACATGCGGATGGTGTTACGGTATTCGCCGTTAATGAAGAACTCATGAATCAGCTCGCCTTCTACTCTAAACCCGAGTTTACGGTAGATGTGAATCGCTTTTTCATTCTCTTTATCGACGATCAAATACAATTTATAGAGATTGAGTACGGTAAATCCGTAATCCATCGCCAGTTTGGCCGCGCGTGACGCCAGGCCTTTTCCCTGGTACTCCGGCGAAATAATAATCTGAAATTCCGCCCGCCGATGCACATGGTTAATTTCCACCAGTTCTACCAGCCCAGCGTTTTCACCATCGCATTCGACGACAAAGCGCCGTTCGCTTTGGTCGTGGATGTGTTTGTCGTAGAGATCCGACAGTTCGACAAAAGCCTCATACGGCTCTTCAAACCAGTAACGCATAACGCTGGCATTATTATCAAGCTGGTGGACAAATCGTAAATCTTCACGCTCAAGCGGGCGCAGTCTGACCTTGTAGTCACTTGTCATACTGTATCCTTACACTTCCTTTTAGTTATCCTGCATTAGGGCGTAATAACGCGACCTGTACGACGATCCAGACACCGCAGCGTATTGGGCTCCCAATAGGCGTTGATGTTGGCGCTTTGCTCGCATTTATCGCGGTTATCAAAGGCGGCATCGGCTTTGTCCCACTCTTTTTCTGCGCGGGTATTCACTTTCTGACGCAGACTGCGAGTGTCGTTCCATTGTTCCTTTTCCATCGCCGCTTCCTGACGACTTTGTGCGCTATCTCCCGATTCAATCACCAGTTTACTGGTTTCAGCGAATGCGGAAGTAGTATATACAACGGCCGCCAACGTAAGCATTGCCGTCAGGCACAGGCGTTTGCTCAGCGTATTGTTCATCACAACATCCTTTCATTAGAGGGGAAAAAGCGGTAAACCACCTGTAAATTCTACACCAATCCTTATGCCTGGCATATACACAAGAATGGCCGGATAACCGTAACGATATTCTGTTGTATTATCACTTATCATTTCGTAACCAAATGAATCTCATGCTAAAGACGACTCTGCTTTTCTTTGTCACCGCCCTCTGTGAAATCATTGGATGTTTTCTTCCCTGGCTATGGCTTAAGCGCGGCGCCAGCGTGTGGTGGCTTCTGCCCGCCGCCGCGTCACTTGCGTTATTCGTCTGGCTTTTGACCTTGCATCCGGCGGCGAGTGGGCGGGTTTATGCGGCTTACGGTGGGGTATATGTCTGTACTGCGCTCCTGTGGTTACGTGTTGTCGATGGCGTCCGGCTCACGGTTTATGACTGGTGCGGCGCGCTGATCGCGCTGTGTGGAATGCTGATTATCGTCGTCGGATGGGGACGTACGTAACATTGCCGCGCGACCAGAACATTTTGTGATCTGGCAGCGCTTTTTACATTAATATACTTGTATGGTAGTAGCTCAGTTGGGTAAATTTCCTGCATCCCATAATGCGATGTAAGGAATAAAAATGAAGATTGTAGGGGCTGAAGTTTTTGTTACGTGTCCAGGGCGTAACTTCGTCACCTTAAAGATAACCACGGAAGACGGGATCACCGGTCTGGGGGATGCCACCCTGAACGGACGCGAGCTCCCGGTGGCCTCGTACCTTACCGATCACCTGTGCCCACAGCTTATCGGGCGGGATGCTCGCCGCATTGAAGATATCTGGCAGTTCTTCTACAAAGGCGCGTACTGGCGCCGTGGCCCTGTCACCATGTCCGCCATTTCCGCGGTTGATATGGCGCTATGGGATATTAAAGCCAAAGCCGCCAATATGCCGTTGTATCAGTTACTCGGCGGCGCTTCGCGTGAAGGCGTCATGGTGTATTGCCATACCACAGGCCACACCATCGACGATGTGCTGGAAGACTACGCGCGTCATAAAGAGCAAGGGTTCAAAGCAATCCGCGTGCAGTGCGGCGTTCCGGGGATGAAAACCACCTACGGCATGGCGAAAGGCAAGGGGCTGGCCTATGAGCCCGCGACAAAAGGCCAGTGGCCGGAAGAACAATTGTGGTCAACGGAAAGGTATCTCGATTTTACGCCAAAGCTGTTTGACGCCGTGCGTAATACGTTCGGTTTTAATGAACATCTTCTGCACGATATGCATCACCGGTTGACGCCTATTGAGGCTGCCCGCTTTGGCAAATGTATTGAAGACTATCGTTTGTTCTGGATGGAAGACCCGACGCCGGCTGAAAATCAGGCGTGCTTCCGCCTCATCCGCCAGCATACGGTCACGCCGATTGCGGTAGGCGAAGTCTTTAACAGTATCTGGGATTGCAAACAGCTCATTGAAGAGCAATTGATTGACTATATCCGCACCACGCTTACCCATGCCGGTGGTATTACCGGGATGCGCCGCATTGCCGATTTTGCCTCGCTCTACCAGGTGCGTACCGGTTCGCATGGGCCGTCCGATCTGTCGCCGGTTTGTATGGCCGCGGCATTACATTTCGACCTGTGGGTGCCTAACTTTGGCGTGCAGGAGTTTATGGGCTACTCCGAACAGATGCTGGAGGTTTTCCCGCATAACTGGACGTTCGAGGGCGGCTATATGCATCCGGGCGACAAGCCAGGACTGGGCATTGAGTTTGATGAAAAACTGGCGGCGAAATATCCGTACGATCCAGCCTATTTGCCGGTGGCCCGCCTGGAAGACGGCACACTGTGGAACTGGTAAGGAGCGAAAAATGAAAAGCATCGTAATCGAAAAACCGAATACATTAACTATCGAAACGCGCGCGCTTCCTCAGCCTGCGCCGGGTGAAGTTCGTATTAAAGTGAAACTGGCGGGTATCTGCGGTTCCGACAGTCATATTTATCGGGGACATAATCCCTTTGCAAAATATCCCCGTGTCATAGGCCATGAATTTTTCGGTGTCATCGACGCGGTAGGCGACAACGTCAATCACGACCGGATAGGAGAACGGGTATCCGTCGATCCGGTGATCAGTTGCGGGCATTGTTACCCTTGTTCAGTCGGTAAACCCAATGTGTGTACCTCGCTGGTGGTGCTGGGCGTGCATCGTGACGGCGGTTTCAGCGAGTATGCGGTGGCGCCGGCCCGTAATGCTCATCGCATACCGGACAACATCGCAGATCATCATGCCGTCATGGTTGAGCCGTTTACCATTGCGGCAAATGTGACGGGGCAGGTGAATCCAACCGAGCAGGACGTGGCGCTTATCTATGGCGCAGGCCCGATGGGATTGACGACCGTACAGGCGCTGAAGGGGGTTTATCAGGTTAAAACGGTCATAGTCGTTGATCGCATTGAAGAGCGTTTAGCAATGGCGAAGCAGAGCGGCGCTGACTGGACCCTCAATAATGGTCAACATTCACTGGCGGAATTTCTACAGCAGAAGGCGCTAAAACCGACCTTGATTGTCGATGCCGCCTGTCATCCCGCTATCCTGCAAGAGGCGATTACCCTTGCATCGCCTGCGGCACGCATTGTCCTGATGGGATTTTCCAGCGACCCGTGTGAGATTGTACAGCAGGGTATTACCGGAAAAGAGCTGGCTATTTATTCATCGCGTCTTAATGCCAATAAATTCCCGGTCGTGATTGACTGGCTGAATAAAGGGCTTATTGATCCGGATAAGCTGATAACGCATACATTTGATTATCAACATGTCACCGACGCGATTGAGCTTTTCGAGAAAGACCAGCGTCAATGCTGCAAAGTCTTACTCACGTTTGCGAAATAATATAAATAATTGCGAGTAAGTGGTACGCATCTTACCTCTTAGAGATTGCCTATATGACACAAATAAAGCATGAACGATCGACTCAGGATTTAGTGCGCGCTGCCGTATCTGGCTGGTTAGGCACCGCGCTTGAATTTATGGATTTTCAGTTATATTCACTAGGCGCGGCTCTGGTCTTCCATGAGATATTTTTCCCGGAACAGTCTGCCGCGATGGCGCTTATTCTGGCAATGGGCACCTATGGTGCAGGTTATATAGCCAGAATTATCGGCGCCTTTGTTTTTGGTAAAATGGGCGACCGCATCGGACGAAAAAAAGTATTGTTTATTACCATCACCATGATGGGGATCTGCACCACGCTGATTGGCGTACTGCCGACGTATGCGCAAATCGGTATTTTTGCGCCAGTATTACTGGTGACATTGCGAATTATACAGGGGCTGGGCGCCGGGGCGGAAATTTCCGGCGCGGGTACCATGCTGGCCGAGTATGCGCCGAAAGGAAAGCGTGGCATCATTTCCTCGCTGGTCGCGATGGGCACCAACTGCGGTACGTTGAGCGCGACGGCGATCTGGGCGGTGATGTTCTTTGCGCTTGAACGCGAACAACTGATCGCCTGGGGATGGCGTATTCCTTTCCTGGCGAGCGTCGTTGTCATGATATTCGCGATCTGGCTGCGAATGAATCTGAAAGAAAGCCCGGTATTCGAAAAAGTAAGCGAAGGCGAAAAATCGCCAGCGTTAACGCCTGCGTCAGAAAATACATTGGGCGCGATGTTTACCAGCAAATCTTTCTGGCTGGCCACCGGTTTACGTTTTGGACAAGCTGGGAATTCGGGGCTTATTCAAACCTTCCTTGCCGGATATTTAGTTCAGACGTTATTATTTAACAAATCTATCCCAACCGATGCGTTAATGATAAGTTCCGTAATTGGTTTTATCACTATCCCACTATTAGGGTGGTTGTCCGATAAATACGGTCGTCGGCTGCCGTATATAATATTGAATATCTCCGCGATTATCCTCGCCTGGCCGATGCTGTCTATTGTGGTAGATAAAACGTATAGCCCTGGCGTTATTATGGCAGCGCTCATTGTTATTCATAACTTTGCCGTGCTGGGATTATTTGCGCTGGAAAACATTACCATGGCGGAAATTTTCGGATCGCGTAATCGCTTCACCCGGATGGCGATTTCAAAAGAGGCAGGGGGGCTGGTGGCGGTCGGTTTTGGCCCCGTCCTCGCAGGAATCTTTTGTAACATGACCGATTCCTGGCTGCCCATCTTAATTATGCTGGTGCTCTACTCGTGTATTGGTCTGATTTCTGCGCTGTTGATGCCGGAGGTCAGAGATCGCGACCTGAGTTTGCCTGAGGATGCGGCGGAAGCGACAGCGGCAGAGAAGTTACGCCACTCCGCAACCCAGACGAGTTAAATCGTGTCGACGGTATGGCCGGAACGCTAATGCGGTTTCGGCCATGCTGTCCGGTCACTTTTGTTTAATTAGCGTAAATCCAAATGCACCAGGGCAGGCGTTACTCTGCGACTGTTCCGCTTTCAGAATATAGAGGTTATAAAATGCAAAACAGGCTTTTATCGGCAAAGGCGACGCTTCCTGATTACGATCGTGCGGCGCTGGCGGCGCGGATGGTCCATCTCGGTTTTGGCGCGTTTCATCGCGCGCATCAGGGGGTTTATACAGATATTCTGGCTGCGGAGCAGCATAGCGACTGGGGCTATTATGAGGTTAACCTTATTGGCGGCGAACAGCAGATTGCCGATCTAAAGCAGCAGGATAACCTCTATACCGTGGCGGAGATGTCGGCGGAAGCCTGGACGGCGCGTGTGGTGGGCGTCGTCAAGGCGGCGTTGCATGTCCAGGTTGATGGTCTGGAACGTGTGCTGGCGGCGATGTGCGAACCGCAAATAGCGATTGTGTCTCTGACCATTACCGAGAAAGGGTATTGTCATTCGCCAGCCACGGGCCAACTTCTGCTGGAACATCCCATGATTGCCGCCGACCTGCAAAATCCGCATCAACCGCTAACGGCACCGGGTATTATTGTCGAAGCGTTAGCGCGTCGTAAAGCCGCAGGCTTACCGGCATTTACCGTGATGTCCTGCGATAACATGCCGGAAAATGGGCATGTGACGCGTCAGGTTGTGACGGCTTACGCCCGGGCGGTGGATGCGGAACTGGCGATATGGATCGAGCAAAACGTGACATTTCCGTCAACGATGGTTGACCGGATTGTCCCTGCGGTCACGCCGGAGACGCTGGATAAAATCGAACAACTGACCGGCGTGCGCGATCCGGCGGGTGTCGCCTGCGAACCGTTTCGTCAGTGGGTGATAGAAGATACGTTTGTGGCGGGTCGTCCGCAGTGGGAAAACGCGGGCGCGACGTTGGTCGCCGACGTGGTTCCGTTTGAAGAGATGAAACTGCGAATGCTTAACGGCAGTCATTCATTCCTGGCTTATCTGGGGTATCTTGCCGGCTATCAGCATATTAATGACTGCATGGCTGACGACAACTATCGTCTGACCGCGCAGGAGTTAATGTTACGCGAGCAGGCGCCCACGCTGAAAGTCCAGGGGGTAGATTTACAGCGGTATGCCGATCAGTTGATTGCGCGTTACTGTAATCCGGCGCTGCGTCATCGTACCTGGCAGATTGCGATGGATGGTAGCCAGAAACTTCCGCAGCGTATGCTGGACTCCGTTCGCTGGCATCTTGCTAATCATAGCGATTTTGATTTGCTGGCACTGGGCGTGGCGGGGTGGATGCGTTACGTTGGCGGCGTGGATGAACAGGGCAAGGCGATCGACATTAGCGATCCGCTATTGCCGGTTATTCAGCGCGCCGTGGCAAATAGTGAAGAAGGCGCAAGTCGTGTTAAGGCGCTGCTGGGAATGGCTGAAATTTTCGGCAACGATTTGCCGCAGGCGGCGCGGTTTACGCAAAAAGTGCAAGAAGCCTATGACAGTTTACTGACATATGGCGCGAAAGCGAGCGTGGCAAAATATGCCGAGCGGTTGAAGTAGCGCAACAGAGACCCGGTAGCATTATGCTACCGGGAAGGCCGGGGCGGTTCTTAGCGGCCAGTGGTATCAGTTCATGCCAAGACGAATCAGTTCGACCGGCGCGAATTTACCTTCACAACCTTCGACAATCACCGTTTTGCCGCGGCGAATTTGACCTGCATCCAGACCTTCGCTCTCAATGGCTTTAATAATCCCGGTATGACCCGTGCCGCTTATCATGACCCGGCTACCGGTAGTGATTGCGTTACGGTTACGATCGTATGTCATCATGGTGTTTTCTCCTTTCAAACTTACAGCCAAAGCCCGCAGGTTTCCCCGCATGACGGGCGACATATAAATACGCTTATCGTTGCGAATTTTTTTTGTTTTTGATCAAGCTCACGGCTTTTTAGGCGGGAATGTGCAGGGTGAGAAAGCGGAGAAGGCGTCTCACCCCGACGTTAAAGGGGGTTAGTCTTCGCTAAACCAGCCGCTGTTTTCCTGACGGATAAGCTGGACGGATTCGCTAATTTCCTGCAAATGCTGGGTCATTGCGCTCTCAACCGCATTGCCGTCACGATTTTCCAGCGCGGAGAAAATATCATGGTGCTGGCGCAACAACATCTCCGGCGGAGAAACATGATCCAGACTCATATAGCGAACCCGGTCGATTGTCGCTTTGATATTTTCAATGGTATCCCACGCTAACTGGCAATCGGCGATCTGCGCCAGCTTTTGGTGGAAATCGTCATCAAGCTGGAAAAAATCATCAATCTGTTTGCGCTCGATGGCAATATGTTGCAGGTGCAGGTTTTGCGCCAGTTGATAGCACTGGTTGTCGGTGATCATCGCCGCCGCACGGCGGACCACCGCGCATTCGATCGCCTGCCGAACAAAGCAGCCATTCTGTACCTGAGAAAGCGAAATCTTATTCACATAACTACCGCGCTGAGGGCGGATCTGAATCAACCCATTTTCCGCCAGCTTTATAAAAGCCTCGCGCACCGGTTGACGCGAAACGTTAAAACGGGTTGAGACCTCTTTTTCTGATAGCGGCGTGCCAGGCGGGATCAGACAATGCACGATATCACGCCGAAGAATACGGTAAATTTGCTGGTTGACAGGCTGTGTAGGGTTAAGCTGCGTTTCGACGGTCATTCATTCTTACTTTTTAGGCGGTTGACCCGGATACTCTACCACTTTTCCGTGGTGGTCTATACCGATCATGTTTCTGGTTGCAGATACGTTTGCCAGGGATTACCCGGCCCGCAGACCGGGTATAACCCCTTAGCTACGGTGGACGCTGAGCCCTGCGAAGGATTGGGTAACAGGCATCATTTCAACGGTATTAATATTCACATGCGCGGGGAGTGTGGCCACCCACCATACCGCTTCGGTAATGTCTTCTGGCGTGAGCGCGGTGGTATTTTCGTAGGTTTTACCCGCTTTCTCATCGTCGCCTTTGAAACGGACGCTGGAAAACTCGGTACCGCCAACCAGACCCGGTTCAATGTCGGTCACGCGAACCGCCGTGCCGTGTAAATCCGTGCGCAAATTCAGGCTAAACTGGCGCACAAAGGCTTTCGTCGCGCCATAGACGTTGCCACCAGCATAAGGCCAACTGCCGGCGGTTGAACCGATGTTAATGATATGACCGCGATTACGTTCGACCATTCCTGGCAGCACGGCGCGGGTCATATAAATTAAGCCTTTATTATTAGTATCGATCATAGTTTCCCAGTCTTCTACGCTGGCTTTATGCGCCGGTTCAAGACCCAGCGCCAGACCGGCGTTATTGACCAGCACATCAATATCGCGCCACTGCGCAGGCAGAGAGGCCATCATCTCTTCGATGGCCGCGCGGTTGCGCACGTCCAGTTGGGCGGTCAATACGTTCTCGCCAAGCTCATCTTTTAACGCTTGCAGGCGTTCATGACGACGTCCCGTGGCAATGACTTTATGTCCATTCTCAACAAAACGGCGTGCAATGCACTCGCCAAACCCTGCGGTTGCTCCAGTTACTAAAACGATCATCACACAGTTCCTCAACGCTTTTTGTGTTGTATTACCATAGCACGCGGCGTTTATGAAAGGGTAATCCTGGTTAACACGGTTGCGGTCAGCATAGGGGGAAGCTTACTCTTATGATCAACCTATTTTCAGGAGTGAAAAATGTCGACGAATCCTTTGTTAGACCAGAGTATGTTGCCTTATCAGGCACCGCGTTTTGATCGGATCAAAGATTGCCATTATCGTCCTGCTTTTGATGAGGGCGTGCGGCAAAAACGCGTGGAAATCGAGGCCATCGTCAATCATCCGGCGGCCCCTGATTTTACGAATACGCTTCTGGCGCTGGAGCAAAGCGGGGCGCTTCTGTCACGCGTCACCAGCGTTTTTTTCGCGATGACGGCCGCGCACACTAACGATGAACTCCAGCGGTTGGATGAGGCCTTTTCTGCCGAGCTGGCGGCGCTCTCCAACGATATTTATCTGAATAGCGCGTTATTCGCTCGCGTGGATGCCGTCTGGCAACAGCGTCACTCACTGGGGCTGGATGATGAGTCGCTACGGTTGGTCGATGTGATCCATCAGCGTTTTGTGTTGGCAGGCGCGCAGCTTGCCGAAGAGGATAAAGCGCGGCTGAAGGTATTGAATACTGAATCCGCGACCTTAATGAGCCAGTTTAATCAGCGTCTGCTGGCGGCAAGTAAAGCGGGCGGGCTGGCGGTAGATGACGCGCATTGCCTGGCAGGATTAAGCCCGGAAGAAATGACCGTCGCTGCTGAAGCGGCGCGTGAAAAAGGCCTGGAGGAGCGCTGGTTCATTCCGCTCCTTAATACGACGCAACAGCCTGCGCTTGCTACGCTGCGCGATCGCCAGACCCGCGAAAATTTATTCGCAGCGTCATGGACTCGGGCGGAAAAAGGAGATGCCCACGATACCCGCGCTATCGTTCAGCGTCTGGTAGAGATTCGTCGCTGTCAGGCAAAACTGCTGGGTTTCCCCAATTATGCCGCATGGAAAATGGCCGATCAGATGGCGAAAACGCCGCAAGCCGCACTGAGCTTTATGCGTGGCATTGTGCCGCCAGCGCGTCAGCGCGTACTCAATGAACAGGCGGAAATTCAGAACGTCATTGAGGGTGAGCAGGGCGGCTACACCGTTCAGGCCTGGGACTGGATGTTCTATGCCGAACAGGTACGGCGGGAAAAATATGCGTTAGATGAAGCGCAACTGAAGCCCTATTTTGCCTTAAATACGGTCTTGCAAGAGGGGGTTTTCTGGACCGCCAACCAGCTATTCGGCATCACCTTCGTCGAGCGTTTTGACATTCCGGTGTATCACCCTGATGTTCGGGTGTGGGAGATTTTCGATTCCGATGGTGTCGGCATGGCGTTATTTTATGGCGACTTCTTCGCGCGGGACTCGAAAAGCGGCGGCGCGTGGATGGGGAATTTTGTCGAGCAATCCACACTCAACGAAACCCGGCCCGTTATATACAATGTTTGTAACTATCAGAAACCGGTTGATGGGCAGCCTGCATTACTGCTTTGGGACGACGTTATTACGCTCTTCCATGAGTTTGGTCATACGCTACATGGTTTGTTTGCCGTCCAACGCTATGCCACGCTTTCAGGTACCAATACGCCCCGCGACTTTGTTGAGTTTCCCTCCCAGATTAATGAGCATTGGGCGAGCCATCCGCGTGTGTTCGAACGCTACGCGCGTCATGTCGACAGCGGTGAAAAAATGCCTGCTGATTTACAGGAAAGAATGCGCAAGGCGAGTTTATTTAATAAAGGTTACGATATGACTGAATTGCTCGGCGCCGCATTGCTGGATATGCGCTGGCATATGCTGGAGGAGAGCGTAGCAGAGCAGTCTGTCGCTGAGTTCGAGCAGCAGGCGCTGGCCGCCGAGCATCTTGATTTACCGGCAGTGCCGCCCCGCTATCGCAGCAGTTATTTTGCCCATATCTTCGGCGGCGGCTACGCAGCGGGATACTACGCCTACCTGTGGACGCAAATGTTAGCGGATGACGGTTATCAATGGTTTGTAGAGCAGGGCGGCCTGACGCGTGAAAACGGGCAGCGTTTTCGTGATGCTATCCTTTCCCGGGGGAATAGTACTGATTTAGAAACGCTTTATTCAGCCTGGCGTGGACATGAACCGCATATTGACCCCATGTTACAATATCGTGGGCTCGATCGCTAAGCTGATACGGTTGTTCGGCACTGTCGAACAACCGCCTGAAAATGAATCCTGCACTTCTGATGACAGCCAGTTAAATTTATGGGGTTAAATTGTCTGAATATAACAAGGGCGTGCATTCGGATTTTTCTACTTATTTTTCCGTGGTGGATTGATTGCCAAAGATTTATTACCGCTTCGCTGTTGATGTTTTCAAAAAATATATTTTCCGCCATGTATCGGCGTTATGTAAATAATGCAGAAATGAATTTGACACTGCGCACAGGGCGACTAGATTTAGAACTGTATCACATGATATGAGAAGACATATCATATTTAAAACGCAACATCATCATGAGGATTATATTATGGCAGAACATCGCGGCGGTTCCGGTAATTTTGCAGAAGATAAAGAGAAAGCCTCAGAAGCAGGTCGTAAAGGCGGTCAGCATAGCGGTGGGAACTTTAAAAACGACCCACAGCGTGCATCTGAAGCGGGTAAAAAAGGTGGCCAGAATAGCCACAGTGGCGGACGGAAATCCGGCAATTAATTTTACTCCTGATATTTCGTAAATATATTCTGAAATATTGCGCATACGATGCGGGCCATAGGCTCGCATTTTTTTATTCTGACCGGGAGTTATTCTGACCGGTCAGATGAAATTATTTTTTATGCTTTCTTCGTTAACAGAAAAAGCAATTCAGCGAGGGCGAAGCGTACGCATTTTTCCAATACTTCCTGACAATCTCCGTTGAAATGTTGTCGGCTTGTAAAAGTTGTATTGTTAATATTCCAGGCAAACCAAACGGTGCCCGCCGGCGTGCCATCTTCGCCGCCTTCCGGACCGCCATAGCCGCTGATCGCTATGCTGATATTGACCTCAGCCTGATCCTTAGCGCCCTGTGCCATTTCAGTAACGACCGCTTCGCTGACGGCGGTATGTTCGGCAAGACTGTGGCGTTGTACGCGTAAGATTTTTGCTTTGGCTTCATCAGTAAAGGTGACATAACCCACACCGTAAAATGAGGGCGTATCTTCTGCTGCGCACAATGCTGAAGCCAGTTTCCCGCCAGTGCAGGATTCTGCAGTGGTCAGACGGAGTTTCTGGTTAACCAGTAAATGACCAAGTTTTTTTGTCAGGCTATCGATGGTTTCGGCTTCATCAAGGGTGACAATATCGTGCTGTTCTAATCTCATCGTTTATTTTTCCGTTACAGAGACAAATGAAATATGTTCGTTCTTCTCAAGTATGGCATATTTATTTTATGACATTGTCAGTGAATGATTATTTTATCCAGTTACCAACAAACCCGCTGTTGCATAACTTGCTTACTTTTCTGCGGCGATGACTGTCATTGATTATGCGTAAGGCCATTATCCTCAAAAAATAAAGCCGATTATTCTGAATTGCTATCAAGACGTTGATGCATATGACTTCAGCGATGTGGCGAGTTAACTATTACGCCGTTACGCTTTCGTGCTCACCGGCGCTGATATCGGTTGCATATTAATCCGGATGGGTTGATTTTATTGCTTAATATCCTGCGGGTAAATTCATGTTTGTAAAAACTAAAAATAGCGGCCAGACTTAATACGTCAAATAGACGTTATTAAGGAGAGAGCATGAAACTACCGGTGGCTGCATTTTTAAGTTTGCTGATAATGCCTTACGCGCTAGCGGATGATCAAGGGGGATTAAAAAAAGACGTGGCGCCGCCGCCGCCTCATGCTATTGAGGATGGTTATCGCGGTACGGATGATGCAGAAAAAATGACCATCGAACAGGCAAAAACCCTGCATGATGGCGCGACCGTTTCGCTGCGCGGCAACCTTATTGATCATAAAGGCGACGATCGCTATGTATTTCGTGATAAATCCGGCGAGATTAACGTGATAATTCCTTCCGCCGTATTTGATGGGCGGGAAGTTCAGCCGGATCAAATGATCAACATTAACGGTAGTCTGGACAAGAAAGCGAAGGAACCGCTTGTTCGCGTGAACCGACTGCAAAAATAACGCGCGCTAACCGGCAATCTCCAGGTCAGCCATACGAGGCACGCGGCTGGCCTGATACCATGGGTCTTGTAAAAGCGCCTGGGGGACAAAAAGATCCCATAATGTCTTATTCAGGTCTGGTTGCGTATCGTTTAAGCTTCATTGATATTGACGGTGCTACAGTCGTTAGCGATCCGTTATCCTCGCAAGAATTTGCCCGGTAGCGTATAAGCAAAACACAAATCTATCCATGCAAGCATTTACCGCTGGTGAACCGGCGGTTTTTTTTTGCCTGCCATCCAGACAAAAGCGGCCCCTTGCGCAACGATGCAGCAAGGGGCCGGCTCTGCGAGGGATTATCTCCGTTCATTAATCATCCCATTTGTGACTGAACCAGGCGGCCAGAAATCCGGAAAATAAAATAATTCCTAATACAACGATAAAAAGGTTAATACTGCCTAACATCTCGTTTCTCCTTATTTTAGCGTGCATCCTCTTTTTTAAAAAACCTCGTACAGACTATAGTACTAATTTATACTTAAGCAAAGTCTGAATTGCGTATTTATTTTACTGGAAGGGTAAAGCATTAGAATATTTTCGTCAGCGCCCAGGAATATTCCTGAATTACCGCAGTGACAGCAGATAATTAGCCTGCAATATATAGGGTTAACCCGGTGCGCCAGAAACTGCGCACATCACTGGCTGCAGATAATTAACAGGTGATAGCCTGTTGCGTAGGGGTAATCCGCATTCCTTTTAACATCAGTGCCCAGGCGAACACAATGGCGATTATCAGGACAACGAAAAGCGACCAGGCGGGAAGTGTCGTCAGGATGACGCCGCTGGCCAGCGGGTTTACCGCCGCACCCAGCCAGCCCAGCGATTGCGCTGAAAAATAGCTGGCTTTCATCCCGGCAGGCGCAATGTTGTCAATTAACATATATTCGCCGGGGGCATAAATAATTTCGCCAATCGTGAATACTGCCGCTGAAAGCCCCCAAAAAAACAGATTGTCGCCTGAAAAAATAAATCCGATGAGCCCAGCGATAAAAAAGACGGTGCCGGTCGTCATCATTGGTCGAATATTGACGGCGGTAAGTCGACGGCCCACGGCGTATTGCAAACTGACCACAATAACCGCATTAACCGGCAGGACGACGGCTACCACTTTTTCCGCGAAGCCGCTATCGGCAACGACCATAACGTACTGTGAAATACAGGACGCAAAGGCGCCCCCCACAAAGGAGGCCAGAAATGCCGAAAGCGTAAACCACAATAATGCTTTGTCGCGCAGCAGAACGGAGGGAGACCAGATAGCGGCATTTTTCCCCTCGCTGGCGGCAACCGAACGTGTCACCCATACCTGAATAAAGACCAGCGGAAATGCGGAACAGATAGCGGCAAGCCAGAAGGGTAAATTGATGCTTTGCATCACCAGCAGCGTGCCGAGCGGCGGGCCAACCGTCCAGCCGATATTGAGTACGGTATAGTTGAGCGAAAAAATCCGTGTTTTTGTTGTCGCGGTGAGATTATCGGCGAACCAGGCCTTCAGGACGGTAGAAAAAACCGAATAGGCGCAGTTAATAAGCGCAAAAAGCAGGACAACCAGTACGACATTATGCACCATTGGGATGGCGATAAATCCGCAGGCGAAGGCGATAATCGCGAGTAACATGTAGCGCTTTTTATCAAACTTGTCCGCCAGAATCCCAAAGCCAAGACTAAAAATGACGCCAATCGTTAACGCGCTGGTCAGCGCGTAGCCAATCAGATCCACGCCTAAACCGTACTGACGGTTAAGATAGATGGTCATAAAGGGGAGCGTGGCGCCGCGTCCAATTGTCAATAACAGCGATGAGGCGAGTAGAGCCAACGTCGAACGTCTCAATCCTGGATTCATTTTTCCTGCCTGAAATGGAGGTTACGTATCGGGACGTTTTAATCTACCGTGCCCGCAAAAGCATGATGTCTATACGCTATAGCGTAGTCTTAACATACCATAACGCAGGATTTTGCCCATCGTGTGTTGTTCAATGCCATGCTCACGGTAAAAAGAAAAGTCCTGTTATGGCGCACTGATTTCCGATAACTTACCTTTTTACAAAATTTTAATAATGACAGGGGCCGATGATGTCGCGTAAAGACGGTTTTTTGGCGTTACTGGTGGTTGTCGTATGGGGGCTCAATTTTGTTGTCATCAAAGTAGGCCTGCACCATATGCCGCCATTATTGCTGGCAGGATTACGATTTTTACTGGTGGCGTTTCCGGCAATTTTCTTTGTCGCCCGGCCTAAAGTCCCGCTTACGCTGTTGCTGGGCTATGGGCTAACGATAAGCTTTGGGCAGTTCGCCTTTCTCTTTTGCGCGATAAAGTTTGGTATGCCCGCAGGACTGGCGTCGTTGGTATTACAGGCGCAGGCCTTTTTTACCATGGCATTGGGGGCGTTTGTTTTTAGCGAGCGGTTACAACGTAAGCAGTTGGCGGGGATCGCCCTGGCGATTATAGGTGTACTGGTATTGATTGAAGCCAGTCTCAACGGACAACATATAGCGATGTCGGGATTTATGCTGACTCTGGCGGCGGCATTTAGCTGGGCCTGCGGCAATATCTTTAATAAAAAAATTATGCAACATAGTCCGCGCCCGGCGGTGATGTCGCTGGTGGTCTGGAGCGCGCTGATCCCGATCCTGCCGTTCCTGCTGTCATCGCTGCTACTGGAGGGGGCGGATCACATTACGCAAAGCCTTATTACCATCGATATGACGACGATATTGTCGCTGCTTTATCTGGCTTTTGTCGCCACTATACTTGGCTACGGCATCTGGGGCACGTTACTGGGGCGCTATGAGACCTGGCGCGTGGCGCCGTTATCATTGCTGGTGCCGGTAGTCGGGCTGGCGAGCGCTGCGGTGTTACTCGGGGAAACGTTGACCGGGATGCAGCTTGCGGGCGCAGTACTGATTATGGCTGGACTCTATATCAATGTGTTTGGATTTCGTGTGCGCCGTACTGCGCGCGTCAGGGGATGAGGCATTATGTTACTAAGAAGACAAACGCTAATTTCAGACCATACCGCGAGGTGATAGCGGCGGACTTGTCATCGCCAGACGGTACTAAAAAAATGCCCCGCAAAACGGGGCAAAGAGGTTAAAGGTGTTGGTCGTTATAATAGGGCACGCCTAATTCATCTGACTTATCGCTGTTCACGCTCACGGGGTGAAGGTCATTTGGCGGATCGCCCACACAGGGCAGCAGCATCACATCGCGGCTATTTTGCGCCACAGGTAACAAAGTTTGTTCTGCAATGCCATATCCGGAGGCGATAAGTAACAGACCCGGCAGGGCGGGAAACAGCATTTTCATGGTGCTCTTCGCGTGGCGCATAAACAAACTAGTAGTTGCCATGGTTCAGCGGCAGCATATACCGTGATTCGCCATGCATATTGGTGATCCGGTATTTGTGTGGCGGCACATCAAAATAGTTTTTGAACGTCCGGGTCAATGTTTGCTGTGACTCAAAGCCATAGCGTTCCGCCAGATAGAGAATGGGCTCGTTGCTCTCTTTTAATTTTTGCGCGATTTCCGTCATTTTACGGCTGCGGATGTATTGGCCTAATGAATGACCGGTCTCTTTTTTAAACATCCGTTGCAAGTGCCATTTGGAATATCCTGAACGCTCAGACACTTTTTCCAGTGAGAGCGGCGACTCCAGGTTATCCTCGATCCAGTCCAAAATGCTATGAATAGTAATAGCGTCAGTGTTGCGTCTGGACATCGTCATACCTCTTTTTTGTCTACGGCAGAATTTTCTTGAGCAAATACTCAAGCGTTGCCACTTCGTCCGCCGTTAAGTTTTTTGTTAATTCCTGATGCAGGTCTTGCCCTGGTCGTTGATGACATTGCTCACAAATTGCCGCGCCGTCCGGCGTTAGCTTCACCAGTACGCCGCGTTTGTCATTAGGATTCGGCAGTCTTTCGATCCAGCCTTTGCACAGCAGGCGGTCGAGCATCCGCGTCAATGCGCCGAGATCGACAGACAGCACTTTTTTAAGTTCAACCGGGGTAATACATCCCGCGCAGCGTATCGAGCACAGCACTTTAAACTGTGTTGCGGTGATATCCAGCGGGGATAAATAGTTATTTAACAGGCGATCTTTTTTTTGATTTACCATGTAGATCAAGCGACCCAGCGGAATGATTTCATTGAACAGATCACTGGTGCTTTTCAAAATGGTTGCCCCGGCAAGTAATTAATTTCGTCAGATACTATTGCCCGGGCAAGTATAAGTCAACTAAATGAATTGACCGATGCCACGATTTGCTAAAAGGCGTCCGGAGTATTGTGTTGTGATAACTTGTAACTAATTGATAATTACAGGTTATATGTTGTAGAGGATATTAATTTGCACACTGGCGAAATGGCGCGCCTGGGCAATTTCACTTTATACTTCCGGTTCATGAAACGCTGATGGGTAAGAGATAGTATTATGATGGATTTGTTTAAAGCGATTGGATTGGGGCTGGTCGTACTGCTCCCGTTAGCCAATCCGCTAACCACCGTGGCGCTGTTTCTTGGCCTTGCGGGCAATATGAATAGTGCGGAACGCAACCGGCAGTCCTATATGGCTTCGGTTTATGTCTTCGCTATTATGATGGTGGCGTACTATGCCGGGCAGTTAGTCATGAACACCTTCGGTATTTCGATTCCAGGGCTACGGATCGCCGGGGGGTTAATCGTGGCGTTTATCGGCTTCAGAATGCTTTTCCCGCAGCAGAAGGCGCATGAGTCGCCGGAAGCGAAAAGCAAATCGGAGGAGCTGGCAGACGAACCGACGGCCAATATTGCGTTTGTTCCACTGGCTATGCCAAGCACCGCAGGACCGGGGACCATCGCAATGATCATCAGTTCCGCTTCCACGGTGCGTCATGGCGGCGAGTTTCCCGACTGGGTCATTATGGTCGCGCCGCCGATTATTTTTCTTGCCGTGGCGGTGATCCTGTGGGGATGCTTACGCAGTTCTGGCGCTATTATGCGGCTGGTGGGTAAAGGGGGGATTGAAGCGATCTCCCGCTTAATGGGATTCCTGCTGGTGTGTATGGGCGTGCAATTTATTATCAACGGCGTGTTGGAAATTATTAAAACGTACCACTAAGGCGCATTTTCGTCTGCCGGAAACCTGTTCCCGGCAGACGAATGTCTTAATGCGGTTGTTCTTCCAGCGTCACTGGCCATTTGCGGAATATGAGCACAGCCCATACCAGCGCGGCACAGGCAGGTATAGCGCCAATATAGCCGATGGCCGACATTGACCAGTGCAAACTCACCTGATTGCCTACCAGCGCGCCAGCGCCAATACCAATATTAAAGATGCCTGAAAATAGCGCCATTGCGACATCGGTCGCGTCCGGGGCCAGCGCCAGTACTTTCACCTGCATACCGAGCCCTATCACCATAATCGCGATGCCCCAGAAAATGCTCAGTATGGCCAGATGCGCTTCGCTATCCGCCGCAGGCAGCAGCAGAAGCAGACAGACAACCAGCAGGGCAATAGCGATACTGACGAGCGACGAGGCATGGCGATTACCCAGTTTACCAAACACGAGGCTGCCGATGATCCCGGCGCCGCCGAGGATCAGTAACAGGACGGTAGCAAAATTCGCACTGAGCCCGGCGACATTCTGAACGAACGGTTCAATATAGCTATAAGCGGTGTAATGCGCAGTCACCACAACGACGGTCAGTACATAGAGGCTCATCAGCGCCGGGCGTCGGAATAGCAAAGGTAAACTTTTTAGTGAGCCGGAATGCTCGCTCGGCAATTTCGGTAGAAGCTTAATCAGACATAGCAGCGTAATTAATGCGCCCATGCCGATGGCAAAAAAGGTGGTGCGCCAGCCAAAATACTGACCAACAACGCGACCTATCGGCAGCCCAAGCACCATGGCCAACGCGGTGCCGGTCGCTATCAGACTTAATGCCTGCGCGCGTTTCCCGGCAGGGGCCAGGCGGATCGCCAGCGAGGCGGTTATCGACCAGAAAATAGCGTGGGCGAAAGCGATACCAATACGGCTAATGACCAGCACGGTAAAGTTCCATGCCAGAAAGGAGAGCACGTGGCTGGCAATAAACAAAACAAACAGACAAATGAGTAGCTTACGGCGTTCCATTTGACTGGTAAGAAGCATAAAAGGCAGCGACATGACGGCAACTACCCAGGCGTAAATGGTTAGCATGATGCCGACCTGCGCGGTTTGCATATGAAAGCTTTCAGCAATGTCTGATAGCAAACCAACCGGCACAAATTCTGTGGTATTGAAAATAAAAGCGGCAATAGCAAGCGTAACTACCCGTAGCCACGCGACCTTGCGGGAAACTGGATTGATTGTCATAAAAATATTTCGGGTTAGTTGCGAGAAGGTGAGGCCGCGATCTTAAAACGTTTACTGGCGAAAAGACAATCATTTTGTGACCTGCTTCTCATTTACTTCGCAGGCCGTTTCGTCTTCAGTCGACGCTCGCCAGTTGGGCGTTAAGTAACTCGATAAAGGCCTCAAGCTGGCGCGTCATCGCCCCGCGCCGCCACATTAGCCATGTGTTAAGCCAGCGCCACTTCTCCGCCAACGGCCAGGCTTCCACCTGATGATGTCCTGGCATACTGTTGAGCATACTTGCTGGCATCAGCGCAATACCTGCGCCGGCAATTACGCACGCCAACATTCCATGATATGACTCCATTTCGTGAATCGTACCGGGGGTCGCGCCATCGGCATGAAACCAGCTTTCGAAATGCCGTCGGTAAGAACAGTTGGCGCGAAAAGCATAGATGTTATAACCATTCACCTCGCTGGCCCGCGAAACGACGGAATGGCCGTGTGGCGCGACGATCATCATCTCTTCCTGGTAAGCCGGTATACCTTCCAGCCCCGGATGCATTAGCGGGCCATCAATAAAGGCGGCGTTCAGCTTTCCCTCGAGCACGCCATCCAGCATGGCGCCGGAAGGACCGGTCGTTAACGCGAACTGAATTTTAGGGTAACGCTGGTTATAACCCGCCAGCAGCGCGGGGATACGTACGGCGGCAGTACTTTCTAACGCGCCGAGTGAAAACAGTCCTTGCGGTTCCTCTCCGGCAACCACCATGCGGGCTTCATCGACCAGCGCCAGGATCTGCTGGCTGTAACGTAAAAAGTTATGCCCGGCTGGTGACAGCCTGAGTCGCTGGTTTTCGCGAATAAACAGAGAGACGCCCAGGTCGGCTTCAAGCTGGCGGATACGCGTGGTCAGGTTGGACGGAACGCGGTGTACTTTTGCCGCCGCCTGCGTAATGCTGCCCGTCAGAGCGACAGCGTTAAACATTTCCAGTTGCGTCAGGTCCATGGTTTTCTCAATTCGTGAATAGTCTGGTTAATATTATTCATTTTTCAGAAACGGTAAAGGGCGTCATGATGGTACAACTCCCCTGATAACGAGAGAAAGAACATGACCATGATGACTGCAACACAGGCGTTATCCGTGAATCCTGCGACCGGCCAGACGCTGGCGGCAATGCCCTGGGCTAACGCGCAAGAGATTGAACATGCGCTGAGTCTGGCGGCGAGCGGTTTCAAAAAGTGGAAATTGACATCGGTAGCGCAACGGGCGCAAACATTACGCGATATTGGTCAGGCGCTTCGCGCTCATGCAGAAGAGATGGCGCAATGTATTACGCGTGAAATGGGTAAACCCATAAAGCAGGCGCGTGCGGAAGTGACGAAATCCGCCGCGTTATGCGACTGGTATGCGGAACATGGCCCGGCAATGCTGAATCCTGAGCCTACGCTGGTAGAAAATCAGCAGGCGGTGATTGAATACCGTCCGCTGGGCGTCATTCTGGCGATAATGCCGTGGAATTTTCCTTTATGGCAGGTGTTACGCGGGGCAGTGCCGATACTGTTGGCGGGGAATAGCTACTTGTTAAAACATGCGCCCAATGTCACGGGTTGCGCGCAGATGATAGCCCGAATCTTGACGGAAGCCGGTACTCCTGCTGGCGTCTATGGATGGGTGAACGCCAATAATGAGGGCGTGAGTCAGATGATTAACGATCCGCGAATCGCGGCGGTGACGGTGACCGGTAGCGTGCGCGCCGGCGCGGCGATTGGCGCTCAGGCTGGGGCGGCGCTGAAAAAGTGCGTACTGGAACTGGGTGGCTCGGATCCGTTTATTGTACTCAATGATGCCGATCTCGAACTGGCGGTAAAAGCCGCGGTTGCAGGACGCTATCAAAACACCGGACAAGTCTGCGCCGCCGCCAAACGTTTTATTGTCGAAGAGGGCATTGCGCAGGCGTTTACCGATCGTTTTGTGGCGGCTGCCGCAGCATTAAAGATGGGTGATCCTCTGGTTGAAGAGAATGACCTGGGGCCGATGGCGCGCTTTGATCTGCGTGATGAACTCCATCAACAGGTGCAGGCTTCCGTCGCCGAAGGTGCACGGCTACTGTTGGGCGGCGAGAAAATCGCCGGGGAGGGCAACTATTATGCCGCGACCGTTCTGGCGGATGTCACACCTGACATGACGGCATTTCGTCAGGAACTTTTTGGGCCTGTTGCCGCCATTACCGTTGCAAAAGATGCGGCGCACGCCCTCGCGCTGGCGAATGACAGTGAGTTTGGCCTGTCGGCGACGATCTTTACCGCCGACGATACGCTGGCCGCGGAGATGGCGGCGCGTCTTGAGTGCGGCGGGGTATTCATTAATGGGTACAGCGCCAGCGATGCGCGTGTGGCATTCGGCGGGGTGAAGAAAAGCGGCTTCGGTCGTGAGCTTTCGCACTTTGGTTTACACGAATTTTGTAATGTGCAGACCGTCTGGAAGAACCGCGTCTAATCGCCCTGACGTCGCGTGGCGCCCTCTGCTATACTCGCAGGCCTTTTCAGACCTGCGAGCAAGGAGCATGTTGTGGCCAGGGCCATGGATAATGCAATTTTAGAGACGATTTTACAGCGCGTTCGCCCCCTCATTGGCCAGGGCAAAGTCGCTGACTATATTCCGGCATTAGCGTCCGTCGAGGGTTCAAAGCTGGGGATAGCGATTTGTACCGTGGACGGGCAGCATTATCAGGCGGGCGATGCGCACGAACGCTTCTCTATTCAGTCTATTTCGAAAGTGCTTAGTCTGGTGGTGGCGATGCGTCATTATCCGGAAGAGGAGATCTGGCAGCGCGTCGGAAAAGATCCTTCCGGCTCGCCGTTCAATTCGTTGGTTCAGTTAGAGATGGAACAAGGCATCCCGCGTAATCCATTTATCAATGCGGGCGCGCTGGTGGTATGCGACATGTTGCAAGGGCGGCTTAGCGCGCCGCGTCAGCGGATGCTGGAAGTTGTGCGCGCGCTTTGCGGCGTATCGGATATTACGTATGACGCTACGGTCGCGCGCTCTGAATTTGAGCATTCCGCCCGTAACGCCGCTATTGCCTGGCTGATGAAATCATTCGGTAATTTTCATCATGATGTGCCTACCGTGTTGCAAAATTACTTTCACTACTGTGCGTTGAAAATGAGCTGCATGGAACTGGCGAGGACGTTTGTCTTTCTGGCGAATCAGGGCGAGGCGTTTCATCTCGACGAGCCGGTAGTTACCCCCATGCAGGCCCGGCAGATTAATGCGCTAATGGCGACCAGCGGTATGTATCAGAATGCCGGAGAGTTTGCCTGGCGGGTGGGATTGCCCGCTAAATCCGGCGTGGGCGGCGGTATTGTCGCCATCGTGCCGCATGAAATGGCGATTGCCGTCTGGAGTCCGGAGCTGGATCCTGCAGGAAACTCTCTGGCAGGCATCGCCGCGCTTGAACAATTAACACAAACGTTAGGACGTTCGGTATACTGATGAATGCGCTTGAACCGCTCTTTGCCCGCCTGGCGCGATCGACATTTCGTTCGCGTTTTCGTCTCGGGATAAAAGAAAGACAATATTGCTGGGATAAAGGCGCGGAGGTGATTGATAAACACGCCGCCGATTTTATCGCCCAGCGACTGGCGCCAGTTCACCCGGCGAATGATGGTAAGCAAACGCCGATGCGGGGCCATCCGGTATTTATCGCGCAACATGCGACGGCAACCTGCTGCCGCGGGTGCCTGGCGAAATGGCACCAGATTCCTCAGGGAGAACCGCTGAGCGAAGCGCAGCAACAGTATATTGTCAGCGTTATCCATTACTGGCTGGTCATACAAATGAATCAGCGGTAGGGCAGCGCGTCGTTGCTGACGCTTTCCCCGATAAAACACCCTATACCACTGATAGCAGCCGTTGACCGTCATATATCTCATGTGCTGAAGTGTCTTTTTAGTTACAACATACATTTGGTTGTTTTTTTTCAACGCCTGTCAGCACTGTGCAAAAAAATGTTCTACAAGGCAGGGGATCCGTGTATCACCAGAAGCTTGCAACCTTGATCTGGATCACGTTTAATGACAGTGCTTTTTTACCTGCTGAAGATAATCATGATCGTTAGACCACAACAGCACTGGATTCGCCTGATATTTGTCTGGCATGGTTCCGTGTTATCTAAAATCTTTTCACGACTGCTCCTTAACTTTCTTCTTTCTATTGCCGTTATTATCATGCTGCCCTGGTACACAATGCTGGGTATTAAGTTTACCCTTGCGCCGTTTAGCATACTGGGCGTCGCTATCGCCATTTTTCTTGGGTTTCGCAATAATGCCTGTTATGCGCGTTACGTCGAAGCGCGACATTTGTGGGGGCAGTTGATGATCGCTTCACGCTCAATACTGCGTGAGGTGAAAACAACCTTACCTGATGAACGCGGTATCGAGGATTTTGTTCGGTTACAAATCGCTTTTGCCCACTGTTTGCGTATGACATTGCGTCGACAGCTTCAGACGCAAGTTTTGGGCAACTATCTTAACCAGGGCGCGTTACAGAAAGTTGTCGCTTCCCATTCGCCCGCTAATCGTATCTTATTGCTGATGGGAGAGTGG
This sequence comes from Salmonella sp. SAL04162, assembly GCF_046551535.1. Classification (NCBI taxonomy): domain Bacteria; kingdom Pseudomonadati; phylum Pseudomonadota; class Gammaproteobacteria; order Enterobacterales; family Enterobacteriaceae; genus Salmonella; species Salmonella sp. SAL04162. The sequence continues at coordinate 398,499 of NZ_JBGDVX010000005.1, forward strand.
CTGGCGATTCGCCGCCGCAGCGGAAAGCTTTCCGATATTTTATTTCATAGCCTCAACAACCGTTTAAATGATATGTCGTCAGTGTTGGCCGGCTGTGAACGCATCGCCAACACGCCGGTGCCTTTTGCCTATACGTTAATTTTGCATCGTACGGTTTATCTTTTCTGCATTATGTTGCCATTTGCACTGGTGGTTGATCTGCACTATATGACGCCGTTTATTTCGGTGCTTATTTCTTATACGTTTATCGCGCTGGATGCGTTAGCGGAAGAGTTGGAAGATCCGTTCGGTACTGAAAATAATGATTTACCGCTGGATGCGATATGCAATGCGATAGAAATCGATTTACTGCAAATGAATGATGAAAGGGATATTCCGGCAAAACGGATACCGGATAAGCACTATCAACTGACCTGAGATCGTCTTAACTGGCGCAGAATGTTCATCTGCGCCATAACCTGAAGAGCAAAGCTTAATAGCCTTCTCCAACGCCGGTTTTGGCTGGACCGGAGTAGTGGACATGAACGATTCGCCATCCTGTGTTTGGTATCTTCGCCCACACCTGGCTTTCGCGGCCTGTCGTGTGTTGAGTCTGCCCATTATCACGGCGTACCGCGGTAAAATGCCAGTCGAACTCTGCAACGGCGGCATTGCCATACACATGAATAGCCGGGGGAGCGTCCAGTTTTAATGTGCGTTTGCTGAAGGTTTTACCCATAGTGGTGCCATAAAAATTTTCAGCGATCTGCGACCATCCGCGTTCGTGACCGCGTGGATGAATAAAACTGGTTTCTGGTGAAACATAAAAGAGCTGCTTGCCTAACGTTGGGTCTGCCTTATCTATTGAATAAAGGTAACGGTTAATGCCTTCTGTAATTTCTTGTTTAACGGTCGACGTAGCTTCATTTTCTGCGGCGGTTGGCGTTGCCGCTGATGCCGATGACGCCATCAGAGTTAACGTTATCGCGGCGGCCGAAAACAATAGTGACGTTTTTTGCATAATAGTTATACCCATATGGTCTGTTTTTGAGACGCTTTATCTTTCCTGTTACGTTCACCTTTATACTAAAGGAGCATGGCTCACGAACAATAAAAAACATCCTTCTATAAAATTACCCCGAAAAGGGAGTAGTGCAATTAAGAATATCGTATTTGTTTGTAACGGCATGACTCAAAATATCAATATTTAGAGTTTCAGCATTGTTGTGTCCCTTGATTTGTTTTGTATTTATTACCGCTGGTAAATAGTTAATCTTATGAATAGTGATACACAAATGACTGTTTATGCTATGTGATAATTAACCATAGTAAAAATACACGAAGCGAAGAAGTGCTATTTCAGTAGTACTGATATTTTCATAACGCTAATTTAAAAATAAATGTAAACGTAACAAATTATACACAAAAATAAGAAGGGCTGTGGCCTCAACTGACTTGATTATGATTCCGTCTTACCGAATGTCAGCCTGGTGTTCAGTGCCATTCTCGCCCTGGCATCCCCGACCGTAAGCCAGTTCTCTACGGGTAACCTCCTTGTTATTACAGCAGAAAACAGGGCATATCATTAATGTAGCCATGCTTAACTTGCATTTTAACATCACTAATACATAGCAAGCTAATATTACACTTTGAAACTTAACGCACGGTAATTGTTAGTGATATTGTCCTGGACAGTTCCGCGAGCAGGCTTTGCGGAAAGTCCAAAAATAAGACAAATAAGGCATATAAAATGAAAAAAGTAGTGGTGTTATCTGCGGTAGCCGCAGCCGTAATGATGGCTGGAGCCGCCAACGCAGCAGAAATCTATAACAAGGATGGCAATAAACTGGATTTGTATGGCAAGGTCGACGGCCTGCATTATTTTTCCAGTAATCATAGTACGGATGGCGATCAATCTTATATCCGTATGGGTATTAAAGGCGAGACTCAAATTACCGATCAACTAACCGGTTTTGGACAGTGGGAGTATCAGGTCAACGCCAATCGTCCGGAAGATGGTGACTCCAGCGGTTCCCCGCAAAGCTGGACGCGTCTCGGTTTTGCTGGTTTGGCATTTGCCGATATGGGGTCTGTTGATTATGGTCGTAACTATGGCGTGTTATACGACATTGGTTCATGGACTGACGTACTGCCTGAATTTGGTAATGATTCGTATGAAGCTTCCGATAATTTTATGACCGGACGCGCGAATGGCGTTCTGACTTATCGCAATAATGATTTCTTTGGTCTGGTTGATGGTCTGAATATTGCGTTGCAGTATCAGGGTAAAAATGACGGCCTGTCGAAAGAAGGCGCTCCTTTAAGTAATAATGCCAGAAAAAGTATCGCGTACCAGAATGGCGATGGTTTCGGGGCATCAGCGACATATGATTTGGGCATGGGGGTGAGCCTGGGGGCAGCCTATACCAGTTCCAAACGCACGCTTGACCAGATGACGCAAGATAAATACGACAATGGCGACCGTGCTGAAGCCTGGACTGGCGGCGTGAAGTATGATGCCAATAATATTTACCTGGCGGCAAACTATACCCGTACTTATGATATGACCTATATGGGCGATACATTGGGCGGCTTTGCACATAAAACCGATAACTGGGAAATGGTAGGGCAATATCAATTTGATAATGGCTTACGCCCATCACTGGCGTTCCTGCAATCCAGAGCCAATGATGTTGATGGACTGGGTTCGTTCGACCTTGTGAAATATATTGATGTGGGTTCCTATTACTACTTCAATAAAAATATGTCCGCGTATGTTGACTACAAAATCAATCTGCTAAAAGATGGCAACCCATCGAATCCTAATACAGACAACACCGTGGCGCTCGGCTTAGTCTACGAGTTTTGATAAAACTTGCTGATTAAGACAGTTTAGGGATACCCTCCTTTTCCCAAAACTGTGTCACTGCTTAACCTTTATTATTGTTAATTTATTCTTTTATTATTTCAGGACGCTTCTGGCGTCCTTTTTTATTGACTATTCGTTGACTATTCGACTTCGATCTCGCGAATGCGCATTCTGCTACTGTCATCTATCTGCACTTTACCTGAATGACAAAAGGGGCAACAGAGTGTGGATGTTTGAGAGGTGAAGGGTTGATTACAGGACAGACACCAACCTTGCGCCGGTGCGATAGTAATATGGAAACGCGCATTGTCAGCAAGGGTATGACGAGCGGCGACGTCCAGGCCAAAATGCAGCGCCGGCACCTCAACACAGGCCATAACGCCAATCTCCAGCCAGACTTGCTTTACCTTGCTGAACTGGTGATTTACTGCCTGTTCCTCCAGCAATTCGATAATATTTTGCGCCAGGGCTAATTCATGCATGGGCCAGCTCCTTCATTCAACAATATTTACGGCGACACAAGGATCAATTACCTGTAACTGTTGCGACCACAATGAGAGTGGAATAGTGGCCAGTTCGCGAGCAATGACGCCGTCAGATTGGGCGTGACGTGTGGTAGGCGAGATAATACGGTAATCAAGAATATTGCCTGACGTCGTCAGTCTGGCCTGATGAACTAACCATCCTCGCGCGGTTTCCACTACCGCTATTTTCCATTCGCCATCATCAAAACGATTCCAGCGCAGGGTAGGAAGGGCGCTCAAACTTCGGGCGAGCGTAATGCAGCGGGCCAGCAGACGTAGCGCAGTCGTTTTTCCGCTAAGACAACAGGCTGACAGTAGCGGATATTCGATAGCCAGAGGCGAGACATCCAGGGGACCAGGGGTTATTAACGTATGGTCCGGGGACGACGCCATCGGTAGTGTTGGTGTAATGATATTCTGTACTGCCGCCAGCCAGCGGGCGGTTTCAGAACGTTCTTGCAAAAACCAGGCTTCCCAGCCCTTTACGCCAGCGGCAAGCCAGGTCTGAGGATCATCGTCAAAAAAGATTGTGCTTGCCAGCGGGGATAACTCTCCGCGACGTAACAACGCCCATTCTTCAGCGGTTGCCTGTCGGTGGCTAAACAGGGGGAGCCAGTCGGTCAACGCGCGACGGAGCGTTTCTCGCGCCAGCTCTTGTTGTGCGGCCTGCATATCTGGCTTCTCTTCAGGAAACAACAGTAAAGCCGCCGTTGCGCTGTGTGCCTGAGCGCACAACGTAAACAAACGTGAAATAAGCGTCTTCGCGTATACCGGCGTTGCGCCCTGTAACAAACGACCGATCGGCGCCTCCTGCCAGATAATCCGTAGCGGGTGAGAATAGACGGTCAATCTTTGCACGAATTATTACCTTCATCGATCACCATAAACCCGGACTTACTGGTTTCGCAAACCGGACAGCACCAGTAATCAGGTAACTGGTTGAAGGGCACGCCGGGTGGAATTTGCCATACATCATCGCCCAGCGCAGGGTCGTAAACCCACCAACATACTTTGCACTCCATGCGCACCACTGGCTCATTTTCTGTGACCGGGTATTCTTTCAACCATTCCAACGTATTTTTTAGCCCCGCGTAGGCATCTTCGATATCGTCGATGCCTGCAACGGCGATATCAGGAATGTCCGCTATCTCAATCATATCTTGCAGTAATGTGTTCATATCATTGAAATAGTTGACCCGCCATACGCCGGGAAAATGCGTGCTTACAATCCGGCATTTACCATATCCGCGTGAAAAAATAGCGCTACAGCCTTCGCCTAAAAAATGCTCCAGATACTCGCGATCGGCATCGTTTACTGGCAACAGCGTTAAGTTAATGATATGCGGCTCTTTTACCGGCTGTTTTACGCGCTCGGCTATTTCATGCGCGATAAAGGCGCCATTCATCAGTCCCGCCTGTTGTGGCGGCAATTCTGGCGTAATCGTCGGCTGCGGATGCGTCTGCCAGATGCTCTCCGGGATCGGGCCAATGATGATTTCATCGGCAACCCGTTGCTGGTCAGCGTTATATTCACGCACACGCCAGACACCCGTAAAAACCGTCTCCTGAATACGCTGTTCTTTTCCATCGGGTAATAGTACCCGGGCGGATATTTCACCTTCGCCGAGCAGTTGATCCAACAAACCGCTATTCTGTTGCTCAGTGGCATTCAGCTTATAGCTCAGGGGAAAGGGGAGCGTTGCCACCGGGTTATCCATATCGCGAATAAGCGTAGTCAGGATGTGTCTGGCAACACGAAGCTCAGCGGGCAGCGCCTGTTCCGGTAAAACCGGCGTTAGTGGGAGATTAATGCCGGCGGGGATAGGAAGAAAGTTAAAGTCTTCCTCTTCTGGCTGCGAGCCTGGTCCGGCAATATTAACGACTGGAATAGTTCTGGAATGATTCACGTGTGTTACCTTTCATTCTATTGCGTGATAACGGGAATATCCTGACGATAGCCCGGTGTGGTCAGCAATGCGGCCACCCGCTGAGAGTATTCTTGCCAGCTATATAATCCCGCCAGACTGCCGACAAAACGGTGCTGGCGAAAGATAAGCAGCGCCGGATATTTCAGAATGCGATACTCCCGGGCGATCAGTTCACTCTGTTCGCTATCCGCAAATGCCGCGGTATAAGACGTCGCCGGAAATTGCTTGAGGATCTCCGGGATGATGACCCAACTGTCGGCGACTTCCGGATGTTTGTTGGGGTCGCTTTGCAGCAAAACCAGCACAGTCGGATGCGCATTAATCAACGACGGGAGCGTTTGCGCATCGGTAACCAGAAAGCCTTTATCCGCCAGTGGACAAACAGAATTTTGGGGTGAGATAGTCATTTTTTTAAATGCTCCGGTAATTCAGGCGTGCGAGACAATAAATCGGCAAAACCGGTCAGCGGATCGCTTTGCGTGAGCATGGCCTGTTCCAGCGAGTCCAGCGCCGCCAGTACCTCAGCGGCTTCCGCTTCGTCCATTTCTCGTCGTGCTGCGCCGCCAAATGTCAGCAGCCATGCGCCTGCTAAGGGGGGAGCCACAAGCCGAATATCAACGTCGATAAGCTCGCCGTGTCGGTCGCGGCATTTGGCGAACCACTGACCGGGTGAAATAACCTGCACAGGAACGCCGATACACATTATGATTTCTCTCTCTGTAGCACCCGAATATCGCCGACCCGGCAAGCGCTTTGCGCATCTGGCCGTTCATCTTCGTAGCGTTCCATACACAGGCTGTAATGATTGAGTCTTTCAGTGGGCAAGGCCGCTGAAGAGGCGGTGATACCCCATTGCGCCAGCACTTCCTGCGCGAGACAGACCGCAGGCATCAGTTGCGCCTTTACCTGCGGCGTAAGACTCCCGCCATAGTCATCCAGACATTCCGGCTGCACGCCAATCAGCACAATCTCCGATAACTGGCCGCCGGTTAATTGCAGCAATGCCAGCACTTCAGAAAAACTGGTCTGATGTAAACTGAGTTTTTTCGCCGTCAGATAGGCGGGAACCTGTTCATCACGAAACATCGCCAGCGAACCTGGCGCCATACCAAAATCGATAGCATCCATGATTAACAGTTTTTCGGTCTGTTGCAGCCAGGGCAGCAGTGCCAGCCCCTGCGTACCGCCATCAACAACGTCAACTTTCTCGTTATCGGCATACTGTTCAAACAGCTTTTCCGCCGCTCTGACGCCAAACCCTTCATCTGCCCAAAGCAGGTTGCCAAGCCCTAAGATTGTTACTTCTGCCATTGTTATCACCTGAACCAGCGCCAGCCGCTTATCATGACGGAAATCACGCTTTGTCGGCTCATAATGTCTTCACGGATAGCGGTATAAACATGCGCAATGACGAAGGCGATAATGAACCACATGCCCAGCCGGTGCCAGAAATGCAGCGCGAGGCTATCGTTGCCAGTCAGGCGAATCATCCAGCCAAACCATTGATACGCCCAACTGTCTGTTCCAAGTCCTTCGCCATAGAGCGCAAAGCCGCTACACACCATCAGTACGGACATCCAGAAATAGAACATTACCGCCAGTCCCGCTACCGGATTATGTCCATAGTAACGATGGGCCTCTTTTTCGAGGAAAAAATACCAGCGGATTTCGCTGATAACGCCTTTGCGCCAGGCGCGGCGCCAGAACGGAACCAGAAACATCTCCCTGGCGTACTCATTGCCGACACATGCCCAGTAAATACGAAACAGCAGCGCGACAGTAAAAATATACGCCGTGGTAAAATGGATCAGTCGTATCCAGCCCATCCAAAACATAAAGGTCGCTTCACCTTGAATCGATGGCAGGGGGTGGCCAATGAAATATCCTGTAACAGCCAGGACGACAATGGATAACGCCGTGATCCAGTGCCATAAACGGACCGGCGCTTCATAGATATAGTACCCCTGGCTGGTTATTTCTTTGAGATGCATTGAGACCTCCGAATCGTCGTCATCGTACCTGAACCCTGACCAGCTCCCCTCCATGATTATCAATAACATGGGTGGAGCAGGCCAGGCAGGGATCGAAGCTGTGCAGAGTACGTAAAATCTCCAATGGTTGATCGGGAACGGCGAGTTTAGTCCCCATTAACGCCGCTTCGTACGCGCCAATTTGACCTTTATCGTCACGTGGCCCGGCATTCCAGGTTGTCGGTACCACACACTGATAGCTGTCGATTTTCTGATTTTCAATTTTTATCCAGTGCCCCAGCGCGCCGCGCGGCGCCTCGCTGAAACCAACGCCTTTTGTCGATGTAGGCCAGGTATCGGGTTCCCAGAGCGTGACGTTTGCCGTCGCCGTATCGCCGGACTTGAGGTTACGCATCAGACGATCGAAGAAATATTGCAGCGTATTGCCTGCCCATACGGATTCCAGCGCACGCGCGGCAGTACGCCCTAATGTAGAAAAGAGCGCTTCTTTAGGCAGCTTTAATACACTAAGCAGTTGATCCACGGGTTCTTTAAATTCCGGTTTATTTTGATGATATCCAATCAGATAACGCGCCAGCGGACCTACCTCCATCGCATGTCCCTTCCAGCGCGGCGATTTAATCCATGAATATTTAGCGGACTCATCCACCTGTTCGATAAAGGTTTTTGTGCCTTTATAGTGTTCGCCCATGACCAGTTGCGGTTCGGTCAGACCATCCCAAGGATGCAGGCCCTTATCGTTATTGCCGTTACCATAGGTATACCAGGAGTGAGTGACAAACTCCTGAATCTCATCGGGGGCGGTTAAATCGACAGGATGAATTTCGTCGAAACGACCGTTAATGATAGCCCCACGCGGAAGCAGAAGATTACTGGCGGAATAATCGTTAGGGTTATCCGGAAACTCGCCATAAGCCAGCAGGTTCATGCTCGATAACCCGCCGCCGATTTTTGCCCAGTCTTTGTAATAACTGGCAATCAGCAAGACGTCCGGAAGATAAACCTGTTCGCAGAACTGGCGAGCTTTTTGGATGATGGAACTGACAAGGTTCAGGCGTTCCATATTCACTGCGCCGACCGCGCCCGTTTCGTCAAGGTTGATGGCGCAAGGAACGCCGCCCACCAGCCAGTTAGGATGCGGGTTTTTACCACCGAAAACGGTGTGAATTTTTACGATCTCTTTTTGAAAATCGAGCGCTTCAAGATAGTGGGCGACCGCCAGCAAATTGGCTTCCGGCGGAAGTTTCATCGCCGGATGTCCCCAGTAGCCATTACGGAAAGGGCCAAGTTGACCGGACTCGATAAACCGCTTCAGTCGATTTTGCAAATCGCGGAAATATCCCGGCGAGGATAGCGGCCATGCGGAAAGGCTTTGCGCGATGGCGGAGGTCTGATGCGGGTCGGCTTTCAGGGCGGCAACTACATCGACCCAGTCCAGCGCGTGCAGATGATAAAAATGCACCAGGTGATCGTGAACGTGTAGCGTAGCCTGCATCATATTACGGATACAGTTTGCGTTGTCCGGAATCGCGATTCCCAGCGCATTTTCTACGGCACGGATTGAGGTCAGAGCGTGTGTACCGGTGCAGACGCCGCAAATGCGTTCAACGAATGCCCAGGCGTCTCGCGGATCGCGACCTTTCAGGATAACCTCCAGGCCGCGCCACATGGTGCCGGTCGACACGGCGTTAGTAATGACATTATTACTGTCGATATTCACTTCGCAACGCATATGCCCTTCGATGCGAGTAACCGGATCGACCACAATTCGCCGTCCGCTATTGTCCAGCGTAAAACCCTGAGTCTGATAAGGATATGCCATAATTATTTTTTCTCTTCCGGAGCGTTTTCTGATGACGTGTTGTTTTTATTGCGGGCATGTTTTATGGCGCTCACCGTGGCGTGAGCGATGGCGGCAGCGCCCGCGACGCCAGCAACGCCCAGTCCGATTTTATCGGCGGTAGCCTCAATGCCGGTTTGCGGAATGCCCGTTGCCCGGCTGTAAAAAGAACCGTAATCCCAGAATCCATCTTCCGAACATCCGAGGCATCCATGACCTGACTGGATAGGAAAAGACACGCCATCATTCCAGCGAACGGTTGAACAGGCGTTATAGGTGGTCGGGCCTTTACAGCCCATCTTGTACAGGCAATACCCTTTTCTGGCGCCTTCGTCATCCCACGCTTCCACAAACTGACCGGCATCGAAATGCGCGCGTCGGTAACATTTGTCATGAATTCGCTGGCCATAAAACATTTTTGGTCGTCCAAGACGATCAAGGGGAGGGATGCGATCAAATGCCAGCATATAGGTGATAACGGCGGACATCACTTCAGGTATAGGCGGGCAGCCTGGCACTTTAATAATGGGTTTATCGGTAATTAATTTGTGAACCGGCGTGGCTTTAGTTGGGTTGGGACGGGCTGCCTGCACGCAGCCCCATGATGCGCAGGACCCCCAGGCGATAATCGCTTTAGCATCCGCGCTGACGCGTTTTAACTTCTCCAGGAACGGCTCGCCAGCCAGTATGCAAAACATCCCATCTTCATTCAGCGGCGCGTTACCTTCCACGGCAACGATATAATTTCCTTTGTACTCGCGCATCACATCCGCCAACGCCTGCTCGGCTTGTTGCCCTGCGGCGGCCATAATGGTGTCGTCATAATCCAGGGAAATGAGCGACAGAATGGCATCTTTTGCCAGCGGGTGCGCAGAGCGAATGAAAGATTCGGTACAACAGGTACATTCAAGACCATGCAGCCATATCACAGGCGTACGCGGTTTATTCTCCAGGGCATAAGCTATCTGAGGAATCATTGAACTGCTCAGGCCTAAAGACGTTGCGGTAAGGCTGCAAAACTTGAGGAAGCTACGCCTTGTCACGCCGTATCTACGCATAACTTGATAAAATGTATCTTGTGTTTGCATAACGTTTATCCCAAACCACTATAGTTAGTGTGGGCATCATATGTTGCATTTCTTGTCTTTCTCAACGTGTTTTAGTAGCAATTATGTTTCTAATTCGTAACAACCGATTACATGTGTGCTACTCACATTCCTCAAAAACATAAATTAATTTAATGTTATTGGTGATGTGGAGTAAATATAGCGTTGTGAAGGTATCTCTTAATGTTGATAAGATTTATTTATAACATGATGGGATTTTTTTAAATGGTCACACGGATAACGCGTTTCATATTAGTTCGCTGTGTTTAACTCTCCTTTAAACCCGTCAGTTAAATTTATTAGCTTGTAAAATAAGATCACAATTAATTACGTGCTGCATAACCATTGATAGGTTTAATTTAATATATTCATCCAATCCATTTTACAAACAAGGAGAGCATGATGAAAAAAAGTAAAGCAATGTTATTTATCGCTCCGGCGCTGTTTTCATACGCCCTGGCTGCACAGGCCTGCACAACCCTTGCTATTCAGGATAAACAAGGCGATGTTTTTCATGGACGTACGCTGGAATATATGCAGGATTTACCCTCATGGTTAACGTATTATCCGGCGGGAACACAGTTTGATAAAAAAACGCCGGATGGCAGTCAGGGAGTGAGCTATCAGGCGAAATATCCGATACTGGCCATTACTTCCACCATCACTGATGGCGATAGCAGAGACATACTTGAAGGCATGAATAGCGCGGGATTGTCATTTAGTGAAAACATGATCATGAATGCGCAGTTGCCGCCATTGCCCGCGAATGAATATAAACAGGCAATTCCTGTCACCTCGTTGGGAGAATGGGCGCTGGCCCGTTTTGCTACTGTCGGCGAGGTAAAACAGGCAATAAAAGAGGGTAAATTCTGGTCACCGGAACTGCATCGGTTTGGCGATCTGAAATCGCCATTTCATTATGCGTTTTACGACAAGAAAGGAGGAAGCATTGTCGTTGAAGTGGAAAATGGCAAATTCCATGTCTATGACAATCCCACTCGCGTGATGACAAATGGTCCCGCATTCCCCTGGCATCTGACAAATCTGAATAACTATACGCAATTAACCAATGTGGACCGCTCTTCAGGCACACTGGGCGGGATAAAAGTGATGCAGCCTGATAGCGGGATTGCTATTGCAGACTTGCCATCGTCCGATACGTCGGTTTCCCGTTTTATACGCGGCGTTTATTACACCACATATGCGCCGCAAGCGACATCCGCCCACGATGCAATGAATACGCTTGCGCATATTATGAGCCGTTTCGATCGTCCGAAAAATATTACGGTTGATTATATGGGGAGTGAAGGGGAAGGCAACGCCACCCGCAAACCGGTCTCAGAATATACGGTCTGGACAACGCTATCTGACTTAACGCACGGTGAGATGATGGTGCGCGGCTACAATGATATCAACTATAAAACCTGGTCTCTTTCTCAGTTTAAGAACGCGACTGCGCCCGTGTTCGAGAAAATCAACGTTAAAGGATAAATCGCTCGTCTCGGTTTAGGTTCCCCGGTAGTCTCAGCGAAGGTAATGGAGACTACCGGCGGTTGCTTCTCTTTATCATGCACGGTAATTAATTATCACGATCACCAGCGCCAGGATGGTATGCTAAATCCATTCAAAATCCCCTGGATATGGATTGGAGGGCGCATGGTTATACCTGAGGTCAGGCAGGAGAGGCTCTATCAGAAGATAGCCAACCTCATCATTAAGCTGATCAATGATAATATTTTTCCCCCGGGAACTTTTTTACCGCCAGAACGCGAACTGGCAAAACAGCTTGGCGTGAGCCGCGCCTCCTTGCGAGAAGCCCTTATTGTACTGGAGATCTCCGGATGGATCGTGATTCAGTCCGGTAATGGGGTTATCGTTTCAGATAAAAAACACCTTGCCAGCGACTATACCATCGAAGAAATTCTCTCTACTCGCGAGCTGGTCGATAGCCATTGTGCGCGCTTAGCCGCACAAAACGATAACGTTGACGTCATCAACCAAATAGAGGCGATTTATCATCGTATGGATCAAGCCATTAACGATAATAACGTCCACGGCTTTTACTCGCTGGATAAAGAATTTCACCTTGCGATCTCTGAGGCCAGCCGTAACCGGGTGTTGTTCGATATGTCCCGTATGTTATGGGAACAACGGATTAATATCCCTTATGCCGGGCTTGATGAGCAGTCTGGAGACAGAAATGTTTTACTTAATCTCAACAAACAACATAAAGCGATAGTGGATGCGATGCGCCAGTCTGATGCTGACAGCGCCTATGAGGGATCGCTGGAACATTTACGCTATGTGAGAAAGATTGTCGGCGGCTAAGTTTGTCGATGAATAACACCGCATGGCGGTCATGCCATGCGGTAGAACTCGACGTAAATCAATGGAAAACAGCATTAATCTTTAAGTAGCGCTCCGGATAGCGATCAAGTTCTTTAACTGCATCAGGGATCTCATCAAGATTGACGACCTTACTGACAACATCTTGCGGATTAATCTCCAGCGTAGACAGCATACGTAATGCCTCATCAAATTCACCGGCACTGGTGCGGGAGCCGCGTAAATCCAGTTCTTTATAGGTGATCAGGTTCGTCGGCAGCGACGTTTCCTGTTTTGGCCATCCGGTAAACGAAATACGACCAGCAAACGATGCTAAATCAAGCGTATTTCGAATAGCGCTATTTGCGCCGGAAGCTTCTATCACGACCTGCGCCATGGTGCCGTGGGTGATATTTTTAATAGCGTCGATAACCTGATCGTCAGCGGCGTTCAGCACATAAGGAACGCCAAGCTTTTGCGCATAGCGTAGCCTTTCTTCCACAATATCGATCAGAATAGGCGTTGCCTTGTAATGTCGCGCGCTTAATGCCGCCATAAGACCAATGGCCCCCGCGCCGATGATGGCAACATATTCCCCGGCCTTAACGTTTGCCCGGTGCAGCGCGTGCAGAGCGATGGTCAGCGGTTCTGCCAGCGGCGCCATTTCAGAAGGCACGTTATCTGGTATTTTATGAATTAAATGTGCGGGATGAGTCACCACCTCCTGCATTGCGCCATCGACATGCACGCCAATGACGTTTAAATTTTCACAACAGTTAGTTCTGCCGACAGAGCAAGGGTAGCAGTGACCACAATAAATATAGGGGTCAACAATCACGCGGTCGCCTTTTTTAATATTGTCCGGCATTCCGGTGCCTTCCTGAAGAACAATTCCGGTCACTTCATGCCCGATAATTCTTGGGTAAGTAACAAGTGGGTTCGTTCCACGAAAAGCCCCGATATCCGATCCGCAAATGCCTGCGGCATCAACCTTAATTAATACTTCATTTTCTTTCTTATGGGGATAATCTACCCAGCGGGTTTCAACTTCACCAGGCTTATTAATGAACACAGCTTTGACTTTCATTGGCTTTGAATCCTTTACTTTTTACAAACACGAAGACCAACAGGCTTGAAACGATAGCGATAGCACCAGCCAGATAGAACGCATAGTCATATTTACCGCTAAATTGAACGATAAAACCGGTGACAAGCGGACCGATAATGCCAGATATATTAGCCAGGCCATGCATGGCTCCGCCGACGCTCCCTACCTTATCTTTATGAACAACATCCTGAATAACCGCCCAATAAATTGGGCCCGTTAAATAGAGCAGGAAGAGGGAAACTGACATGAGCGTAATTGCGCTACCAATAGTGCTAACGGTACCGGAAACGGCAACACATACCGCCGCGCCTGCCAGGCATACGCCCAGAATAAGTCGACGTGAGAGCAGAGCATTACCGGTAATCCGATAAATTACATCAGAACAGACGCCGCCGAGCACCATACCAATGGCGCCGATGACCCAGGGAATTACCGTGGCGATACTAATTTCTTTAATATCGAGATGTAACGAATGGTTCAGGTAACTTGGGAACCAGGTCAGGAAGAAAAAAAGAATATAGTTGTAGCTGAAAAAAGCCAGAGTTGTCGCCCACACCATTGGTTGTTTCATGTAATAGCCGAGTGAAGGTGTAGCCCGGCCATCATCAGATAAAATAACATCCTCATGATTTTCAAAATCAATGCGTTCTTCCGGCGCCAGGCGTTTACTCATTGTTGGCTTATCGCTAACGATAAAGTACCACAGTAGTACCCAGACCAGGCCAAATAAGAAAATAATGCCAAATGCGGGGCGCCAGCCTAAGGATAACGCCAACAGGCCCACTATCGGCCCGGACACCGCGCCGCCGAGCGGGGAACCGGCGCTAAAAATTCCGATCGCCGTGGCAGACTCCTTTCGGGAAATCCAGTTATTGATGATTTTATTTCCGGCAGCGCTGACCGGTCCTTCAGCCATACCGAAAAGAACGCGCACGATAAGCATTGTCCACAATCCGGTGACTAAACCAGTTAAGCCACAAAATACAGACCATAGTAACGCTGCGATGAGAAAAACCGTTTTTGGCCCAACTTTATCGCTGGCCCAGCCACCAATAAAATTAAACAGGGCGTATCCGATAAAAAATGCGCTGAAGATCATTCCCATCTCCGCGGCGTTAAATCCTAACTCCTTTTCGATCAAGGGGGCAGTTATCGACAATGCTGAACGATCCATATAGTTGAGCATGTAAACTATAAATAGAAGAAAAACGATAAGCCATCCCATTGTTTTTCTTTTCATGATTAATCCTCTTATTGTGGTCTAGCGGCCTGACCACAATATTTTAAGGTTATTTTCAAATCACCTCTCTTGTGGTTAGAACGTGATCAATATAACAAAAATTTATCGCAGAGGATTTTTATCCATCGCAAGCGTGATGGATAAAATTATTTAAAATCAGACAATTACTTGAAAATTCAATCGGGGATATCGTTTTCCCCTAATCCACGCCCCGGTAACGTTTGACATGCGGCGTTAACGGAAGGTGGTGCTGTCTGGGGGTATTTTTCATCGGGCGTAATATAAACCTGACTCGTGGCGACATAGCCATCATTAAAAGTGGCTTCGATATAGGTAGCTTCCCAACCTGTCTTCGGTTCATTTAACGTAATACTGATCTTATTGTTGGCGGGAATATCTATTGTAAGCGGCTGATAGCGGATGCCACAGGCATAACGGAAATCACGCGCATTTGGATTGTTGGCTGTCCAGCGAACGACTTTTACCGGCGCTTCTGAGAAATAGACCGTAAGAAGATGGTGGTGAATAAGGCCGATCAACTGTGGTAATGTTTTTTTACTTTGAAACCTATTAATAAATGGAACGAGGCTTTCTTCAGCGAACTGGTTAATTGAGTAGTGGTTCATATTAGGCACTATACGTAATGATTTTACGCCAGGAAGTTTGCTATAATAAAAGCGAGTATTGTCTGGTACGAAAAAATCATCGCCGCTTGCATTAATAATATATTTCGGTATTGCAAGGCGGGGTTGATAAATAGTGTTGAGATATCTTAACGGATCTATTATTTGCCTTAGCTGGGTAAATGTGGGGGATTTTATTTTCTCATCTATGCCTTGCTGGTAGTAGGGGTAGAATGTAATGGGCCAATTTCCACCGTATGATTGATAAATATGCTCAAGTGAAGCATCAATATCAAGTAGATCAATGGCGAAGGGAACAATTGCTTCAACATCAGGATCGGCAATAGCTGACAACCAGGTAGTCCACCCACGCTTTGAAATACCTGTAATGATAAAGGAATTTATATTCCATTGCGTTAACTCCTTTTTTGCTAATCTCATCGCTTGCGATAGGGCAGTGACCATAGGAATATTTAAGGGCATTAACTCACGTTGCTCCGGCGCTTCCATAAATAATGCCCAGCTTCGGGAAACGCTCTCGTCCTCTTTCAGTGGTTTTTTATCATCCTGAAAGGTTAAATATTGGTTAGGTATATCACTCACTGATATTACGATGGTATTCGTTTCACGGGCGATGCTTGCCAGTGTTTCCTGGGGGAAATCACCGGGTTTACCAGTGATTTGTACGCCTTTATCATAATTAATTCCGTTGTTTACAACCACCAAAGCATGGTGCTCTTTTGCCGTTTCAGGGATATAAATATCAACGTTATGTCGCCATTGCGCAGGGGTTACCATGTCATCTGGCGACCAGTGTTGCGATAATAATTCATAGTGTCTGACTACCACCTGTGCTAATGGAGCTGTACTAATCAAGGTATATTTTAGCGGTGTGCCTGAAATCTTCTCCCGGTAGTCGGGGAGAACATGAGACAAATCACACTCCGGGCTGTTTCGACAAAAGAAGATGTTGTTATGAAGTAGTGTATAAACTTTTGTAGAAATAAAAAACAGTACGATAACAACGAGATATATTTTTTTCATGCTTTCCCCGCGCTTTACAAGGGCAAATGCCAACCAGCATAATTTCCATAAATACCTCTTAAACATTCAATATAAGTACAATACTTTTGATAAATAAGGGAAGAAGGGAGTAATAATGCTTGTGACGTTGTCACATTATTCTGTTTCTGGTTTCGCTATTAGCACTGAACTTTTTGAAAGGTAAATCATTGCCGTCACCAGACCAATAATGGCGACAGAGATAGCTATACCGATCCAGACACCATACAGGGCATAACCCAGGACAAATCCGCCCAATACGGGGGATATAAAATCAGCGATTGCGATTAATGCCTGCGCCGTTCCGATGACGATACCTTGTCGGGCAGGCGATACATGGACGGACAAGGCGGCAAGATAAGTGGGTTTGGCTAGCGCATCAGCGATACTAATACAAACGATAGCAAAAATAAGCACTGGTATGGTCGTGGCGATACCCGCAGTGAGAAATCCAGTACAAAGAAGGGCGAAGATTAGAATAATTAGCTTTCGCTCCGAAAAATATTGGCTCACCCAACCTAACAGAAATAGCTGAACGAAAATATTAATAACCCCGTCCGCCATTAACAGGTAGCTTAACGCTTTTGGCCCAAAGGGAAGCCCATTCCAGATGAAGGTGTCAGAAAGAAAAACAGGTAATTGTGAAGAGTACATGCCATAGGCGAAGAAATGACAAAGCATTACGATGATTAAGACGCGAAGGACTGGCATCTTTAAAATAGCGCGGGCAGAGAACGCCGCTATTTTATCTGCGGTACGTGATGTTGTGGACGGGTCTTTTAACCCCCAAATCGCGACCAGGGCAGACCCAAGGACAAGTATAAAGGCGGCGTAGATCGGCGCGCTCAGACTGATACGCGATAGCCACCCTGAAACGCCTGCCCCGACAATACCGCCTAAACCAATGCAGCCTGTGAGGATACCGATTGCCTGGCGCCGATTTCTGACGTGCGTACAATCGGCAATATAAGCTGCGGCGGCTGACAAATTCCCGGCGCTAATGCCAAAAAGCGTGCGGGCGAGCAGGATAAACAGGATACATTGCGCGTTGGCGAGTAATAGTAAACTTATCGCCGCAATAGCCAGCGTGACAATCAGTATTCGCTTGCGGCCAACGCGATCGGAAAGGTGGCCAATCAGGGGCGCTGCACAAAATTGGCTAAAAGCCTCAGTGGCGATGATGATTCCAATGATAAGCGGCGAACCGCCCATCTCGCGGATATAAAAAGGCAGTACCGACATCACTGCCGCTGTACTGGCGGCGTAAAGGCCGACAAGCAGGAAAACAGGCAAAATACGCCGCTTGTTGAGCGGGGTGATAGTTTCGCTGTCGGTGTTCTCATAGACATTAGTATTCATCTTTAATCCCTATGGCAAAACGAGAGAGATAATTTTCAATATCGTTGCTCTGTTTGCCGTGAAAGAATGCGCCGACATAGCCATCGGGTCGGATCAGCACGCATTGACCCGGCGCCAGTTGATAGGACTCCCGGAAGTGCCCCAGGGTATCGATGAGCTCGTCCTGCTCGCCAATGTGATGAATACGCAGATTTCGCCGCGCATCGATGACCTTACCGTGGGTTTCGTAGGCCAACAGATTCCAGTCCGGACCTTGTAGTAACTGAAATAATCGTAATGATTGGCCGCCAGCGCCCAAAAGAGGAGCATCCGGAGCTCTTTCTCCCGCTTGTAACCCATGCTGACGTTCGGGCAACGTGTGGGCTAAGGGGGAGTTGGTATACTGGATGTCAAGTTGTTGAACGTCGCGTTCTCGTTTGATGCCGCCCTGTTTTTGAGAGTCAAGTAATCGGGTGGAAAGGTGGAGCAGTGATTCGGCTACCGGGCGGCGTTCCTGTTCATAGCTATCGAGAAGCTCTTCTCCTGCGCCCCGCAGCGAGGCTGCCATTTTCCATCCCAGGTTATAGGCATCCTGGATGCTGGTATTTAACCCTTGCCCACCCGTCGGCGGATGCACATGAGCGGCATCACCGGCTAAAAAAACCTTACCCACACGGTAATGTTCCGCTATGCGCGCATTCATCTGGTACTTCGATACCCAGGGAATCGAATGGATGCGAACATCCGTCCGCCCGATTCGCTCAGTAAGAAAAGCCGTGAGCACGTCGGCTGAGAAATTCTGCGAGTCGTCCGGGGCCAACAATGCCTGGATTTGAAAGAGCTGCGTGCCGGCGAGAGGGCAAATCATTATCATCCGCGCCATATCGCCATCGTTAAAATGGTGCCATACATCCCGGTTCAGACCGGAAAGTGAAGCGTCAGCCACAAGCGCATGGATTCCCAACGTATGGCCGGGGAAGCTGACGCCTAATTTCTTTCTGACAAAGCTTCCGCCGCCATCCGCGCCTATCAAATAATGAGCGATGATGACCTCTTCTCCAGCCGGCCCGGCAACATACGCGGTGACCGTGCGTGGGGTTTGCGCAAAATGTCGTAACTCGCAGCCGAACTCCACCCGATGTCCCCACGCTTTTAATTGCTCTCGCATAATCGTTTCTGTCACGTTCTGTGGAACCATCAATGGCAGATGGTAGGGTTCGGCGTGGGTCGGTTTTGTATGATGCGCAATATCTGAATCTACATAGCTTCCGTCGTGACGGTAGGTTCGTAATCGGGGATAGAGCCCGCCGGCGGCGACCACTTTATTGAGTATTCCAAGATCCTCGAAGATTTCTTGCGTTCGCGGCTGAATACCTTTACCGCGGGAGCCGATAAAAGGCGTCGTTCTTTTCTCAATCAGGCGAAATGAGACCCCGTGACGCGCCAGTTCGATGGCTAAAGTAAGCCCGGTTACGCCAGCGCCGCAGATCAGTACATCTGTAGTGGTGTATCTTGTCATCGTCTCTCCAATATGTGTATTATGCACATAAGAGGAGACATGCTATGTCAGAAAATAAAAATGTGCAAGATACACATATTTCCGAGCAAATGAAGGCGCTTCACGGTGCGTTGATTCGCGTGGTGAGCGCGCTTAACCGGCCTCGTAATGATGAGAAATTAATTGCAGAGGCGGGGATTCAACTCGATCGTGCGCTATTTTCGATCCTTATTAGTATCGAACGTTTAGGGCCGATTGGCGTTGTTGAGTTAGCCGAACGTGCCGGTCGTGATTATACGACGGTAAGCCGACAGGTCGCCAAACTGGAGAAGCTGGGGTTGATAATACGGCAGCATAATGCCATCGATCGTCGTATACGCGAGGCCGTTATCTCCCGGACAGGAAAGGCGATGACGGAGCGTATAGACGCTGCTCGAGAGCAAATGGGCAAAGTTATTTTTAAAGACTGGCCTCAGGAGGAACTTGATGTCTTTGTTCGGTTAATGCAAAAGTTTGCCGATGCAATGGATAGCGATGCTTCAATGCCGGAATAAGCAAAAGAAAAGGGCGGTCAAATCCGATCGTCCAGCTTAATATCGGTATCTGACATTGATTAAATAGCCAGCAAAGTAAATATAACAACAACATTTATCGAGTTAATTTTCACCCTTTGAAAGGCCAACGTATACTGCAGAATACGGCTATATAACAATCGCCGTATCAATGGTTTTTCAAAGGGTAAATATATGCTTACCGAAAAATATGATTTTCGCATTACCGATCAGATGACTATCCCACTCAGACCTCATTGGATAGCCAATGATTCATACAGGGAAAAGTGTAAAATGCTTGTCCTCAACCGGAGTAAAGGGGAAATTCATAAGGTAGACTTTAGTAAAGTAACAGATTATATCAAAGAAGGTGATGTAATCTGTTTTAACGACAGTACTATAATAAACCATATGTTTATCTGTAAAACAAGACAGAATAGGTTAATTAAAATTGTTTTAGAGGGATTTTTACCAAATAATAGAGTAATTATTTCCGGACTTTTAAAAGAAAGGCTTAACGCGAATGATGTTTTCTATTTGGTTGATAACCCTGAAATTTCCATTAAGATAGAGCAAAAGTTTAGCGAAGAGAGCCAGTACCGAGCCGTCGTGGAAAATCATGAGGCCTTAATTTGCTATTTGGCCAGTCATGGTGAGCGTCTTGATGAGTATGTGGACTCCAGCTTGTTTTATAAATATCCAGATGCTTACCGTTCCGTTTTTTCTAAAAAGTATGGTTCTTTGGAAATACCTTCTGCCGGCATTCATTTTACCTGGGATCTTATCCAAAAAATCAAAGATAAAGGTGGGTTAATATCCTTCATCACTTTACATGTTGCATCAACAGAAATGTTGTCCAACAGAAAAATACAAACAAAATGTGTAGAGGAAGTGACTATCAACGAAGAATACTACGAGGTTCCGCAAGCAACAGCGGATATCATTAATACTGCGAAGCAAAATGGCGGACGTATTTTTGCCGTAGGAACTACCGTTACACGATGCCTGGAATCCGCGTATTCGAGGGAGCACAATTGCCTCAAAGCAAGTTCTGGCTGGACTGAACTTTATATACATCCAGGCTATCAACTGAAAGTGGTTGACTGCCTGCTAACGAACTTACATCAGCCAAAAACGACGCATATGGTGTTAACCGGTCATTTTGCTGGGGTTGATCTACTCATGAAGGCCTATGCCTCAGAAGATATCCAGTCATGTCAGTTCGATATGTTTGGTGATTGCATGTTAATCATACAGGATGAAGGGCAGGGATGAATAAAATAAAACCGGTACACATAATGCTACCGGTTTTACCGAGAATAAGCATCAGGGGATTCGGGCAATAACCTTTATTTCGAAATCAAAGCCGGCCAGCCAGGTAACGCCAACAGCGGTCCAGTTAGGATAAGGGGGATGGGCAAATATCTCCTGTTTCACCGCCATAACGTCGTTAAGTTGTTGCTCTGGATCGGTATGGAATGTGGTGACATCCACTATGTCATCGAATGTGCATCCTGCTGCAGTCAGTGTTGCTTTCAGGTTTTCAAAAGCAAGCCTCACTTGTTTTTGAAAATCAGACTCCGGCGTGCCGTCTGTGTGACTGCCTACCATACACAACGTAGGCCATAGTTTCATATACGTGACATATGTCAAGGTGCAGTCACATAAAAGAACTGAGCCTGTTTGTCGTATCGCTTGACGGGGAAAGAGAGCATTTCCTGAGTGATTAGCTTCTGTGTTGTGTCACTTTGTAGACGGCATCATTTTCACGCTTTCCAACACCAATGACAGTTACCGTGATAATTTCATCTTCGACGCTGTACACCAGTCTGTATCCTGCACCACGCAGCTTAATTTTGTACTGATCCTTTCTTCCATGTAATTGAGAAGCCGGAACCCGAGGGTTTTCAAGCCGTTCCCTTAGCTTTTTTTTAAACTGTTCCTGTATGGTATGACCCAGTTTTTTCCACTCTTTTAGTGCTGATTCGTTAAATGCCAGCTTATAAGTCATCAATGTTGACCTCAATGACGCGTTCATTCGCACGCTCATCGATAATACGACCGAGTTCTTCATCCTCAAGAATATCCATAAGATGAGCATAAAGTGCCGGAGGCACACAGTAGAAAGCCGGTTCATTACGGTTAAGAATGGCAACTGGAGCGCCATCTCCGGCATTGAAAGTTCCCATTGGATCACGTTTCAGTTCTGTAATGCTTGCTGCAGTAGTCGTTAAAATTTGAAATGCCATAATTTACCTCCTGGTTGATGACTAAATATAGCACCTTTAATAGTACTAATAAAAGCATCCTTCACGAAGGGGATTCAGCTCCAGCCCGGTCAGTGATGCGGGCAGCTGACGGTTTTTTCAAGGCTAAGTTCAGATGTCCAGAACCTAACTTGTGACCACTGAAACCGGCGTTAATAACTCGCCAACCCTTATCAAGCGTGATGTAACAACCGAAGTCAGCCTTGCAGATGGTGATATTATTTTACTTGGTGGCCTTGCTGAACAGTCGGATGGATTATTCTGGCCTCTGACGTGTCGCAGATTGCATATCGTACAGGCAGGGATTACAACCGTATTGCCAGAGGAAGCGATAAAATATGGTAAGTGATGCTCTTGAACAGCGGATTTATGAACTGGTAAGAAGCCATGATGGAATTTACCTCTTTAAGAAAAAAGAACTGACACCGTCAACAGATTTGGATTCAGATTTACGGTTGGAAGATGATGAAGCACTGGCATTGATGGATGATTTTTTTACGACATTCAATGTAGATAAAGGGAATTTCTCGATCACAACATACTATCCGCCAGAACCACCGCTAAAGCATTTGCTTAATCCGTTTCGCAAAAACGATATTCCTCAGGTGCCGGAGTTCACGATAGGTATGCTCATTGCGTCTGCCAGGTCTGGTCGCTGGTTGTATGACTGATTCACGCTGGGGGGCTGCTTTTCGCCCTCTGCTATTCTAATGCGCATAATGCCGACCTTATGTTGAATCAGGCCGCGGCGATAATGGGCAGGGCGCCGCGCCTGATTTACACATAAG
>NZ_JBGDVX010000006.1:0-349403 GCF_046551535.1 Salmonella sp. SAL04162
CTCAGAAGTGAAACGCCGTAGCGCCGATGGTAGTGTGGGGTCTCCCCATGCGAGAGTAGGGAACTGCCAGGCATCAAATAAAACGAAGGGCCCTGTCGGAAGACAGGGCCTTTTGTTTTATCTGTAGTCTGTCGGTGGGCACTCTCCTGAGGAGGACAAATCCGCCGGGAGCGGATTTGAACGTTGCGCAGCAACGGCCCGTAGGGGGGCGGGCAGGACGCCCGCCATAAACTGCCAGGCATCAGACAAGTGAAGAAGCCCATCCTGACGGACGGGCTTTTTTGCGTGTGTGGTAACTGTAAAACCGTAGGCCTGATAAGCGCAGCGCCATCAGGCAACCTGCACCGCCGGATGGCGGCTCCGCCTTATCCGGCCTACATGCGCTTATCAGGCAGCGCCACTACTCACGGATAAATTAAATTCAACAATGGATACGGTTTCCCAAGATCGTCGACCTCCGAACGTCCCGTCACCTTAAATCCCATTTTCTTATAAAATCCAACAGCTTGTGTATTCTGCTCGTTAACATTGGTTGTCAACCCCGGCGCCAGTGTTAACGCATGTTCAACTAATCTCTTACCGATACCCTGACCACGCACGTCCGGATCGACAAACAGCGCATCCATATGTTCGCCGGTAAGCAGCATAAATCCTACCGGCTCATCCTGATCGGTCACGGCAACCCATAGTGGCGCTTCTGGCAGAAAATCGCTCACCAGTTCTTCCAGTTCGGCCCGATAAGCGTTTGACAGAAAATCGTGCGTGGCATCGACTGAGCGACGCCAGATCGCAATCAGTTTTTCCCCTTCCTCATGCCTTGAACGGCGAATGTTAATCATCATCTTCACTCCTTTTTTGCTTACTTCTATTCTAATGCAAATGCTGTCGTGAAACTTTCTCACCTTGAACTTGCAGACTCGACATTCGCCTGATTTCTGAGTATCTTCAGCTATCTGGATGTCTAAACGTTTAAACGTATGTCGTGAGGTTATCAGGTTATGCCGATTCGCGTGCTGGACGAGCTACCCGCCGTCAATTTTTTACGTGAGGAGAATGTCTTCGTCATGACGACTTCTCGCGCATCAGGTCAGGAAATTCGCCCGCTAAAGGTACTTATCCTTAACCTGATGCCGAAGAAGATTGAAACGGAAAATCAGTTTCTGCGTTTGCTATCGAACTCGCCATTACAGGTCGATATTCAACTACTGCGGATAGATGCCCGCGAGTCGAGGAACACGCCAGCCGAGCATCTGAACAACTTTTACTGTAACTTCGACGATATCTGCGATCAGAACTTTGATGGGCTTATCGTGACCGGAGCACCGCTGGGTCTGGTGGAGTTTAATGACGTGGCTTACTGGCCGCAGATTAGACAGGTGCTGGAATGGGCGAAAGATCACGTTACTTCGACGCTATTTGTCTGTTGGGCCGTTCAGGCCGCACTCAATATTCTTTATGGTATCCCTAAGCAGACCCGTACAGATAAACTTTCCGGCGTCTATGAACATCACATCCTTCATCCTCATGCTCTGTTGACGCGTGGTTTTGATGATTCGTTTCTTGCGCCACACTCGCGCTATGCCGATTTCCCGGCGGCGCTGATACGAGATTATACGGATCTTGAAATTCTGGCCGAAACAGAAGAAGGGGATGCGTACCTGTTTGCCAGCAAAGATAAACGTATTGCGTTTGTCACCGGTCATCCTGAATATGACGCTCATACGTTAGCGGGTGAATATTTTCGTGACGTTGAGGCCGGGTTAAATCCGGATATTCCGTACAACTATTTCCCGAAAAACGATCCGCAAAACATACCGCGCGCAACCTGGCGCAGCCACGGTAATTTACTATTTACTAACTGGCTCAACTATTATGTCTACCAGATTACGCCATATGATCTGCGTCACATGAATCCAACCCTGGATTAATCTTCTGCTTCTGACGATCCTAAAGCGTTTCAGCATGTTGAATCAGGCACCTTCGGGTGCCTTTTTTATTTCCGAAACGCACCTCATCATGTAATTAAATTTAATTTATATTGTTATCAATAGGTTAATGCATAATTAAATTAAAAATGGAAATTGTTTTTGATTTTGAAATTTAATTGAGTAGTCTTAGTTGTGTTGAACGAAAAGCGCACAGTGATCCTTCGTTCGCATTGGGGACGTATCTGGATCAACAACGAGGAGCTGCATGATGAATCCACAGGCAACCACAACTGATGAATTAACCTTTACCAGGCCGCAAGGCGAGCTGGAAAAGCAAGTCCTGACCGCTGAGGCAGTCGAGTTTTTGACGGAGTTAGTTACCCGTTTTACGCCAAAACGCAATAAACTCCTGGCTGCACGTATCCAGCAACAGCAGGATATTGATAACGGTAAGTTGCCTGATTTTATTTCGGAAACCACTTCCATTAGAGAAAGTAATTGGCAGATTCGTGGTATTCCGGCGGATTTACAGGATCGCCGAGTAGAAATTACCGGGCCGGTTGAACGTAAAATGGTGATTAATGCCCTGAACGCAAATGTGAAAGTGTTTATGGCAGATTTTGAAGACTCGCTGGCGCCGGACTGGAATAAAGTTATTGATGGTCAAATCAACCTGCGTGATGCGGTGAACGGCACCATTAGCTATACCAACGAAGCCGGAAAAATCTATCAGCTCAAGCCCGATCCGGCCGTATTGATTTGTCGTGTACGCGGTCTACATCTGCCAGAAAAACATGTTACCTGGCGGGGGGAAGCCATTCCCGGCAGCCTGTTTGATTTTGCTCTGTACTTTTTCCACAACTATAAAGCGCTGCTCGCTAAAGGTAGCGGCCCGTATTTTTACCTGCCGAAAACGCAAGCCTGGCAGGAGGCAGCCTGGTGGAGCGAAGTCTTCAGCTACGCCGAAGACCGCTTTAACCTGCCGCGCGGTACGATCAAAGCGACCCTGTTGATTGAAACGCTGCCGGCTGTTTTCCAGATGGATGAGATTCTTCATGCGCTGCGTGATCATATCGTCGGTCTCAACTGTGGTCGCTGGGATTATATTTTCAGCTATATCAAAACGTTGAAAAATCACCCGGATCGCGTCCTGCCGGACAGGCAGGTGGTAACGATGGACAAACCGTTTCTGAGCGCCTACTCGCGCCTGCTGATCAAAACCTGCCACAAGCGCGGTGCGTTCGCGATGGGCGGTATGGCGGCGTTTATCCCGAGCAAAGATGTTGAACGCAACAATCAGGTCCTTGCCAAAGTGAAAGCGGATAAAGCGCTGGAAGCGAACAATGGCCACGACGGCACGTGGATTGCGCATCCCGGGTTGGCGGATACCGCAATGGCCGTCTTTAACGAGGTACTGGGCGAGCACAAAAATCAGCTGTTCATTACCCGTGATGAAGATGCGCCGATTACCGCTGAGCAGTTACTGGAGCCATGTGAAGGCGAACGCACAGAAGCGGGAATGCGCGCCAATATTCGCGTGGCAGTGCAGTACATTGAAGCGTGGATCTCCGGCAATGGCTGTGTACCGATTTACGGTCTGATGGAGGATGCCGCGACGGCGGAAATCTCACGAACCTCTATCTGGCAGTGGATTCACCATGAGAAAACACTGAGCAATGGAAAACCCGTAACGAAAGCGCTTTTCCGCGAAATGTTGGCGGAAGAGATGCGGGTAATCCAGGACGAACTGGGCGAGCACCGCTACAGCAGCGGGCGCTTCGACGATGCCGCACGTCTGATGGAGCAAATCACCACCTCAGATGACTTAATCGACTTCCTCACCCTGCCGGGCTATCGCTTACTGGCTTAATTCACCACATAACAATATGGAGCATCTGCACATGAAAACCCGTACTCAACAAATCGAAGAATTACAGAAAGAGTGGACACAACCGCGCTGGGAAGGCATCACCCGCCCGTACAGCGCGGAGGAGGTGGTGAAATTACGCGGCTCGGTTAACCCGGAATGCACGCTGGCGCAGCTCGGCGCCGCGAAAATGTGGCGGCTGTTGCACGGTGAAGCGAAAAAAGGCTATATCAACAGCCTTGGCGCGCTGACTGGCGGTCAGGCGTTGCAGCAGGCGAAAGCCGGTATTGAGGCGATTTATCTTTCAGGCTGGCAGGTGGCGGCAGATGCCAACCTTGCATCCAGCATGTATCCGGATCAATCGTTGTACCCGGCAAACTCTGTTCCGGCGGTAGTGGATCGGATCAACAACACTTTCCGTCGTGCAGATCAGATCCAGTGGGCATCCGGTATTGAACCCAACGATCCGCGCTATGTGGATTACTTCCTGCCGATCGTTGCTGATGCGGAAGCCGGTTTTGGCGGCGTTCTGAATGCCTTCGAACTGATGAAATCGATGATTGAAGCCGGTGCAGCGGCCGTTCACTTCGAAGATCAGCTGGCGTCGGTGAAGAAATGCGGCCATATGGGCGGCAAGGTGCTAGTCCCCACGCAGGAGGCGATTCAGAAACTGATTGCTGCGCGTCTGGCCGCTGATGTGATGGGCGTCCCGACGCTGGTGATTGCGCGTACCGATGCGGATGCGGCAGATCTGATCACCTCCGACTGCGATCCCTATGACAGCGGTTTTATTACCGGCGAACGCACCAGCGAAGGTTTTTACCGCACCCATGCGGGCATTGAGCAGGCGATCAGCCGCGGTCTGGCGTATGCCCCGTATGCCGATCTGGTGTGGTGCGAAACCTCTACGCCGGATCTCGAACTGGCGCGTCGTTTTGCCGATGCTATCCACGCGAAGTATCCGGGCAAACTGCTGGCCTATAACTGTTCGCCATCCTTCAACTGGCAGAAGAATCTGGACGACAAGACCATTGCCAGCTTCCAGCAGCAGTTGTCGGACATGGGTTACAAATACCAGTTTATTACCCTGGCGGGCATCCACAGCATGTGGTTCAACATGTTCGACCTGGCGCATGCATACGCTCAGGGCGAGGGCATGAAACACTATGTTGAGAGGGTTCAACAACCCGAGTTCGCCGCGGCGAAAGATGGCTACACCTTTGTTTCCCACCAGCAGGAAGTGGGTACTGGTTACTTCGACAAAGTCACCACCATTATTCAGGGCGGCGCGTCATCCGTTACCGCATTAACGGGTTCCACCGAAGAATCGCAGTTTTGATTGATGCCCGGTGGCGCTGCGCTTACCGGGCCTACAGATAGCGTAGGCCGGATAAGCGAACGCGCCATCCGGCATGACGTGGTGCCGAATGAGGGAAAAAAATGCCGCGTGGCCTGGAATTACTGATTGCTCAAACCATCCTGCAAGGCTTTGACGCGCAGTATGGTCGATTTCTGGAAGTGACTTCCGGCGCGCAGCAGCGTTTTGAACAGGCCGACTGGCACGCCGTCCAACAGGCGATGAAAAGCCGTATCCACCTCTATGATCATCATGTGGGCTTGGTGGTGGAGCAACTGCGCTGTATTACCGATGGCAAAAGTACCGACGCGGATTTCCTTTTACGCGTTAAAGAGCATTACACCCGGCTGTTGCCGGATTACCCGCGCTTCGAGATTGCGGAGAGCTTTTTCAACTCCGTTTATTGCCGGTTATTTGACCACCGCTCGTTAACACCCGAGCGGTTGTTTATTTTCAGTTCGCAACCGGAGCGCCGCTTTCGTACTATCCCGCGCCCGCTGGCCAAAGACTTCTTTCCCGATCACGGTTGGGAGCCGCTGTTGATGCGCATACTCAGTGACTTACCGCTGCGTCTGCCCTGGCAGAATAAAAGCCGGGATATCCGCTATATTATCGCGCACCTGACTGAAACACTGGGCGAGGACGCGCTACCTCGCTGCCATGTCCAGGTGGCGAATGAGTTGTTTTACCGTAATAAAGCGGCCTGGCTGGTAGGTAAATTAACCACACCTGACGGTACGCTGCCGTTTTTATTGCCGATTCATCGCACTGATGAGGGTGAACTATTTGTCGATACCTGCCTGACCACCACGGCAGAAGCGAGCATTGTGTTTGGTTTTGCCCGCTCTTATTTTATGGTGTATGCGCCGCTGCCTGCCGCGCTGGTTGAGTGGTTGCGTGAAATCCTGCCGGGTAAAACCACTGCCGAACTGTATATGGCGATTGGCTGCCAGAAACATGCGAAAACCGAAAGCTACCGCGAATATTTGTGTTATCTGGCTGAAAGCGATGAGAAATTCATTGAGGCGCCTGGTATCCGCGGCATGGTGATGCTGGTGTTTACCCTGCCAGGTTTCGACCGGGTATTTAAAATCATTAAAGACAAATTCGCCCCGCAGAAAGAGATGTCTGCCGCCCATGTGCGTGCCTGTTATCAACTGGTAAAAGAGCATGATCGCGTCGGTCGTATGGCGGATACCCAGGAGTTTGAGAATTTCGTACTGGATAAACGGCAAATTGATCCGGCGCTGATGGCGCTGTTACGGCAAGAAGCGCCAGAGAAGATTACCGATCTTGGGGAACATATCGTCATTCGCCATCTCTATATTGAACGGCGCATGGTGCCGCTCAATATCTGGCTGGAACAGGTAGAAGGCCAGCAGTTGCGCGATGCGATAGAAGAATATGGTAATGCGATTCGCCAGCTTGCCGCCGCTAATATTTTCCCCGGCGATATGTTGTTTAAAAACTTTGGCGTTACCCGTCATGGTCGCGTGGTGTTCTATGACTACGATGAAATTTGCTACATGACGGAAGTGAATTTCCGCGATATTCCGCCAGCGCGTTATCCGGAAGACGAACTGGCCAGCGAACCCTGGTATAGCGTCTCGCCGGGTGATGTTTTCCCGGAGGAGTTTCGCCACTGGCTGTGTGCCGATCCGCGTATCGGGCCATTGTTTGAAGAGATGCATGCCGACCTGTTTCGCGCCGATTACTGGCGCGCGCTACAGACGCGTATTAAAGAAGGGCATGTAGAAGATGTGTATGCCTATCGTCGTCGCCAGCGCTTTAGCGTGCGTTACGGCGCGATCTCAAGTACGGCGAACTCTTCGTAAACCAGTTCCATCTCCGGCGACCAATTACCCTCGCGCTCAAAAAAGGCCCGGTGTGCCGCTTGCCAGTACGCCAGGCTAAGATCGCCTTCGCCTTCCAGTGCGGCGAGATCGGCGCTCATCTCGTTAAAACGGATCAGCCTGAGCGCCAGCGTGCGTATGACGCACACGGCGTCGCCTGTGCCGTTGAGCACAATGTGATATGACCCGGGCGTGACAGGGGGCTGCTCTTTCTGATAGCTAACCAGCGAGCTACAGGTGCCACGCTTTTTACCGGCGACCACTAGCGCCGCCAGCTCGTCGGCCAGCGCCGGCGAATCACCGAAAGACCAACAGAAGGCCTGTGGGTACTTCTCCTGCCAGTATAATTTCAGGCTGCTCATTTCAGCGAGTTCCACCATAGGCCAGCGTCACCTCTTTCGCCGCTTTAATCACCATGGCGCCAAGTTCGGTGACGCGATCGTCAGTAATGCGTGAGCAGGGGCCGGAAATAGAGAGGGCCGCAAACGGTTCGCGATGTTCGTCATAAATACACGAGGCCACGCAGCGCAGACCGAGCGCATGTTCTTCGTCGTCAAAGGAATAGCCGCGCTTGCGTGTTTGGGCGAGGTCATCTTTCAGATGCAGCGGCGACACCAGCGTCGCATGGGTATAAGCGTGCAACCCCTTGCGGTGCAGCAGACTGGTAACCTGTTCCTCACTGAGCTGTGATAAAAACGCCTTGCCCGCGCCAGAGGCGTGCATGGGCAGCTTGCCGCCAATAGGGGCGGACATGCGCATCAATTGTGTGCACTGCACCTGGTCGATAATAATGGCCTGATGGTCGCTCTGGTCGAGTACGGCAAGGTTTACCGTTTCGCCGGAGTCCTCCATCAACTTGCGCAAAATCGGATGGACAATCGCCAGCAGATTACGGCTCTGTAAGAAGCTGCTACCGACGATAAACGCGTGTGCGCCTACGGCCCAGTGGCCCAGCTCACCAACCTGGCGGACAAAACCCTGCTGCTGCATGGTGGTGAGTAGACGGTGAGTCGTGGAATTAGGCAAACCCGCCTGTTGCGCCAGTTCGGTCAGCGCGACGCTGCCGTTGGACTCGGCAATCCACTCCAGCAGCTTCAGACCGCGAGTTAAAGACTGAACCTGCCCGGTTACGGGTGCAGTGGTAGCGGCAGGTTTTCTCCCGCGTTTCGCGGGAACAGGGGCAACCATGGCAGACTCCTTTTTCTGTATCGTGGAAATCATTTTCGTTTTATTCAATTATAATGCAAGAGTTCCTGAACTGATCGGATGAGTGACATCACAGGATGCCCGATGGCGCTTCGCTTATCAGGCCTACGCTTTGGGAGCCGCCAAAGTAATTTGTAGGCTGGATAAGGCGCTTGCGCCGCCATCCGACAAAGCGACAGAAGTGGGTGGTAAGCTGAACATGTCTCATGTTGCCCGTTGTTCTCTTTTCCGCCAGCACGCTTTGTGCCAGTATGGCTCGTTACGTGGAGCGTTGTCGGGAGCGAGTGTGAGCAGCAAAGTTGAACAACTGCGTGCGCAGTTAAATGAACGTATTCTGGTGCTGGACGGCGGTATGGGCACCATGATCCAGAGCTATCGTCTACATGAAGAAGATTTCCGCGGGGAGCGCTTTGCCGACTGGCCCTGCGACCTGAAAGGCAACAATGACCTGCTGGTACTCAGCAAGCCGGAGGTGATCGCCGCTATCCACAACGCCTACTTTGAGGCGGGCGCGGATATCATCGAAACCAACACCTTTAACTCGACAACCATTGCGATGGCGGATTACCGGATGGAATCCCTGTCGGCGGCAATTAACTATGCGGCGGCCAAACTGGCGCGCGCCTGCGCCGATGAATGGACGGCGCGAACACCAGAAAAACCACGCTTTGTTGCGGGCGTGCTTGGTCCAACTAACCGCACGGCCTCCATTTCGCCGGACGTCAACGACCCGGCGTTTCGTAATATCACCTTCGATCAGCTGGTGGCGGCCTACCGTGAATCCACCAAAGCGCTGGTGGAAGGTGGCGTAGATCTGATTCTGATTGAGACCGTCTTTGACACCCTGAATGCGAAAGCGGCGGTGTTTGCGGTGAAAGAAGAGTTTGAAGCGCTGGGCGTTGATCTGCCGATCATGATTTCCGGCACCATCACCGACGCCTCTGGTCGCACCCTCTCCGGCCAGACTACCGAAGCCTTTTATAACTCGCTGCGCCACGCCGAGGCGCTCACTTTTGGCCTTAACTGCGCGCTGGGGCCAGATGAACTGCGCCAGTACGTCCAGGAACTGTCGCGGATTGCCGAATGCTACGTCACCGCGCACCCGAACGCCGGCCTGCCGAACGCTTTCGGCGAGTACGACCTCGACGCCGACACCATGGCGAAACAGATTCGCGAATGGGCGGAGGCGGGCTTCCTGAATATCGTTGGCGGCTGCTGCGGCACCACGCCGGAGCATATTGCGGCGATGAGCCGCGCCGTTGCCGGTTTGCCGCCGCGCCAACTGCCGGATATCCCGGTTGCCTGCCGCCTTTCCGGCCTGGAGCCGCTGAACATTGGCGACGACAGCCTGTTTGTCAACGTCGGCGAACGTACTAACGTCACCGGCTCGGCCAAATTTAAACGGCTGATCAAAGAAGAGAAATACAGCGAAGCGCTGGATGTCGCCCGTCAGCAGGTCGAAAGCGGCGCGCAGATTATTGATATCAACATGGATGAGGGGATGCTCGACGCCGAAGCGGCGATGGTGCGTTTCCTCAGCCTGATTGCCGGTGAGCCGGATATTGCCCGTGTACCAATCATGATCGACTCCTCCAAATGGGAGGTTATCGAAAAAGGGCTGAAGTGCATTCAGGGTAAAGGCATCGTCAACTCTATTTCGATGAAAGAGGGCGTGGAAGCCTTTATTCATCATGCGAAGTTGCTACGTCGCTATGGCGCGGCAGTGGTGGTGATGGCTTTTGATGAGCAGGGGCAGGCCGACACCCGCGAGCGTAAAATCGAAATTTGCCGCCGAGCCTACAAAATTCTCACCGAAGAGGTGGGCTTCCCGCCGGAAGACATCATCTTCGACCCGAATATCTTCGCCGTGGCGACCGGTATTGAAGAGCACAACAACTATGCGCAGGACTTTATCGGCGCTTGCGAAGATATTAAACGCGAGCTGCCGCATGCGCTGATCTCCGGCGGCGTGTCTAACGTGTCCTTCTCGTTCCGCGGCAACGACCCGGTACGTGAGGCTATCCACGCGGTATTCCTCTACTACGCCATCCGCAACGGCATGGACATGGGCATCGTCAACGCCGGGCAATTGGCGATTTATGACGACCTGCCTGCCGAACTGCGCGATGCGGTTGAAGATGTCATTCTTAACCGTCGCGATGACGGCACTGAGCGTTTGCTGGATTTGGCGGAGAAATACCGCGGCAGCAAAACCGACGAAGCTGCCAACGCCCAGCAGGCGGAATGGCGTAGCTGGGACGTGAAAAAGCGTCTCGAATACTCGCTGGTGAAAGGCATTACCGAATTTATCGAACAGGATACCGAAGAAGCCCGCCAGCAGGCCTCCCGCCCGATTGAGGTGATCGAAGGGCCGCTGATGGACAGCATGAACGTGGTCGGCGACCTGTTCGGCGAAGGGAAAATGTTCCTGCCGCAGGTGGTGAAATCCGCTCGTGTGATGAAACAAGCGGTGGCTTACCTGGAGCCGTTTATTGAAGCCAGCAAAGAAAAAGGCTCCAGCAACGGCAAGATGGTCATCGCCACCGTGAAGGGCGATGTGCACGACATTGGCAAGAACATTGTTGGCGTGGTGCTGCAATGCAACAACTACGAAATCGTCGATCTTGGCGTGATGGTGCCAGCGGAGAAAATCCTCAGAACGGCGCGTGAAGTGAATGCCGATCTGATCGGTCTTTCCGGGCTTATCACCCCGTCGCTGGACGAGATGGTCAACGTGGCGAAAGAGATGGAGCGTCAGGGCTTTACTATCCCGCTACTGATCGGCGGCGCAACCACTTCGAAAGCGCACACCGCGGTGAAAATCGAGCAGAACTACAGCGGTCCGACGGTCTACGTGCAGAATGCTTCGCGTACCGTGGGCGTGGTGGCGGCGCTACTCTCCGACACCCAGCGCGATGACTTTGTCGCCCGTACCCGCAAAGAGTACGAAACCGTGCGTATTCAGCACGCCCGCAAAAAACCGCGCACGCCGCCGGTCACGCTGGAAGCGGCGCGCGATAACGATCTGGCATTCGATTGGGAACGCTACACCCCGCCAGTAGCCCACCGTCTGGGCGTGCAGGAGGTAGAAGCCAGCATCGAAACGCTGCGCAACTACATCGACTGGACGCCGTTCTTTATGACCTGGTCGCTGGCCGGCAAATACCCGCGTATTCTGGAAGATGAAGTGGTGGGCGTTGAGGCGCAGCGCCTGTTTAAAGACGCCAACGACATGCTGGATAAACTGAGCGCGGAGAAACTGTTGAATCCGCGTGGCGTGGTGGGCTTGTTCCCGGCGAACCGTGTGGGTGACGACATCGAAATCTATCGCGACGAAACCCGTACTCATGTTCTGACGGTCAGCCACCACCTGCGCCAGCAGACTGAGAAAGTCGGTTTTGCCAACTACTGTCTGGCGGATTTTGTCGCGCCGAAACTGAGCGGCAAAGCGGATTACATCGGTGCTTTCGCGGTGACCGGCGGTCTGGAGGAGGATGCGCTGGCGGACGCCTTCAAAGCGCAACACGACGACTATAACAAGATCATGGTGAAAGCGATTGCCGACCGTCTGGCGGAAGCGTTTGCCGAGTATCTGCATGAGCGTGTACGTAAGGTTTACTGGGGATATGCGCCGAACGAGAGCCTGAGTAACGACGAATTAATCCGCGAAAACTACCAGGGGATTCGCCCGGCGCCGGGTTATCCTGCCTGCCCGGAACATACCGAAAAAGGCACTATCTGGCAGCTACTGGATGTCGAAAAACACACCGGGATGAAGCTCACCGAATCTTTCGCCATGTGGCCTGGCGCGTCGGTCTCCGGCTGGTACTTCAGCCATCCTGAGAGCAAATACTTCGCGGTAGCGCAGATCCAACGCGATCAGGTGACAGATTATGCTTTCCGTAAAGGAATGAGCGTTGAGGACGTTGAGCGGTGGCTGGCGCCGAACCTGGGTTACGATGCGGACTGATTCATAAAATCGTCACTTTTCCTTACAACATACAAGGCGCTCATTGGGTGCCTTGTCTCTTTCTTACAATTAAACCCTTATACTGAAGGAAGGCTCTACGCTGAATTTGCCGGATGACGGCGTAAACGCCTTATCCAGCATACCGTATTACGTATGGTAAGCCCGGTGGCGTGCAACGCCAGGAGGCCTTAACGCTGTGCGCCATCAGGCAATTTATCGCAAGTGAGCTTCAGGAAAACGTATAACGATAAGGAGAACCTGACGCCGTGTTAACTTTGCTCCATCTACTTTCTGCCGTTGCGCTGTTGGTATGGGGAACACATATCGTTCGTACTGGCGTAATGCGCGTGTTTGGCGCGCGTCTACGCACTGTCCTCAGCCGCAGCGTGGAAAAGAAACCGCTCGCCTTTTGTGCGGGTATCGGTGTTACCGCGCTGGTACAAAGCAGTAACGCCACCACTTTATTGGTAACGTCGTTTGTCGCCCAGGATCTTGTCGCCCTGACGCCAGCTCTGGTGATTGTGCTGGGTGCTGATGTGGGTACTGCGCTAATGGCGCGTATTCTCACCTTTGATTTGTCGTGGCTATCGCCGCTGCTGATTTTTATTGGCGTGATTTTCTTTTTGGGACGTAAGCAGTCCCGCGCCGGGCAGCTGGGTCGCGTCGGTATCGGGCTTGGCCTGATTCTACTGGCGCTGGAGCTGATTGTGCAGGCAGTGACGCCGATCACTCAGGCTAATGGCGTGCAGGTCATTTTCGCGTCGCTGACGGGCGACATTATGCTGGATGCGCTGATTGGCGCGATGTTCGCTATTATCAGTTATTCCAGCCTGGCGGCGGTGTTGCTGACGGCGACCCTGACGGCGGCGGGGATTATATCGTTCCCGGTGGCGTTGTGCCTGGTCATCGGCGCTAATCTGGGATCGGGGCTGCTGGCGATGCTCAATAACAGCGCCGCCAATGCTGCCGCGCGTCGCGTAGCGCTCGGCAGCCTATTGTTCAAATTGATCGGCAGCCTGGTCATTCTGCCGTTTGTCCATCCGCTGGCGAATCTGATGGATGAGCTATCGCTACCGAAGTCAGAGCTGGTGATCTATTTCCACGTTTTCTATAACCTGGTGCGCTGCCTGGCGATGGTGCCATTTGCCGAGCTGATGGCGCGTTTTTGTAAACGAATTATTCGTGATGAGCCTGAACTGGATACCCATCTGAAGCCGAAACATCTGGATGTCAGCGCGCTGGATACGCCAACGCTGGCGCTGGCTAATGCTGCCCGTGAGGTGTTGCGCATTGGCGATGCGATGGAACAGATGATGGAAGGGCTAAAAAAGGTCATGCACGGCGAACCGCGTGAAGAGAAAGCGCTGCGCAAGCTGGCGGATGACGTTAACGTGCTCTACACCGCGATTAAGCTTTATCTGGCGCGAATGCCGAAAGACGAGCTGGCGGCGGAGGAGTCCCGCCGGTGGGCGGAGATTATTGAGATGGCCCTGAACCTCGAACAGGCGTCGGATATTATCGAGCGAATGGGCAGTGAGATTGCCGACAAGTCGCTGGCGGCGCGTCGGGCATTTTCAGAAGAAGGATTGAAAGAGCTGGATGCGCTTTACGATCAACTGCTCAGTAATCTGCAACTGGCGATGTCGGTCTTTTTCTCCGGTGATGTCACCAGCGCCCGTCGGTTGCGCCGCAGTAAACATCGCTTCCGTATACTTAATCGCCGATACTCACATGCGCATGTCGACCGCCTGCACCAGCAGAACGTGCAAAGCATTGAAACCAGCTCGCTCCATTTAGGGCTGCTGGGCGATATGAAGCGTCTTAACTCACTGTTCTGTTCGGTCGCCTATAGCGTACTGGAACAGCCGGATCAGGACGAGGAACGGGGCGAGTATTAAGTGAAATGCCGGATGGCGGAGCCTACGGAGAACATGCGCGTAGGCCCGCCATTCGGCATTCAATGTGGACAGGGATTAAAAGCGATGACCCGCTTCCAGCGCCACGGCTTCTTCGCCCGCTTTAAACACCCAGGTGGTATTCGGGCCGCCGAGAACCGCCTGGCCGTTGCTCACCTGAATCCAGTTACCTTCCGGCAAACCAATCACTGTCAGTTCCGGCGCGACCACCAGCAGTTCGCGAATACGCTGCTCGCGGGTCTCGCCCTTATGACCTTCCGGCAAGGCGTTAGTGAAGTGAGGATTAATTTGCAGCGGGAACAGATCCAGCGCGTCGAATCCGTTTGGATCGACGATCGGCATATCGTTGGTCGTGCGGATAGTCGGGCAGGCAAGGTTGGCGCCCGCGCTCCAGCCGATATACAGCGCGCCGCGTTTTACCCTGTCCGCCACCGGCGCCAGCAGCCCGCGTTCACGCGATTCTTTCAGTAGCTGGAAGGTATTTCCGCCACCGACAATAATGATTTCCGCTTTCTCAATCGCCGCAAGCGGATCGGCGACACGATGAATCCCTGTGACGTTTATCCCTAATGGCGCAAGTACCTCTGCGGTTTTATCCGTGTACTCGTCCCATGTTTGCGTGACGCCGGCAAACGGAATAAACACGGCTGAGCGTCGACCGTTCAATTGATTCGCTATCAGCGGCAGAGCGTGTTCCAGCCAGGCTTTACCCGGCAGCGTCGAGTTACTTAATAAAAGCAGTTCCATTACTTCTCCACCTCATCAGGAAATGTCAAAACGTAATAATGCTACCATTATCCATTTAATGTCTTACTGATATGGCTCATGATGTTACGCGTGTTACAGGCAAAGCGCGGTTGCTAAAAGTGACGCCAGGCCAGATCTGCCATCTGGTATCGCCTGAAAAATTACAGGTATAATCCGCAAAATTATTTAACACGTTTAGAGACGAAAATGGCAAAACTGACCTTACAAGAGCAACTGCTACAAGCGGGATTAGTGACCAGCAAAAAAATGGCCAAAGTCCAACGCACGGCTAAAAAATCACGCGTTCAGGCTCGTGAGGCCAGAGAAGCGGTGGAAGAAAATAAAAAGGCGCAACTTGAGCGTGATAAACAACTTAGTGAACAGCAAAAACAAGCGGTTTTAGCGAAAGAGTTTAAAGCTCAGGTTAAGCAACTTATTGAAATGAATAGAATCAATGTCTCTAAAGGCGATATTGGTTTTAACTTCACCGATAATAACGTCATCAAAAAAATAGACGTGGATAAGCTCACCCAGACGCAACTGATTAATGGGCGTCTCGCGATTGCGCGTCTGGTTATCAATAACAGCGGTGAATGTGAATATGCGATTATTCCCGCGAGCGTCGCCGATAAAATCGCACAACGAGATGCGGACAGTATTGTCGTAAACAGTGCGCTGAGTCAGGAAGAGCAGGACGAAGATGATCCGTATGCCGATTTTAAAGTTCCTGACGATTTGATGTGGTAAGTCACATTCCCGACGTTTATGTAGAAAAATTTCTCAGAGAGTAAATATGCTGACTGACACATCTACCCGGCTTAATAAATATATCAGTGAAAGCGGCATCTGTTCGCGTCGCGAGGCGGACCGTTTTATCGAACAGGGCAATGTTTTTATCAACGGCAAACGCGCCGCCATTGGCGATCAGGTGGTCGCCGGGGATGTTGTTAAAGTAAATGGTCGGTTGATTGAGCCGCGAGAAGCGGATGATTTAGTGCTGATTGCGCTGAATAAACCGGTTGGCATTGTGAGTACCACTGAAGACGGCGAACGCGACAATATTGTCGATTTTGTGAACCACAGCAAACGTATCTTCCCGATTGGTCGTCTGGATAAAGACTCGCAGGGGCTGATATTTCTGACTAACCACGGCGATCTGGTCAATAAGATTCTACGTGCCGGTAACGATCACGAAAAAGAGTATCTGGTGACGGTGGATAAACCGATTACCGACGAGTTTATTCGCGGTATGGGCGCTGGCGTGCCGATTCTGGGTACCGTCACCAAAAAATGTAAGGTGAAAAAAGAGGCGCCGTTTGTCTTTCGCATCACCCTGGTGCAGGGATTAAACCGTCAGATCCGTCGTATGTGTGAATACTTTGGTTATGAAGTGACGAAACTGGAGCGTACGCGCATTATGAACGTCAGCCTGAGCGGGATTCCGCTGGGCGAGTGGCGCGATCTGACGGACGATGAGCTGATCGATCTGTTTAAATTGATTGAGCGTTCCTCTTCCGAAGCCAAACCAAAGGCCAAAGCGAAGCCGAAGACCGCGGGTATTAAGCGACCGGTCGTTGCGATCGAAAAAAGCAATGAGAAAGCGCGCCCGGCATCAAGCGGTAAGCGCTTTACCTCGCCGGGACGAAAGAAGAAAGGACGTTAACGTCTGCCGCGCGTCGGCGTATTCGCCGACCAGGAGAATGACGCTTCCGTATCGGGTTTATACGCCTGCTTTTTCTTCAACTGGCGGGCTTTTTTCGCTTCAGCTTCACGCAGCGCCATCAGCTTATCGATGTACTCCTTTTTTACGCTGTTGGTCTCAGAATTGGTCAGTGGACGCCCGTGCGCAATACGGGCGCGGTCCAGCAACGTTTTCAGTTCGCGCTGTTCGCGCTCGGTCATCTCTTTTTGAGTAATGCGGGGGAGTGCCATACGGGTGCCCTCAGTTAGCCGATGCATTTAGAGCCTATCCCATTAGGGCTATTTTACTTGCCATTTTAGACCTGGGCAGTGCTCAAAATCCTCACGTACTACGTGTACGCTCCGGTTTTTGCGCGCTGTCCGTGTCCAAACTGGCTGCGCCAATAACGCCTGGTGGGATAGGCTCTTAGTCTACGGCAATACGCAACGGGCGGATAGCGCTCAGTCAGCAATCCGCAGCTTTCCGGCGAAATCCTGTGGCGTATAACCCGTTGACGTAAATCCTTTATCCGTGATGATGTTATCGATTTCTTTTACGCTTGCGATGCACATCACACCGTCCTGACCAAATTTGGTATGGTCGGCAAGAATCACTGATTTTTTGCTCATCGCAATCATGGCTTTGGCAACGTAGGCTTCTTCAAAGCTCTTCACCAACACGCCATGCTGGGGAGAAATGCCGCCAGCGCCAATAAAACAGATATCCGCGTGAATCGCGTTAATCTGCTGACAAACCGAGACGCCGAGGTTGGCGCGAAAATGGTAATCATATTCGCCGCCTAATACATACACGCGGGCCTGCAGGTTATGCTCTTTAATTTTATCGGCAATCAGGGCTGAATTGGTAATCACGGAAAAAGCGAGAGGCGGTAATTGCTCGGCCAGAATAAGGTTAGTTGTACAGGAATCAATAAACAATGTATCCCGTTCACTGACCATTTCGGCGGCAAGTTTGCCAATCGCTATTTTCTCTTCGCGATGCGCCTCTATTCTTGCGCTAAACGCATCCTCCTGGACAACTTGCTTTTTGACTGCGCCCCCATGAATCTTAGTGATTTTGCCTTCAGACTCCAGTAAGGAGAGATCGCGACGAATGGTTTCCGAGGTGACGTTGAGCATTTCCGATAATTTAATAACGGTGACTTCACCGAATTTGTTTAATTCATCAAGAATATGTTTTCGTCTTTTAATTGGATTCATTATCTTTCGCCGCCGTCAACCTTTGGCGCATGGTAACTGGATGCGTCAGGCAACGCAACCACTCCAATGCATGGACGATACCCTCCTCATCATTCGTGGCAGTCACATAGCCGGCCTGCCGCTTTACTGCATCCGGCGCGTTGCCCATTGCGATGCTGATTCCGGCGGCGGCAAACATGCTGACATCATTCTGCTGATCGCCAATCGCGACCACCTTGTCAGAAGATATATTTAAATAATGAATTAATTGTTCTATTATGCACCCTTTATTTACATCGGATCTTTGAATATCAATATAATTTTCTCCCGTGACAACCGCATAATATCCACAAGGCAGGTGATTATTCACTTCTGTACACAGAGTATCTATCTCCGAAGATGCGGCAACAAGTGTAATTTTATATATATTGCGACGATTAAAGATATTTTCTGCAGTTTCAGTTATAAGCGGTAACTCAAATAAGCGGGCTTCATATGTTGTCCAGGGTGCAATTAGTCTATCGTCACGATGGTGAATTGCTTCGGCGCTAAAAAAGTGGTGGTGATAGCGGGAAAGAGAAATATGTTGGTCAATATTCCATAGATCTGTGGCGGTCAGCGGGGCAGCATGAATAATGCGCGGCCCCGCCATCTCCAGCAGGCGTCCGCAGTTAAAACCGGCGCACCAGCTAAACAACGTATCAACCTGTTGCTGGCGTAGCAGGCGTACCATTGAGGAGACCGGTCTGGCGGAACATGCCGCCAGCAGACCACCGTCCTGGCGGAACGCAATCAGCGCCTGACGCGTGCGCGGGCTGATTGTTTTCTGCGAGGTGAGTAATGTTCCATCCAGATCGGTGATCAACAACATCTCTCGTTCCCTGATATCAATGAACAATAAACGGCGTAACGGCTTCTTTGGCGGCGTTGCACACCATGTTGTCGATAGCCGTACCGACCACCAGAATATTGACCCCGGTATCTTTAAACGCTTTCGCGTTGGCGAGGTTAATCCCGCCTTCCGCCAGCGTCGGAACATCCACCGCGCCGACCAACGCCCGCAGGCGATCTTTAATCATCTGCGGGATATCGCCTGCCGCTACGCCTTCATAGCTCATGCCTGTCATCAGACCAATCATATCCACGCCGATATCCTGCATTCGCTTCGCCACGCTGGCGACCTCTTCCGGCGTGCGTGCAGGAATACCGAAAGTATGCAGATCGTCAGGATGGCCAATGTAGGCATCGACAGTCAGACCATACTGATGGGCGAGATTAACGATGTCCTGCAGATCGTCCCAGTCGGATTTATGCGTATGTAAACCGTCGGCCCCAGCGCGGGCAATCTCCAGAATTTCCGTTTCGCTGAGCGGCACCGGTAAGGTTTCGGTAAAACCGCCGGCGATACCAACGGTGATAAAAATATCGTCCGGGACCACATTACGCACACCGTGTACGGCCTCAGCCATCTGGCTATTGGTGATTTCGTGACGAATCTGCTCCGCCGCGTGCATGTTGTTCACGCCTTTGTGTCCACGCGCCAGCGCCAACGCAGGGTGGTTCGGCTCCAGTAGCTTAACGCCAGCCTCACACACGGCTTTCGCCAGGCGCGCATCGTCGCCGGTTATTCCTGTGCTGAGGATGGTTTGCCCGCCGTGAAGTGTGATGGCTTCTTTCACTTTCTGTAACGCTTTGGCGCGTTTTTTATTCATATCGCCTTTAAACATGGTGTACCTCTGGTGTTGGTGCATTAATTAACGGCTGTCGTTGTTGATTCGCTCTGTACGACAGGTTTGAAACGGTTAGCAATAATGGTGGTAAGGCAGGTCATCGCCATTGTGGCAATCATTACGATGGCCATCTGGAGCGCATTGTTGGATAAGAACGGTGAGGCGAAAGCCGGAACATAGGCCACCCCTTTGACGTTAAAAAAGCCCAGCATCATGCCGCCCATTCCGGCCCAAAAAATGGCGGAGCCAAAAACAATTTTGTTGGCGAACATGAAGGGATAGGCGGATTCAACAAAGGTGCCAAAGCCCAGGTTAATGAGCAGGCCCGGCGTAGCAACGGCAGCTTCGCTTTTTTCACGCGGGGCGATCACATTGGCAAGGTTAATACCTGCGGCCACCATCACCAGACCGACCATATCGACCGCGCCGAGGAAGCTGACGCCGGATTTTTCCATCTCCAGCAGCACCAACGGCAGGATCACCGCGTGATAGACGCCGCCGAGAATGGCAGGCCAGATAACCAGACCAGCCAGCAGCCCGGCAAGAATTGGGCTGAATGCCAGCGTGCTTTCGATAGCCAGTTTGATGTAATTACCCGCAGATAGCGCCAGCGGACTCAGCAGATAGTGCATGATTAACCCAGCGGCAAGGCCCGATATCCCACCGGCGACGATGTTGACGGTAGTCATTGGGAAGCGCCAGTTCAGGCACAGCTCGAACAGCCAACGGACGAAAATCCCCGCCATTACACCGCCGATAATGCCGCCGATAAGACCGCCCTCTACGGAAAGCACGCCAGCGACGACTCCGGCCACAATTGAAACTTCATCCAGTTCGGAAATCTGTTTTGCCGCCAGTACCGCGACTAACACCGGCAGACCTTTTAGTAATATTTCAAAGATATCGTTAAGTTTTTCCAGTCCTGGTATGTGGCTCAGGGCGAGTACAATCGCCATGGCGATAAAGCCTGGTAGCGCAGGGATCATGATGCTACGAATGTTAAAACGTTTGAGCAGGCTTTTTCCGGAACCGCTCTGCGAGGGCGAAGCGCTACCCAACTGTGGTTTGTACTTGATACCCCAATGTTTACACAGTGACGCCACGAAGGAGACGGCGCGGGTACGGCTGGTGGTGCCGGTTGTTCCGGAGGTCGCGACCACATTCGCCCCCTTTGCCGCCACCAGCGCCATGGAGGTTCCCCCGGTGCCGACAATCGGTGTTTTCATCTCAACGGCGGCGGCAAAAACGGCCTGGTTCGCCTTTACCGGATCGGCGCTCATTACCACGATCCCATCGATCTCACCGCAGCGGATCATCTCAGCGATTTGGCGATCGCTTTCTACTACCGAGGTGTTTACCTCCGAAAGTTTGCCCTGAAATATGCGCTGTGGTTTTTGTTGGTTTTCTGTGGTTAATGCATAAACCGATGCCGGGGTATCCGGTTTGGCGACGTCCATCGAGGCTTCTGCCGCGATAAACTGTACGGCGGCCACATTCACGCCCGCAGCCTCACACTGCTGATAAATCTCCTGGAGTAACTTCTCTGGCTCGGCGCCACCCAGGTTGTAGAGGTTGCCTCCACTGCTTCCAATAATCGCAATTTTTTTCATAGCGGCCTCAAATAGGGTAAGGGGGTTATCTGTGTTGTAGTGCAATCATAATTCCAACTAAAACAAAATAAAGCAACAATGAAAAAGTGGCCTTATACCAAACGATCTCAATTTTTAAAGGTAACGCATTAAAATATAATGATTAATTTATGTTTTTGCTTTGTGTTGTTTTATGTGGTTTTGTGACGAAGTTCAAAATGAGGAGGGCATAAATAGGGGAAAGCTGCCCATGTTGATGGGACGAGTAGGGTGTTGCGGATTCCTGAGCAGTATTCCGCCGGCAGCGCCTGGCGCGGGAACCGCCGGATGACGTGCTTGCGTCGCCATCCGGCAGCGTATTGCCTGATAGCGCTCACCCGCTGCCGTGTCAGGGCGATTATTCAAATAAGTTCTGATGCAGCTTTTGCACCACTTTCTCGGCATCGTCTCCCGGCACGAGGAAGCACAGATTGTGGCTGGAGGCGCCGTAACAAATCATGCGAATGTTGAACGGTTCCAGGACGC
Organism: Salmonella sp. SAL04162; assembly: GCF_046551535.1. Classification (NCBI taxonomy): domain Bacteria; kingdom Pseudomonadati; phylum Pseudomonadota; class Gammaproteobacteria; order Enterobacterales; family Enterobacteriaceae; genus Salmonella; species Salmonella sp. SAL04162. Next base: position 21,569 of record NZ_JBGDVX010000006.1, read on the forward strand.
CAAACACTTCTTTACCAACGCCGCAGGCTTTTGACAGGTTGTTGCCAATCAGCGCGACCAGCGCCAGTCCTTCTTCGACTTCTACCCGACACAGCGCGGAAAGCTCCATCAATAAGGATTGGGTCAGTAACGTATCGCCCGTGGAGGTGGAGCCGGTAGTATCCAGCGTCAGCGCGACGCTCACCTCCGAAGTGGTAATCAGATCTACCGAAATATTATGCCGCGCCAGAATGCCGAACACCTCTGCCAGGAAACCTCGCGAGTGCAGCATATTCAGGCTGTGCAGCGTCAATAGCGTTTGATTGCGGCGCAGCGCCAGCGCACGGAACAGCGGCGGGTTTTGGGTTTTATTGCACACCAGCGTACCGCCCGCTTGCGGATCTTTACTGGATCCAACGAAGACCGGGATATCGCTACGCACGGCCGGGAGTAAGGTGGCTGGATGCAGTACTTTTGCGCCGAAGGTTGCCATCTCCGCCGCTTCTTCAAAGTCGATTTCATCAATTCGCTGCGCGACGGGCACCACGCGCGGGTCGGTGGTGTAAATACCGGGCACATCTGTCCAGATATCAACCCGCGCGGCGTGGAGCGCTTCAGCCAGCAACGCTGCCGTATAGTCGCTGCCGCCGCGGCCTAACGTCGTGGTGCGGCCTTTGCTTTCACTGCCGATAAAGCCCTGAGTAATGACCAAAGTTTCGTTCAGGCGCGGGAGCAACTGCTGCGCGGCCAGTTCCGCAAGCGCTGCGACGTCCGGTTCCGCACGACCAAAGCGATCGCTGGTACGCATCACTTTGCGCACGTCGAACCAGTGGGCCTGTACGTCGCGTTCACGCAGGATCTCAACAAATAGCAGGGTAGACATCAGCTCGCCGTGACTGACCAGTTCATCGGTCAGGGCTGCCGATGTCGCCAGCGATGCCGCCTCCGCCAGAATAGTGATGTTTTCCAGCAGGCGTTCAATCTCTTCGCGAATGACATTCGGATGACGCAGACGATCAAGGATATCGAACTGGATTTTACGGATGGCGTCGAGCGTAGCGAAACGTTCGCCAGGCTCCATCCCTTCGGCCAGCGCCACCAGCAGATTAGTGATGCCGGCAGACGCGGAAAGCACGACTAAACGAACATTGGCGTCGGAAAGTACGATATCCGCGCTACGGTTCATGGCGTCAAAATCAGCGACGCTGGTACCGCCAAATTTGGAAACAACGATCTCTGTCATATCAACCTCGTGTCAGGAAATGAAAAACGCGACCATGGCACAAGGGCAGAACAGAAACCGGTGCAGGCGCAAATGCAAGTAACGTATTTATAAATAAAAGTTGTGGCCTGGACTGTCAACGTTGGGATTATGCGGATTTTTTATGCTGAGTTTAGGCTCAGTAACAGCGCTTATAACCCCGATACCCGTTTGTAGTATGTTGGCTTATCTATGCGCCCGGCGACTCACCCACTTGCTGCCTTTCTGCACCTCGAATTATTTAGGGTATATACTTTTTATCCTCATTCGACAGTGCCTGGGGCAACGGCACTAAAACAATCACACTTTTCTGTGACTGGCGTTACAATCGATCCCAGTCACAATTCTCAAATCAGAAGAGTATTGCTAATGAAAAACATCAATCCAACGCAGACTTCTGCCTGGCAGGCGCTCCAGAAACACTACGATGAAATGAAAGACGTTACGATCGCTGAGCTTTTTGCGAACGATAGCGACCGTTTTGCTAAATTTTCCGCGACGTTTGACGATCTGATGCTGGTGGATTTCTCCAAAAACCGCATCACCGAAGAGACGCTGGCAAAATTACAGGATCTGGCGAAAGAGACCGATCTGGCCGGCGCGATTAAATCCATGTTCTCCGGCGAGAAGATCAACCGCACCGAAGACCGCGCCGTGCTGCACGTGGCGCTGCGTAACCGTAGCAATACGCCGATCATTGTGGACGGCAAAGATGTGATGCCGGAAGTGAACGCCGTGCTTGAGAAAATGAAAACTTTCTCGCAAGCGATTATCTCCGGTCAGTGGAAAGGCTACACCGGTAAGGCCATCACCGACGTGGTGAACATCGGTATCGGCGGTTCCGACCTCGGCCCGTTCATGGTGACCGAAGCGCTGCGTCCGTATAAAAATCATCTGACTATGCACTTCGTCTCTAACGTTGATGGTACCCACATCGCTGAAGTGCTGAAAAAAGTGAACCCGGAAACGACTCTGTTCCTGGTGGCGTCGAAAACCTTCACTACGCAGGAAACCATGACCAACGCCCACAGCGCGCGCGACTGGTTCCTGAAAGCTGCAGGCGATGAAAAACACGTGGCGAAACACTTTGCTGCGCTCTCCACTAACGCCAAAGCGGTCGGCGAATTTGGTATCGACACGGCCAATATGTTCGAGTTCTGGGACTGGGTCGGCGGTCGTTACTCGCTGTGGTCTGCCATCGGGCTGTCCATTATTCTGTCCGTCGGTTTCGACAACTTTGTCGAGCTGCTTTCCGGCGCGCACGCGATGGACAAGCATTTCTCCACCACTCCGGCGGAGAAAAACCTACCCATTCTGCTGGCGTTGATTGGCATCTGGTACAACAATTTCTTCGGCGCGGAAACCGAAGCCATTCTGCCGTACGACCAGTATATGCACCGTTTCGCCGCCTACTTCCAGCAGGGCAACATGGAATCCAACGGTAAATACGTTGACCGTAACGGCAACGCCGTGGATTACCAGACAGGCCCAATTATCTGGGGCGAACCAGGCACCAACGGTCAGCACGCGTTTTATCAATTGATTCACCAGGGTACTAAAATGGTGCCGTGTGATTTTATCGCCCCGGCTATCACCCATAACCCGCTATCCGATCATCATCAGAAGCTGCTGTCTAACTTCTTCGCGCAGACCGAAGCGCTGGCGTTTGGTAAATCCCGCGAGGTGGTTGAGCAGGAATATCGCGATCAGGGTAAAGATCCGGCGCAGCTTGAACACGTTGTGCCATTCAAAGTGTTTGAAGGCAACCGCCCGACCAACTCTATCCTGCTGCGCGAAATTACGCCATTCAGCCTGGGCGCGCTGATTGCGCTGTATGAGCATAAAATCTTTACGCAGGGCGCCATCCTGAACATCTTTACTTTCGACCAGTGGGGCGTTGAGTTGGGTAAACAGTTGGCTAACCGTATTCTGCCGGAGCTGGGCGATGATAAAGCTATTTCGTCCCATGATAGCTCTACCAACGGTCTGATTAACCGTTATAAAGCCTGGCGCGCCTGATGGCGCTGCGCTTATCCGGTCTACGTAATGCATAGCGTCTGTAGGCCGGATAAGGCGTTTCGCCGCCATCCGGCAAAAAGAGAATAAGATAATAAAAAAGCCGATATTCACATCGGCTTTTTTTATAAGATAATTCCGCTTGTCCGTCTTTATCCCCACAATTTTATATTGAGCTTAATCCTAAAATAAGCAATAACCAGAAAATCACTCTGCGTTACTTTCAGATTATACGGATGCCGATGTCTTTTATTTTAATTTTAACTTATTGATTTTATTTGTTTGTTAATTAAACAATGTAGGCGTTACTTCTTTAAAGTTTAATTATCCTAAAACCTCGCTGTTATTTCTCCCGGACATAATCCGCCTGCTTTGGTTGTGTATACTCGGTAGCGCCCGAAATTCTTTTGGGTAAATCTCCATTCATTCAATGAAGGGAAATTATGATGAAAAAAGTACTGTATGGCATTTTTGCCATAACCGCGCTTGCGGCGACATCTGTCTCGGCAGCCCCCGTTCAGGTGGGTGAAGCGGCAGGGTCGGCAGCGACGTCGGTATCGGCGGGAAGTTCCTCCGCCACCAGCGTTAGCACCGTAAGTTCGGCGGTGGGCGTCGCGTTAGCGGCAACCGGCGGCGGCGATGGTTCCAATACCGGAACCACGACCACCACGACCACCAGTACCCAGTAGTATCGGTACGTTTAACCATAACCACACTCCGGTGTGGTTATTTTGCCCCTCTGGAGAAGCGTCGTGAAGCGACTCGCACTTATCCTGATTTGCCTGCTATTACAGGCGTGTTCGGCCACCACTAAAGGCTTGGGCGATTCACTGTGGGACAGTTTGTTCGGTACGCCAGGCGTACAGCTAACGGATGACGATATTCAAAACATGCCTTATGCCAGCCAGTACATGCAGCTTAACGGCGGTCCTCAACTGTTTGTGGTGCTCGCTTTCTCGGAAAACGGGCAGCAGAAATGGGTGACGCAGGATGGCGCGACGATCGTGACGCAGCATGGCCGTCTGGTCAAAACGCTGCTCAGCGGCGACAACCTGATCGATGTGAATAATCTGGCGGCCGACCCGCTGGCGAAACCAGGACAGATTATCGATGGCGCGACCTGGACTCGCACCCTGGGCTGGACCGAACATCGCCAGGTGCGTTACGCCACCGCCCGCTCCGTTTTTACATGGCGAGGGACCGATAGCGTGAACGTCGGCAGTGAAGAGACCGCCGTGCGGGTGTTAGATGAAGAAGTGACGACCGATCAAACGCGCTGGCGTAATCGCTACTGGGTTGATGGCGAAGGCCAAATTCGCCAGACGGAACAGTATCTGGGCGCGAATTACTTTCCGGTGAAAACCACGCTGATTAAGGCGGCAAAATCATGATGAAAAGGACGATAAGCGCGCTGGCGCTGGCCTTTATCGCGTCATCCGTCTTTGCCAGCGGCACTGTTACCGTTTTTACCCAAGGTAATAGCGAGCCTAAAACGCTGACAGACGCTGAACGTCTGCTCGATTTAGTCGGACAGCCGCGCCTGGCAACGAACTGGTGGCCTGCGGCGGTGATAGGCGAAGAACAGGCGACCGTGACGGCGCGTCAACAGCAACAGGAACTTCTCGGGCGACTGGCGGCGCTCAGCGCTGAAGAAGACGGCGATGCGGCGGCGGCGATAAATACACTGCGCCGACAGATTCAGGCGGTGAAGGTGACGGGCAGACAATTCGTGAATCTTGATCCTGACGTGGTGCGGGTGAGCGAACGAGGTAACCCGCCGCTGCAAGGTCACTACACGCTCTGGGTCGGGCCGCAACCCACGCAGGTGACGCTCTTTGGCTTGATTAGCCAGCCGGGCAGCCAGCCGTTCGTCCCTGGGCGGGACGTCGCCAGTTATCTTGAGGGTCAGCGCTTACTCAGCGGCGCGGATCGTAGCTATGCCTGGGTGGTTTACCCTGATGGACGCAGCCAAAAAGCGCCGGTGGCTTACTGGAATAAACGTCATATCGAGCCAATGCCCGGCAGCATTATTTTTGTCGGTTTTGCCGATTCCCTTTGGCGCGGCACGCCGGAGGCGATAAATGCCGACATTCTTCATACCCTGACGCAGCGGATACCGGAATAATGAAAAAAACACATCTGCTCAGCGTGCTGGCGCTGGGTATTAGCGCGGCCTGCCATGCCGAAACATATCCAGCCCCTGTTGGGCCTTCACAATCTGACTTTGGCGGCGTGGGCCTGCTGCAAACGCCGACAGCGCGTATGGCGCGTGAAGGGGAGATGAGCCTGAACTATCGCGATAACGATCAGTACCGCTACTACTCGGCTTCGGTTCAGCTTTTCCCGTGGCTGGAAACCACGTTGCGCTATACCGATGTCCGTACGAAAAAGTACAGCAGCGTGGAATCATTCTCCGGCGACCAGACTTACAAAGATAAAGCGTTTGATGTGAAACTGCGGTTGTGGGAAGAGAGTTACTGGATGCCGCAGGTGGCGGCTGGCGCGCGCGATATCGGCGGGACGGGGCTGTTTGATGCGGAATATATTGTAGCGAGTAAGGCCTGGGGGCCGTTTGATTTTTCATTAGGTCTCGGCTGGGGCTATCTTGGCACCAGCGGCAATGTGTCTAATCCTTTCTGTTCGTATAGTGATAAATTCTGTTCGCGTGATAACAGTTATAAAGAGGCAGGTTCCGTCGACGGTAGCGATATGTTTCACGGCCCGGCCTCGCTGTTTGGCGGCGTGGAATACCAGACCCCGTGGCAACCGCTACGCCTGAAACTGGAGTATGAAGGCAATAACTATCAGCAGGATTTTGCGGGTAAACTGGAGCAGAAGAGCAAGTTTAACGTCGGCGCCATTTACCGCGTCACCGATTGGGCCGACGTTAACCTCAGCTACGAGCGCGGCAACACCTTTATGTTTGGCGTTACGCTGCGCACCAATTTCAACGATTTACGTCCCGCTTATCATGACAATTCACGCCCGCAATACCGACCACAGCCGCAGGATGCCATCCTGCAACATTCGGTAGTGGCTAATCAATTAACGTTATTGAAATATAATGCCGGTCTGGCGGACCCGAAAATCCAGGTCAAAGGCGATACGCTATACGTTACCGGTGAACAGATGAAGTACCGCGACTCCCGTGAAGGGATCGTGCGCGCTAACCGGATCGTCATGAACGATCTGCCGGAGGGGATCCGCACGATCCGCGTGACGGAAAACCGCCTTAATCTGCCGCAGGTCACCACTGAAACCGATGTCGCCAGCCTGAAACGCCATCTGGAAGGCGAACCGCTGGGACATGAAACCCCGCTGGCGCAAAAACGCGTGGAGCCGATCGTGCCAGAGAGTACTGAACAGGGTTGGTATATCGACAAGTCGCGCGTTGATTTTCATCTTGATCCCGTGCTGAATCAGTCGGTAGGCGGCCCGGAAAACTTCTATATGTATCAGTTGGGCGTAATGGGAACTGCGGATCTGTGGGTCACGGATCATCTGCTCACCACGGGCAGCGTGTTTGCCAATATCGCCAACAACTACGACAAATTTAACTACACCAATCCGCCGAAGGATTCACATCTGCCGCGGGTGCGTACGCATGTCCGTGAGTATGTGCAGAATGATGTTTATGTGAATAACCTACAGGCCAACTACTTCCAGTATTTTGGCAATGGTTTCTATGGGCAGGTCTACGGTGGTTATCTGGAGACCATGTTTGGCGGTGCCGGGGCGGAAGTCCTGTATCGCCCGATAGACAGCAATTGGGCGTTTGGTCTGGATGCCAACTACGTGAAACAGCGTGACTGGCGTAGCGCGCAGGATATGATGAAGTTTACCGATTACAGCGTGAAGACCGGACATTTGACCGCATACTGGACGCCGTCGTTCGCCCAGGATGTGCTGGTGAAAGCCAGCGTTGGTCAGTATCTGGCGGGCGATAAAGGCGGTACGCTGGAGATCGCCAAACGCTTCGATAGCGGCGTCGTTGTCGGCGGTTACGCGACGATTACCGATGCGTCGCCGGATGAATATGGGGAAGGGGATTTTACCAAAGGCGTATATGTTTCCGTGCCGCTGGATCTCTTCTCGTCCGGCCCAACCCGAAGTCGTGCGGCAATTGGCTGGACGCCGCTGACGCGTGACGGTGGTCAACAGCTTGGGCGTAAGTTTGGCCTGTATGATATGACCAGTGACAGGAGCGTAAATTTCCGTTAATACTCAGGCCGGATAAGGCGTTCAAAGCGCTATCCGGCAAATTATCTTATTGAACAAAATATAAACATAAATAAAAAATATAGATGCTCGTCACATTTGTGCGTTATACAGAAACCTCGCCGCAGAGAAAGAGGGGGCTGTTATGATGCCATTATCGCGCTCACGTCTTGAGTTTATCGCCACGATTTTACAAAACGTACTAAATTTGGGGCTGCTTACCCTCGGTCTGATCTTGGTCGTTTTTCTCGGTAAAGAGACGGTGCATCTGGCGGATGCATTATTCGTGCCTGAGCAAGCCAGCAAATATGAACTGGTGGAAGGGCTGGTGATCTACTTTCTTTATTTCGAATTTATTGCGCTGATTGTGAAGTACTTTAAGTCTGGCCTTCACTTTCCGCTGCGCTATTTCGTGTACATTGGGATCACGGCGATTGTGCGCCTGATCATTGTCGATCATAAAACGCCAATGGATGTATTACTCTATTCGGCGGCGATCCTCCTGTTGGTTATCACGTTGTGGTTATGTAATTCGAACCGACTACGGCGAGAATAGGCGTCGCCACACCGTAACGGACGTACGGCGTGGCGATAAATCAGCTTATTGTATGGCGGCTTTCGGCGTTTTCTCTTCTGCTGGCGTCCATAACTTCTCAAGTTCTTCCAGCGTTTTGCCTTTGGTTTCCGGCACGAACTTCCACATAAACAGCGCCGCCAGAATACCCATACAACCGTAAATCCAGTAGGAGAAACCGTTGTGGAAATGGGAAACCAGCCACGAATTTTTGTCCATCATCGGGAAGGTCCAGGAGACGAAGTAGTTCGCCAGCCACTGCGCGGCGACGGCAATGGCGAGCGCTTTGCCACGAATCGCGTTCGGGAAGATTTCTGCCAGCAGCACCCAACAAACCGGTCCCCAGGACATGGCAAATGCGGCGACGTAAAACAGCATCGACAGCAGCGCTATCAGCCCGGAAGCCTGGGTGTAAAACGCGGTGCCAAGGCTGAACATCCCAAGAGCCATACCCAATGCGCCAATAATTTGCAGCGGTTTGCGACCAAATTTATCTACCGTCATGATGGTCAGCACGGTGAAGCTCAGGTTGATTACGCCGACAATAATGGTCTGCAAGAGCGCCACGTCGGTGCTGGCCCCTAACGTTTTAAACACTTCCGGCGCGTAGTAGAGCACGACGTTAATGCCGACAAACTGCTGGAAGACGGACAGCATCACGCCAATGACTATCACGCCCACGCCAAACATCAACAGGCGTCCGCCGGTTTTACGACCATGCTCCAGAGACTGGTTGATCTCCTGCATGGCCTGGGTAGTGAGGCTGCTACCCATAATTTTGCGCAGAATGCCCTCCGCCTGTTCGTGTTTGCCACGTGCCATCAGCCAGCGCGGGCTTTCCGGTACGGTATACAGCAGCAGTAAAAACAGCAGGGCGGGAATACTTTCTGAAGCAAACATATATCGCCAGCCATCGGTATTCAGCCAGTTAGCGTCACCAGAGCGGGCAATGAAATAGTTAACGCAATACACCAACAGTTGACCAAAAATAATGGCGAACTGGTTAAAGGAAACCAGTTTCCCACGAATATGCGCTGGAGCCAGTTCAGCAATATACATCGGTGAGAGCATTGAGGCTAAACCAACGCCAATACCACCAATGATGCGATAAATAACAAATTCGGGGACATATCCGGCCAAATAAACAGGTACGGCATTATCTGGGTTAATCGTGGTAAATCCTAATTCTGGCCATGCGGAGCCAATACCGGAAATAAAGAACAGCAGAGCGGCGATTTTCAGCGAGTCCCGACGACCAAAGCGGTTACTGCAATAACCGCCCAGCGCACCGCCGATGATGCAGCCAATCAACGCACTGGCGACGCAGAAGCCCAATAGCGAGTTGGCGGCGGATTCACTTAAATGTTGCGGAGCGACAAACACGGTATTTAAGGATTCTACCGTTCCGGATATGACGGCAGTGTCATAGCCGAATAATAACCCTCCTAATGTTGCGACTAAGGTAATGGAAAAAATATAGCGGGAATTATAGTGGGTGTTCATTCAGACCTGCCTTAGAGGATACAGCTCTTTTGATCAGTGTCGTGATGGTGAATTTAACAGGCAGGGAAAACAATTATCATTTTTTACATTGCAATTATGTTTTGTCTTTTCTGTGATCTTAATTCTGTTTAATTTGTCTGTTTTCAGGCGGTAAATATAATTGCAGTGATGGGGGCCACGAAAGGAAATAATCGTAACAGCAATGCAAAATAACATAAAAAAAGCGCTCCGAAGAGCGCCAAAATACGACCATAAGTGGGGATAACATAAGTTGAGGGCAGTGGCATTGCCCGTTGCCGGGCAGGTACTTCGATAAGACTTAACCTTTCACACCCCCTGCCGTCAGGCCGTTGACCAGCCAACGCTGCGCCAACAGGAACACCAGGGTGATAGGAATAGCGGAAAGGACGGCGGCGGCGGCAAAGTCGCCCCACAAATAGTTTTGCGGGTTGAGATATTGCTGCATACCCACGGCCAGCGTATAGCTGTCCACATCGCGCAGTAACAACGAGGCGACCGGAACTTCGGTAATCGCCGCGATGAACGACAGAATAAACACCACCGCCAGAATCGGTACGGAAAGCGGCAGCAGCACCAGGCGAAATGCCTGCCACGGGGTTGCGCCATCCAGCGCGGCGGCCTCTTCCAGCGAGCTGTCGATAGTTTCGAAGTAGCCTTTAATCGTCCAGACATGCAGCGCAATGCCGCCAAGATAGGCGAAGATCACGCCGCCATGCGTATTCAGACCGATAAATGGAATGTATTGTCCCAGGCGGTCAAATAACGCATACAGCGCCACCAGAGACAAAACCGCCGGAAACATCTGGAAAATCAGCATCCCCTTGAGCAGTGTTGCTTTACCTGGAAAACGCATTCGTGCGAAAGCGTAGGCGCAGGTGGTGGAGAGCGCCACGATGCCGATGGCGGTAATACCGGCGATTTTCACCGAGTTCCACAGCCACAGCAGGACCGGGAAGGGAGGCGGCGTTACCCGACCATCCGCATGTTCCACGCTGAAACCCAGCGCCAGCCGCCAGTGTTCCCAGGAGATTTTATCCGGGATCAGGCTTCCGGTGGCGAAGTTCCCCTCACGTAGCGAGATAGCGATGACCATCAGCAGCGGGAACATGATCGCCGCGATGAAAATCAGCAGCCCCAGGTGCGTGATGAAGAGACGTAATTTTTGAGATTTGGGTTGGACCATAGCCATTGTTATTATCTCCCTTAATCAAACTTCATACGCGTGGCTTTCAGGTTCACGATGGCCAGCGCGCCTACCAGCAGGAAGATCAGCGTGGCAATGGCCGCCGCCAGACCGAAGTCCTGACCGCCGCCGCCTTCAAAGGCGATACGGTAGGTGTAGCTGACGAGCAGATCGGTATAACCGGCAGGCGTGGTGGTGCCGAGACGGTCTGGCCCGCCGTTGGTCAATAACTGAATCAGGACAAAGTTATTAAAGTTAAAAGCGAAGCTGGCGATCATCAGCGGCGTTAGCGGCTTAATCAGCAGCGGTAAGGTGATCTTAAAGAAATTCTGAAATGGACCGGCGCCGTCCATTGCGGAGGCTTCGTACAGGTCATCCGGAATCGCTTTCAGCAGTCCCATGCACAGGATCATCATGTAGGGATAGCCCAGCCAGGTATTCACGATAATCACCATTGCCCGCGCGGTGTTGGGGTCGCTGAACCAGGCAGGTTTAATGCCAAACAGCGCGCTCAGCATCATATTGATTTCGCCAAAGCTTTGGTTGAATAACCCTTTGAAAATCAAAATTGAAATAAACGACGGTACGGCGTAGGGCAGAATCAGCAGGACGCGGTAGATAGCTTTACCTTTCAGCGCTTCCCACTGTACGAGGCAGGCCAATACCATCCCAACCGCCACGGTTAACACCACAGTGAGAACCGAAAAGACCACGGTCCAGACGAAGATAGCGAAAAAAGGCTTCTGGATCCCTTCGTCGGTAAAGACGCGCGTAAAGTTTTTCGCGCCGATAGTAACGGTATAACCAGGACTGAGTTTTTCATCACCCCAGCTTCCGTCGGCGTTGATCGACTGATAATAACCGCTATCGTTGTTTGGCCGGTATTTTACGCCGCTCTGGTTATTGGTCAGCAGGCCGTCATCAGCCAGTGTGTACAGCGGACGGGTACCGGAAAACTGACGCAGCGAGCTCATAATCACTTTACTTTCATCCGGCAGGACGGCGGTTATCTGGTTCAGCGCCAGACGGTTCTGGGTGATTATCCGCAGATTGGCGCGTTCGCCGCCCGGTAGGGCATCGGTCTCTTTCAGCTGTAATTTTTGTTCGCCGCCGAAGGAAAATGCGTCAGACAGGTAATGTTTGCCCGTTTCTCCGTCGGTGAGGGCCAGTTGCCACTCGTCGCCGGCCGGGTAAAGACCGAAGTTATAGGTTTTTCCTGCCTGATAAGAACGGTCCATCAGCACTTGCTGGGCGCGTTCAAAGGTGAGCTGGTTGGTGCTGCTGTAGTTAGTAAAGGCGATGGCGATGGTGCACACCAGCGGGAATAGCACAAACAGCCCCATACCGGCGAGGCCAGGGTAAACGTAGCGCCAGGCGTAGGTTTTACGATTTGCAAAAATATACAAGCCAGCAGAGCTTAAAATCAGCGTCATGATGGCGAACAGATACTCCCCTTGTACGTACATTAAAACTACAAGGTAACCCACCAGCAGGCCCAGCAGACCAATTACTGACCATTTAAGCTGGTCGCTTTGCCACCAGTGTTTCTTTTTAATGACATCCATGGGGGTTTTCCTCTACAGCGTTGAAACTTCCTGGCCGGAGATGTGCCTGATGGCGCTGCGCTTATCAGGCCTACGGTGTGTTGTAGGCCGGATAAGGCATTTATGCCGCCATCCGGCACAGGCTCGCGGCATTACTTAGTGATACGGCTTTGTGCATCTTTCAGCGCGGCATCCACGGTTTGACGGCCGCTGGCGGCGTTGATCACAGCCGTACGTACCGCATACCAGAAGGCGGACATCTGCGGAATATTAGGCATGATCTCGCCTTTCTGGGCGTTATCCATGGTGGCGGCGATACGGGGGTCTTTCGCTAACTGCTCCTGGAAAGATTTCAGCGCCACGGCGCCCAGCGGTTTATCTTTGTTCACCGCTTCCAGACCCTGATCGGTCAGCAGGTAGTTTTCGAGGAACTCTTTCGCCAGCTCTTTATTCGGGCTGGCAGCGTTAATCCCCGCGCTCAGCACGCCGACGAACGGTTTCGAGGGTTTGCCTTTGAAGGTCGGCAGCAGGGTGACACCGTAGTTGACTTTGCTCTTGTCGATGTTCGACCATGCCCACGGGCCGTTGATGGTCATTGCCGTTTCGCCTTTATTGAAGGCTGCTTCGGCGATGGAGTAATCGGTATCGGCGCTCATATTTTTGTTCTTGATCATATCGATCAGGAAAGTCAGACCCGCTTTCGCGCCGGCGTTGTCGACGCCAACGTCTTTCACGTCATACTTGCCGTTTTCAAATTTGAACGCGTAACCGCCGTCAGCGGCGATCAAAGGCCAGGTGAAATACGGCTCTTGCAGGTTGAACATTATCGCCGACTTCCCTTTCGCTTTTAGTTCTTTATCCAGCGCCGGGATCTCTTCCCAGGTTTTCGGCGGGTTCGGGACGAGGTCTTTGTTATAAATCAGGGAGAGGGCTTCAACGGCGATGGGGTAGGCGATCAGCTTGCCGTTATAACGTACCGCATCCCAGGTGAACGGATAGAGTTTGTCCTGAAACGCTTTATCCGGAGTGACCTCCGCCAGCAGACCAGACTGCGCGTAGCCGCCAAAACGGTCGTGCGCCCAGAAGATAATGTCAGGACCGTCGCCGGTGGCAGCCACCTGCGGGAATTTCTCTTCCAGCTTATCCGGGTGCTCAACGGTCACTTTAATGCCGGTGTCTTGCTCAAATTTTTTACCGACCTCGGCCAGACCGTTATAGCCCTTGTCGCCGTTGAGCCAGATAACCAGTTTACCTTCTTCAATTTTGGCGAGAGCCGGGGCGGAAATCATCATCGTCGTAAGTGCGGATAATGCGAGGATGCCTACGCCAGTTTTAATCTTCATATCTCCCATCCTTTTTGGTGATGTACACAGAGGTGGTTTAACGGTCTCTAGTTTCTTTATACGACAACCTCTTTCCATCCTCCCCGCCCCTACGCCCCACCCCGGCTTTATGTGATCTGTGTTACATAAATGTGAGTAATGCGTGCTGGCGCACATAAAAACACGCCGATTTTTGCGGGCGGCATCACGAAATTCCTTTTCTGCCCGCGCCCGTGGTCTCAGGCGCTGTGCCCTCATCCTCCCGCCTCCTCCCCCATAAAAAAGCCGGGGGGTGGAGGATTTACCCCAGTCAGGGATCGCGCATAGTCAGGCCATCATGAATGTTGCTGTCAATGACAGGTTGTAACGAAGGGAGAAGGGCATGGCGAGCGTACAGCTACGAAATGTAACGAAAGCCTGGGGTGACGTGGTGGTATCGAAAGATATTAACCTCGATATCCATGACGGGGAGTTCGTGGTGTTTGTCGGACCGTCAGGCTGTGGTAAATCGACCTTGCTGCGTATGATCGCCGGGCTTGAAACCATTACCAGTGGCGACCTGTTTATCGGGGAAACCCGTATGAATGATATTCCGCCTGCCGAGCGCGGCGTGGGCATGGTATTCCAGTCTTATGCGCTCTATCCCCATCTCTCCGTTGCAGAAAACATGTCTTTCGGCCTCAAGCTGGCGGGCGCCAAAAAAGAGGTTATGAATCAACGCGTCAACCAGGTGGCGGAAGTGCTGCAACTGGCGCATCTGCTGGAACGTAAGCCAAAAGCGCTTTCCGGCGGTCAGCGTCAGCGCGTAGCGATTGGCCGCACGCTGGTAGCGGAGCCGCGTGTGTTTTTGCTGGATGAACCGCTCTCTAACCTGGATGCCGCACTACGCGTGCAGATGCGCATTGAAATTTCTCGCCTGCATAAACGTCTGGGCCGCACGATGATTTACGTCACCCACGATCAGGTCGAGGCGATGACGCTGGCCGACAAAATCGTGGTGCTGGACGCCGGTCGCGTCGCGCAGGTCGGTAAGCCGCTGGAGCTGTACCACTATCCGGCGGACCGCTTTGTCGCGGGCTTCATCGGCTCGCCGAAGATGAACTTCCTGCCGGTGAAAGTGACCGCCACCGCGATTGAACAAGTCCAGGTCGAACTGCCGAATCGCCAGCAAATCTGGCTGCCGGTCGAAAGTCGCGGCGTGCAGGTCGGCGCCAATATGTCTTTAGGCATTCGGCCGGAACACCTGCTGCCGAGCGATATCGCCGATGTCACCCTGGAAGGTGAAGTCCAGGTGGTCGAGCAGTTAGGGCACGAAACACAAATTCATATCCAGATCCCCGCCATCCGTCAAAACCTGGTTTATCGCCAGAATGACGTGGTGCTGGTAGAAGAGGGCGCCACATTCGCTATCGGCCTGCCGCCAGAGCGCTGTCATCTGTTCCGCGAGGATGGCAGCGCATGTCGTCGTCTGCATCAAGAGCCGGGTGTTTAAGGCCTCCATAAAAAAACGAAACGCAAAACCATTCGCAGTTTTAGAAGGTGGCAGCGTTTAAAGAAAAGCAATGATCTCAGGAGATAGAATGATGATTACTCTGCGCAAACTCCCTCTGGCGGTTGCTGTCGCAGCGGGCGTAATGTCCGCTCAGGCAATGGCTGTCGATTTCCACGGTTACGCCCGTTCCGGTATTGGCTGGACGGGAAGCGGCGGCGAACAACAATGTTTCCAGGTGACCGGTGCACAAAGTAAATACCGTCTCGGTAACGAATGTGAAACCTATGCGGAACTGAAACTGGGCCAGGAAGTGTGGAAAGAGGGCGATAAGAGCTTCTATTTCGACACCAACGTCGCCTATTCGGTTAACCAGCAGAACGACTGGGAATCGACCGATCCCGCCTTCCGCGAAGCGAACGTGCAGGGTAAAAACCTGATTGAATGGCTGCCGGGCTCTACCATCTGGGCCGGTAAGCGCTTCTATCAGCGTCATGACGTACACATGATCGACTTCTACTACTGGGATATTTCAGGTCCTGGCGCGGGTA
The DNA here is from genome assembly GCF_046551535.1 of Salmonella sp. SAL04162. Taxonomy (NCBI): domain Bacteria; kingdom Pseudomonadati; phylum Pseudomonadota; class Gammaproteobacteria; order Enterobacterales; family Enterobacteriaceae; genus Salmonella; species Salmonella sp. SAL04162. Next base: position 37,230 of record NZ_JBGDVX010000006.1, read on the forward strand.
TCGAAAATATCGATCTGGGCTTCGGTAAGCTTTCACTGGCGGCGACCCGCTCTCAGGAAGCGGGCGGTTCTTACACCTTCAGCAGCCAAAATATTTACGATACTTCTAAAGATACCGCGAACGATGTTTTCGATGTCCGTTTAGCAGGCTTGCAGACCAATCCGGATGGCGTGCTGGAACTGGGCGTTGACTATGGTCGGGCGAATAAGAGCGACGGCTACAGCTATGTTGATGGCGCAACTAAAGACGGCTGGATGTTCACCGCGGAACATACCCAAAGCATGTTGAAAGGCTACAACAAGTTTGTCCTTCAGTATGCGACTGACGCGATGACCACGCAGGGTAAAGGCGGGGCGCAGGGTACCTATGGGTATGCCTATGATACAAAAGACGATGACGGTAATGTCATCCACCACGTTGACGACTACGTCAATAACAACGGCAAACTATGGCGCGTGCTGGATCACGGCGCGATTTCGCTGGGCGATCGTTGGGATCTGATGTACGTCGGTATGTTCCAGAAACAAGACCTGGACAATAAACTCGGTACCGATTGGTGGACTGTAGGCGTACGTCCGATGTTCAAATGGACGCCAATCATGAGTACCCTGCTGGAAGTGGGTTATGACAACGTGAAATCTCAGCAAACTGGCGATCATAACAACCAATACAAAATCACCCTGGCGCAACAGTGGCAGGCAGGCGACAGCATCTGGTCGCGCCCGGCTATCCGTGTGTTTGCGACTTATGCGAAGTGGGATGAGAAATGGGGTTATATCAAAGATGGTGATAAAACCTTACGTTATGCCGCCGCAAGCAACAGCGGTTTCAATACCACCAGCCGTGGTGATAGCGATGAGTGGACCTTCGGCGCCCAGATGGAAATCTGGTGGTAATACGATGGTCATCTGACGTAACGAGGGGCGCAAGCCCCTCTGAAACATCAGGTCTGATGATGCTTGTAAGCCGAATAAGGCGCCAGCCGCCATTCGGCGATATGTTTGGGTTGGCGCGCTATTGCCTGGCTACCGCTGAACCCGCCTTATTGAGGTGAGAATAATGAAAATGAAGAAAAGTCTCGTTGCCCTCTGTTTAACCGCAGGGCTGTTCGCCAGCGTGCCGGGTATCAGCCTGGCGGAAGTGAACTATGTACCGCAAAATACCAGCGCCGCGCCTGCTATTCCTGCTGCTGCGCTACAGCAATTAACCTGGACGCCTGTAGATCAGTCAAAAACGCAGTCTACCCAACTGGCGACTGGCGGCCAGCGCCTTGACGTCGCCGGCATTACCGGCCCGGTCGCCGCTTATAGCGTTCCGGCGAATATCGGCGAGCTGACATTAACTCTGACCAGCGAGGTCAATAAGCAAGCCAGCGTTTTTGCGCCAAACGTGTTGATTCTTGACCAAAATATGACGCCTTCGGCATTCTTCCCCAGCAGTTACTTTACTTATCAGCAGCCGGGCGTCATGAGCGCAGACCGGCTGGAAGGCGTGATGCGCCTGACGCCTGCGTTGGGGCAGCAGAAACTCTATGTTCTGGTGTTTACGACCGAAAAAGATCTTCAGCAAACCACTACGCTGCTCGATCCGGCAAAAGCCTATGCCAAAGGCGTCGGTAACTCTATCCCGGATATTCCCGATCCAGTTGCTCGCCATACCACTGACGGCGTGGTGAAACTGAAGGTGAAAACCAACAGTAGCTCCAGCGTATTGGTCGGGCCGTTGTTTGGCTCGTCCGGTACCGGGCCGGTAACGGTAGGCAATACCGCCGCGCCGGTCGCTGCGCCAGCGCCAGTCGCGCCGAAGAAAAGCGAACCGATGTTGAACGATACGGAAAGCTACTTTAATAAAGCGATTAAGGATGCCGTAGCGAAAGGCGACGTCGATAAAGCGCTGAAACTGCTTGATGAGGCCGAACGTCTGGGATCGACATCTGCCCGTTCCACCTTTATCAGCAGTGTAAAAGGCAAGGGGTAATTGTTTCCCCACAGTGCTGATTTTGCAGCAACTGGTGCGTCTCCTGGCGCACCTTTTTTTATCATTTCATGCGAATTGTTATTTTTTTGTTGCGCAACAGATCACTTAATTGTGATTGCGCCCCCCGTAATGTCTTTTCTGAGATACAATGACTTTAGGTTATGAATCGGAGAGTAAGGCATGTCACACCCTGCGTTAACGCAACTGCGTGCGCTGCGCTATTTTGATGCGATTCCTGCGCTTGAACCCCATTTGCTGGACTGGCTGTTGCTGGAAGATTCTATGACTAAACGTTTTGAGCAACTGGGAAAGCGGGTAAGCGTGACGCTGATTCGGGAAGCGTTTGTCGGCCAAAGTGAGGTCGAGGAAGTGTCAGGTTTACTGCCATCCGAATCCCGTTACTGGTTACGTGAGATACTGCTTTGCGCTGACGGCGAGCCCTGGCTTGCCGGACGTACCGTGGTACCGGAATCCACGCTGTGCGGACCTGAACAGGTCTTACAACATCTGGGTAAAACCCCGCTTGGACGTTATCTATTTACATCATCGACACTGACCCGCGATTTTATTGAAATTGGACGCGATGCAACGCTGTGGGGGCGCCGCTCTCGACTGCGGTTGAGCGGAAAGCCACTGTTGCTTACCGAGCTTTTTTTACCTGCATCGCCGCTGTACTGAGAGGAAGATAAAGATGGAGTGGAGTCTGACGCAGAGTAAGCTGCTGGCGTTTCACCGTTTGATGCGTACAGATAAGCCTATTGGCGCGTTGCTGCTGCTCTGGCCGACGCTTTGGGCGCTATGGGTGGCGACACCGGGTATGCCTCAGCTGTGGATTTTGGCGGTTTTTGTCGCTGGCGTGTGGTTAATGCGCGCGGCGGGCTGCGTGGTAAATGATTATGCCGATCGTAAATTTGACGGACATGTGAAACGTACGGTCAACCGGCCTTTACCCAGCGGCGCCGTGACAGAGAAAGAAGCGCGCAACCTGTTTGTGGTGCTGGTGCTACTGGCGTTTTTGTTGGTGCTGACGCTGAACGCCATGACGATTCTGCTTTCCGTGGCGGCGCTGGCGTTGGCCTGGGTTTATCCCTTTATGAAACGCTACACCCACCTGCCGCAGGTCGTGCTGGGGGCCGCTTTCGGCTGGTCAATCCCCATGGCGTTCGCCGCGGTGAGCGAATCCCTGCCGTTGAGCTGCTGGCTGATGTTCCTCGCCAATATTCTCTGGGCGGTGGCTTACGATACGCAATATGCGATGGTCGACAGAGATGATGATATCAAGATAGGCATTAAATCGACGGCGATCCTGTTTGGTCGTTATGACACATTGATTATCGGGATTCTGCAGCTTGGCGTCATGGCGTTAATGGCGCTGATCGGCTGGTTGAATGGTCTGGGATGGGGATATTACTGGTCTGTGCTGGTGGCGGGCGCGCTGTTTGTCTACCAGCAAAAACTGATTGCGAACCGTGAACGTGAAGCCTGCTTTAAAGCCTTTATGAACAATAACTACGTTGGCCTGGTGCTATTTTTAGGGCTGGCGATGAGTTACTGGCACTTCTGATGTCATGCCGGGCGGACCCGGCCTACAAAGCCAAAATTTTCAATACGTCATATCAGTTGCCCGATAAGCTTACGCCATCGGGCATTTCAGGCACTGGCTTACTCGCCCTGCGTCGCGCTTTCAATCGTCAGACGGACATCAGAGGTAATCAGATCGGCAAGCATCTGATATATCTTCATCGTTTCTGCCGGTTCGGCATCGCCCGTATCACTGATATAACCCTCATCCCGTAGCGTCAACACGAGTGAACTGAACACCGCTTTGTCGAAAAACTCCGGCGCGTTAATACCGTGCAGGACAGACAGACGTTGCGCCACGGTACGGCTTTCTTTCTCCAGCGTACTGCGGTTGATGGACGGATTGGCGCTCAACAGCCAGAACGTAATGGCATAACGCTGTAGCGTTTCGCGCGCGCCTGCCGCCAGCAGTTGCAGCGTACGGGAATGCGCCGGGTTGATATGCAGTTCATCATCCTGCAGGGTAATTAGCCCCTGACGCTGCATTTCACTGGCCAGCGCGTCAATGACCGAGGCTAACTCCTCGCGCTCCCAGCGCAGGAACAGCTCCGCTTTTAACATCGGATAGAGCGCTTCAACATGCTGCTGCAACGCATCACGCGAAATGCGACGATGCTGGGTGATAATCGCCGCCATCAGCGAAGGCATAATCAACATATGCGCGATATTGTTACGATAGTAGGTCATCAACACCGCCTGCTCGCGCGGCAGAATGATGATATCGCCAATGGTGTCTTTCTCGACCTCAAACTTATTCATCTGCAGCGCGTGAGCGATGAGCTCACCAGCGTTGGCGGCAGGAACGGTTGAGTCTGTGGAATAAGGGACATTGCGCATCAGATCGAGATAGCAATCAAGCTGTTCGGTGAGCTGCTCGCGGGTGAGCGAGCGCTGACGCGACGCTAACAGCGCGGTACAACACAGGTTCATCGCGTTTGCCGCGCCAGCGTTGTTAATACGCACCATCAGATCGGCGGCGATACTATTTACCGTCGGCGTCAGCCAGGCTGGGCGTATGGCCTCTATAGGGTCTATAGATTCGCGCCACTCCGGCACATGCTGGTTCAGGTACGTCATGAGCGGCATCGGTTCGCCAAAGTTAACGTAGCCCTGACCCAGATTGCGCAGCTTGCTCAAGCCTTTCAGCATCTGCGGCAGGCTCTCTTTCTCTTTTGTCGCGCCGCGCAGTTCTTTCGCATAGGTGCCCACTTCCATGACGTGCTCATAGCCGATGTAAATAGGCACTAACGTAATTGGACGGGTACCGCCGCGCAGCATCGCCTGGATAGTCATCGACAGGGTGCCGGTTTTCGGATCTAACAAACGTCCGGTACGCGAACGTCCTCCTTCGACAAAATACTCAACCGAGTAGCCGCGGCTGAACAGCTCGCCCAGGTATTCGCGAAAGACGGTGGAATAGAGTTTATTCCCCTTAAAGGTGCGACGAATAAAGAACGCGCCCAGACGACGGAAAATTGGGCCAGCGGGCCAGAAATTAAGGTTAATACCGGCGGCAATGTGCGGCGGAACCAGTCCCTGATGGTACAGCACATAAGAAAGGAGCAAATAGTCCATATGGCTGCGGTGACAGGGTACATAGACGATTTCATGCCCGTCGTGCGCCAGTTGGCGTACGCGCTCGGCGTTATGCACGTTAATCCCCTGGTACAGTCGGTTCCAGGTAAACCCCAAAATCCTGTCGGTCAAACGAATCATCTCGTAAGAGAAGTTCGCCGCGATCTCTTCCATCAGCGCAATGGCGTTTTGCTGCGCTTTTTCATGAGAGATTTTCTTACTACGCGCTTCGTCTTCTACCGCGCGGGCGATCGCTTTCGAGGCCAGCAGTTTGTTAAACAGATCCTGACGGGCGGGCAGGCGTGGGCCAACCGCCGCCAGGCGCTGGCGAGCAAAGTGCATACGCGCCACGCGAGCCAGCTTCTGCGCGATGATTTTATCGGTGCCGTGTTCATCAGCCATACGACGCAATGAGACGGACGGCGAGAATCGGACAAAGCTATCGCGACCCAGCCAGGAGATGGCAAAGAATTTCTGTACGCCGTTCAGCATACGTAAAGGCGGGTTATCTTCTCCCTTTTCACGACCCGGCGCGCGGCCAAACATCACGGAAACGGGCACCATCTGCACGTCCAAAGCCGGATTACTCCGATGCAGATCGAGATAATCGTGAAAAAGTTTCACCGACTCTTCTTTTGGCGTGTAATAGGTAAAGACACGCGGTCCGCCGTGAATAAATACATAGCGTGGCAGCAGCGCGCCGTCGATCTCCAGCGGCTCCAGCGGATCCGGGAGATCGTGCGCCAGACATTGAGCCCGCAGCGTCAGTAAGTCCGCTTTTGAGTTGTATGGCAAGACATACATAATGGGGCGAGAAGTATCGAGCCCCAATTCCTGGGCGGGTTCCGCCGGAATAGACTTGCTTTTTACCAGTATGCTTAATGGTAAATTCAGTAATTTGTAGTAAATTCGTGGCCAGCCGGACATAAACGATGTAAAGCCTCTGGTTAATAATGCAAATGCGGTGCAAGGATATCAGAAAGTTTAGCGAATTTCTGTTGTATCCCGTCATACTTCGCGCTGCGTTACGGCAGTCCGAATCGTGCAGGGCAACCGTATAATGTCATTGACGTTAATAATGTAAAAAGGTTCTTTTGATGGCCAATAATACCACTGGATTCACCAGAATTATCAAAGCGGCAGGATATTCCTGGAAAGGATTTCGCGCCGCATGGACTCACGAAGCGGCGTTTCGCCAGGAAAGTATCGCGGTATTGCTGGGCGTCATCATCGCCTGCTGGCTGGATGTGGATGCGATTACCCGTGTGTTATTGATAGGTTCCGTTTTACTTATCATGATTGTTGAAATCCTCAACAGCGCTATTGAAGCGGTCGTGGACCGCATCGGTTCTGAATACCATGAGCTTTCCGGCCGTGCGAAAGATATGGGATCGGCTGCGGTGCTACTGTCTATTTTCGTTGCCCTGATGACCTGGGGCATCCTGTTATGGTCACATTTTCGATAAAGGTTCCAAATTTTATAAATCTCTTGTTTTTTGCGCCGTTTGTGGTTCCAAAATCACCTTTAACTGTATATACTCACAGCATGACTGTATATACACCCAGGGGGCGGAATGAAAGCGTTAACGGCCAGGCAACAAGAGGTGTTTGATCTCATCCGGGATCACATCAGCCAGACAGGTATGCCACCGACGCGTGCGGAAATCGCGCAGCGTTTGGGGTTCCGTTCCCCAAACGCTGCGGAAGAACACCTTAAAGCGCTGGCGCGCAAAGGGGTGCTTGAAATCGTTTCCGGCGCATCGCGAGGTATCCGTCTGTTACAGGAAGAAGAGGACGGATTACCGCTTGTCGGGCGTGTCGCGGCGGGTGAACCGCTTCTGGCGCAGCAGCATATTGAAGGCCATTACCAGGTCGACCCTTCACTGTTCAAACCCAGCGCCGATTTCCTGCTGCGCGTGAGCGGTATGTCGATGAAAGACATCGGTATTATGGATGGGGATTTGCTGGCGGTACATAAAACGCAGGACGTCCGTAATGGCCAGGTGGTTGTCGCTCGCATTGACGATGAAGTGACAGTAAAACGCCTGAAAAAGCAGGGCAATAAAGTGGAGTTGCTGCCGGAAAACAGTGAGTTTACACCGATAGTGGTGGATCTGCGCGAACAAAGCTTTACGATTGAAGGGCTGGCGGTAGGCGTCATTCGCAACGGGGAATGGTTGTAATCTCTTTTTAATCTCCTTGTAAGCCGTCATCCGGCAATCGTGCAGCCTGATGGCGCTGCGCTTATCAGGCCTACGGGAATGCAGTTCCTGAGATGATTAATTTGTAGGCCGGATAAGGCGTTACGTCGCCATCCGGCAATGCGCTCGTTTCGTTTAACTCCTTGTCAGGCTTTTCTCCATGCCGCTTTTTACCTCCTCTGATAAAGCTCTCTGGCGTCTCGCGCTGCCGATGATTTTTTCTAACATCACCGTCCCCTTACTGGGGCTGGTCGATACGGCGGTGATTGGTCATCTGGACAGCCCGGTTTTCCTGGGCGGCGTGGCGGTGGGCGCGACTGCCACCAGCTTTCTTTTCATGCTGCTGCTATTTCTACGTATGAGCACCACCGGCCTAACGGCGCAGGCATTTGGCGCCAAAAATCCGCAGGCGTTAGCCCGGGCGCTCATTCAACCGTTATTGCTGGCGCTGGGCGCAGGCGTGATGATTGTGCTATTTCGCACGCCGCTTATCGAGCTGGCTTTACATATTGTCGGCGGGAACGACGCTGTCCTGGTGCAGGCGAGACGCTTCCTTGAAATTCGTTGGCTAAGCGCTCCCGCGTCACTGGCGAATCTGGTGCTGCTCGGGTGGCTGTTAGGCGTTCAGTATGCGCGGGCGCCGGTTATCTTGTTGGTCGTGGGCAATATCCTCAACATCGCGCTCGACCTGTGGCTGGTGATGGGACTTCATATGAACGTGCAGGGCGCCGCCCTGGCGACGGTCATCGCAGAATATGCCACATTACTGATCGGCCTCATGATGGTACGTAAAGTTCTCCATCTCCGCGGTGTGTCGCTGGATATGCTAAAACAGGCCTGGCGCGGCAACGTGCGCCGCCTTTTAGCGCTCAATCGCGATATCATGCTGCGCTCATTGCTCCTTCAGCTTTGTTTTGGCGCAATCACGGTGTCAGGCGCGCGGCTGGGCAGCGATATTATCGCGGTAAATGCAGTCCTGATGACCTTACTCACCTTTACGGCCTATGCGCTGGACGGTTTTGCTTATGCGGTGGAGGCGCACTCCGGTCAGGCTTACGGCGCGCGTGACGGTAGCAAGCTACTGGACGTCTGGCGAGCGGCGTGTCGTCAGTCAGGAATTGTGGCCTTGTTGTTTTCCACAGTCTATGCCCTGGCAGGCGAACATATTGTCGCGTTACTGACCTCATTGCCGCAAATACAGCTACTGGCGGATCGGTATCTTATCTGGCAGGTGGTATTACCGCTGGTGGGCGTATGGTGCTATCTGCTCGACGGTATGTTTATTGGCGCGACGCGCGCCGCCGAAATGCGCAATAGCATGGCAGTCGCCGCGGGAGGATTTGCGCTGACGCTCTTCGCCCTGCCGGTATTAGGAAATCATGGTTTATGGCTGGCATTAACCGTGTTCCTGGCGCTTCGCGGTCTGTCGTTGAGCCTTATCTGGCGTCGTCACTGGCGCGAGGGTACATGGTTTGCCAGATCGTGACGGTTAAAAATTCTGAATATAAAACCGAAGGCCGAATTCCTGCCTACAATTATTATCACGTCCAGCAGAAATTGCAGAGCATTTGGGCGAATAACACCTGCTATTCCTAACCGAATGATGAGGACAAGATGATGAATAAAGACGAAGCCGGCGGTAACTGGAAACAGTTTAAAGGTAAAATGAAAGAACAATGGGGCAAACTGACCGATGACGATATGACCGTTATCGAAGGTAAACGCGACCAACTGGTAGGTAAAATCCAGGAGCGTTACGGTTACCAGAAAGATCAGGCGGAAAAAGAGGTTGTTGACTGGGAAACCCGTAACAACTATCGCTGGTAATATGTTTTCCCCTACCAGGAGTACATGGATGTGCTTCCCACTGTTTGCTTATGAATGCGGGCGTGCCCCTCTCTACTGCCGCCCGTTTTTCCGTTCAGGCTAACGCGGTTTTTTCTTCACCAGCACCGAGTGATCGTGACCACAGTCGCCCGGATGGCGACACGCTTCCACTTCTACGCACGCAGGGCACAGACCGTGCGCCTCAATAACGTTATGTCGTAGCGCAAAGCCCATTTTAGCCGCCAGCGTATGCATGATGTCTTCCACGCCCTCGGCACACTCTTCCTTCACCACGCCGCAACGATCGCAGATAAACATGGCCGAGCTGTGCGTTGGCTGGTCGAACAGGTGGCAAACCACATAACTATTGGTGGATTCCACTTTATGGACAAAACCCTGTTCGAGCAAAAAATCCAGCGCGCGGTAAATGGTGGGCGGTTTGGCCTGTGGTTCCGTTTCGCGCAGCAAATCGAGCAAATCGTATGCGCTGATGGCACCCTGTTGCAGACTCATCAGGCGCAACACTTCGAGGCGCTGAGGCGTCAGGCGCACGTTGCGCTGCGCGCAGAGTTTTTCAGCTTGCGCCAGTAACTCTTGCGTTGTGGTCTTTTCCATGTAGCACCTCGAATGGCATGAAAGTCTAATCCGTTACTTTACCACGAGCTGCTTAAAACTCTGAAATTACCCCGCGACAATATATCGCCTGCTAAGCTTTTCCGCGCCAGTATTCTCATCTATACATAATGAGGGTCGATATTATAACAACAGGATTTAACATCACTATTTCACAGCAATAGTTCGCCTCTGTCCGGTAAAGCGTGGCGGAGGGATTACTTCACCTGATAATAAGATGGGCTAACTGTGAACAAAAACGTCAAACTTTCACTGATTGCTATCGCGGTCTCGCTTTTTATGGCAAAGCAGGCGAGCGCCGCCAATACCTGGACGGAAGCGCGTAATGACGCAATGGGCGGGACGGGCGTCGCGTCCGCGAATTATGGCAGCGGAGTACTGTTAAATCCGGCGTTACTGGCAAAAGCCAAACCGGAAGACAATATCACTGTTGTCCTTCCTGCGGTCGGCGTCCAGATTACGGATAAAGACAATCTCCAGGATGAAATTGACGATATCAGCGATAAAGTGGATTACTACGATGAGGTCGTCGATAACCTTACGCTGGGGCAAATTCTGCTCAATCCGCGAGACGTGCTGAATCAATTTCAGGGCGCCGCGCGCGACCTGGCCGATGAGCTGGAATATCTCAACGGAAAAACCGCCCGCGCCAATGCCGGCGCCGGGTTGGCGGTAAGTATTCCAGGGCAAACGCTTTCCGTGGCGTTTATCGCCAAAGGTTATGCGCATGGGCGCGTGAGTTCGTCCATTGATCAGAACGATATTCAGTATCTGCGCGATATCCAGCATGATGAACGTGTCGCGCTTCGTGAAGCAGGACGCGCTGCTTTGCTGGGGTCTGACGAAATTACAAAGCATTTAAACTCTACCGCGTCGGGGCGGGTAGCGATTGTATCTGACTACGGTATTGCGCTGGCGAAGCAGTTTGTGATGGGCGAGGTGCCTGTTTCCATTGGCGTTACGCCAAAACTGCAAAAAACCTGGCTCTATAACTACACCACCTCAATTTATAACTACGACAGTAGCGACTGGAATAGCAGCCGTTATCGCAATGATGATACGGGTTTTAACATTGATGCGGGGCTTGCTGCCGATATCGGTGAAAACTGGACGCTGGGGCTGAGCGGGCAAAATCTGGTATCTCGCGATATCGATACGAAAGATATTTACATCACTAATGGTATGACGGGAGAAACCACCAACTACAAAGATACATACCAAATCCGCCCCCTGGTTACCGCGGGCATCGCATGGCATAACGATTTGCTGACCGTAAGTGCCGATGGCGATCTGACGGAAACGAAAGGCTTTAAGAGCGAAGACAATTCACAGTACGTGGGTGTCGGCGCTGAAGTTCGACCGTTGTCATGGCTGGCGGTGCGCGCAGGGTATCGTGCGGATGTGAAAAATAACGATAGCAATGTGGTTACCGGCGGTCTTGGCTTTGCGCCCTTTAACCGCGTGCATCTCGACTTAATGGGACTGTACGGCGAAGATGAAACCTGGGGGGCAGGCGCGCAGCTTACAATGACATTCTGAGGTGCTTTCACCGGAGGCGCTACGCCTCCGGTTTAGCGTTATGCTATAGTAACGCCCCTTTTTTAACCGGATGCTTATTTATTCGCCATGCAGCCTGAAACCCAGTCCTCCGCTTTTCCTGCTTATCGCTTCTCCATCGCGCCTATGCTCGACTGGACGGACAGACATTGCCGCTATTTCCTGCGTTTGCTGTCTCGCCAGACGCTGCTCTACACCGAAATGGTGACCACGGGCGCAATTATTCACGGTAAGGGTGACTATCTGGCTTACAGCGAAGAAGAGCATCCGGTCGCTCTACAGCTTGGTGGAAGCGATCCGGCTCAGCTTGCGCATTGTGCAAAGCTGGCGGAAGCGCGTGGCTACGATGAAATTAACCTCAACGTGGGGTGCCCTTCCGATCGCGTGCAAAACGGTATGTTTGGCGCCTGTTTGATGGGCAATGCGCAACTGGTCGCCGATTGTGTTAAAGCCATGCGTGATGTCGTCTCGATTCCGGTGACGGTAAAAACCCGCATTGGTATTGACGATCAGGACAGCTATGCGTTTCTGTGTGATTTCATCAATACGGTTTCCGGTCAGGGCGAATGCGAGATGTTTATTATCCATGCGCGCAAAGCCTGGCTTTCTGGCTTAAGCCCGAAAGAAAATCGTGAGATCCCGCCGCTGGATTACCCGCGCGTATACCAGCTAAAGCGGGATTTTCCGCACCTGACCATGTCCATTAACGGCGGCATCAAATCGCTGGAAGAGGCGAAGGAGCACCTGCGCCATATGGATGGCGTCATGGTTGGCCGCGAAGCTTATCAGAATCCGGGTATACTGGCCGCGGTGGATCGGGAGATCTTTGGCGCCGATACCACCGATGCCGACCCGGTTGCGGTGGTTCGCGCGATGTATCCCTATATTGAGCGTGAATTGAGCCAGGGAGCGTATCTGGGGCATATCACTCGCCATATGCTGGGGTTGTTCCAGGGCATCCCCGGCGCGCGGCAGTGGCGTCGCTATCTGAGCGAAAACGCCCATAAAGCTGGCGCGGATGTTGCTGTACTGGAGCAGGCGCTAAAACTGGTAGCAGACAAGCGTTAAAAGTTCGCCAAAAATTAGTCAATCTCACCACGCTCTGTGCAGTCTTGCAGGGCGTTTTCTTTATATATCAAAAACATAAATATTGGCATGATTTTTGTAATAGCTTACCTGACCAAACCCGGTAAGCGCCGTGCCGCCGGGCAATGCCATCTTTATGGGGAGCGACTATGCTGGAACTACTTTTTGTGCTTGGCTTTTTTCTGATGTTAATGGTGACGGGCGTCTCCTTGCTGGGCATTCTGGCCGCGCTGGTTGTAGCGACTGCCGTCATGTTCCTGGGCGGAATGTTCGCCCTGATGATCAAGCTGTTACCGTGGCTACTGCTGGCGGTGGCTGTGGTGTGGGTGATCAAAGCAGTAAAAACGCCAAAAATCCCACAGTATCAGCGCAATAACCGTCGGTTTTACTAAGGTATTGAGCGGTTCGTCACAACCTGGAACTTTGCCCTCACAGGCAAATAGGAATCGATTATTAAATCTGTCATGATTGCGCAGGTAACGAATTCATCGCGCTGTACCCTACATACAGCCGAACAAAAAAAGAAAGGGCTTCCCAGGTGGAAGCCCAATTTCTTTGCAGAGCTATTACGGAATCAGCAGGCTTGAGCCCTGTGTGGCCCGGCTTTCCAGCACCTCATGCGCGCGACGGGCATCTTTTAACGCATAGCGTTGATTTTCAGCCACATCAACTTTAATCACGCCGCTGGCGATCAATGAGAACAATTCATTGCTGGCTTCGGTCAGTTCTTCACGTGTTGTAATATACCCCTGTAGTGAAGGTCGCGTGGCATACAGGGAACCTTTCTGATTCAGAATACCTAAATTCACGCCAGTGACGGGGCCGGACGCATTGCCGAAACTGACCATCAGTCCCCGACGTTGCAGGCAGTCCAGTGAGGCTTCCCAGGTATCTTTCCCCACGGAGTCATAGACCACGCGGACTTTTTTGCCGCCGGTGATCTCTTTTACCCGTTCGACAATACTCTCCTCACGGTAATTAATTACCTGCCAGGCGCCAGCGTCCAGCGCCCGCTGCGCTTTTTGCGCGCTACCGACGGTACCGATAAGCTTCGCGCCCAGCGCTTTCGCCCATTGGCAGGCGATCAGACCGACGCCGCCCGCAGCGGCATGAAACAGGAAGGGTTCGTCGGGTTTCACTTCATAGGTTTTGCGCAACAGGTAAAAAACGGTCAATCCCTTGAGAAAAGAGGCTGCCGCCTGTTCGAAGGAAATGGCGTCAGGTAAAATCGCGGCTTTATCTGCGGGGACGTTATGGACGGAACTGTAAGCGCCGAGCGTTGACTGCGCGTAGACGACGCGATCGCCCACGCGAATGTGCTCCACGCCGTTGCCGACTTTACTGACCACACCCGCAGCTTCGGTTCCCAGGCCCGCAGGCAACGACGGGGGCGGATAGAGTCCGCTACGGATATAGGTGTCGATGAAGTTGATGCCAATGGCTTTGTTCTCAACCTGGATTTCGTGTTCCGCCGGTTCCGTTGGCGTAAACTCCACGGTCTGAAGCACTTCCGGACCACCATGCTTGTGAAATTCAATACGCGTTGCCATGCTTCCTCCAAAAGAAATGTGGTAATCTTTCGACCCAATCACTATCTCGGTAACTCCATTCACTATGGCAGGAAATAAACCCTTCAACAAACCACAGACTGATGCCCGCGACCGCGATCCGCAGGTTGCCGGGATAAAAGTGCCGCCGCACTCGATTGAAGCGGAACAGTCGGTGTTGGGCGGTTTAATGCTGGATAACGAGCGCTGGGACGATGTGGCCGAGCGCGTGGTGGCGGAAGATTTCTATACCCGTCCGCATCGCCATATCTTTACGGAGATGGGGCGCTTGCAGGAAAGCGGCAGTCCTATCGACCTGATTACGCTCGCGGAATCGCTGGAGCGGCAGGGCCAACTGGACAGCGTCGGCGGTTTCGCCTATCTGGCGGAGTTGTCTAAAAACACGCCAAGCGCGGCGAATATCAGTGCTTATGCGGACATTGTGCGCGAACGCGCCGTGGTCCGCGATATGATCGCGGTGGCGCATGAAATTGCGGACGCTGGTTACGATCCACAGGGGCGTAATAGCGACGAACTGCTGGATCTGGCGGAGTCGCGCGTCTTCCAGATCGCGGAAAACCGGGCCAACAAAGACGAAGGCCCGAAAAGCATCGACCAGATTCTCGACGCTACCGTGGCGCGTATTGAGCAGTTGTTCCAGCAACCGCACGATGGCGTTACAGGCGTGGATACCGGCTATCAGGATCTCAATAAAAAGACGGCAGGGTTACAGCGTTCGGATTTGATTATCGTCGCGGCGCGTCCCTCCATGGGTAAAACCACTTTTGCGATGAACCTCTGCGAAAATGCGGCGATGTTGCAGGATAAACCGGTACTGATCTTCAGTCTGGAGATGCCCGGCGAACAGATCATGATGCGTATGCTGGCCTCGCTGTCCCGCGTCGATCAGACACGTATTCGTACCGGTCAACTCGATGATGAAGACTGGGCGCGAATCTCCGGCACGATGGGCATTCTGCTGGAGAAACGCAATATGTATATTGACGACTCCTCAGGTCTTACGCCGACAGAAGTCCGTTCGCGCGCGCGGCGTATTTTCCGCGAACATGGCGGGTTAAGTCTGATTATGATCGACTACCTGCAATTGATGCGCGTGCCGTCGCTTTCTGATAACCGTACTCTGGAAATCGCCGAAATTTCCCGCTCGTTGAAAGCGCTGGCGAAGGAGCTTCAGGTGCCAGTCGTGGCGCTATCGCAGCTTAACCGCTCCCTGGAACAACGCGCGGATAAACGTCCGGTGAACTCCGACCTGCGTGAATCCGGCTCTATTGAACAGGATGCCGACTTAATTATGTTTATCTACCGTGATGAGGTTTATCACGAGAACAGCGACTTAAAAGGCATTGCTGAAATTATTATTGGTAAGCAACGTAACGGTCCTATCGGTACGGTTCGTCTGACGTTCAATGGTCAGTGGTCGCGCTTCGATAACTATGCGGGACCGCAATACGATGATGAGTAACTCTCCGTCATTCTGTTAACAAGGAATTCAAATGCAAGCGGCAACAGTCGTCATTAACCGCCGCGCTCTGCGACACAACCTGCAACGTCTGCGTGAACTGGCGCCTGCCAGTAAGCTGGTTGCGGTGGTGAAAGCGAACGCTTATGGACACGGTCTTCTGGAGACCGCGCGAACGCTCCCTGATGCTGACGCTTTTGGCGTGGCGCGTCTTGAAGAGGCTCTACGTCTGCGAGCGGGCGGGATCACGCAGCCTATCCTGCTGCTGGAGGGTTTTTTCGACGCCGCCGATCTGCCGACCATTTCCGCGCAATGTCTGCATACCGCCGTACATAATCAGGAGCAGCTTGCCGCCCTGGAGGCGGTGGAGCTGGCGGAGCCGGTAACGGTCTGGATGAAACTGGATACCGGTATGCATCGTCTCGGCGTGCGTCCCGAAGAGGCGGAGGCGTTCTACCAGCGTCTGACGCACTGTAAAAATGTACGCCAGCCGGTGAATATCGTCAGCCATTTTGCCCGTGCGGATGAGCCGGAATGCGGCGCTACCAAACATCAGCTCGACATTTTTAATGCCTTCTGTCAGGGTAAACCCGGTCAGCGCTCTATTGCCGCGTCTGGCGGTATTCTGCTGTGGCCGCAGTCTCACTTTGACTGGGCGCGTCCGGGCATCATTTTGTATGGCGTATCGCCGCTGGAACACAAACCCTGGGGGCCTGATTTTGGTTTTCAGCCGGTGATGTCCTTAACCTCCAGTTTGATCGCGGTGCGTGACCACAAAGCGGGCGAACCGGTGGGTTACGGCGGGACATGGGTGAGTGAGCGCGATACGCGCCTGGGCGTGGTGGCGATGGGTTATGGCGATGGCTACCCACGAGCGGCGCCTTCCGGTACGCCAGTGCTGGTCAATGGTCGTGAAGTCCCGATTGTCGGGCGGGTGGCGATGGATATGATTTGCGTGGATTTGGGGCCAAACGCGCAGGATAACGCGGGCGATCCGGTGGTCTTATGGGGCGAAGGTCTGCCGGTTGAACGTATCGCTGAAATGACAAAAGTAAGTGCTTACGAACTTATCACGCGCCTGACTTCAAGGGTGGCGATGAAGTATATTGATTAAATACGCGGCAGGCCGGGTGGCGCTTGCGCTTATCCGGCTTGTCTCGCGCATTGGCTGTAGGCCGGATAAGACGTTCACGCCGCCATCCGGCAATATGCGCATCCACCACAACATCCTCTCGATCTTCTCGTCCTTCCGGTTTATTGTGTTATTTCCTGCCCTCTGTAAACCTGGAGAACCATCGCGTGTTTCAAAAAGTTGACGCCTATGCCGGCGATCCGATTCTTTCACTGATGGAGCGTTTTAAAGACGACTCCCGTCACGACAAAGTAAATCTGAGCATTGGCCTGTATTACAACGAAGACGGGATTATCCCACAGCTCAAAACGGTGGCCGAAGCCGAAGCCCGGCTTAACGCGCAGCCGCATGGCGCTTCGCTGTACCTGCCGATGGAAGGACTCAATACTTATCGCCATACTATCGCGCCTTTGCTCTTTGGCGCCGATCACCCGGTTCTTCAGCAACAGCGTGTGGCCACTATCCAGACATTAGGCGGTTCCGGCGCGCTGAAAGTGGGCGCGGATTTCCTGAAGCGTTATTTCCCCGACGCAGGCGTATGGGTGAGCGACCCCACCTGGGAAAACCATATTGCGATATTTGCCGGGGCAGGATTCGAAGTGAGTACTTACCCCTGGTATGACGACGCGACTAACGGCATCCGTTTTAACGATCTGCTGGCCACGCTGAATACGTTACCTGCACGCAGTATCGTGCTGCTGCACCCCTGTTGTCACAACCCGACCGGGGCGGATTTAACACCTTCGCAATGGGATGCGGTGATTGAGATAGTGAAAGCGCGCGATCTGATTCCGTTCCTTGATATTGCCTATCAGGGGTTTGGCGCAGGCATGGACGAGGATGCTTACGCTATTCGCGCCATTGCCAGCGCCGGGTTACCTGCGTTAGTCAGTAATTCTTTTTCGAAGATTTTCTCGCTGTACGGCGAGCGCGTCGGCGGCCTGTCCGTGGTGTGTGAAGATGCTGAAATCGCCGCGAGGGTTCTGGGACAGCTAAAAGCGACGGTGCGCCGAATTTACTCCAGTCCGCCGTGTTTCGGCGCTCAGGTGGTCGCTACGGTCCTGGGCGATGAGGCGTTAAAAGCGAGCTGGCTGGCGGAAGTCGACGCGATGCGTAACCGCATTATATCGATGCGCCAGACGCTGGTGAAGGAGCTGAAGGCGGAGATGCCTGACCGCAACTTTGATTACTTGTTACAGCAGCGCGGTATGTTCAGCTATACCGGGTTAAGCGAGGAGCAGGTCGAGCGGTTGCGCGATGAGTTTGGCGTTTACCTGATTGCCAGTGGCCGCATGTGTGTCGCCGGGCTTAATGCTTCAAATGTACACCGCGTGGCGAAGGCATTTGCCGCTGTCATGTAATATTCAGGCCGGACGGCGATAACAGTGCCCTCCGGCCTGACAATAGCTGTTGTGATCATCCTCTTTTTTCGTAACAAAACCGCAGATAATCCTTCCTTTTGACCGTTACTGGCGTTATGGTCAGATAGTTTTTTGAGCAAAGACTCATCTTAATAACTATAATATTCTGAATTTTAAGGGAAAAGCATGAAAAAAATAACCCTGGCGCTGAGTGCCGTCTGTTTGTTGTTTACGCTAAACCATTCCGCGAATGCGTTAGTATCTTCCCCTTCGACGCTCAATCCGGGCACTAACGTTGCAAAACTCGCGGAACAAGCGCCTGTCCATTGGGTCTCTGTCGCCCAGATTGAAAACAGCCTCACCGGACGCCCGCCGATGGCGGTCGGCTTTGATATTGACGACACCGTGTTATTTTCCAGCCCCGGATTCTGGCGCGGAAAGAAAACCTACTCCCCGGACAGCGACGATTATCTGAAAAATCCGGCCTTTTGGGAAAAAATGAACAACGGCTGGGATGAATTCAGTATTCCAAAAGAAGTGGCCCGACAGCTCATTGATATGCATGTTCGTCGTGGCGACAGTATTTACTTTGTCACTGGTCGTAGTCAGACGAAAACGGAAACCGTGTCGAAAACGCTGGCGGATAACTTCCATATTCCGGCGGCGAATATGAATCCGGTGATTTTCGCCGGCGATAAACCGGGACAAAATACGAAAGTTCAGTGGCTGCAGGAGAAGAATATGCGTATCTTCTACGGCGATTCGGATAACGATATTACTGCGGCTCGTGATTGTGGTATCCGCGGTATTCGCATCCTGCGCGCGGCTAACTCCACCTACAAACCGCTGCCGCAGGCAGGAGCGTTTGGCGAGGAAGTCATTGTCAACTCGGAGTACTAAAAATCAGGAGAGCGACAGGCTCTCCTTTTTTGCATGATTTTTGCACAAACTTGCCCCGCTGGCTTTTACCTTTTCCAGACTTGCTGCACACTATTCAGGAGACGTTTGTTTTTAGGAAGGAGCAGCCTATGTGGTATCAGCGCACCATTACACTGAGCGAGAAGCCGCGCGGGTTTCATCTGATAACAGATGAAATTATCGATAAATTGTCTGGCTTACCGCCTGTCGAAACGGGTTTGCTGCATCTGTTGTTGCTACACACCTCGGCCTCGCTGACGCTAAACGAAAACTGCGATCCCACCGTGCGCGCTGATATGGAGCGCCATTTCCTGAAAACCGTTCCCGATAATGCGGCGTATGAACATGATTACGAAGGCGCGGATGACATGCCTTCGCATATTAAGTCGTCAGTATTGGGCGTCTCGTTGCTGCTGCCTGTACGCCAGGGGCGTTTACAGTTAGGAACATGGCAAGGTATCTGGTTGGGAGAGCACCGTATTCACGGCGGTCCACGTAAAATCATCGCGACACTACAAGGGGAATGATAATGACCATTTCGGAATTACTGCAATACTGCATGGCAAAACCTGGCGCAGAGCAGAGCGTCCACAGCGACTGGAAAGCGACGCAAATTAAAGTGGAAGATGTACTTTTCGCGATGGTAAAAGAAGTTGAAGGACGCCCGGCAGCCTCTCTCAAAACCAGCCCGGAACTGGCAGAGTTATTACGTCAGCAGCACAGCGATGTACGACCGAGTCGGCACCTTAATAAAGCGCACTGGAGCACGGTCTATCTGGACGGATCGCTGCCGGATTCACAACTCTATTATCTGGTCGATGCCTCTTATCAACAGGCGGTAAATGCGCTGCCGGAAGATAAACGCAAGCAGTTGCCGCAGTCCTGATTATAGCGCGCCGACCAACAACGCCAGGGCGATATCAATGAGGCGGATGACCGTAGACCGGATACGGCTGTCGAGGGCGATTTGCGCATTATTGGCGCGTAGCCTGGCGAGGTCCCGCTGTCCTTCCAGCAGAATAATCATATCGTCGTCGTCCAGCCAGCCGCGAGCATGTTCCTGAAGCGCGCGGGCGATAAACGCGGCGGACTCGCGGATACCGTCGTCGCTGTCTTCTCTTGCCTGCTTATACGCCTGGATAAACTCGGCAATCGCCGAGGAGGCTACAGGATGTTCGGCCCGGGCGGTGGTCATCAGGTAATGTATTTCGTTAATAGACGCCATTTTCTTCTCCCTGAGTACAGCGTGCGCCCCAATGCAGACACTCACCCTGTATGGCTAATTTCCAGACCTGATTATTTTGCTGTTGGTATCTCTCAGCCTGGATGTAAGTAAGTGGTTGCTTACGTTGCATAACCCGCGCATAAAGACGCAAATAGTGATTTTTCAGCAGCGCCAGATTATCGAGTCGGTGTTTATCCCCACCTTGACGGGCGACCCGCTCAGCCTGAAAAAATGTCTGGCGGATATCACGGTCATCCTTGAACAGTGTCTCTTTTTGCCACGGTATTCGCGCCGCGTCCTGCAGGAAGCGGGTTGAGCGCGCTTGTAATAGCGTCAGTTGTTGAAAAGCCACGGCGCTAAAGCGGTCAGGCAGCGTACAGGCGGATAAAAACAGGCACAGCAGTAGTGTGATTGCGTAGGGCAACTTCATGGTGTTTTCCATAACAGACCGTTTGCGCTATCACATGTCAGAGCGAGGCGGCACGCAAATCACAAATGCTCAACACGGATACAATGAGGTGGGATGAGGAAAAATGATGCCGCTTCCCGGCGAATCGGAAAGCGGCGTGAAGGTTATTTGAGCATAGGTTTAAGGAAGCGGGCGGTATGCGACGCCTCGCACTCCGCCACGGTTTCCGGCGTACCGGAGACGAGAATTTCGCCGCCGCCGCTGCCGCCTTCCGGGCCGAGGTCGACAATCCAGTCCGCCGTTTTAATGACGTCCAGGTTGTGTTCGATCACCACGATGGTGTTGCCCTGATCGCGCAACTGATGCAGAACGTCAAGCAACTGCTGAATATCAGCAAAGTGCAGGCCGGTGGTTGGCTCGTCGAGAATATACAGCGTTTGCCCGGTGCCGCGCTTCGACAGTTCGCGCGCCAGCTTCACGCGCTGGGCCTCGCCGCCGGAAAGCGTCGTCGCCGACTGACCAAGACGGATATAGGTCAGCCCCACGTCCATCAGCGTCTGCAGCTTACGCGCCAGCGCCGGAACCGCATCAAAGAACTCACGCGCTTCTTCAATGGTCATATCCAGCACTTCGTGGATGGTCTTGCCTTTGTACTTAATCTCCAGCGTTTCCCGGTTATAGCGCTTGCCTTTGCACTGGTCGCACGGCACGTAAATATCCGGCAGAAAGTGCATTTCGACTTTAATGACGCCATCGCCCTGGCACGCTTCGCAGCGACCGCCGCGCACGTTGAAGCTGAATCGCCCTGGCGTATAGCCGCGCGAGCGAGACTCCGGCACGCCAGCAAAAAGCTCACGAACCGGGGTGAAGACGCCCGTATAGGTCGCCGGGTTGGAACGCGGGGTACGCCCGATTGGACTCTGGTCGATATCGATCACTTTATCGAAATGTTCCAGCCCCTGAATATCCCGATACGGCGCCGGTTCGGCGATAGTCGCCCCGTTTAACTGACGCTGGGCGATGGGGAACAGCGTATCGTTAATCAGCGTTGATTTACCGGAACCCGAGACGCCGGTGATACAGGTAAACAGCCCTACCGGTAGCGTAAGGGTCACATCTTTCAGGTTATTGCCGCGCGCGCCGGTGAGTTTGAGCACTTTTTCTGGATTTGCCGGCACGCGTTGTTTCGGCACTTCAATTTTGCGTTTACCGCTCATGTACTGGCCGGTCAGTGATTCCGGTACCGCCATAATGGCTTCCAGCGGGCCTTCCGCCACCACCTCGCCGCCGTGAACGCCCGCGCCGGGGCCAATATCAATCACATGGTCGGCGGCGCGGATGGCGTCTTCATCGTGTTCCACCACAATCACGGTATTGCCAAGATTGCGCAGATGAATCAACGTACCCAGCAGCCGTTCGTTATCGCGCTGGTGCAGACCGATGGACGGTTCATCCAGCACATACATCACGCCGACTAACCCGGCGCCTATCTGGCTCGCCAGACGAATACGCTGGGCTTCGCCGCCGGAAAGCGTCTCTGCCGAGCGGGAGAGCGTGAGATAGTTCAGGCCGACGTTCACCAGAAACTTGAGGCGATCGCCGATCTCTTTTAGCACTTTTTCGGCGATTTTCGCCCGTTGCCCGGAAAGCTTGAGATTAGTGAAAAAATCCATCGCATGGCCAATGCTCATATCGGAAATAGCAGGCAGCGGCGTATTTTCCACAAATACATGGCGCGCTTCGCGATTCAGTCGCGTTCCTTCACAGCTGGCGCAGGGGCGATTACTGATGAATTTCGCTAGCTCTTCGCGCACCGCGCTGGATTCCGTTTCTTTATAACGGCGCTCCATATTATGCAGCACGCCTTCGAACGGATGGCGGCGCACGGAGGTATCGCCGCGATCGTTCATATATTTAAATTCGATGTTCTCTTTGCCGGAACCGTACAGCACGACTTTGTGTACGTTGGCGCTGAGGCTTGCCCACGGCGCATCCACGTCGAACTTATAGTGTTCCGCCAGCGACTTGAGCATTTGAAAGTAGTAAAAATTGCGACGATCCCAACCACGAATCGCGCCGCCTGCCAGCGACAGGTCGGGATTCTGGATCACGCGGTCCGGATCGAAATATTGCTGAACGCCGAGGCCGTCACAGGTCGGGCAGGCGCCTGCCGGGTTGTTGAACGAGAACAGACGCGGTTCCAGCTCGCGCATACTGTAGCCGCAAATCGGACAGGCAAAATTGGCGGAGAACAGAAGCTCCTCCGATTTCTCATCGTCCATATCGGCAACAACCGCCGTGCCGCCGGATAATTCCAGCGCCGTTTCGAACGACTCCGCCAGGCGTTGGGAAAGATCGTTGCGAACTTTGAAGCGATCGATCACCACCTCAATAGTATGTTTCTTTTGCAGCTCCAGCTTCGGCGGATCGGAGAGATCGCAGACTTCGCCGTCAATACGGGCGCGAATGTAACCCTGGCTTGCCAGATTTTCCAGCGTTTTGGTGTGTTCGCCTTTACGCTCTTTAATAATCGGCGCCAGCAGCATCAGACGTTTGCCTTCCGGCTGTGACAGCACGTTATCGACCATCTGGCTAACGGTTTGCGCCGCCAGCGGCACGTCATGATCCGGACAACGCGGTTCGCCCACGCGGGCAAACAGCAGGCGCAGGTAGTCGTGGATCTCGGTAATAGTACCCACCGTAGAGCGCGGGTTGTGCGATGTCGATTTCTGTTCAATTGAGATCGCGGGCGATAGCCCCTCAATATGGTCGACATCCGGTTTTTCCATGAGCGACAAAAACTGCCGCGCGTAAGCGGAGAGCGATTCAACGTAACGACGCTGCCCTTCGGCATACAGAGTGTCGAAAGCCAGTGAGGATTTGCCTGAACCCGAAAGCCCGGTCACGACAATCAGTTTGTCGCGTGGGATGACGAGGTTAATATTTTTGAGATTATGGGTGCGGGCGCCCCGAACTTCGATCTTATCCATTCACCTTTCCCGGTAGAGACTCGGATGCCTGGTTTGTTTGAAGGACAAACGGCAGAAACGGCTAATTATGACACAATTTAACCTGTTTGAATATACAGTATTGGAATGCATCTTCAGCTAAAGTATGCAACAATATGAGGTTCGCGCGAGTGACCTGGAACCTGCATCGCAGCTATTAAAATGCTACGTGGAAATGGTACACTCACGCGTTTACACTATTTATGAAACGTATTCAGGAGACTCAATTATGGCCAGCAGAGGCGTAAACAAGGTGATTCTCGTTGGTAATCTGGGCCAGGACCCGGAAGTACGCTATATGCCGAGTGGCGGCGCTGTCGCCAACTTAACGCTGGCTACTTCTGAATCCTGGCGCGATAAGCAGACCGGCGAAATGAAAGAGCAGACTGAATGGCACCGGGTGGTGATGTTCGGCAAACTGGCGGAAGTGGCCGGCGAATATCTGCGTAAAGGTTCTCAGGTGTATATCGAAGGTCAATTGCGTACCCGCAAGTGGACCGATCAGAGTGGCCAGGAACGCTATACGACTGAAATTAACGTTCCGCAGATCGGCGGCGTGATGCAGATGCTGGGTGGTCGCCAGGGCGGCGGCGCACCGGCAGGCGGTCAGCAGCAGGGGGGTTGGGGTCAACCGCAACAACCTCAGCAGCCGCAGGGCGGCAACCAGTTCAGCGGCGGCGCGCAGTCGCGTCCACAGCAATCCGCGCCAGCGCCGTCTAACGAACCGCCAATGGATTTTGACGACGACATTCCGTTCTGATTTTTGGTAAAAAACTCAAAGCGTTATTTGCATTTTCGCTATAGTTCTCGTCTGCTGAAATGCCTGGTGTAAACCAGGCATTTTCTTACCTGGTATTATTGTCTTTGTCTCCCTTTCAAAAAAGAGAAGCACATATCTTACGGAAAAATGTCGCTTATCGCCTCTGGCCGACTCGCCTCGGCACATCATTATCCAGCCGAAGTTCATAAATGTACTGCAATAACCCGGATTGTCTTAAATATGAAAGAGAAATCTCATCTGCAAAATATATAATTTATAGCCATTTTTTGACAACAAAAAGATATTATAAAATAACGTTAGAGAATGGTCGGTATTATCAATAGTTAATTAAATGTTTGCTTTAGCTTGTGATGAGGTCAAATATGATATGTTCATCTTGCTTTATTTTTAATTGCTGAAGATAAACTTGTTACTTATAGCTGGCTTTATATAAAAAATGGTTTTATTTATGTATTTTTTTACGCAATTCTGATTTTTTACTCCCCGCTTATTATATTTTTAATGATTTAAGTTATATTGAAGTCCCTATGACCCTATGTTTTAATTGTGAAAATTCATTTTATCTTCTGGAGGCAAATTTATTAAATACGTATGATTATAACGCGTATTAAAAAGAAATATGTCCTTAAAATGATTTAGAGTTTCAATGATTAGCTAACAAATCTATTTATCGGCGAGTGGTTTTAATTTGCTGATGACTATTTTTTATTTATGAGCTGAGAGCTTATGCGATACCTATTATTGGGGAAGATATAGTTAGTGCAATAATTGATGTATACCTAATAAAAAAATGAAGAGTGTTTTTAATTAAAGCACTCATCTTTGTTGTGGGCGCATAAAAATGGCGTCATTGTTTTTATTTTTCTGATTACGAGATGTAGGAAAACTGAAATCTATAAAGCGTATTGGTAGCAGGAAGCCAAGGGCGGTAGCGTTCACTTTCTGAATAAGTTGAGCATCCTTTATCCTTTCTAATCCACAAAAACATTTTATTCACAATGTAATATCAGGAGACAACATGGAAGACGAAAGTAATCCGTGGCCTAGTTTTGTTGATACATTCTCTACGGTATTGTGCATTTTTATATTTCTTATGTTGGTGTTTGCACTTAATAATATGATTATTATGTATGACAACTCAATTAAAGTTTATAAAGCAAATATAGAGAATAAGACTAAATCTACTGCTCAAAATAGCGGAGCCAATGACAATTCAAATCCTAATGAAATAGTTAATAAGGAAGTGAATACTCAAGATGTGTCGGACGGAATGACTACAATGTCAGGTAAGGAGGTTGGAGTATACGATATCGCCGATGGTCAGAAAATTGATATAACATCTACAAAAAATGAGCTTGTTATTACGTATCATGGCAGGCTGAGAAGCTTTTCAGAAGAGGACACTCATAAAATAAAGGCTTGGTTAGAAGACAAAATCAATAGTAATTTATTGATAGAAATGGTTATTCCTCAGGCAGACATCTCTTTCTCTGACTCTTTACGACTGGGATATGAACGGGGAATTATTTTAATGAAAGAGATTAAGAAGATATATCCTGATGTAGTTATTGACATGAGTGTTAACTCCGCAGCATCAAGTACAACGAGTAAAGCTATTATCACGACTATTAATAAAAAGGTGTCCGAGTGAAATATATAAATCATTACCGCTATTTGTTTGTCTGTTTTTTCCTTGCCATACTCCCTTTTTCCGCTTTATCTTTTCCCGGTATAAGAGAGTATGTTTTTGATAACTTTATGGTTTCTGCAATTTACAATGGAGTCATTATTGCCATTTATATTACAGGCTCTTTGTGTGCATTATTCACTATTTTTAAAAATATTTCAGCAAAAGACATATTAATAGCTCAGGACGCCAGCAGAAAAAATAGTATTCTTTCTAACCTCAATCAGATTTTGTTTTCCGGAGAACCCAAACAGTGTGATTTCAATTTGCTGATGGAATTAGATGACAATGTGTCTACCGCCCGTAACCAACGATTGTCATTTATTATGAGTTGTAGCAATGTGTCGACGCTTGTTGGCCTGTTGGGGACGTTTGCGGGTCTGTCTATTACGATTGGTTCAATCGGGAATTTATTGAGCTCGCCATCAGATGTTGGCGGTGATAATGCAAGTAATACACTCAATATGATCGTGACAATGGTAGCGTCGCTTTCTGAACCATTGAAAGGGATGAATACCGCATTTGTATCTTCTATCTATGGTGTTGTTTGCGCCATACTCCTGACCTCACAAAGTGTTTTTGTTCGCAGCTCCTATTCCCTTGTTTCTACGGAAATCAAAAAATTAAAAATCATAAGCAACAGATCCAATAATAAACAACGAAGCCTGCGGGTTGAATCAGAGACGCTTGTAGAATTTAAAGAGTTGTTTAAAGCGTTTTTTGATAACTACCTGACAGTTGAAAACTTACGGACGCAGGATGAAGAAAAGAAACGAGTGATGCTATCAGATAGCTTTGTCACTTTGCAAAACCGGCTATTGGATAACTCAGCAAAACTGGAACAACTTTCTACGCTGATTGATGGTTATCTGGTAAGCAGTAACGAAAATCTCAAAAAATTATCTGACGGTGTAATAACAATTACCTCTCGTTTATCTGAAGGTAATATCCTGCTTGCTGATAATAATGCACGACTGGAGGCAATGAGTACAATACAAAATATTATAGACAAAAAGAATGATTCAATAATGGCATCAGTTGATAAATGTTATCAGGAATCTCTTTCACATGGTAAGACCATAAACGATATTGCCGCTGGCAGTGCCGATATTTCTCATACTCTCGATGGGCTGAGAAAAGAAATGGATGAGGATATGAACAATGTTCATTTAGCGCTATCCGATCTATCGGCTACTGATAAAAAGATTATTGCCAATACTAAAGAGATTAGTGCTGAAATGGTTAGCTACCGTGATACCTATATGCCATTAATGGAAAAAATAACATCTATGCACCAGGAAATAGTAAAGCAACGTTTGTTAAACAAGGAGGAAAAAAATGAAGATTAAGATGTTTTTTCTGACGACTGCTTTTATTACACAAAGCACATACGCCAGCGAGCTTCCGGTCATTCCTCTAAGAGATTTAGTTAATGCCGCATTAACGCATCAGCCCTCTGTTGCTGTTTCATATTATGAGACTGAAAAGAAAAACAGTGACTTAGATCTTTCACGGGCAGCACTTTATCCTACCCTGGATCTAACATCTGGCCTTAATAATAACAGGAAAGAGTCATCAGGTACCGAGAGAAACGTTGAAAATAAGGTGTCTTTATCATACCGAATAACGGATTTTGGAGTGAGGGGGGCTAATATCAGGAAATCTGAATACGAAAGAGATAATAGTAAAACTGACTATGAAAAAACAAAGAATATAGTGTCTCAGGAGGTTGTGACAACCTATTACAACATCAGTAAATATCGTGAAATGATTGATGGCGTAAATCTTGAGAAAGAGTTTTATAAAAAGATGCTGGAAACTTTTTCGCTGCTGGTATCTTCCGGTGTAGCGATGCAATCTGATATGCGTAAAGTACAAGTATCTATCGATGCATTAAATACCAGAAGCATTATGTATCAGTCGATGTTGGATGATGAAATGTATAAAATGCAGAATATGACTGGTCTGAATTTATCACCAGTTCAGATTCAAAGCGATGAAAAATTCAACCTCTTCAAAAAATATATCTTTGTCGAAAGCCCTGAAAAACTTATGGACATGGTGATGAAATACAACGATGACTATAAGATGCTTGTCAATACCCGAAAAGCCGCGACCGAAGATATTAATGCCGCAAAATCATCCTATTTTCCGACTGTAGATCTCGTTTCCAGCTATGTACAGAATAACCCGAGCGGTAGTGCCAAAAAAAGTGATTATGAAGATGAATTCAAAACGGGTATCAATGTCAGTTTCAACATTTTTAATGGGTTCAGAAATTCAGCCCAGGAAAGAAAAATGGTGGCAAGTTACTCGCAGTCTAAGCTGCAAATTGACGATTTTTTGATTAAAACGCGTTATAACATTGATTCACAACTTTCAAAATACACCGCTGCAAAAGAGACTTACTCAGTGGCGGAACGTTCACATACAAACGCGTTACAGCTTACTGAGTTATATGAGCAGGAGTTTCAGTTAGGGCAAAAAAGTTTGCTTGATTTAATTTCAAGCCGTAATGAAGCATTTCAGGCATATGTAAGCATGATCGACAGCAAATATAGCCTGTATATTTTAAAGTTACAGCAGCTCTCATTGATTTTTCATTTAATGGATTATTTAAAAGGAAATACTGAAAGTGAGTTAAATGGAATGAAATGAATAGAAGACAAAGCGATCATCTCATGATGATAATTATTTCTTTGACGATCTTAATTATTATCCTTACCTACTTTATAGAAATTAATTCAGTGGTTCATGGTCAGGGCGTTATCACTACTAAAGATAATGCTCAGTTAATATCTCTTTCTAAAGGAGGAACGATACAAGATATTTATGTGGCCGAGGGTGATACTGTAAAAAAAGGAGAACTCCTTGCAAAGGTCGTTAACCTTGATCTGCAAAAAGAATATCAAAGGTATAGAACTCAAAAAGGGTATCTGGATAAAGATGTTAACGAAATATCTTTCATTCTTGATAAGGAAAATGAGAGTGGGTTGATTACCCTGGATGGTACCCGTTCTTTAAGCAATAAAGAGGTAAAAGCGAATATTGAATTAGTGCATAGTCAGATAAGAGCTAAAGAGTTAAAAAAAACCTCTCTTGATTCTGAGATTAGCGGATTACAAGAGAAGCTGAGTTCGAAAGAAAAAGAACTAGCATTGCTTGCCGAAGAAATAAATATTCTTTCCCCACTGGTAAAAAAAGGAATTAGCCCATATACCAATTTTCTTAACAAGAAACAGGCGTATATAAAAGTTAAGTCTGAAATTAATGATATTGAAAGTAGCATCACTTTAAAAAAAGATGATATTGAGCTGGTTGTTAATGATATTGAGGCGCTTAATAATGAATTGCGATTATCTTTATCTAAAATAATATCTAAAAATCTTCAGGAACTTGAGGTTGTTAACTCTACATTAAAAGTAATAGAGAAGCAGATAAATGAGGAGGATATCTATTCACCGGTTGACGGTGTGATTTATAAAATCAATAAAAGTGCCACTACTCATGGTGGTGTGATTCAGGCGGCGGACTTACTTTTTGAAATAAAACCAAAAGTAAGGACTATGCTGGCCGATGTGAAAATACTACCCAAATACCGTGACCAAATATATGTAGATGAAGCCGTTAAGCTGGATGTCCAGTCAATTATCCAACCAAAGATAAAATCGTATAATGCGACTATCGATAATATTAGCCCTGATTCCTATGAGGAAAATACCGGAGGAACAATTCAGCGTTATTATAAAGTAATTATTGCATTCGATGTTAATGAAGATGATTTACGGTGGTTAAAACCAGGTATGACTGTTGACGCCAGTGTAATTACCGGAAAACACAGCATTATGGAATACCTGTTATCTCCCTTGATGAAAGGCGTGGACAAAGCCTTTTCAGAACCCGTTAATACTAAACGATTAGATACACCTTGAGAGTGAATATAATATTATGGGAAATAAAAGCATACAAAAGTTTTTTGCCGATCAAAATTCTGTAATTGATTTATCTTCTTTGGGTAATGCCAAAGGCGCAAAAGTTTCTCTTTCCGGGCCAGACATGAACATTACGACGCCGCATGGGTCAGTGATCATTGTCAATGGCGCTCTTTATTCAAGTATCAAAGGCAATAACCTCGCTGTTAAATTTAAAGATAAGACTATTACCGGCGCTAAAATTCTGGGCAGCGTAGATTTAAAAGATATTCAACTAGAGAGAATTGACAGCTCATTGGTTGATTCTGCTCAGGTAGAAAAGAAAGGTGATGGCAAACGACGAAATAAGAGGGAAGAAGAGGAATTAAAAAAGCAGCTTGACGAGGCTGAAAACGCAAAGAAAGAAGCTGATAAGGCGAAGGAAGAAGCTGAGAAAGCTAAGGAGGCTGCAGAAAAAGCGCTCAATGAAGCGTTTGAAGTACAGAACTCGTCAAAGCAAATTGAAGAAATGCTGCAGAACTTTTTGGCTGACAATGTAGCAAAAGACAATCTGGCTCAGCAAAGCGATGCTTCCCAGCAAAATACACAGGCTAAAGCAACGCAGGCTTCTAAACAGAACGATGCTGAAAAAGTTCTTCCTCAACCTATTAATAAAAATACCAGCACTGGCAAAAGTAATAGCAGTAAAAATGAGGAAAATAAGCTCGATGCCGAGTCTGTTAAAGAGCCGCTTAAAGTCACATTAGCGCTTGCGGCCGAGAGTAACAGCGGTAGCAAAGATGATAGTATAACTAATTTTACCAAACCTCAGTTTGTAGGTAGCACTGCTCCCAATGCCACGGTCATTATTAAAATTAATGGTATTGCTGTCGGTCAGGCTGTAGCGGATAGTTTGGGTAACTTCACCTTCACTGCGCCTGAAACATTGACTGATGGAACATACAATCTGGAGGCAGAGGCCAAGACTGCTGATGGGAGCGGTAGCGCCAAACTTGTCATTACTATCGATTCCGTTACCGATAAGCCAACATTTGAACTTTCGCCTGAAAGTAGTGTGTCTGGTCATAAGGGCTTAACGCCGACCTTGACGCCTTCAATTGTTGGTACGGCGGAAGAGAATGCCAAGGTTGACATTTATGTAGATAATAAACTGGTTGCCAGCGTTGATGTCGATAAAGATGGAAACTGGAGTTATGAATTTAAAGATAATGAATTATCTGAGGGCGAAAATAGTATAAAAGTCGTTGCCGTAGATAAAGCAGGTAATAAAAACGAAACGACGGATAGTATCATAACCGACACCATTGCTCCGGAAAAGCCGACGATTGAGCTGGATGATAGTAGTGATTCCGGCATTAAAAATGACAGCATTACAAATAGCACCCTGCCAACATTTATTGGTGTGGCGGAACCCGGTTCTACAGTCTCTATTTATCTTGGACTTAAACATCTTGGTGAGGTCATTGTTGCTAAAGATGGGACATGGAGCTATACGCTTACTACGCCGCTCAAGGATGGCGAATACAATATAACAGCAACAGCTACTGATATTGCCGGGCATACCTCAGCGACGGCAAATCTGCCTTTTACTATTGATACCCGTATCAGCTATTTCAGCGCTGAGATTGAAACTACTGATGATAGCGGTATTGTTGGAGATAACGTTACTAACAATACTCGCCCAACCTTTACAGGTAAAACTGAGCCAAATGCTATTATCAGTGTCATAAATAGTGAGACTGGCGAAGAGGTTATTTTTAAAGCGAATGACAAGGGCGAATGGACGTTCAATTTCACTTCCGACTCAGTGGAAGGGGTTAACAATCTTACGTTCACTGTTGAAGATGTCGCTGGCAACAAAAAGGATTTTTCCTTTAGTTACGTTATCGATACTGTTGCCCCTGTACCTCCGACAGTTTCTTTGGAGGATTTTGTTGTTTTACCGAATGGTATAATTTTATCAGGGAATGATTTACCGGCTTTAGTCGGTACGGCAGAGCCAAAGTCTACCATCTTATTGATGCGAGATGGTAAATTATATGACAGCATTGAGGTTGACTCAAACGGGACCTGGAATTATCAGTTTAGTAATAAATTTCTTCAGGGTGCCTATGATATTGAAATCATTTCTCAGGATGCCGCCGGTAATAAATCCTCTACTGTTAAATATTCTTTTACTATTCAAACTGAAGTTGTACCTCCAAAAGCGGAACTCGATGCCAGTGATGATTCCGGTGCAAAAGGCGACTGGATTACCAATAAACATAATGCTCTGACGTTACTGGGAACAGCGGATAGGTTTGCTACCGTAAATATCCTTATTGATGGTAAAACGATAGGCGTGACGACTGCGGATGCAGACGGTAACTGGAATTTTGATATTTCCCGAAATCTGTCTGACAATGTTTATAAGATTACGGTTGAATCCATCGATCCTTTAGGAAGAACGTCATCTGTAGATTATCAGCTTACCATTGATAGCTTTACGCCGATCCCTACTGTTATGTTGCATGATAGCGCTGATTCTGGCGTTAAAGGCGATATGATTACTAAAATTAATACGCCGTTGTTTACCGGGATGGCTGAAGCTAATGCTAAGGTTTCCATCTATGTTGACGGTGTGTTAAGTGGCGAGGCTATTGCTGGCGATGATGGTGTATGGAATTTTCAATTTACCACAGCGTTATCCGATGGCTCGCATGACGTAACGGTAAAGGTAGAAGATATTGCCGGTAATACTGCCTCCTCATCAGCGTATAATTTCCAAATCGTAACGCAAACACAAAAACCAACAATAGAGTTGGTCAACGATACGGGGGTTGATAATACAGACCATATTATTAATGAAAAGAATCCTGCACTGACAGGAACCGCTGCACCCTATTCAACGGTTAAACTCTATATTGATGGTGCGCTGATCGCTGAGGTCAGAACAAATAAAGATGGCAGATGGGAGTATACTCTAAAAGCCGATCAAGGTTTGGTTGATGGCGATCATAGAATAACCGCTTCAGTTGAAGATATCGCTGGCAACATTGCCCATTCGGATCCTTTCTTAATTAGCGTCGATACTGCTATTTCAATACCGATAGTTTCATTGAGCCCGGATTCAGATTCGGGAATTTCAGATGATAATTTAACGAATATCGTTAAACCTACCTTGCACCTAAAAGATATTGATCCGGACATTATCAGTGTTCAGGTATGGGATGCCGCGTCTGATACGCAGATCGGTGTTGCCACGCAACGACCTGATGGTTCATGGGCCTATACCTTTACTTCAGATTTAACGGAAGGCTTGCATCAGGTTTATGTCAAGGTTGAGGACATTGCGGGTAATAAAGCGAACAGCGCGGTATTCGATTTTACTATCGATACCACAGTATCAACGCCGGTGATTTCCCTGCTTTCTAAGGATGATACGGGGGTTACAGGCGATAACCTGACCAACATCAATAAGCCAGGTTTTGCTATTTCCGGTGTTGATGCCGATGCGCATCGGGTCGTCGTACAGGTGATGCACAATGGCGTGAGCGAAGAGATCGAACTTTCCCACCTCAATGGTAGCTGGTTATTTACACCAGGGAATACGTGGGCGGATGGCAGCTACACGTTAACGGTGAAAGTAGAAGATAAGGCAGGAAATACCAACTACTCAGCGCCGCTGACGGTCGTTATCGATACCCAAATCGCCATTGATGGGGTGGAACTGGTCAACGATAGCGGCGTGAAAGGCGATAATATGACCAATGACGACCGTCCCCACTTTCGTGTGACGGTACCGACGGATGTCAATGAAGTCCGTCTGAGCATTGACGGTGGTAATTCGTGGGTTCAGGCAACTCCGGGCGTGGCAGGAAGCTGGGAGTATATCTGGCCGACAGACCTGGCAGATGGTCAATACACGCTAACGGTGGAAGCGACTGATAAAGCAGGCAATACAGTGACGAAGACCATCGATTTCGCGGTGGATACCACGCTGTCAGTGCCGGTCATCGTACTGAATAGCGCGGACGATACCGGTGTCCAGGGCGATAACATGACGAATAGCACCCAGCCGACATTTGCCCTGCAGCATATTGATGATGATGCCGTTCGCGTTACGGTCAGCGTGGAGCATGGCGGCGTCACCACCACATTTGACGCCACGAAAGGCGTAGGCGGATGGAGCTTTACGCCGACAGGGGCGTGGGCGGATGGTGATTATACCCTGAGTGTGTCAGTCGAAGATAAAGCGGGGAACACCAGCCATTCTGCATCGTTGACGGTGACGGTGGACACGCAAATCGCCATTAATAGCATTGAACTGGTCAATGACAGCGGTATTCCCAACGATAATCTGACTAATAACGTGCGTCCGCACTTCCAGGTGACGGTACCGACGGATGTCAACGTAGTGCGCCTGAGCATTGACGGCGGCAAGACGTGGTTCAACGCTACCCAGAACGCGACGCCGGGCGGCTGGGATTATATCTGGCCGGATGATGTGGCCGACGGAGGCTATACCCTGACGGTAGAAGCGACCGATGAGGCGGGAAATAAGACAACACAGACGCTCGATTTCACCATCGATACCACTCTGTCTGTGCCGACCCTCTCGCTGGACAGCGCAGATGACAGCGGCATCGCGGGCGATAATATCACCAATGTTAAAACGCCGGGCTTTACCCTCAACAATATTGATACCGATGTCAGCCGGGTAACAGTGGAGGTAATGCACAATGGCATTAAACAGGAGGTGCCACTGGTTCAGACCGGCGGACAGTGGCGCTTTGCGCCGACCAGCGACTGGGCGGACGGCGACTATATCCTGACGGTGAAGGTAGAAGATAGGGCCGGAAATGTGAAGCAGTCCGCGCCGTTGACGGTGACAGTAGACACGCACATCGCCATTGACCGTATTGAACTGGTTAACGACAGCGGTATCCCCGGTGATAATCTGACCAATGAAGCACGCCCGCACTTTCAGGTGACAGTACCGGCGGATGTTAACGGTGTAAGACTGAGCATTGATGGCGGCAAAACGTGGTTTGACGCCACGCAGAGCGCGACGCCGGGCGTTTGGGATTATACCTGGCTGACGAATGTGGCTAACGGCCCTCACACCCTGATGGTGGAAGCGTCCGACAAGGCGGGAAACAAAACGACGCAGAAACTGGACTTCATCATCGATACCATGCTGTCAGAACCGACTATTACCCTGGACAGTGCGGATGATAGCGCCGCTGGCGATAACATCACCAACGTTAAGATGCCAGGCTTTACCCTCGGTAATATCGACGCCGACGTGACCAAAGTGGTGGTGACGGTGGCGCATGATGGTAAGAACCAACAGATAGAGTTGATTAAGAACGGCGGTGTGTGGCGCTTTACGCCGGGCGCAGCCTGGACCGATGGCGACTATACGCTGACGGTAAAGGTAGAAGATAAGGCGGGTAATACAAATTATTCTGCGCCGCTGACGGTGACTATCGATACGCAAACGTCTATTGATCGCATTGAACTTCTTAATGACACGGGTATTGTCGGGGATAACCTGACCAATGAAGCACGTCCACAGTTTCATATTACGGTACCGACGGACGTGAACTCTGTGCAACTGAGTCTTGATGGCGGCATCAACTGGGTTAACGCAACGCTGACGCCCGACGGCGTTTGGGAGTATATATGGCCGACAGATCTGGTCGAAAATACGTATACCCTGACAGTGAAAGCAACCGATGTTGCAGGCAACACGGCGACGGAAACGCTCAATTTTATCATTGATACCACATTGTCGACACCGACCATCACGCTGGATAGCGCAGATGATAGCGGCACCGCCAACGATAATAAGACTAACGTTAAAACACCGGGTTTTATTATCGGCGGTATTGATTCTGACGTGACTCAGGTCGTCGTGCAGGTGATGCGCGATGGTCACAGCGAGGAGGTGGAGCTGACGCAGACTAACGGGCAGTGGCGTTTTGTACCCGGCAGCGCGTGGACTGATGGCGACTATACGCTGACGGTAACGGTGAAAGATGAGGCGGGTAATATTCGCCACTCAGCGCCGTTGACGGTTACCATCGATACGCAAATCGCCATTGACCATATTGAACTGGTCAATGACAGCGGTATTCCCGACGATAATCTGACCAATGAAGCGCGCCCGCACTTCCAGGTGACGGTACCGACGGATGTCAACGTGGTGCGCCTGAGCATTGACGGCGGCAAGACGTGGTTCAACGCTACCCAGAGCGCGACGCCGGGCGTCTGGGATTATACCTGGCTGGCTGATGTGGGAGAGGGTAAGCATACCCTGACAGTGGAGGCGACCGACAAGGCGGGAAACAAAACGACGCAGCAACTGGACTTCATCATCGATACCCTACTGTCAGAACCGACTATCGTGCTGGACAACACGGACGACAGCGGAACAAAAGGCGATAACCTGACCAACGTAAATAAGCCGACGTTTTTACTGGGCAATATTGACGCAGACGCGCGGTATGTCACGGTTGAGGTGCAGCATGGCGGCACGAAAGAAGTGCTGACGGCCATCAAAGACGCGACCGGCAACTGGAGCGTAACACCGACCGGCACATGGGCAGATGGCGACTATACGCTGACGGTGAGGGTGGAAGATGAGGCGGGGAACGAAAAACACTCAGCGTCGCTGACGGTCACTGTTGATACCCAAATCACCATTGATGCTATTGAACTGGTTAATGATAACGGTATTCCCGGCGACAATATGACTAACGACGCCCATCCGCAGTTCCGCGTGACGGTACCGGGGGACGTTAACGAAGTCAGTCTGAGCATTGACGGTGGCGTGACCTGGGTTAAGGCGACACAGAGCGCGACGCCGGGCGTCTGGAATTATACCTGGCCGGGCACCGTGCCGGATGGCGACTATACGCTGAATGTGAAAGCGACTGACAATGCGGGTAATACGGTGACGGAGACACTCCACTTCACTATTGATACCACGCTGTCGACGCCGGTCATCGTACTGGATAGCGCGGACGACACCGGCATCCAGGGCGATAACATGACTAATCGCACCCAGCCGACATTTAACCTGCAACATATTGATGATGATGCCGTTCGCGTTACGGTCAGCGTGGAGCATGGCGGCGTCACCACCACATTTGACGCCACGAAAGGTGTAGGCGGATGGACCTTTACGCCGCCGACATCATGGGGGGCGGGCGATTATACCCTGAGTGTGTCAGTCGAAGATAAAGCGGGGAACACCAGCCATTCGGCATCGCTGACGGTGACGGTGGACACGCAAATCGCCATTAATAACATTGAACTGGTCAATGACAGCGGTATTCCCGACGATAATCTGACTAATAACGTGCGTCCGCAGTTCCAGGTGAAGGTACCGACGGATGTTAACGAGGTGCGCCTGAGCATTGACGGCGGCAAGACATGGTTCAACGCTACCCAGAGCGCGACGCCGGGCGTCTGGGATTATACCTGGCTGGCTGATGTGGGAGAGGGGAAGCATACCCTGACAGTGGAGGCGACCGACAAGGCGGGAAACCAGACGACGCAGAAACTGGACTTCATCATCGATACCCTACTGTCAGAACCGACTATCGTGCTGGACAACACGGACGATAGCGGAATAAAAGGCGATAACCTGACCAACGCGAATAAGCCGACGTTTTTACTGGGTAATATTGACGCAGACGCGCGGTATGTCACGGTTGAGGTGCAGCATGGCAGCACGAAAGAAGTGCTGACGGCCACCAAAGGCGCGACCGGCATCTGGAGCGTGACACCGACCGGCACATGGGCAGATGGCGACTATACGCTGACGGTGAGGGTGGAGGATGAAGCGGGTAACGTAAAATACTCGGCGCCGCTGACGGTCACGGTTGATACCCAAATCACCATCGATGTTATTGAACTGGTTAATGATAACGGTATTCCCGGCGACAACCTGACCAATGACGTTCGTCCACACTTCCGCGTCACGGTGCCAGGGGATGTCAACGAGGTACGTCTGAGTATCGACGGCGGTAATACGTGGGTTCGTGCAACACAGGGCACGGCAGGGATCTGGGATTACACCTGGCCGAAAGATGTGACCGACGGGCTACATACCCTGACGGTAGAAGCGACCGATAAGGCGGGAAATAAGACGACGCAGACGCTCGATTTTACCATTGATACCCGGCTGTCAACGCCTACCATCACTATGGATAGCAGGGACGATACAGGTGCCATTGGCGATCATATTACGAGCGTCAAAAGACCGGGCTTTACCATTGGCAATATTGACTCCGATGCGCAATCGGTCATTTTGCGGATCACACAGGGCGGCAATAGCCAGGAAGTGACACTAACCCAGGTTGGAGGACAGTGGCGCTTTACGCCAGATGCTGACTGGGCGGACGGTAGCTATACACTGACGGTAGAGGTAACGGATAACGCAGGAAACGTTCGTCAGTCCACGCCGCTGATAGTGACGGTAGATACGCAAACCAGCATTACTGATATTACATTGGTCAATGATCATGGCGTGCCGGATGACAATCTAACTAACAGCACCCGTCCGCAGTTTGAGATCACGGTGCCGGCGGATGTGAATTCTGTGCAACTGAGCATTGATGGCGGCGCAAACTGGGTGAGCGCGGCGCAGGGTATCGAAGGCGTCTGGGGCTATACCTGGCCAACGGATATGGGCGATGGAAAACACACCCTAACCGTCATGGTCACCGACAGAGCGGGCAATACGGCGACGCAAACGCTTGAATTTTTCATCGACACCCGGTTGTCGACGCCGACCATTGCGCTGGATAGCACGGATGATACCGGTACGCCTGGCGATGATATGACCAATCGCACCCGACCGACCTTTATTCTGCAGAATATCGATTCGGATGTTATCAACGTTACAGTCAGCGTCACGCATAATGGAACGACAACCTCGTTTACTGCGACACAGGGGGCTGGAGGATGGAGCTTTACACCGCCAGCACCGTGGGGCGACGGTGATTATACGCTGACGGTGACAGTGGAGGATCGGGCGGGAAATACGCGTCCGTCTACGCCGCTGACGGTGACAGTGGATACGCAAATAGCCATTGATCATATTGAATTAGTCAACGATAGCGGCGTCCCTGGCGATAATATCACAAAACATGTGCGTCCGCAGTTCCAGATCTCGGTACCGGATGATGTGGAAAAGGTTCTTCTGAGTATTGACGGCGGCACGACCTGGGTTACTGCAATCAAGAGTTCGACGGCTGGCATTTGGGATTACACCTGGCCGACGGATATGCCAGAGGGACAGCATACCCTGATCGTGGAAGTGACTGACGGTGCGGGTAATAAGATGACGGGGACGCTCGATTTCACTATCGACATCACGTTGTTGACGCCAACCATTGAGCTAGCGCCCGATCAGGATACCGGACAGAATAAGAATGATAATCTGACCAGTGTCACTCAGCCGGTATTTGTGTTGGGGAGTATCGATAAAGATGTTCGACACGTGGAATTGAGTATTGAGCATAACGGCACGTTTAAAACGGTGGTACTCACCGAATCAGCCGACGGCTGGCGTTATCGACCGGATTCTGCTTTGGCGGACGGTAGCTACACATTCACCGTGACGGTAACAGATGTGGCAGGCAACCAGCAAACATCCGCGCCTTTAAAGGTGACGATAGACGGTACGTTGACTACGCCGGTGATTGAACTGGCAGCTGGCGAAGATAGCGGTACTGTTGGCGATCGCCTCACTAATCACGATCGGCCGGTGTTCGACATACGCCAGGTTGATTCTGACGTTACGCGCGTGATGGTCAAAGTAACTTACAACGGTAAAACGCACGAGGAAGCGGCGGTATTCACCAATGGTCAATGGCGCTTTACGCCTTCTGCGAGCTGGGCTGATGGCTCATATCAGTTAGCCGTTGTGGTGGAAGATCTGGCGGGGAATGTAAAAGAATCTGCGCCGTTAGAGGTGCGTATTGATACCACGACAACCATTAACAATATCGTATTGCTTAATGATACTGGCGTGCAGAATGATCAATTAACGAATGTTGCCAAACCGTCATTCAGAATTGACGTTCCCGGTGATGTCATCCAGGTACGCGTAACCCTGGATGGTGGCGCTAACTGGAATGTGATACGCAAAAATGCCGACGGACAATGGATTTTTGACAGTCCGAATACTCTGGTTGACGGCACATATACCCTTCGCGTAGAGGCCACGGATGAGGCAGGTAATATTGCGAATAAAGATTTAGTATTTAATATCGATACTAATATACAGGTTCCGACTATTGCTTTAGACGCAGGACAAGATACCGGAGCGAATACAGCCGATAATATCACTAATATTTCACGACCCACCTTTACGATTGGTAATGTTGACCCCGATGTTATTAAAGTCGTGGTGACGATTGATGGTCATGATTATAACGCGACTAAGGTTGGGGCTGGTTGGCAATTTACACCAGGCAATGCCATTCCGGATGGTTCTTATAATATTACCGTTACGGTTGAAGATAAGGCCGGAAATACCGCGACATCGAAACCATTACCTGTTGTGATAGATACGACGGCTGAAATTGAAAGCGTCACGTTGGTTACAGATAGCGGTGATAGCGATGTAGATAACATTACCAAAGTCGACAAGCCGCAGTTTAGTATTGTTACCGCTGATGATATTACCCATGTGCGCGTTAAAATCGATAACGCCGCTAATTGGATTGAACTCACAAAAGGAGGGGATGGCCGCTGGATATTTAATGTCGGTTCGGCATTACCTGATGGGAAACACACTCTCTTGGTTGATGTGACTGATATCGCTGGCAACGTTGCGCAAGAAACGCTGCAGTTTACGATTGATACGACTCTGCGAGAGCCGACAATTGTACTCGATCCCACCCATGATACTGGTGATGATACTAATGATAATCTTACCAGGATTAACAAACCGGTGTTTATTATCGGTAATGTCGATAATGATGTATCACACATTGTGGTTCATATTGATGGTCGGGATTACACCATTGAAAACACAGGGGGGAATTTAACCTTTACGCCGGATCAACCGCTGTCTGACGGTCAGCATACGATCTCTGTTACCGTAACGGATATTGCTGGTAATACCAAAACATCGGCCGAACTGCAGATTGAAATCGACACGCAGGTTCAGATTGACAGTGTTACGTTAACAACAGATAGCGGCGTCAACGATCACGATAATGTCACCAATGCTACCCGTCCCTCTTTTGAAATTGCAACGCCTGATGATGTGACATCGGTGCTGGTTTCTTTCGATGGCGTAAACTGGACGCCTATCAGTAAAAATGCGGCCGGGCAGTGGGAATTTACTGCAGGTAGCGCATTGCCTGATGGTCATTATACTCTCCATGTCCAGGCGACGGATCGGGCAGGAAATACGGCAAATTCCACGCTGGGCTTCACCGTGGATACGCAGATTGACGGCCTGAGCGTCGTGATGCTGGACGACGCCGGAAAGGATTCTACGGATGGTATTACGAATATTACCTCTCCACGTTTTGAAATTTCAGCCAGAGAACCGCTGCAGAGCGTGACGGTAATTTTAAACGGGAAATCCAGCACACTGACTCAGGGGGCAGGTAATAAATGGCTGTTTACCCCTGATACACCGTTAGTGGATGGAACTTACAAAATAGAAATAGTGGCTGAAGATATCGCAGGTAATAAAATTAGCAAAGAGGTATCATTCACAATAGACACTATTGTTTCTGATCCCAGTATTGATTTGCTGGATGCGGATGATACTGGCGAAAGCGCTGTTGATAATATTACGAGTGTCACTAAACCACGTTTCGTTATTGGCAATGTACCCGCCGATATTGATACTGTTGTAATCAGAATTAACGGCGTTTCTTATCCGGTTACGGCAAATGGCAATAACCTCTGGGAATTTCAGGTTCCCGTTGCGTTAAACGATGGCGTATATGAAGCCGTTGTTGTCTTCAGAGATATTGCCGGAAATACTTCTGAAACTAAGCTGCCCTTTACCATTGATACCACGACAAGCGTCAGTGTCAGAATGGAGCCAGCGTCTGATACCGGCAGCTCCAATAGCGATAACCTTACGAATAAGCAAAATCCCAAATTCGAAGGTACTGCGGAGCCTAATGCGAAACTGGTGATTACCATTGTTGATGATAAGTCAGGTCGGGAGGTTCTAAAACACACGATTACGGTTGGCGCCGATGGCAACTGGAGTGTGACGCCGAATATACTGCCGGATGGCATGTATACCATCAACGTCGTCGCAACAGATGTCGCGGGAAATACTGCGCAAACGCAGGAAAGATTCACTATCGATACGGTTACGATCGATCCTACCATTCGCCTTTCGGATCCATCTATTGATGATCAGTATGAAGCAACCAGCCTGCGTCCTGAGTTCAAAGGGCTAGCCGAAGCGTTCTCGACGATTATGATTCAGTGGGATGGGAAAGTGGTCGGCTCGGCAAACGCCAATGCGAATGGCGAATGGAGTTGGACGCCGCCATCAGTATTAGCGCCAGGCTCCTATGTTGTGAGCATTGTTGCCAAAGATAAAGCGGGTAATGAATCGTCGCAGGTCGACTTTCCTGTCGTAATACCTGTTATTGATGTCACGCCTCCAACCATAAAGCTCAGCGAGGAGAGCGATAGTGGTGCCTTAGGAGACTTTACCACGAATAATAAAACGCCGACCCTGGTTGGGAACACGTTACCTAATGCGATTGTGAGTATTTATGTGGATGGCGTGAAGGTCGGCGAGGCGACAGCGGATACAGCGGGTCGATATACTTTCCAGTTATCGGAAATGAAAGATGGCCATTATGTCGTCCAGGTGGGTATCGTCAACCCTCGCGATAATAGCGAACTGCGTTCCACCGCCGTTGATGTCACTATCGATACCGAGGTTGCTGAACTGGTATGGAATATATCTGGAATGCATGAGGGCGGATATATCAATACGGTGACGCCGGAGATTGGCGGCACCAGTGAGCCAAACAGCAAAATCACTATCTTTGTGAATGGCGTTGAAAAAGCGATTGCTTATACGACAGGCGCAGGACACTGGGGCGTAGTATTACCTGCTTTGGGTAATGACGGTAATTATGTATTAACGTTTAAAGTTGAAGATGTTGCCGGCAATATCAGAGAGTTTGGTCCGCAGAATGTGATACTGGATACGGTAATTTCGCCGTTAACCGTGGTATTACGCGAAGCTGATGACAGTGGCAAAGTTGGCGACTGGATCACCAATAAATCTCATGTCACCATCGATGGTACTGCCGAAGCCGGAAGTACTTTAACCATCAGGAATCCGGAGGGGGTGGTTATTGCTACCCTGGTGGTAGGCAATGATGGTCGATGGAGCGCAGAATTAGATCTGCGTGAAGGTAGTAATGCCTTTGTCGTGGTATCGGAAGATAAAGCGGGCAACAGCCAACAAAAAGATATCCTGATAGAACATGATACGCAGATTGAAATCAGCGATATTTCATTAAGTCGGGATACTAATAGCGGTGATAAATATGATCTGATTACCAATAATAAGTCTCCGGTACTGGTTGCCATGACCGATCCCGGCGCGACGGTACAGGTTTATATTAATGGTGTGTTACAAGGCACAGTAGAGGCGAGTTCGTCAGGTAATATTAGCTATACCATGCCGGCAAATAGCGCCGACGGCGAGTATCAGGTGCAATTTGTTGCTACGGATACTGCTGGTAACCGGGTTGAGTCTGCGATTACAACCGTGACAATCGATTCTCAAATTGCTGTCTTTGACATTGATGAAGATTCATTACCGGCCCTCTCTAATAACCGGGCGTTGTCAGTCTCAGGTGTCGGGGAGGCTGGTTCTCAGGTCAGCATCTTTGTCGATGGTAAATTAGTCAACGTTGTTATGGTTGAGGCTGATGGCACATGGCGCGCGCCGATACTGCTGCAAGATGATGGTACGTTTAATATTCATTTCAGCATTACTGACGTTGCTGGCAACACTGAAGTGAGCAAGGATTATAGCGTGGATGTCGATTCATCAACCGACTTCCCAACGCTCAACCTTGAAGATGCGAGCAACTCTGGTTCACTTGACGATCTGATTACTAGTCACAACAAGCCTGTGTTAGTAGGCACCGCAGAAGCGGGAGCCACAATCCATATTTATGTGGATGAAAAGATCGTGGCAAATGTTCTTGTGCTTGAAGATGGAACCTGGTCCTATCAGTTTGATAATGCGTTAAAAGATGGTGAATATTCTATCCGAGTGGTTGCCGAAGACCCGGCAGGTAATACGGCAGAATCGCCTCGCTTACTCGTCACGATAGATACCAGTACGTTTATCGATAATCCTGTTATGATGGCAGGTTCTGATAACGGTATTTTCAGTAATGATAGTATAACGAGTCAAACCCGGCCTGCGTTTAGTATTTATGGAGAAATGAACCAGAGTGTTCAGATTTTCATTGATGGGGTGTTAGTCGATACGATCACGGTGACGGACAGAAATCAAGTTTATCGACCTGAGTCACCGTTGGGCGATGGTTCCCATAGCATTTATTATGTTATCACCGATAAAGCAGGCAACACGGCTACCTCGAAAACGCTAAACTTTACTATCGATACCTTAAATACGACGCCTGTCGCTATTGATTCTATCGGTGGACAAACGTTAGCAGAGATGACCGGTAGTGATGGCAAAATATATATAACGGACACGACACGTAACTTATTGTTTAGTGGCAGTGCCGAGCCCAATAGCAAAATAGAA
Source organism: Salmonella sp. SAL04162 (assembly GCF_046551535.1). NCBI lineage: Bacteria > Pseudomonadati > Pseudomonadota > Gammaproteobacteria > Enterobacterales > Enterobacteriaceae > Salmonella > Salmonella sp. SAL04162. The sequence continues at coordinate 81,938 of NZ_JBGDVX010000006.1, forward strand.
ATCATCATTAATGGCTTAAATGTAGGGGAAGTTTGGGTTAATGACAAAGGCCACTGGCAGATGCCGGTGAACCCGCTTTATTTCACAGAAGGCCAGCTGGATATCACTGTTAAATCTACGGACCGTGCTGGTAACGTAAATCAGGAAAAGTATTCCATTTGGGTCGATACGCATATCCAGGTATTTACCAGCGAGCTTGATGACAATAAATCATCATCGAAAACGGACTGGTGGAGTAATAGCTCCACTATTACCATGAGAGGTATGGGGGAAATTGGCGCTACGGTATCATTAATCGTGGCAGGGGTCACGCTGGCAACCGCTGTCGTTGCGGCTAATGGGCAGTGGGAGTTATCGACCGATCAGCTTCCGGAAGGGAAATACGATATCACTTTGAGTATTGAGGATAACGCAGGCAACCGTAAGGAAGAGGTACATGAAATATTTATTGATCGAACGCCGCCAAACGCTCCGGTCGTAACTTATTCAGATATTGTCAACGATCTAATTATTATGCAGGGGACGGCGGAAGCCAAATCTCAGCTAATAATAACCGATAGTAATGGGAATACTTATACGTTAACCGTTCCTGATAATGGTAAATGGAGTATGGCGATCCCGTATCCATCGGAAGGGAAGTTTACCATTACGAGTGTGGATGCGATTGGTAACCGGAGTGATGATGTCCCTCTCGATATCATGAAAGAGACTCCTGTTATTTCATTATCTCCAGACTCAGACAGTGGTACGGTGGGCGATAATATTACGCGAGATAATCAGCCTACCTTTATTATCGGGAATCTGGAAAGCGATGTTGTGGTCGTTCAGGTCGATATCAATGGGACCGTATATAATGCTGAAAAAAATGCCGATGGCGTTTGGTTCTTTACGCCAGGTACACCGTTAGCTGATGGTTCCTATACGATATCGGTAATCGCAAGCGATGCCGCGGGTAATCAGAAAAACTCGTTACCCATTACCGTTACGATCGACAGTACGCTGACCGTGCCGGAGATTGCGCTGGCAGCAGGTGAAGGCAATGGCGCTTCAGACAGCGATAACGTGACGAATCACAATCACACCCAGCCTAAGTTCACGCTGCAGCATATTGATGCTGACGTGACCGGGGTGACCGTAAACGTGACGCATAATGGCGTGACAGACATCTATCAGGCGACGCAAGGCGCGGATGGCTGGACCTTCACGCCGCCAGCCGCCTGGAATGATGGTACCTACACGCTGAGCGTGACGGTGGTGGATCGCGCGGGGAACTCACTGCAATCTGCTTCGCTGGAGGTGACGGTTGACTCAACGGTGACGGTAACAGCGGATAGCCAGCATGACGATGCGAGCGATGACGCCACGCCAACAGCGGTTACTCCACCGGAGTCTGAAACAGTGAATGCCGAAAGCGCTACGCATCTTCGTACAGTGCCGTCTGCGGCGGAAGAAAGCGTGGTGAAGGAGACAGCCTATAGTATTACATTGTTAAATGCTGACTCTGGGGATGAAATAGATCGTTCAATTAGTCAGACACCTTCTTTTGAAATATCAGTACCTGAGAATATTGTTAATGTCAGTGTTATGTTTGAAGGAGAAGAGTTTACTCTGCCGATAACTAACCAGAAAGCAATATTCGAAGTTCCGCTATCTTTGGAAGATGGTGAATATACTATGGACGTGAAATTCCTTGATAAGGACGATGATTTCCTGATTAAGGAGAAAACATTCTCAGTCGATCACTCCTCGGCGGATATTGTGAACGCAATGAATGCAAGAGGAAAGACCGAGGATGATATTAATGATTCCCCTTCAACGAGTTCTGTAGGGCACAACAATAACGGCGCTATTGATGTTTTCGCCGTTAATGAAGTTACGTTACCTGTAGATAATCAAGAAGAACACGCATAATAACGGAGACCCCTCACCTTTGGGTGAGGGGGTTTACTTATGGATAAAAAACTAGAACCTTATTATTTAAGTGCGGAAACGGCATTATCTATAGTGTCTAAAAAATTCAACATAAAAATTGACATCAAAGAGGATGATATAAATTTAAGATTTAAAAAGTACGACAGAAATAACACTGACGACTCTATACAAATGAAGAATTTCTTTTTGTCGTTAGGGCTTTCTCTACAGGATATATTATTTAATAATGGTGAGGATTTACTAAATGAGCCTATGCCGATTTTACTATTAACACCAGAAATGAAGTGGATGGTGTGTGTGAGTGGCGGGCAAAAAATAAAGTTGGTAAACGCGCGCGGTGAACTCTGTTATGTTGAAATTGAAGATGAATATTTAAAAGAGTTATCTGCATTTAGTATACTACCTTTAAATAAAGTTGTTGATAGTATAAGAGTAAAAAATATCATAAAAAACTCTTTATCGATGAACAAGATTTTTTATACTAAATACTTCTTTTCATCTCTTTTTATGGCAATTTTTGCGTTAACTATTCCAGTATTTAGTAATCTGTTCTATGATAAGCTTGTTCCAAGCGCTTCGGTTTCATCTTTATTTGGCGTGGCTATAATTGTTGCTGTATTTATTGTTTTTGAGTTTATCCTTCGTACTTCGAAAGATATTTATCAGTCTATCACAGCAAGGCAGGATGACGTCGATATTGATATCGCATTTCTTGAAGCGGTACTTTATAGTAAAAAGAAAAATGGCAGATCCATGTCATCAGCATTTGTGCTATGGAATGAGTTTCAGAAAATTAAACCCGTTTTATTAAACTCGATCTTTCAACGTATAGCCGATATTCCAATATTTATTATATTTCTCATTGTTATATATGTAAATTTAGGTCTGGTCGTTATTGTCCCTGTTACCATGTTTATCGTCTCTATTATTATTTCCCTCGTTAACCACCATTATACTAATGAGTTAATGAACAAACAAAAAGAAGGACAGAAGAACAGGAATATCTTCATCTCAGAGGTTTTCTTATCTATTAAAATGATCCATACCTTAAATAATCAAGGTTTACTTTTTGATTGGGTCAACACATCAAATGAACAGTCGTATCTTAACCTGAAGATAAGGAAATTAAATCTTATCTATCAATCTATATTGGGGAGTATGTCATCTATTACCCAAATAACTATTATGGTAATAGCCTTTTTTATGGTAATCAAGGGTGATGTTACTACTGGCGCAATTGTTTCATCTGTCATTGTCTCTGGTCGTATTTCCGGGATCATTTCGAATTTTTCTTCTACATTAATCTCTATTTTATCAGCAGAAAAAACCGGTAAGGATCTGCTTTCTTTTTTTGATGAAGATCAGGCAGAAAAAACACCGGCATTACAGTCCATATCAAAGTGCAATGGCGATATCTCTATTCGGGGTGTGAGTTATCAGTATGACGCTCAATCTCCGATGATTATTAACCGACTGTCTATAGACATACCTGCGGGGCAGCGTGTCGCAGTGATAGGCGAATGCGGTGCAGGAAAAAGCTCATTACTGGGAATGCTATCTGGCTACCTTTCGCCAACAGACGGCGCCATCTTATATGATGGATATAACTTAGGGCATTTATCGCAGAACTTTTTTTCTCAGCATTTAAGCGTGGTGACGACACATGATGTTTTATTCACCGGAACCATTGAAAGTAATTTCGCGTTAAAACCGCAAAACGACAGGGGCCGGGTACTCAAGGCGCTCCATCTGGCGAACTGTGGTTTTATCTTGCAACATCCTATGGGGCTGAAGTTTCCGGTGAATTTTATGGCTAAAAACCTGTCATCCGGACAGCAACAGCAGTTATTATTAGCACGTAGTCTGAGCAGTAACGCCAGCGTCTTTTTATGGGATGAACCAACATCAAATCTGGATGAAAATACCGAGAAGCAAATTTTTGATAACTTAGATGAGTTTATTCATGGGAAAACGTTGATCATGGTGACGCATCGTCGATATCTGATAAAGTATTTTGACCGGGTTCTGGTAATGAAAGGTGGAAAAATAATCCGTGATTGTTCTCCGGATAAATTATTAATGTAAAATAAGCAGCGCTTGTCGCTGTTATCAGGTGGTACTGCTTAATAAAAAAGACCCGTTGCACAAACGGGTCTTTTTTGTCATTTAACGAGTCGGCAATGTCTTCAATAAGTTTAGCTCGATTCTGTTAGGGCTATTCCACTTGCCATTTTTGGATAACCACACCTGGCGGCCCTCATCAACGGCAATGCGAGGGACGTGATGGTTCGCAAGGCTACTCCTGGCGCGCGATTCCGCGTTGAGATAACCGGTGGGCGGCTTCATCGGCAGCGATAGCGTATCAGGTCAGCACCATCGGCCATTCTGGCGGGGTCTGGCTCATCGTTTCGACCATTACGGCTTCAATGTTATGCCAGATCGCAGCGAGATCCATCATGGTAATACCGAGTAAACCGGTGGCAAACCAGCAGGCGGATACCACGCCCAGACCGCTACTGATCACCGCCAGACCAATATAATCTGATTTACGGAAACGGATATTGAGCGTGCTGGCTAAAAACATGAGCACGGCGCTCAACAGTTGCCAGCGGAGAAGAACGACACCAGTGGTTATGGCAGCCATGAAACATTTCCTCTGAATAGACCTTTGTCCAGGACAGCACGGCATTGTTCCCGGGAAACGTGGGACATTCTGGCTATCAACGGACGTCACATCAACATCGAATGAAACATTGTTTCTGTTTCATTGTTTTTGTGAACTATATCACAAAAACAGACTTATTCGCCAGATCGGCAATGTATTTTTTGTGCGTTTTATAACCTTATTTTTTGTGTGACTTCTGCGCGTCCGTAGAGAAACAGCCGGAAAGCAAAGATGTATTATTACTACTCTTTTATTTTTTTTCGTGAAATTCAGACCTGATAAAAATATCAAGTTATTTATCAAAAGAAAGGAGTAAAGATGTATGCCCCATCGTTTACTTAGGTATAAATCTGATGTTATCAAAAATATTTAGCGTCCTGCCTGGTATGCGAGAGAGATTGCGCTTAGTTATTAATGGTAAATGTTGATCGGTAAAAGTCTGTTGCTAATATTGATAAATTCATGCACCGTAAACCTCCGTTTGGTTCACGTCTTATTTTGCCAACAATAGTCACAAATAATGCAGGGAAATAGGCTGAAAATGAGTCAAAGCACACGACGCAAGGTGTTGAGATTTCTCGGAACGATCATTGTGGTGTTACTTCCTGTATTGCTGGCGATCTGGTTTGCTCATATCCGGGCAGTCTCTGAAACCAGAAATCAGTTACATTCATTTGCGCAGTTGGTATTAGATAAAACGGAGCGGGTTATCCTGCAAGCAGATTTAGCCCGCGATGCCGCTGAACAATATCAGGGGCAAGCCTGTACGCCAGCCCATCAACAGCGAATGCTGAATATTATCCGCGGTCGTTTGTACATTTATGAGTTGATTTATGCTAAGGGCCAGCGTTTTCTATGCTCTACGGTTATGACGCCAACAAGTCCTTATTTTATTCCCCGCGCTGACTATAAACGAAAGCCTGACATCGCTATTTATTACTATCGTGATACGCCTTTTTTCAACGGTTATAAAATGACATATATGCAGCGGGGAAACTATGTCGCGGTTATCAATCCCTTATCTTATAGCGAGGTGATGTCAGACGATCCGGCGTTGGCCTGGGGAATGTATGATACGGTGACCAACACCTTTTTCTCCCTGAGTGAACAGGCGCAGGCTGATCAGCTATTACCTTTGGTACGACGGAGTGAACCTGTGTTCCAACAGGGTGAGCGTTTTTATGCTCTGGTTAAATCAGCAAAACGACCGGTTGCCGCGATTGTGTCAACCTCAAAGCAACGCTTTTACCAGAACCTCTTTCATCAGCTTACGTTAACGCTACCGTTAGGGATCATCTGTAGCATTATCGTCTTATTTATGTGGTCACGATCCCGGCAGGCATATTACTCACCGCGTCGATTGCTGCAACGGGCCATTACCAGGCACCAGCTTTGCCTTCATTATCAGCCGATCATTGATATCCGAAACGGGACATGTGTAGGTGCCGAAGCGCTATTGCGTTGGCCGGGCTATCACGGTCCGGTGATGAGCCCGTGCGAATTTATTCCGCTGGCGGAAAAAGAGGGGATGATTGAGCAGATCACCGATTATGTCGTCGAAGAGGTATTTAATGATTTAGGTGGTTTTCTGGCCGCGCACCCGCATCTTTATGTCTCTATCAATCTCTCTGCCGCCGATTTTCTCTCTTCCCGACTAATTGTGATGATTCATGAAAAAACGCGTCAGCATTCAGTGCTTGCGCAACAGATAAAGGTTGAAGTGACCGAGCGCGGATTTATTGATGTGCCTAAAATGACGCCGATTATTCAGGCGTTTCGCCAGGCGGGATACGAGGTGGCAATTGATGACTTTGGTACCGGCTATTCGAACTTGCATAACCTGTACTCATTAAATGTCGACCTTTTAAAAATTGATAAATCTTTTGTCGACACGCTAACCACTAATAGCGCCAGCCATTTGATTGTGGAACATATTATTGAAATGGCGCAAAGTTTGCGGCTAAAAATCATTGCGGAGGGGGTTGAAACGGCTGAACAGGTTAGCTGGTTGCTAAAACGCGGCGTTCAGTATTGTCAGGGATGGCACTTTGCGAAGGCGTTACCACCGCAGGAATTCATCTCCTGGCTACAACAAACGCCCGCGCCTCTGACGATACGCGGGCAGACGCCCTACAGGCGGTGACGGTAATCGCTGGGAGTGCGATCGAACTCGCGGCGGAATACACGCGAGAAGGTTTGCTGCGATACATAGCCCAGGTCCATCGCGATATCAAAAATCGGGCGCTCGGTCGTTCGTAGCTCAACGGCCGCCAACAGGAGACGGCGCTGGCGAATATACTCGCCTAATGTTTGATGCGTTACCGTACGAAACATCCGCTGCAAATACCACTTGGAGTAGCCCGATTTTTTTGCCACCACATCAATGTTTAGCGGTTGGTCGATATGTTCATCAATCCATTCGATAAGGGTCTGAATTATCTGCTGATGCGACATATTGTTGCCTCTTAAACAGTATTCGATTCGTCGTTTTGTCTGCGGGCGAGTATAATTCCTCAAGTTAACTTGAGGTAAAGCGATTTATGGAAAAAAAATCTCCCCGTTTAAAAGCCTTACTGACGCCGGGGGAAGTTGCGAAACGTAGCGGTGTTGCTGTGTCCGCCCTGCACTTCTATGAAAGCAAAGGGCTAATTACCAGTATCCGTAATAGCGGTAACCAACGGCGATACAAGCGTGACGTGTTGCGTTATGTCGCGATTATCAAGATCGCCCAGCGTATCGGCATCCCGCTGGCAACTATCGGCGACGCGTTTGGTATCTTGCCGGAAGGGCATACGTTAAGCGCGAAAGAGTGGAAGCAGCTCTCCTCGCAGTGGCGCGAAGAGTTAGACCGACGTATTCATACGCTGGTGGCGTTGCGCGATGAGCTGGACGGTTGTATCGGCTGCGGCTGTTTATCGCGTAGCGACTGTCCGCTGCGAAATCCAGGCGACAGGCTTGGCGAACACGGGACGGGTGCCCGGCTGCTTGAAGATGATTAATATGCACTCGGCCATCGGGCTGAGTTCACCTAAAACTAAAGCGCCGCTAAGGGCGCTTTAGTTTGTTTCCGGTCTTTGTCTTTCGCTCTATCCCGCTGATTACAGGAGGGTTTCCCCCGACGTCAACACCCCTCATATCGAGCACGTGGTGGAGGTTCCGGTTTGTGTTGATACTGTAAGTGTAAGCGACGACGCCCTGTTCGCCAGCGAAATGCTGATTTTTTAGCCGAAATTTTTACGGCAACTGCCATAATTTTCTATAGTTAGTTGGCATACCTTACAGGAGACAGCCATGCTGACGGTGCACCATTTAAATCAGTCTCGTTCGCAGCGCATCCTCTGGGCGCTGGAAGAGCTGGCGTTGCCTTACCAGATTGTGCGTTACCAGCGTGAAAAGACCATGCTGGCGCCGCCGGCATTGAAAAAAGTGCATCCGCTGGGCAAGTCTCCGGTTATTGAAGATCACGGTATGGTTATTGCGGAATCGGGCGCCATCCTGGAATATTTGCAGGACACTTACGACAGTATCGGACGCTTTAAACCTGCGGATGCGCAGGGGAAACAACACTATCGATTCTGGCTACATTACGCTGAAGGTTCGCTCATGCCCTTACTATTGATGAGACTGCTCTTTACCTCTCTGGGTAAACCGCCGGTACCATTGGGCCTGCGAACGTTGGGCGGCGTTATCGGTAAGGGCGCGCAAAAAGCGTACCTCAATCCGCAACTGGAAACCCATGCGCGCTTTATTGACGGGCATCTGGCAAATCACCCCTGGTTTGCCGGAGAGCAGTTAAGTATGGCGGATATCCAGATGAGCTTCCCGCTATTTGCGCTGCTTGCCCGAGGCGGGATCGCTCATCTCGACCATATCAACGCATGGAAAGCGCGGGTAGAAATGCGTCCAGCCTGGCAACGAGCGATTCAGCAGGGCGGTCCGTTTACCATTCCTGGCGGATAATGGCGTTTTTGTGAGCAGATTGCGCAACGTATTTGCTAACAGCGATGCGAAAAATTGTTGCTGGATTGCGCAGGGACGATAACGTTTGCGCATCGTCTGGCGATTTATTGAGCATACTAAGCAGAAAAGCATAAAAAGCGGCAAAGTTCAGTTGAAAAAGCGTTGATGATCGCTGGATAATCGTTTGCTTTTTTTTTGCCACCCGTTTTGTATACGTGGAGCTAAACGTTTGCTTTTTTGCGGCGCCCCGGTTGTCGTAAATGTAGCACAAGGAGATAACGTTGCGCTGTTAGTGGATTACCTCCCGCGTATACCGACGAATAATAAATTCTCAGGGGATGTTTTCTATGTCTACGCCTTCAGCGCGTACCGGCGGTTCACTCGACGCCTGGTTTAAAATTTCACAACGCGGGAGCACCGTTCGCCAGGAAGTCGTTGCTGGCTTAACCACGTTTCTCGCGATGGTTTACTCCGTCATCGTGGTGCCAGGGATGCTGGGTAAAGCCGGGTTCCCGCCTGCCGCCGTCTTTGTAGCGACCTGCCTGGTCGCAGGCGTCGGCTCTATCGTTATGGGGCTTTGGGCGAATCTGCCGCTGGCTATCGGTTGCGCTATCTCGTTGACGGCGTTTACCGCGTTTAGCCTGGTCCTGGGGCAGCATATTAGCGTACCGGTCGCGCTTGGCGCCGTATTCCTGATGGGCGTACTGTTTACCGTTATCTCCGCCACCGGCATTCGTAGCTGGATTTTGCGTAACTTGCCGCAGGGCGTGGCCCACGGAACCGGTATCGGTATTGGCCTGTTTTTGTTGCTGATTGCCGCCAACGGCGTCGGCCTGGTCATTAAAAACCCGCTGGATGGCCTGCCGGTCGCGCTGGGCGATTTCGACACCTTCCCGGTGATTATGTCGCTCGTGGGGCTGGCTGTTATTCTCGGTCTGGAAAAGCTGAAAGTCCCCGGCGGCATTCTGTTGACCATTATTGGCATTTCTATTGTGGGTTTGCTCTTCGATCCTAACGTCCATTTTTCCGGCATTTTCGCCATGCCTTCGTTGAGCGATGAAAACGGCAACTCACTGATCGGCAGCCTGGATATTATGGGCGCGTTAAACCCTGTCGTTCTGCCAAGCGTACTGGCGCTGGTGATGACGGCGGTGTTTGATGCGACCGGAACGATCCGTGCGGTCGCAGGGCAGGCTAATCTGCTGGACAAAGATGGACAAATTATCGATGGCGGTAAAGCGCTAACCACCGACTCCCTGAGTAGCGTTTTCTCCGGCCTGGTCGGGGCGGCGCCTGCGGCGGTGTATATCGAGTCTGCGGCTGGTACGGCGGCGGGCGGTAAAACGGGCCTGACGGCGATTACCGTGGGCGTGCTGTTTTTGCTGATCCTGTTTCTTTCGCCGCTCTCTTATCTCGTTCCCGTCTACGCAACCGCCCCGGCGCTCATGTATGTCGGTCTGCTGATGCTGAGTAACGTGGCGAAAATCGATTTTGCTGATTTCGTCGATGCGATGGCGGGGCTGGTAACGGCTGTATTTATTGTACTGACCTGTAACATTGTCACCGGGATTATGATCGGCTTTGCCACGCTGGTCGTCGGGCGTCTGGTTTCCGGCGAATGGCGTAAGCTGAATATCGGAACTGTCGTCATTGCGGTCGCGCTGGTCGCTTTTTATGCTGGCGGCTGGGCTATCTAGTTCTGCCTTCATTCTGAAAAACGGGCGGCGTTGGTCGCCCGTTTTCATTTTCAGGACACATCACGTTACCTTTTGCGTTAATCTGAAGAAGGTGAAACCGAGGCATGATGCCTTTCTCCATCATAAAAAACATCGCAAACAGGGAACGCATGGAAATTTTCTTCACAATACTCATCATGACCCTTGTGGTCTCGCTGTCGGGGGTATTTACGCGTGTATTACCCTTCCAGCTTCCTTTACCCCTTATGCAGATCGCCGTTGGCGCGCTGTTGGCGTGGCCGACGTTTGGTTTGCATGTGGAATTCGACCCGGAACTCTTCCTGGTGCTGTTTATTCCGCCGCTGCTGTTTGCGGATGGCTGGAAGACGCCGACCCGTGAATTTCTTGAGCATGGACGAGAGATTTTCGGGCTGGCGCTGGCGCTGGTCCTGGTAACGGTCGTGGGAATCGGCTTCCTGATTTATTGGCTGGTGCCCGGCATTCCGCTGATCCCCGCCTTTGCGCTGGCCGCCGTGCTGTCGCCGACCGATGCGGTAGCGCTCTCCGGAATTGTGGGCGAGGGGCGTATCCCGAAAAAAATCATGGGCATTCTGCAGGGAGAGGCGTTAATGAACGACGCCTCCGGTCTGGTATCGCTGAAATTCGCCGTCGCGGTGGCGATGGGGACGATGGTCTTTACCGTCGGCGGCGCGACGCTGGAATTTTTTAAGGTCGCTATCGGCGGTATTCTGGCGGGTTTTGTGGTCAGTTGGCTGTATGGCCGCTCGCTGCGTTTTTTGAGCCGCTGGGGCGGCGATGAACCCGCGACGCAAATTGTCCTGCTGTTTCTGCTGCCCTTCGCGTCTTACCTGATTGCCGAGCATATTGGCGTCTCAGGCATCCTGGCCGCGGTTGCCGCCGGGATGACCATCACCCGTTCTGGCGTAATGCGCCGCGCGCCGCTGGCAATGCGTTTGCGCGCGAACAGTACCTGGGCGATGCTGGAATTTGTCTTTAACGGTATGGTCTTTCTGCTGTTGGGACTGCAATTGCCGGGTATTCTGGAATCTTCGCTGGCGGCGGCGGAAGCTGACCCGAATGTCGAAACCTGGATGCTCTTTACCGATATCGTGCTGATTTATGCGGCATTGATGCTGGTTCGCTTCGGCTGGCTGTGGGCCATGAAAAAGTTCAGCCTGCGTTTTTTGAAGAAGAAACCGATGGAGTTCGCCAGCTGGACGTCGCGTGAAATTCTGATTGCTTCCTTCGCTGGCGTTCGTGGGGCGATCACCCTGGCTGGTGTGCTCTCTATACCGTTACTTTTGCCGGATGGCAGCGGATTTCCGGCGCGTTATGAACTGGTATTCCTGGCGGCTGGCGTCATTCTGTTCTCGTTATTTGTCGGCGTGATCATGCTGCCGCTGCTGTTGCAACATCTGGAAGTCGCCGATCATGCGCAACAGTTGAAAGAGGAGCGTATCGCCCGTGCGGCGACGGCGGAGGTGGCAATTGTCGCCATTCAGAAAATGGAAGAGCGTTTGGCGGCGGATACCGAAGAAAACATCGATAATCAGTTGCTTACTGAAGTAAGCTCGCGTGTCATTGGTAACTTGCGTCGCCGTGCCGATGGGCGAAACGATGTCGAAAGCTCCATACAGGAAGAAAATCTGGAGCGACGTTTCCGTCTTGCCGCGCTGCGTTCTGAACGCGCCGAGTTGTATCATCTGCGCGCCACACGAGAAATCAGCAATGAAACATTGCAAAAGCTGCTGCACGACCTGGATTTGATGGAAGCGCTACTGATAGAAAATCAGTAGTCCTTGTGGCCCGGTGGCGCCATGCTTACCGGGTCTACAAGTAGGCCGGATAAGGTGCTTGCGCCGCCATCCGGCAAGGGTTTTAACCTATGGCTTACGGTTGTTTCAGCCAAAACCCTTCGCAACAGGTTAACCATGCCCGGGCGCTGTGCGACAGATACACGCCCTCTCGCCAAATCATGCCTAACTGCCAGCGGAGATCGCTTTCCAGCGGTAGCCAGCGCAGCGTGGCCTTATCCAGACGCTGACAAATCGGCTCCGGCAAAATGGCGATGCCGACGCCCGCTTGCACCATGGCGGCGAGAAAATCCCATTGCCCGCTGCGCACGGCAATCCGTGGTTTTACGTCATGCTGGCTAAATAAGGTCATCAACTGGCGGCTCAGGGCAAAGTCTTCGTTATAGATAAGAAGAGGATGCTCCGCCAGTGCTTCAGGCGCGATGGAGTCGCAGGTTGTCCACTGACCTGAACGGGGAACCAGCACGCACAGCGGATGACTGAACAGCGATAATGTCGTCAGCCCGCTCGCTTCTTCCACCGGGAGCGCGGTCATCGCAACATCCAGCTCGCCATTCATTACCGCCTGCTGTACCGTCAGGCCGCCAAACTCCGAAATTTTGAGTTCAACGCCAGGGTAGCGTTGTCGAAACAAACTGATTGGCCCGGCCATCAACATGCCGACCATCGGGGGAATACCCAGCCGCAGCACGCCCTTATTGAGATGGTTAATATCGCTCAACTCGGCCTCTAACTGGCGAAACTCAGCGAGGATCGCCAGACCGCGTTCAAACACCACGCGTCCGGTATCGGTCAGCAATAACTTACGTCCGTCGCGGATCAGTAGCGTACAGTTAAGCTCATCTTCAAGATTTTTCAGCATCTTGCTAATGGTGGGCTGGGTGACAAATAACTTCTCCGCTGCGCGGGTGAAACTTTGCTGACGCACCACCTCGACAAAATAACGCAGCGTTCTGATATCCATGATTATTCCTTCCGACTATGCCTGCAATGATTTTAATTCATTTCTGCCCGTGACGGAGGTTCTCTATACTGGCGCTCCGTATTATTTTTCAGGACATTCCCTCATGGCTGTGGCGATAAGCCGCGTTACGCCTGCCGTTGTGCAACGACTCCAGGTACCGGTTCAGGTACTGCTCTATGCAGGTTTATTTATTTTTTCCCAATATCTTGTCTCCTGGCTGCACCTGCCGTTGCCCGCGAATCTGGTCGGCATGGTGCTTATGTTGGCGCTGATCGTTTGCCGGATTATTCCGCTTAGCTGGGTACGCGCAGGCGCACGCTGGCTGCTGGCGGAGATGCTGTTATTCTTTGTTCCCGCTGTCGTGGCGGTAGTGAACTATGCCCATCTGTTACTGGTGGACGGCTGGCGCATCTTCTCGGTGATAGCGATCAGTACCTTAATGGTACTCGGCGCGACGGCGTGGGTGGTGGATAAAGTGTATCGCTATGAGATGAGCAGGCTAAACCGTGAATAACGTTCAGTTAAGCGTACTGTGCCTGGTGATTACGCTGGGGATTTACTTCGCCAATAAGCGTCTGTATCGCCGTTTTCGCAAACTGCCGTTGATGCCATTAGTGTTGACGCCGGCACTGCTGGTGTTAATGCTGGTGTTCGGTCATATCTCCTGGCAAAACTACATTGGTGAATCGCACTGGCTATTGTGGCTGCTCGGCCCGGCGACCATTGCCTTTGCGGTGCCGGTGTACGATAACCTCGCGATTATCAAACGTCACTGGATGTCGCTCACTGCGGGCGTAGTGACGGCGACGGTGGTGGCGGTCACCAGTTCCGTTTGGCTGGCGCGTCTGTTCACGTTATCGGATGAGATTCAGCGTAGTCTGGCGGTACGTTCCGTTACTACGCCGTTTGCGCTGGCGGCGGCAGAACCCCTGGGCGGGCAGCCAGATCTGGTGGCGCTGTTCGTGGTCGTCACTGGCGTGTTTGGCATGGCGGTCGGCGACGCGCTATTTTTGCGTCTCTCTATCCGGGAAGGCATGGCAAAAGGGGCAGGATTCGGCGCGGCGTCACATGGGGCGGGCACGGCGCGTTCCTATGAACTTGGTCAGCAGGAGGGTGTCGTCGCCAGTCTGGTAATGATGCTGTCCGGCGTGGTGATGGTGCTGGCAGCCCCGCTGGTGGCGAGGGTAATGTTCTGATTTTCCTCCGACCCACAGGGCCGGAGGAAACGGTAAGATTAATGCGCACGCCCTTGTTGTACGCCGAATCCCGTTTGGGAGCGGATAAACTGAGCGCGGAACTGCTCACGTTCACGGTTGCCTTCTGCCGAGTTATCGGTGGCCGAGAAAAACCAGATCCCCAGGAACGCCACGCTGATAGAGAACAGCGCCGGATACTCATACGGGAAGATCGCTTTTTCGTGGCCGAGGATCTGCACCCAAATGGTAGGGCCAAGAATCATCAGCACCACCGCTGTCAGTAAACCTAACCAGCCGCCCAGCATAGCGCCGCGCGTGGTCAGTTTTGACCAGTACATGGAAAGCAGAATGATGGGGAAGTTGCAGCTCGCGGCGATAGCAAACGCCAGGCCCACCATAAAGGCGATGTTCTGATTTTCAAACAGGACGCCGAGGATAATGGCGATCACGCCCAGCACCAGGACGGTGATTTTCGACACCTTCAGCTCTTCACGTTCGGTTGCGCCTTTGCGGAACACGTTAGCGTACAAATCATGCGACACCGCCGATGCGCCCGCCAGCGTCAGACCGGCGACCACCGCCAGAATGGTGGCAAACGCCACTGCCGAAATAAAGCCGAGGAACAGGTTGCCCCCTACCGCGTTGGCCAGATGTACCGCCGCCATGTTATTGCCGCCAATCAGCGCGCCCGCCGCATCTTTATAGGCGGGATTCGCCCCCACCAGCATGATAGCGCCGAAGCCGATAATAAAGGTCAGAATGTAGAAATAGCCCATAAAACCGGTGGCGTAGAACACGCTCTTGCGCGCTTCGCGGGCATCGCTGACCGTAAAGAAACGCATCAGAATATGCGGCAAGCCGGCAGTGCCGAACATCAGTCCCAGACCCAACGACAATGCCGAAATCGGATCTTGCACCAATCCTCCTGGGCTCATAATCGCCGTGCCTTTCGGGTGTACCGCCATGGCTTCGGTAAACAGATTATTGAAGCTAAAGCCGACGTGTTTCATCACCATAAAGGCCATAAAACTGGCGCCAAACAGCAACAGGACGGCTTTGATAATTTGCACCCACGTTGTCGCCAGCATCCCGCCGAACAGCACGTACATCATCATCAGTACGCCGACCAGCACCACGGCGATGTGATAGTTGAGGCCGAACAGCAGTTCAATCAGTTTACCGGCGCCGACCATTTGGGCGATGAGATAAAGCGCTACCACTACCAGGGAGCCACAGGCCGAAAGAATACGGATTGGCCCCTGTTTCAGGCGATAAGAGGCAACGTCAGCAAAAGTATAACGTCCCAGATTACGCAGGCGCTCGGCAATCAAAAACAGGATGATTGGCCAGCCGACAAGGAAGCCCAGCGAATAGATCAGCCCGTCATAACCGGAGGTAAACACCAGCGCGGAAATGCCGAGAAATGACGCGGCGGACATATAGTCGCCGGCAATCGCCAGGCCGTTCTGGAACCCGGTGATATTGCCGCCTGCGGTGTAG
Organism: Salmonella sp. SAL04162; assembly: GCF_046551535.1. NCBI lineage: Bacteria > Pseudomonadati > Pseudomonadota > Gammaproteobacteria > Enterobacterales > Enterobacteriaceae > Salmonella > Salmonella sp. SAL04162. The sequence continues at coordinate 97,666 of NZ_JBGDVX010000006.1, forward strand.
TAGTCGCTACGGGAACGTACGCGTTTAGAGGCCCAGTAGGTAATACCGAGCGTAAACACGACGAAAATCAAAAACATGATAATCGCCTGCCAGTTGGTGGGCTGGCGTTCAACCGCGCCGCTAATGGCATCCGCCGCATGAGCGGCGAAGGGGAGTGCGGCGGCAAGCGCCGTCAGAACTCTCTTCATAATGCTTTCACCTCATGCAGTACGGCGTTATTAAGACGATCGAATTCGCCATTCGCCCGCCAGATATAAATTCCGGTCAACACAAAAGAAATCACAATCACCCCGACGCCAATGGGAATTCCTCGGGTGACGCTGGTTCCCGCATGTAGAGGCGTGCCCAGCCAGCCAGGCGCGAAGGCGATCAGTAAAATAAAGCTGATATAAACCGCCAGCATGATAACCGACAGAATCGTGGCAAACCGTTGCCGTTTTTCGACTAATTCCCTGAAACGCGCACTGTCTTCTATCCGCTGATAAATTTGGTCATTCATCACAGAGCTCTCCAGAGGTCCCCCTGCGTCTTTCGCGCTACAGGCGCGTTGGCCGCACTCGCGCGCCCCAGCCACATAGTGAACTATGCTGCTGAGGATGTGCTCGCTTGCCGCCTTCCTGTAACACGAAATCCTTTGGGGGAGGTTTTTTTATATTTCCCTCTCCCGGTTTGAGAGAGGGCAGGGGTAGGGTCGTAGGCCGGATAAAACGCATTCGCGTTGCCATCCGGCATTTATGGTTATGACGGCATCGCGATGGCCTGCTTCTCTTCGAGTAGTTTCTCCACCACGCCAGGATCGGCGAGAGTCGAGGTATCGCCCAGATTGCTGGTATCGCCCGCCGCGATTTTGCGCAAAATGCGGCGCATAATTTTGCCGGAACGGGTTTTTGGCAGTGAGTCGGTCCAGTGCAGCACGTCCGGCGTCGCCAGCGGGCCAATCTCTTTACGTACCCAGTTGCGCACCTCCGCGTACAGTTCTGGCGACGGCTCCTCGCCGTGGTTGAGCGTCACATAAGCGTAAATCGCCTGGCCTTTGATAGCGTGTGGAATACCCACCACCGCCGCTTCGGCGATCTTCGGATGCGCCACCAGCGCTGACTCGATTTCCGCCGTACCCAGACGGTGGCCGGAGACGTTTAACACGTCATCCACGCGACCGGTGATCCAGTAATAGCCGTCTTCATCGCGACGCGCGCCGTCGCCGCTGAAATACATATTCTTAAAGGTAGAGAAATAGGTCTGCTCAAAACGTTCATGATCGCCGAACAGAGTGCGCGCCTGGCCCGGCCAGGAATCGGTGATGACCAGATTGCCTTCCGTCGCGCCTTCTTGCGGATGGCCTTCGTTATCCACCAGCGCAGGCTGTACGCCAAAGAAAGGACGGGTGGCGGAACCGGCTTTCAGTTCGATAGCGCCCGGTAGCGGCGTGATCATAAAACCGCCTGTTTCAGTCTGCCACCAGGTGTCGACGACCGGACATTTTTCCTTGCCGATCTTCTTCCAGTACCATTCCCACGCTTCGGGATTGATCGGCTCGCCGACGGAACCCAGAATGCGTAGTGAAGAGCGGTCGGTGCCTTCAATGGCTTTATCGCCTTCCGCCATCAGCGCGCGGATGGCCGTTGGGGCGGTATAGAGAATGTTGACCTGGTGTTTGTCGACCACCTGGCACATGCGAGCGGGCGTTGGCCAATTCGGCACGCCTTCAAACATTAAGGTGGTCGCGCCGCAGGCCAGCGGGCCATACAACAGATAGCTGTGCCCCGTCACCCAACCCACATCGGCGGTACACCAGTAAATATCGCCAGGGTGATAATCAAAGACATACTTAAAGGTGGTCGCGGCGTAGACCAGATAGCCGCCGGTGGTGTGCAGCACGCCTTTCGGCTTGCCGGTGGAGCCGGAGGTATAAAGGATAAACAGCGGATCTTCGGCATTCATCGCTTCAGGCTGGTGCTCAGGGCTGGCTTTTTCAATCAAATCGCGCCACCACAGGTCGCGGTCTTCTTGCCAGTCAATGTCGCTGCCGGTGCGCTTCAGGACGATCACATGCTCAACGCTAGTGACATTCGGGTTTTTCAGCGCGTCATCGACATTCTTTTTCAGCGGGATACTGCGTCCGGCACGTACACCTTCGTCAGCGGTGATCACCAGCCGCGAGCTGGAGTCGATAATGCGTCCGGCGACGGCTTCCGGCGAGAACCCCCCGAAGATCACCGAATGCACCGCACCGATGCGGGCGCAGGCCAACATTGCCACCGCCGCTTCCGGCACCATCGGCATATAAATCGCTACCACATCGCCTTTTTTAATGCCCAGATCCAGCAGTGTATTCGCGAAACGGCAGACATCGCGATGCAGTTCGCGATAAGAGATATGTTTACTCTGCGACGCGTCATCGCCTTCCCAGATAATGGCGGTGCGATCGCCATTTTCCTGCAAATGGCGGTCAAGACAGTTCGCCGCCAGATTTAGCGTGCCATCCTCGTACCATTTAATCGACACATTGCCTGGCGCAAAGGAGGTGTTTTTCACTTTTTGGTACGGCGTGATCCAATCGAGAATTTTTCCCTGTTCGCCCCAAAACGTATCGGGGTCGTTAATAGACTGTTTATATTTAGTCTCATACTGCTCTGGATTTATCAGGCAACGATCCGCAATGTTGGCGGGAATGGCGTGTTTATGTGTTTGGCTCATGCTGTTGTTCTCCTTGTAGGATGTTAATAATATGTCGCATAAACGTTAAATGTAGGGTCTTAATAAGTTTTGTTTAGTATTTGGGCGACAGATCACGCAAAAAGGGAACTGTGCAAATAAGCAGCAATCTATTTTTTGATTGTGTCCCGCAAAATTAGATAAATTTTCGGGATAACATGACGTTATATGAAATTTTTTAAAAAAGTGATCCGTGTCCGGAAATCAGAAAAGAGAGGGAGTTTTGTCCAGGTTGCTAACTCTAAAGTGGTATTTTACATACACTTACAATTGATTAAAGACAACATTTTAAGTATGGTTATTTGTTACACATAGAGGAGATCAATGTAATAACAGTATTTGTGCGGTTGCTGTTATGGAAAACGATAAAAAATCGCCATTAAAGATAATGGCGCAATCTGGATGAGACCTCTATGGCAAGGAAAACACTACGCGCACGCCGTTTCTTCAGCCTTATATTTCCTTTTTTCTTCATTACCTCTGTTTACGCTGAGCAAACGCCTGTATCCGCAAAAACCGTTACTGTTGAAGCGAAAAATGAAACGTTCGCGCCTCAACACCCCGACCAATATCAGTCATGGAAAGCGACGTCAGAACAGTCTGCCCGTGAAGATGCGCTGGCGGAAGACCCTCGTCTGGTGATCCTGTGGGCGGGCTATCCCTTCTCCCGTGATTACAACAAACCACGCGGCCACGCGTATGCGGTAACTGACGTGCGCGAAACGCTGCGTACCGGCGCGCCAAAAACGGCGGAAGACGGCCCGCTGCCGATGGCCTGCTGGAGCTGTAAAAGCCCCGATGTCGCGCGCCTTATCCAACAAGAAGGCGAAGACGGCTACTTCCATGGCAAATGGGCGCGCGGCGGCCCGGAAATTGTCAACGATTTGGGCTGTGCCGACTGCCATAACACCGCGTCGGACGATTTCGCCCAGGGGAAGCCCGCGTTAACGTTGTCGCGCCCCTATGCTGAACGGGCGATGGAGGCTATCGGCAAACCGTTTGATAAAGCGGGACGATTTGATCAGCAATCGATGGTCTGCGGCCAGTGCCACGTGGAGTACTACTTTGACGGTAAAAACAAAGCCGTTAAGTTCCCGTGGGATGAGGGCATGAAGGTCGAAAATATGGAGCAATACTACGACACTATCGCCTTCTCTGACTGGACTAACTCGCTGTCGAAAACCCCAATGCTCAAAGCGCAGCACCCGGAATATGAAACCTGGAGCGCGGGCATTCACGGTAAGAACAACGTGACCTGTATCGACTGTCACATGCCGAAAGTACAGAACGCCGAAGGCAAGCTCTACACCGACCATAAAATCGGCAACCCGTTCGACAATTTCGCGCAAACCTGCGCCAACTGCCACACCCAGGATAAAGCGTCCCTGCAAAAAGTGGTCGCCGAGCGTAAACAGGCGATTCATGACCTGAAAATCAAGGTTGAAGATCAGCTGGTACATGCGCACTTCGAAGCGAAAGCCGCATGGGATGCGGGGGCGACAGACGCGGAAATGAAACCGATTCTGAACGATATTCGCCACGCGCAGTGGCGTTGGGATCTGGCGATTGCGTCACACGGTATTCATATGCATGCCCCGGAAGAAGGTCTACGGATGTTAGGCAGTGCGATGGATAAAGCCGCGGATGCCCGTACTAAACTGGCGCGACTGCTGGCGACCAAAGGCATTACCCATGAAATTCCGCTGCCGGATATTTCGACGAAAGAGAAGGCGCAGAAAGCGATTGGTTTGAATATGCAACAAATCAACGCGGAGAAGCAGGACTTCCTGAAAACGGTCGTACCGCAGTGGGAAGATCAGGCGCGTAAAAACGGTCTGTTAAGCCAATAACCTCACATGTGACAAATTTGCCGGATGACAGCGCAAGCGCTTTATCCGGCCTACAGAAGTCTTGTAGGCCTTAAAGCTGCGCGCCATCAGGCATTATGTAATGGAGTGAATATGAGCGTATTACGTTCGTTATTAACTGCTGGGGTGCTGGCGTCAGGCCTGTTCTGGAGCCTGAGTGGAATTACTGCCACGCCAACGCCGCAGGAGTCGGATCAACGCTGGACGGTCACCCAGCAGCGTAATCCGGATGCTGCCTGTCTGGACTGTCACAAGCCGGACACCGAAGGTATGCACGGTAAACATACGGGCGCTATCAACCCGAACAATAAATTGCCGATAACCTGTACCAACTGCCACGGTCAACCGTCGCTTCACCACCGTGAAGGGGTGAAAGATGTGATGCGTTTTAACGACCCGATGTATACGGTAGAGCAGCAGAACAGCGTCTGTATGTCCTGCCACTTGCCTGAACAACTGCAAAAAGCGTTCTGGCCGCACGATGTTCATGTTACTAAAGTGACCTGCGCCAGTTGCCATTCCCTGCATCCGCAGCAAGACACGATGCAGACGCTAAACGAGAAAGGGCGGATCAAAATATGCGTGGATTGCCACAGCGATCAGCGTACTAACCCGCACTTTAACCCGGCGTCCGTTCCGTTGCTTAAGGAGCAGCCATGAGTTGCACCCGACGTCAATTTATTACCCGCGTCGGTGCGCTGGCGGCGGTCAGTGGGATGGCAGGACGCGTTGTAGCGAACACGTTGAATATTAATGGCGTGCGTTATGGCATGGTACACGATGAGTCATTATGCATCGGCTGCACGGCCTGCATGGATGCCTGTCGGGAAGTCAACAACGTGCCGGAAGGCGTATCGCGCCTGACGATTATTCGCAGCGAGCCGCAGGGGACGTTTCCGGAGGTGAAATATCGCTTTTTCCGCCACTCGTGCCAGCACTGCGACCATGCCCCCTGCGTTGACGTCTGCCCGACGGGGGCATCATTCCGCGATGCCGCCAGCGGTATTGTCGATGTGAATCCGGACCTTTGCGTCGGCTGCCAGTACTGCATTGCCGCGTGTCCCTACCGCGTGCGCTTTATCCATCCGGTCAGTAAGACGGCGGATAAATGCGATTTCTGCCGGAAAACCAACCTGAAAGCGGGCAAACAGCCCGCCTGCGTTGAGTCATGCCCGACGAAGGCGCTGACGTTTGGTAATCTGGACGATCCCAACAGCGATATCTCCCGTTTGTTGCGGCAAAAAACCACCTATCGTTACAAGCTGGCGTTGGGCACAAAACCGAAGGTCTACCGCGTTCCCTTTAACTATGGGGAGGTGAGCCAATGACACCCGCTTCTGCATTTCATTTTGCATCACTGGTGTGGGACTGGCCCATCGCCATCTATCTGTTTCTGATTGGCATCTCCGCCGGACTGGTCACGTTGGCGATTCTGCTGCGTCGCTTCCATCCGGAGGCGGGTGGTTCGGACAGCACGCTGCTGCGCACTACGCTGGTGTTAGGGCCGGGGGCGATTATTCTTGGTCTGCTGATTCTGGTCTTTCACCTGACGCGCCCGTGGACCTTCTGGAAGCTGATGTTCCACTACAGCTTTACCTCGGTGATGTCGATGGGGGTGATGCTGTTCCAGTTGTACATGGTAGTGCTGGTGCTGTGGCTGGCGAAAATCTTTGAAAAAGAGGTGATTGCCCTGCAGCAGCGTTGGCTGCCGCGGTTAGAGATCGTGCAGAAAGTGTTGGCGCTAATAACGCCGTTTCATCGCGCGCTGGAGACGTTAATGCTGGTGCTGGCGGTCCTGCTCGGGGCGTACACCGGCTTTCTACTGTCGGCGCTGAAATCCTATCCGTTCCTGAATAACCCGATCCTGCCGGTGCTGTTCCTGTTCTCCGGCATCTCCTCCGGCGCGGCGGTGGCGCTGATCGCTATGGCGTTACGCCATCGTAGCAACCCGCACAGCACCGAGGCGCGCTTTGTGCATCGCATGGAGGTTCCGGTGGTATGGCTGGAAATTTTCCTGCTGGCGGCGTTCTTCGTCGGTCTGGCGCTGGGCGATGACGGCAAAATGCGCGCGCTGGCGGCGGCGCTGGGCGGCGGATTCTGGAGCTGGTGGTTCTGGCTTGGCGTCGTAGGGCTGGGATTGATTATCCCGCTGCTGCTGAAACCCTGGGCAAATCGTAGCGTCACGTTTCACGGCGTGCTGGCCGTTTGCGGCGCCAGTTTGACCGGCGTGCTGCTGCTGCGCTTTTTCATTCTTTATGCGGGACAGCTAACGGTTGCATAATCTGGACATCTTCCTTCCTGAAGCCGGATTTCTGGCGCTGTTGTTGAGTCTCGGGGTCAACGTGTTGACCCCGCTGGCGACGTGGTGCGGGATGGGGCAGCACTGGCGTGGCGTCATGCGCCTGACGACCTGCGGCGCGTGGACGGCGTTCACGCTGCTGCTACTGGCGTTTGCGATTCTGGTTAGCTGTTTTCTGACCAGCGATTTTTCGGTCGTTTATGTTGCGCAGCATAGCCATAGTCAGTTGTCATGGGGACTGAAACTGGCGGCGGTATGGGGCGGTCATGAAGGCTCGCTCCTGCTGTGGGCGCTGCTTCTTTCGGGGTGGACGGCGCTATTCGCCTGGCGCTCCCGGCATGAATCTGACGCGCTTTTTCCGCTGACCCTGAGCATCTTGTCCCTCATTATGGCCTCGCTGCTGCTATTTATTGTGCTGTGGTCCGATCCGTTCCTGCGTATTTTCCCTCCCGCCATGGAAGGGCGCGACCTTAATCCCATGCTGCAACATCTGGGGCTGATCTTACATCCGCCTCTGCTCTATCTGGGTTATGGCGGCCTGATGACCGCGGCGAGCGTAGCGCTGGCTTCGCTACTGTGCGGCGGCTTTAACGCGGCAACCGCCTGGGTGTGCTGGCGCTGGGCGTTACCCGGCTGGTGCGCTCTGACGCTGGGGATCATTCTCGGATCGTGGTGGGCGTATTGCGAACTGGGCTGGGGCGGCTGGTGGTTCTGGGACCCGGTGGAAAATGCCTCGTTGTTGCCGTGGCTTGCCGCCAGCGCCTTGCTGCACAGTCTGTATGTCAGCCGCCAGCGCGGGAGCTTCCGTCACTGGTCGTTGCTGCTGGCGATACTGACGCTGATCCTCTCGTTGCTGGGAACGCTGATTGTGCGTTCCGGCATTCTTGTTTCGGTACATGCTTTTGCGTTAGATAACGTGCGCGCGGTGCCGCTGTTTACCCTTTTTGCCGCGTTAAGTCTGGCATCGCTTGCTCTGTACGGCTGGCGGGCGCGGGAGCCGTATCCGGCGACGCGTTTGGACGGCGGAAAGTGCGAAACGCTCATTCTGGCGACGTTGCTGCTCTTTAGCGCCGTCTTGTTGATCGTGCTGGTCGGGACGCTCTACCCCATGATTTATGGTTTGATGGGCTGGGGAAGGCTTTCGGTGGGCGCGCCCTATTTTAATCGCGTCACGCTGCCGTTTGGTCTGCTGATGCTGGTGGTTATCGTACTGGCGACAATCAGAAGCCGCAAAGTCTCTGTGCATCGTCAGCTTCCGGCATTGCTGGCGCATACGGGCGTATTTATCTTCGCCGCCGGGATCATGGTTTCCAGCGGTAGTCGGCATGAAATCAGCCTTAACCTCAGCCCCAGTCAGCAGGTAGTACTGGCGGGCTATACCTTTCGTTTCGAGCGTCTGGATCTGGAGGCCAAAGGCAACTACACCAGTGAAAAAGCGCGGATCACGTTGTGGCGGAATGAAAAACGCATTGGCAGCCTGCAGCCTGAAAGGCGCTTCTATGCCGCGCGTCGTCAACAGATGATGGAGCCGGGGATTCACTGGAACCTGCTACATGACTGGTACGCGGTGATGGGCGAAAAAACCGGAGCGGATCGTTACGCCATGCGCTTATACGTGCAGACCGGCGTGCGCTGGATCTGGGGTGGGGGATTGTTGATGGTGTGTGGCGCGCTGCTGAGCGGATGGCGGGGGAGGAAGCGTGATGCGTAAATTACTCACAGCGTTGCCGGATGGCGGCGTAAACGCTTTATCCGGCCTACAGGATGCGCAAACCGTAGGCCGGATAAGCGTAGCGCCATCCGGCAGAAAGTTTTTACTCTTAACGATCGTCCTGTTTTTAATCACCTTCGCCACCCACGCCCAGGTGGTGGATACCTGGCGCTTTGACAATCCACAACAGCAGGAAAAAGCGCTGTCTATTGCCAGTCAACTGCGCTGTCCGCAGTGTCAGAACCAGAATTTGCTGGAATCCAATGCGCCCGTGGCGGTCAGTATGCGCCATCAGGTTTACAGCATGGTGGCCGAAGGTAAAAGCGAAGCGGAAATCACCGCCTGGATGACCGACCGTTATGGTGATTTCGTGCGCTACAACCCGCCGTTGAATGAGCAAACGCTGCTGTTGTGGACGCTGCCGTACCTGCTGTTATTGCTGGTGGGTGTGGTGGCCTGGCGGGTGAGAAAGCGTCAGCACGCAGAAAAGGGGGAACAATGAGCCAGTCTGAACACTCCACTGCGCCGTTACGTCCCATGCCCGTAAAGCGTCTGGCGGCTGCGGCGGTGTTGATGGTGGCTGCCTGTGTCGGCGGCTATCTGTTGACGCCGAAATGGCAGGCTGTGCGTAGCGAGCAACAGCGTCTGGCCGATCCGCTACGTGACTTTACGAACCCGCAAACGCCAGAGGCGCAGCTTTCCAGGCTGCAAGAAAAAATCCGCGCCAATCCGCAGGATAGCGAGCAATGGGCGCGGCTGGGCGAGTATTATCTCTATCGCAATGCGTATGACAATGCGCTGCTGGCATATCGTCAGGCGTTGCGTCTGCGAGGCGATAACGCGCAGCTTTTCGCCGCGCTGGCAACGGTGCTGTATTACCAGGCCGGGCAACATATGACGCCTGCGACGCGTGAAATGATTAGTAAAGCGTTAGCGCTGGATGCGACAGAAGTGACCGCGCAGATGCTGCTGGCGGCGGATGCGTTTATGCAGGCGGATTATGCGCAAGCCGTGTCGCTGTGGCAAACCTTACTGGACGCTAACTCGCCGCGAGTGAACCGCGCGCAGCTGGTAGAGGCCATTAATTTGGCTAAATTGTTACAAAATCGGCAGAAATAATTTTTTCTTTTTTGTGACTTTTGTCATGTGTGCTGTTTAAAAAAACGGCGAATGAGACACAAGTAAAAATTAATTACCTCAGTGTATTATTCGTTTTTGACGAAGTAAAAAACTTTCCATAACAAATAGTTATTCATCATTAACGCCATAAACTCGCGTTATTATGCATAAAAACAGCCAAAAGCCCTGTTATGAAAGGGTTGCGCAAGACGCTATGCAAATGATACTGATTATGCGCGTTAAAAAACTCTACAAACCAACGCAACACAAATCATACCCTTTCAGTATGTATTGCTCTCATGCTTTCGGCGGAGAGCAACGCTTCATCGAGGAAGTCTGTTGTTATGAAAAATTTGAAAGTCAGCCTGGCCTGGCAAATTTTGCTGGCTATGGTGCTGGGCATTCTGTTGGGCAGCTATCTGCATTATCACAGTGACAGTCGTGAATGGCTGATTGCCAACCTGCTGTCGCCTGCTGGCGATATCTTTATCCACCTGATTAAAATGATCGTTGTGCCGATCGTGATCTCGACTCTGATTGTCGGCATCGCCGGCGTTGGCGATGCGAAACAGCTAGGCCGTATCGGCGCCAAAACCATTCTCTATTTTGAACTGATCACCACGGTGGCGATTATCCTCGGCATTACGCTGGCGAATGTCTTTCAGCCAGGCTCAGGCATTGATATGTCGCAACTGGCGACCGTCGATATTTCGAAATACCAGAACACCACGGCGGAAGTACAAAGTCATGCGCATGGGCTGATGGGGACAATACTGTCGCTGGTGCCGACCAATATCATCGCATCGATGGCCAAAGGGGATATGCTGCCAATTATCTTTTTCTCGGTCCTGTTTGGGCTGGGGTTGTCGTCCCTGCCGGCAACGCACCGCGAACCGCTGGTGACGGTATTTCGTTCCATCTCTGAAACCATGTTTAAAGTCACCCATATGGTGATGCGCTATGCGCCAGTAGGCGTTTTTGCGCTGATCGCCGTCACGGTAGCGAATTTTGGTTTCGCGTCGCTGTGGCCGCTGGCGAAACTGGTGCTGCTGGTACACTTTGCCATTATCTTCTTTGCGCTGGTGGTGCTGGGCATCGTGGCGCGCCTGTGCGGGTTAAGTATCTGGATTCTGATTCGCATTCTGAAAGATGAATTGATTCTGGCGTACTCGACCGCCAGCTCCGAGAGCGTGCTGCCGCGCATTATCGAGAAGATGGAAGCTTACGGCGCGCCAGCCTCTATCACCAGTTTCGTGGTGCCGACCGGTTACTCATTTAACCTCGACGGCTCCACGTTATACCAGAGCATCGCCGCCATTTTTATCGCGCAGCTATACGGTATCGACCTGTCGCTGTGGCAGGAAATTGTACTGGTGCTGACGCTGATGGTGACGTCGAAAGGGATTGCCGGCGTGCCAGGCGTTTCCTTCGTGGTGTTACTGGCGACGCTGGGCAGCGTGGGCATTCCGCTGGAAGGGCTGGCGTTTATCGCCGGTGTCGACCGTATCCTCGACATGGCGCGTACTGCGCTAAATGTGGTGGGGAATGCGCTGGCGGTGCTGGTGATTGCCAAGTGGGAACACAAGTTTGACCGTAAAAAAGCGCTGGCCTATGAGCGCGACGTACTGGGGAAATTTGATAAGACCGCCCAATAACGGATTGCCGGATGGCGCTTTGCTTATCCGGCCTACAGAGAAAGAAAATGTAGGCCGGATAAGGCGTTCACGCCGTCATCCGACACCCTGCTCCGGGTTGCCTGATGGCGCTACGCTTATCAGGCCTACAACGACTACGTTCATCAGGCAATAAACATCAGCCATTTGTTAGCGTTTCGAACTCTTCGCAACCGGTATCAAACCCTTCCAGACAGCTTAGATTCAACCAGTGCAACGCCTTCTGCTTGTTCTTTTCAATAAAGCCCGGTTCACCGTTTAAAAACATCATTCCCGCCCAGTATTCTGAATAGCCGGTACGGGAAATGGCGGAACTGCGTTTGAAATACCAGGCGGCTTTTTCATCATCGGCGGCAATGCCCACGCCGTTGGCGTAAATCAGGCCAAGCAACATTTGCGCATCCACCGCGGAGTCGTTATCCAGATCTTCAGAGGCCTTTTGCAGCAGCGAGATGGCTTTTGGGTAGTCCGGACGCCCGGCCTGGGTGTTGACCAGGATCCGCGCCAGCGTAATTTCGCCCGCTTTACTGCCCGCGTTAGCCGCCTTTTCAGCCAGCTTTTTCGCGTCGGGATAATCCAGGCTTACCGGATTAGTGATTTTGATTTGCGCCAGTAGCGCGCAGGCGTCGGCGTCGCCATTGTCGGCGGCTTTTTGCGCCCAGTATTCAGCTTTGTTCAAATCGCCATAGCTCAACCAACTGTCGGCCAGAAAATATTGCGCGCGTCTGTCACCTGCCTCTGCTGCCTGCAAATACTGGCTACCCGGCTCAGGATCTGCGGCATGGGCAAAGAATGTCATAAACAACATCAATGCAAGAAGTGGTTTCATTTTGAATTTTATTTAGGGTACGGAAAATACAGTATAAAGAGATCGTATGGATAAAAAAACAGCCTCCGGGCGGAGGCTGTTATAGGGAAAATGCCTGATGGCGATGCTAATGCATCTAATCAGGCCTACAGTAGACGCAGGCCGAATAAAGCATTCTGATGCCGCCATCCGGCAGATCAACCCATTGCGCTTTCGCGCAGGCGGGTTTTCAGTTTGTTGTACTCATCAATCACATACTGCTCGGCGGCTCGCTGATCGGCGATCGGCTCAACGCGTACGGCGCAGTATTTGTACTCCGGCGTTTTGGTAATCGGGCTGAGGTTTTCAGTCACCAGCTCGTTACAGGCGCCAATCCACCACTGGTAGGTCATGTAAATCGCCCCTTTGTTCGGGCGATCGCTGACCTGCGCGCGGGTGATGATTTTGCCTTTGCGCGAATGAACCCACACCAGCGCTTCATCTTCAATGCCCAGACGCGCGGCGTCGGCGGTATTGATTTGCGCATAGCCCGGTTCATCGGCCAGCGCGGCCAGCGCCGCACAGTTACCGGTCATTGAGCGGCAGGAGTAGTGGCCGACTTCGCGCACCGTCGACAGTACCATCGGGTACTCTTCGGTGAGTTTATCGATAGGCGCTACCCAGTCGCAGGTGAAGAACTGCGCCAGACCGTTGGGGGTATCGAACTTCTCTTTAAAGAGGTACGAGGTTCCCTGATCGGCATCCGACGTGTCGCGGCACGGCCACTGGATATAGCCCAGCTCGCCCATTTTCTCGTAAGTGGCGCCGTAGAAATCCGGGCACAGATGACGCAACTCATCCCAGATCTCCTGGGTGTTGTTGTAGTGCATCGGATAGCCCATCCGGGTGGCGATTTCACTGATAATCTGCCAGTCGGTTTTCAGGTCCCACTTCGGCTCAACGGCTTTAAAGAAACGCTGGAAACCACGGTCAGCCGCAGAGAAGACGCCTTCATGCTCGCCCCACGAGGTGGAGGGTAAAATCACATCCGCCGCCGACGCGGTTTTGGTCATGAAGATATCCTGCACGATGACCAGTTCCAGATCCTCAAACGCTTTACGTACTGCAGAGAGTTCCGCATCGGTTTGCAGCGGATCTTCACCCATAATGTACGCCGCGCGCACTTCGCCATGCGCCGCACGGTGCGGCAGCTCGCTGATGCGATAGCCGGTATGCGCAGGCAGACTTTCTACGCCCCAGGCTTTAGCGAACTTCTCGCGGTTTTCCGGGAACTTAACGTACTGGTAGCCCGGATAAGTATCCGGCAGCGCGCCCATATCGCACGCACCCTGAACGTTGTTCTGGCCGCGAACCGGGTTAACGCCCGCGCTTGGCTTGCCGAGGTTGCCGGTCAGCATCGCGAGGCTGGTCAGTGAACGCACGGTTTCCACACCCTGATAGAACTGGGTGACGCCCATACCCCACAAGATCGCTGCGCTTTTCGCGCTGGCATACATCCGCGCCGCCTGATGAATCTCCTGTGCGCTCACGCCAGTGATCTCTTCGACGGACTCCGGCGTATAGCCTTCGACAATCTTACTGTACTCTTCAAAACCTTCGGTACGGCTGGCGACAAACGCTTTGTCGTACAGGTTTTCTTCAATAATGACATGACCCATTGCATTGAGCAGCGCGATATTCGAGCCGTTTTTCAACGCGATATGCATGTCGGCAATGCGCGCGGTTTCAATTTTGCGCGGATCGCAGACGATAATTTTCGCCCCGTTGCGTTTAGCGTTAATCACATGATTCGCCACGATAGGGTGGGAATCCGCCGGGTTATACCCGAAGACGAACACTAAATCAGTGTTATCAATTTCGTTAATCGCATTACTCATTGCGCCGTTACCGACCGATTGGTGCAGACCTGCAACCGATGGGCCGTGTCAGACGCGAGCGCAGCAGTCAACGTTATTGGTACCAATAACGGCGCGTGCGAATTTTTGCATTACATAGTTGGTTTCATTTCCGGTACCGCGAGAGGAGCCGGTTGTCTGGATTGCATCCGGACCGTACTTCGCTTTGATGGCGCTCAAACGTTCAGCGACGTAATTGAGCGCTTCATCCCAGGAAACAGATTCCAGTTTGCCGCCACGCTGGCGACGGATCATTGGGGTTTTCAGGCGCGGGGTCAGGATCTGGGTATCATTAATAAAATCCCAGCCGTAGTAGCCCTTCAGACACAGGGTACCCTGGTTGGTTTTCCCCTGCGCCGCCTCAGCCCGGACGATTTTGCCGTTATCGACCACCAGATTGATTTTGCAACCTGATGCGCAATACGGGCAAACCGTGACGACTTTTTTCATCGGTTTCGCTCCAGTTAATCAAATCGCGCATACGCGCTGTCGCCCTCAGTATGCATGTTTTATGCCACTTTTTTAGTATGGGCTTTCCCTGATATTACGGGCGAATTTTGTTCAAAACCCTGACGAAAAACAGGCTATCGTCAGTTTTGACGTGTCGAAAGAAAATGCCGCATGACATTTATTATGGGGAGAAACGCTGAGCGCAGGCCAGATAGGGCGGAGCCGCCATCCGGCAATCTGCTCTGCCTGAAGTGGGGGTTTTTAATAAATTGTCCGGATGGATAGACTCAAGGCCAGGGAACGCGTTGAGACTAACGCCAGGATAGAACGGGCCGCGGCAGGCAGTTCCATACCGCGGCCCGGCTTCAGAGGAGGCTGAAAAGGATTATCGCGGCAAAAATAGCGGCAATAACGAGATATTTCAGCGCGTAATAGAGAGTGCGGTTTTTCTTTTTCAGCCGTTGCCCGGCATCGCGTGCTGCGTGAACGTATTTAAAGATGCGATTAATCGCACCGGTGCGATCGTTCTCGTCGTTTGGCGAACTGGCGGCGGACATCAACGATGCGCCGACCCAGTGGTTTACGCTCTGCGCCCAGCGCCATTTCATTGGGCGCTCAATATCGCAAAAGAGGATAATACGTGTCTGCTCAGTTTTATTTTCCGCCCAATGAACGTAGGTTTCGTCGAAGATGACGGCTTCGCCGTCGCGCCAGCTATGGCGCTGTCGATCAACTTCAATAAAACAGCGGTCGTCATTCGGTGTGCTTAATCCAAGGTGGTAACGTACTGAACCGGCATAGGGGTCGCGATGTTTTCCCAGATAGGCCCCGGGAGGCAACTCGGCGAACATCGCCGCTTTGATAGAGGGGATGCTGTTGACCAGCTTTGTCGTTATCGGGCATAACGTTTCCGCCGACGGGTGGGCATCGGAATACCATTTAAGGTAAAACCGTTTCCAGCCGCGCTTGAAAAAGGTGTTGAATCCGGCGTCGTTATTGGCCTGCGCGGCTTTTATGTGATGCTGAAGCCGTAGCGCCTCTTCACGAATCACCTGCCAGTTTTCCGTCAGCTTCTGCAGCTCTGGAAATGCCGTGGTATCAAAGTACGGCTGCTTTGCCGGTAACGTTGAGAAGCGAGTCATGAACATATTGATCGGCGCCATAAACGTCGAGTGGTCAAAGAGCTGACGGGAAAGCTTTTGTTTTTCCACCCCGCGTGAATGCGCATAAATGACGCTGATAATAAAAATACCGATAATGATTGCTGCGAACATAACGTCACTGTCCTTCTAAGAAAACCTCATCCCGGGATTTTCAGGCAACCCTCCCGGTGATGCCAAAGAGAATAGTGTAGTTCGTTGACAATAAGTTTACATTTCTACAACTTAAAAGGGCCATTTTTGTTAAAGAAGCGAGTCAGCTCGTTTAACCTTTATCCAGGCTTGCCGACAGTAGAATTAAGATGGCTCCGCTACTTCACCCGGTGACGGTTGATTACGTTATGTCTTATCTCCCGATGACGGCTGCCAGATCACAATGCTTTCGTAAACCGAAAATGACTTTGCTTGTAACCTTCGCGAAGATAAAAACGGTGTGCATCGCGGCGTTTAATATTTGTGGAAAGCTCCGTTAGCTCGGCGCCCGCCTGACGTGCTTCTTCTTCTGCCCAGGCCAGAAGCTGACTGCCAACTTTTTGTCCCCGCATCTGCGGTAATACCACCAGCTCCTGAATTTCGCCAATCCAGTTGGCATGATGGAGATGAAACTGCATATGCAGGCTGATCATGCCGACTACCTCTCCGTTGCGCAGCGCTAAACGATAATGAACGTTGGGGTCCAGTAAATTAGCGGCGAACCCATCCCTGAAAGCCTGATAATCAAGCTCATCTTTAAGTAACTCACAGATAAGCGCGTAAACAGAATCGGTATCCTCTGTTGTCGCGTGGCGTAATTCACAGACTGACATAATGTCCTCCCGATGCTTCATCAGGATCAACCATCTTTCGCCAGACTGTAACAAACTACCGTCATTATTTATTCTATGGCAGTTAAACGGCGGATAACGTGCAGCCAAAGATCACTCTGATGGCAAGGGGGAGGGCGAGCCTCCCGGGGAGTTAGGTGGCAGGCTGATGTTTAACCACGTTAATCATCCACGGCACACCGAAACGATCGCTGACCTTGCCGAACCCCTGCGCCCAGAAGGTCTCCTGCCAGTCCATTTCGATTTGCCCTTGTGCGGCAAGGTTATCAAACCAGCGCTTCCCTTCTGCTACATCCTGGGTATCAAGCACCAGCGTAAAGCCGGAATAATGCGCCGTTCCCGACGCGCTGGCATCACTCATCATGATATCGCTGCCGGCAATGCGCATGTTGGCGTGGGCGATAGCAGTATCGGGAAAGCGCATTCCTGACGGGCAGCCCTCTTCGTTATCCGCCGCCGAGGGGGGCATTTCACCGAAGCTGAGTTTATAAAGCAGTTCTGCGCCTAACGTTTGTTGATAATACGCGATGGCGTCGGCACAGTTGCCGGCAAAAGAGAGATAGGGACTTAACGGCATGATGGTTACCTCAGGTAAGAGATGCTCGTTAAGTGTAGTTCGAAATTGGCACAATATTGTCGGTGGCAGGGCCGCTCAGGCCCGGTAAGCGAGGCGCTACCGGGCAATGACACGGTAAATCAGTTCTTTTTCACGAACTCGGATTTCAGTTTCATCGGGCCAAAACCATCGATTTTGCAGTCGATGTTATGGTCGCCTTCAACCAGACGAATATTCTTCACTTTGGTGCCGATTTTCAGCATGGAAGAGCTGCCTTTTACTTTCAGATCTTTCACGATGGTGACGCTATCGCCGTCCGCCAGCAGGTTGCCGTTGGCGTCTTTGACAATCAGCTCATCGCTCTCCTGAGCGGGTTCCGCATCGTTCCATTCGTGAGCGCATTCCGGGCAGATGAACATGCCGTTATCTTCGTAGGTATATTCGGAGTTACATTGCGGGCAGTGGGGTAATGACATGTTGGTATCCTCAAAAAGTCAGCGGGGGCAAACGCGCCCAAAAATGGCAGATCGCCGAAAAAGGCCGCAATTATACACAAAATCCTTAGCGTTGTCGGGACTATTGCCGCTTTTATAAATGGGTCTGCGCCACGCCAGTCAGCAATGGTTTACACTCGAATAACCGCTTTTTTACTGTCACCACAGCGCATTAGGGCGTCCTTATTTACACCTTTTGACCGAATTGACATATATGTGTGAAGTTGATCACATATTTAAACCCTGTTAGGGTAAAAAGGTCATTAACTGCCCATTCAGGCGTCAACAGGTTCGGTTGTACAGTCCGTAACCGGACAGTGTAAGTAAACCTGCTACGCTTGTATGAGGGATAGCGTTCGCGCCCCTCCTTCCGCTCGACGGCGACGCTGGCGCGGTATGCCAGTGCCCGCCGTATATAGCGCTACAGGGCTTAGCCTATGAGGACAGCTATGCTGAAAAGGAAAAAAATAAAACCGATTACACTGGGCGATGTGACCATCATTGATGACGGTAAACTTCGCAAAGCGATTACCGCCGCCTCGCTGGGCAACGCGATGGAGTGGTTTGATTTTGGTGTTTATGGATTTGTTGCCTACGCGTTGGGTAAAGTCTTTTTCCCCGGCGCCGATCCCAGCGTCCAGATGATTGCCGCGCTGGCCACGTTTTCCGTTCCCTTCCTGATTCGTCCGCTCGGCGGGTTATTCTTTGGTATGCTCGGCGATAAATACGGGCGCCAGAAGATCCTGGCGATCACGATTGTGATTATGTCGATCAGTACCTTCTGTATCGGGTTAATCCCCTCTTACGCGACGATCGGTATCTGGGCGCCAATACTGTTGTTAATATGTAAAATGGCGCAGGGCTTCTCGGTTGGCGGGGAATATACCGGCGCGTCGATCTTTGTCGCGGAATATTCGCCGGATCGTAAACGCGGATTTATGGGAAGCTGGCTGGATTTTGGTTCCATCGCCGGATTCGTGCTGGGCGCGGGCGTGGTGGTCTTAATCTCAACGATTGTCGGCGAGGAGAATTTCCTGGAGTGGGGCTGGCGTATTCCGTTCTTTATCGCCCTGCCATTGGGAATTATTGGTCTCTACTTACGCCATGCGCTGGAGGAGACGCCAGCGTTTCAGCAGCACGTGGATAAACTGGAGCAGGGCGACCGCGAAGGGTTGCAGGATGGGCCGAAAGTCTCCTTTAAAGAGATTGCCACCAAACACTGGCGGAGCCTGTTGTCATGTATCGGTCTGGTGATTGCCACCAACGTGACCTACTACATGCTGCTCACCTACATGCCGAGCTACCTGTCGCATAACCTGCACTATTCTGAAGATCACGGCGTGTTGATTATCATCGCCATTATGATCGGGATGCTGTTTGTGCAGCCGGTGATGGGGCTGCTGAGCGACCGTTTCGGTCGTCGTCCGTTTGTGATTATGGGCAGCATTGCGCTGTTCGCGCTGGCGATCCCGGCCTTTATCCTGATTAACAGTAACGTTATTGGCCTGATTTTTGCCGGTTTGTTGATGCTGGCGGTGATTCTGAACTGCTTTACCGGGGTGATGGCCTCGACATTGCCGGCGATGTTTCCGACGCATATTCGTTACAGCGCGCTGGCGGCGGCTTTTAATATCTCTGTATTGATTGCCGGTCTGACGCCAACGCTGGCGGCCTGGCTGGTGGAAAGCTCGCAGGATCTGATGATGCCGGCGTATTATTTGATGGTCATCGCGGTGATAGGCTTGGTTACCGGTATTTCCATGAAAGAGACGGCCAATCGTCCGCTAAAAGGCGCAACGCCAGCGGCGTCGGACATCCAGGAAGCGAAGGAAATTCTGGGCGAGCATTACGATAATATTGAGCAGAAAATCGACGACATCGATCAGGAAATCGCGGAGCTGCAGGTCAAGCGTTCGCGTCTGGTACAGCAACATCCGCGCATCGATGAATAAATTTCGCGCTTAAGGTTCGCTTAATCTCTCGCGGGCATACTCTCCTCCATATCTTTGGAGGAGAGCGTCATGAAAAGCTATATTTATAAAAGTTTGACGACCCTGTGTAGTGTGCTGATTGTCAGCAGTTTTATCTATGTGTGGGTCACGACGTATTAAACGCCTGTTATGCCTTTTTCAACAGCACCCAGGCACGGGTGCCTGTTCTTTCTGTACGGTTTTGCAGGAAAAACTGTCCCTGATGTAGCTGGGTGATGCGGCTGACGATACTCAGCCCCAGGCCAATTCCGCCATAACGGCTGTCCATCCGCACGAACGCTTCGCTTAGCTTCCCGCATTTGCTTTCATCAATACCCGGCCCCTCGTCTTCGACCGCCATAATAGCGTCGGGGTCGGCGCTAATGTGGATAGTGATATGGGTTCCTTCAGGGCTATAGCGATGCGCGTTTTCCACCAGATTTCGCAGCAGCATACGCAGTAACGTCGCGTCACCGCGCACCACCACGTCCGCCGCGCTTTCCGGCAGCAACAGAGTTTGCTGACGCGTTTCCAGCATGGTGTTCAGCTCATCGTAGGAGGGGAGGATCACATCTTCCAGCAGTTTTACTTCCTGATAATTCCCGGAAGAGAATGACTGGCCCACGCGCGCCAGTTGCAGAAGCTGGGAGACGCTATCCATCATCTGGTCAAGACGGGCGATAAGCGGCGCGACATCAACATTGTGGGTTTTTGACAATAATTCCAGATGCAAACGCACCCCCGACAGCGGCGTGCGTAGCTCATGCGCCACATCGGCGGTAAAAAGGCGTTCATTGTCGAGCGTGGTGGTCAAACGCGTAACCAGTTGATTGATCGCCGAGACGACGGACTCAATCTCAAGCGTGGAGCTGTGAATGGCGATCGGCGCCAGATTATCCGCCGTCCGTGCTTCCAGCTCTTTTTGCAGTTCGGCGAGCGGACGGGTAATACGCCGTACCGCCTGGTAACAAATTAGCAGCGTCAGGCTAACCATAAATACGCCGGGGACGATCAGGCTGGCGACCGCCTCGCGAATTTCGTGCATGATATGGCGATCGTTGTTGCGATTATCCCGCAGCGCCTGCTCGAACAATTGAATTTGCTCAGTGCTTTCATGCCATAACCAGAAGGTACTGATTAACTGGAACACCAGCAGAATAAGACCAATTGTCAGCATTAAACGCTGGCGAAGGGTCATCGCTCTTCGCTGAAAACGCATCAGGCTCACTTAGCTTTCCTCAGTGGCAACCAGCATGTAGCCAAACCCGCGAACCGTGCGAATGCGCGACTTGCCGACTTTGTCGCGCAAATTATGTATATGCACTTCCAGAGTGTTGGTCGAGGGTTCGTTATCCCAGTTGTAGATATCGTTATAAAGAATTTCCCGGTGCACCGGACTGCCTGCCTTGAGCATCAACCGTGAGAGCAGCGCGTACTCCTTAGGCGTCAGGGTCAGTTCCTGTCCATCCCTCCATGCCTGATGGCGACCTATATTGAGCGTCAGATTGCCAACCGTCAGTTCACTTTCACCCTGATTATTATGGCGGCGCAGCAGCGCGCGGATGCGGGCGTGCAATTCCTCCAGGGCGAAGGGTTTTACCAGATAATCATCTGCGCCGACATCCAGCCCGGTAATGCGGTCATTGAGCGTATCGCGGGCGGTCAGAATGAGTACCGGGAGGGTATATTTTTTCTGTCGGATTCGCGTCAGGAAATGCAGGCCATCCTCATCGGGAAGCCCTAAATCCAGCACCATCAGACTGTAATGACCAGACTCCAGACTATGCTCGGCGGCACGCGCTGTCGAAACGCCATCACACGCATAGCCTTCGGTTTGCGCGGCGAGTATTAACCCCTGTAATAATAGCGTGTCGTCTTCAACAATCAGTATCTTCATTCGCTTAGTCTCCTGCACGGTTGCAGAATATCATCTGCGGCCTGGTAATACGTCGTTTGTACGCCGGTTAATCCCAGCATGGTTGAGAAAAGATTGTCCTGTGAATAATCCAGCGTGCTCGCCCGTTTTTGCAGGCAGGCCTGATCCACCTGATAACGCTGTTGATAATCTTTAGAAAGCCAAATGAGCATCGGGACATGTTTTTGCGTATCCGGCGCAATAGAATACGGCAGACCGTGTAAATAAACGCCATTTTCACCCAATGATTCGCCGTGATCGGAAAGATAGACCAGGCTGGTTGTGAATTTATCCTGATGAGATTTCAGCAGATTAATGGCTTTATCTACAATATAGTCCACGTACAGCACGGTATTATCATAGGTGTTGATCAACTGCTGTTGGGAACAGTTCTGAATTTCGTTAGTGTCACAGGTTGGGGTAAATTTTTTAAACTGCGGTGGATAACGGTTGTAATAGGTTGGGCCGTGGCTGCCGATGGTATGCAGTACAATAACGCCATCGCCTTTCAAATGGTCGATATAGTCTTCCAGACCGTGAAATAACACCTCATCGTAGCACTCGCCGTCGATACATTGTCCGGGCAGGTTTAGCTCGGTGACATTTTGATGCGGAACGCGATCGCATGCGCCTTTACAGCCGCCGTCATTATCATTCCACAGTACGTTAATCCCCGCGCGCTGGATAATATCCAGCAGCCCTTCCTGGTGATGCGCCAGCTCTTCGTCATAATGTTTGCGCGGCATATCAGAAAACATGCAGGGAACGGAGATCGCGGTCGCCGTACCGCAAGAGGTGGTATGCGGGAAATAGATTACATCGTCTTTCGCCAGCCGCGGATTGGTGTCGCGCGGATAGCCGCCAAGAGAGAAATCATCGCCGCGCGAGGTTTCGCCAACGATAAGAATCGTCAGGTTTTTGCGATCACCTTTCAGCATTAATGGATTGCGATGGGCATCCTCGCCAATGCGTACCAGCGGCAAATTCGCCAGCCGTTGATGCGAATACCATGACCAACTGGCGACAATACTGTTCGATGGGCTTAACGCTTTGATCAACTGTTTATTATTTCGAAATAGCGAGGCGTAATCTTTATAGAAAAAGGCGGCGACCAGAATAACTAATAAAATAGAGATCAGGACGCTGGCCAGGCGGTAAAGCCCGCTACGTAAGCGCGGCGTCGCCGGGCGGATTTTGACCCAGAAGGCAATCACGGCTGCCAGAACGCCGCTTAATCCCAGCGTCAGCACCATTTGCGGCGTCATCAGCGCAAAGGTTTCCGCGGGCGTGGTATCCATCATATTGGCGATCATGGAGCGATCGATGATGATGCCGTAAGTCAAAATAAAATACTGCGCGGCAGCGCCGACCAGAATAAAAACGCAGGCCAGCAGTCGGTTTAGCCAAATAAATGAGGCCAGCGTCAGCACACTATTGACCACGCTAAACGCGACGACCGGCATGGAAATAAACACCAGCACATTGCGCAGCGAGTTTAACGGTAGGTCTTGTAGTACCTGCTTGTAGAACGCAATGTTCAGGCAGACGGCAATATAAAAGGAAAAAAGCAGAAGCCAGGCGATTTGCCCAAGAACAGGTCTTTTAAGAAAGCGCTTTAACATGTTGATGCGTCCATCGATTCGGTGACGCTAATCGTGACAAAGTAAAATTAAGTGAACCTTAAGAACTTAATGTTGGTGGTGGCCGGATAACCTGCGCTACCCGGCCTGTTGCGATAACATTAACTACACGTGGTCAATCCTGTTTAACCGGCGCATCCAGCGGATACGGGTTTTTGTGAATGCGGTTGTAGTTCAACGCATACAGCGCGGTGATCACCATCAACGTGACGAACGACCACATCACTTCTTTGGCGCCGGAACCGATGACCGCCCAGATGCAATACACAAACGCGACGAAGGTAATCAGCAGATACAGCGGGCGCGCTTTACCAAAGTGACCGTGGCCCAACAGCAACAGCGCGGCACAGGTGTAAAGATAAGGCACCAGGGTGAAGATAACCGACACGGAGGAGACCAGACCAAACTCTTTCGCGGCGTTCGGCGACATACTGCTGAACTGGAAGATAGTCATCAGCACGCCGACGATAAGCAACCCAGCTACTGGCGTACCGGCTTTATTAACCCGCGCGAAGATTGGCGGGAAGAGACCATCGTCCGCCGCCGCTTTTGCGGTTTGGCCGGCAAGCAGCGTCCAGCCGCCGAGAGAGCCCAGGCAACCTGCTGCCGCACAGAAGGAAACAATAGCCCCTGCGGTATCGCCCAGCGCCATACGCGCCGCGTCACCGAAAGGCGATGCCGACACACGCAGCGCCGCGTTGGGGATCATCCCCATAATCGCCGTTGTGGAGAGTACATAGCAGACGGCGGCGATCAGTACCCCGCCGATGGTGGCGATAGGCACGTTGCGTTTCGGGTTTTTGACCACACCGGCCGCAACGGAGGCGCTTTCTACCCCGATGAATGACCACAGCGTAACGTTCAACGTGCTTTGAATCGCGCCGAAGGTATTCATGCCGCTCACGTTCCAGGCCGCCATATAGGTTTCGCCTTTAAACCAGAACCAGCCGAAGACCGCAATCCCTACGATAGGCACCAGCGCCAGTACGGTGGCGACGGCCTGTACGCGGGTAATCATTTTCGGCCCGACGATGTTCAGCAGAACAAAAATCCACAGCACCGCGACGCAGGTAAGCGTTAATACCAGCGGATCTTTCAGAATCGGGAAGAAATAGCTCAGATAGCCGACGCCGATAACGACCATCGCGATATTACCGATCCAGCATGCCAGCCAGTACAGCACGTTCGTTTGATAGCCCAAAAACGGCCCGAAGCAGCGGCGTGCGTAGGCATAAGAACCGCCGGGACTGGGATCTAAGGACGACATTTTGGCATAAACCATCGACAGCGCCAGGGCGCCGATGATAGTGACCAGCCATCCGTAGATTGCAATCCCGCCAGTGGCCGCCAGGTTGGCAGGGAGTAAGAATACCCCTGAACCCATAATATTCCCCGATACCATTAAGGTGACGGGGATTAGGCCCACTTTGTGAGCATCAGCATCCGAAGACATAATTTGGACTCCTGAAAAGGTGACTTCGTTACGATAAATTACGTCGTATCATACCCCCTCAGAATGCCGCTGAATTATGTCGGAGACGGGTTATCGCCAATGCTGTTATTATCGTGTCTTATCGTTGAGTGTAGAAAAATTAGGCAGCCGATCGTTCCCGATGTTGGCTAACATAATGCAGGGGGGTCATACCATAAAACTCTTTAAACACGGAAATAAAGTACGATGTGCTGTTATACCCACACAGCTGTGAGACTTGAGAGATATTCTTTCCGTCCATTAATAATTGGTTTACGGCATAACGCATTCGGCAGGTCGTGATTATTTGGCTATAACTGGTATTCTCGTTTTTGAGCTTTTTCTTTAACAAGCTTGGACTCAGGCACAGGCAACTGGCAACGGCGCTCAGATTCCAGTCTTTATGAATATCGCTCTGAATGATGTGGTAAACGCTGTCACTGATGCGGCTGCGCAGCATGTGCATTAACAAAGAAATAAATTTTTTGTGGTCAAGAAAGCGGGATAAAACGGTGAAAAGGAGCGCACGGGTACGTTCACTAACAATTTCATCCGGTGTTTCCATCGCGCTGTAGCGGGCAGCGACCCTGAAGATATCCGGCGTCAGACAGTTGGCGGTCAATAAGGGATCGGCGTTGCGTTGCCAGACGGGAAGGTGTGAGAGATCTTTATTCAGGAATTGTAAATAGTCTTTAATATTATTGCGACTCACTTGTATTACTAGCACGCTATTTAATGATGAAATGTCAATAACGTTATTTTCACAAGCCAGAATGGCCATATGATTCGCTTTTAAACTGATTGGCTCCTTACCATTTACTCGTAACCATGTATCTTTTTCGGTTAATAACACTATGCAAGGTTCGTTGCTGCAAATCCTCATACCCGAACTCCTGGAATATGAACATAAAATACCGGATCTCGCCAAACGGGAGAGATAACGGGGACTGAGTCAATTGTGTGATGAATTGAAACTGCACTAAAATAACTTTCCTGAATAATATTACAATATTTGTACGATGATTTAGGGTGTACAAAAAGTTGTACGCGAGTGGCAACTTGTCATTTTTGTATAAAAAAAGCGCGGGATGGGGCCCGCGCAAAAAGGTATGACAGTATTATTGTTTTGCAGCAATACTCAGGGAATACATGCCATCCTCAAAAAAAGACTCTTTGTGATTAGGCTTTCACGCACATAACGTGATATACGCCATCAATAATTTCCGTGCCTTCGGTTTCATGCTCAAAGCCAGGGAAGTGATGATCCCAGGATTGCAGTGAGCGTAAGTAACCCACCTGCGGACTGTTTTCATCGCCAAAGTTTTCGCCGGAGAGCAGCATCGGGATTCCTGGCGGGTAAGGAATAACGGAGTTCGCCGCGATGCGACCCGGTAGATTTTCAATCGCCACCATTTCAATATTGTTGTTCACAATCGCGTTGTAGGCGTCGCGCGGGGTAATCTCCGCAACCGGCAGGGTGGAATAGGCGGCGTTGAGACGGGCGCCCGGGTTATTTTCACGTAGCCAGGCAAACATTTTATCGCCCAGGTCATGAATACCCATGTTCGCGTAAGTGTCAGGATAATCCTGCACCAGTTCCGGCATCACCTGCGCCAGCGGCGTATTCGCGTCGTAATGATGTTTGAAGGAACACAGCGTGTTGATCAGCGTTCCCCATTTCCCGCGAGTGACCCCCATGGAGAACAGGAACATAATCTGAAAGTCGGTGGTGCGGGTCGGCACGATACCGTGGCGGCCAAGCCATGCTGTGACCAGCGCAGCAGGTACGCCGGATGCTTCCAGTTCGCCATCGTCGCCCATACCCGGCGCCAGAATACTGACTTTAATCGGGTCCAGCATACTCCAGTTATCCGGCAGGTCTTTAAAGCCGTGCCAGGTTTCTCCGGGGCGCATGACCCAGCAGTTCTGGTCGGTTGCCAGCAGTTTTGCCGGCGCGTCGGCGAAGTCATACGTTTTACCGGTTTGTGGATCGGTGACGACGTCTTTATTCCACGGTTTAAAGAACCAGTCGCCTTCATCGGTAAACTCTTTATAAAGACGCGCCATCGCCTGACGGAAATCAACCGCTTCGTCAATCACCTCTTGAGTCAGGGACAGGCCGCTGTTACCGTCCATCATCGATACCGCCACATCGTTGGATGCGCAGATGGCATATAACGGAGAGGTGGTGGCATGCATCATATATGCCTGGTTGAAGCGGGAGAAATTCACCGCGCCACGGCCTTCACGGACGTGAATGTAGGAAGCTTGTGAAAGCGCATTCAGTAGTTTGTGCGTGGAGTGGGTGGCAAACACGGTCGGACCGTTATGGTCGCCTGGCTCGCCGCGCATCGCGTAGTGATCGCAATAAATCGGGTTGAAGCGCGCATAGCCGTACCATGCTTCGTCGAAGTGAATGCGATCGCTGGTTTTTGCCAGCAGATCCTGCGCCTCTTTGGCGTTATAGCATACGCCGTCATAGGTACAGTTGGTCACCACGCTGTAAGACGGTTTCTGTCCGGCTTTGGTTTTGGTCAGCGGGCTGGCGCTGATTTTTTTCTGCAAGGTTTCAGGCTGCATTTCCTGCGGGTAGATTGGCCCGATAATGCCGTAACGGTTACGGCTTGGCACCATATATACCGGTTTGGCCCCAGTGAGGATCAGCCCCTGCTCGATGGATTTATGGCAGTTACGATCCAGTACAACGACATCATTATCCGTCATACAGGCCTGCATAATAGTACGGTTAGAACCGGAGGTCCCGACAACCACGGACCAGGAGCGGTCAGCACCGAATACGCGGGCGGCGTTTTTCTCGCTTTCGCCAAACGCGCCGGTATGGTCGAGGAGTGAACCGAGCGTGGTACGCTCAATCCCCATATCGCTGCGGAACAGGTTTTCGCCATAATAATCGTGATAAAAGCGACCGGCAGGCGTTTTAGTGAAACCGACGCCGCCCTGGTGTCCCGGCGCCGCCCATGAATATTCATGAATGTCGCTGTATTTCATCAACGCGTTAAACAGCGGCGGTAACAGTTGCTGGCGATACCGGGTCATGGCGGCAACAGCGCGTCCGGCGATAAAGTCAGCGGTGTCTTCCAGAATCCAGGCGAATTCATCGACAAGCTCCAGCAGGTCGCGGTCCAGCGATGCCGTCGCTTTTTCCCTGTCGCCTAACAGGAAAACGGGCACGTTTTGCTGACGCTCGTGAAGCTTACCGATCAATTGCCTGACGCTCAGGTGCTCATCCGGTTGTTCCATTTGGTAGCTAAACATCAGACAGTCAATGGCTTCGTTCGCGGACAAGATGGCATAGCCGTCATCGAAGGATGTCGATTTAATGACGGTAACATTTTGTTGGCTCAAGGCATCCGCCAGACGCTCAACCGCGTTGCCAACCCAGGTGTCCTGATGCAGAAACTCACTTTCAACAATTAATACTTTCATCATCTTTTACCCGGTTGTGGAGGCCGTGCAATTTACGCCTTGCCGACCCGCCGTATGAATGTGACGTGGGCAAGTATTACCCCGTCAAATAGGGGGTGTAAAGTGATGGAATAATGGTCAGTTATTGATATTATTGTTTAATAAACAATGGGTTAATTATTGATATCGAGCGATTTCACCTGCCGTTTATCGACAGGTGAATTATTTTTTTGGCTGATAGTGGTATCCGGCTTTAGCCGGGCATCGTCTGGCGTCGTTGCTGGCTTAGCTTGCGATATTGTTGCGGAGACATGCCGACAAATTTGCTAAAAGTACTGTAAAAACGGCTGCTGGATTGGAACCCGGCAGTCAGAGCGACATCGAGGATCGTTTTGTCAGTATCGCTCAATAAGGCACGTACGTGATTGATGCGCATCGCCGTGATGTACTGCTTCATCGTCAATTGCATAACCCGCTGGAATATTCCCATCGCGTAATTAGCATTGAGTTTGACATGCTCCGCGACGTCGTTAATGGTGAGCGCCTGATCGTAGTTATCGGCAATAAATCCCAGCATCTGGCTTACGTAAAACTGCGCATGGCGTGAGACGCTATTCTTGTGGGTGCGTGATGTTTTATTGAGCAAAATAGGCTGCCAGCCGGAAAGGCTAAAGCGTTTAAGCATCAGGCCGATTTCATCGATCGCCAACTGGCGAATTTGCTCATTCGGGCTGCTTGTTTCCTGCTGCCAACGCAACACTTCAAAGGTGCTAAGCTGCTGGGTCGCCAGTGATTTAACCACCATCCCGTGCGTGACGTGGTTGATAAGATCGCGATCCAGCGGCCAGGAGAGAAACAGGTGCATCGGCAAACTGAAAATCGCCATCTGGCGGCAGTTGCCGGGGCGGGTAAGCTGGTGTGGCGTACAGGCCCAAAACAGGGTGATATGTCCCTGCTTTATCTGCACGACTTCATTGTTGATTAAATACTCCACATCGCCGTCAAACGGAACATTCACTTCTACTTGCCCATGCCAGTGACTGCTGGCCATTCTGTGCGGTGGCCTCAGCTCAACGTCCAGTCGTTGATATTCGGAATAGAGCGACAGCGGGCTACGGGTTTGCTTTTCATCGCCGTTGCACATGTGCGGGTCGGGCGGGAGGAGGGATATTGCTTGCGTACTCATCGTCACTCCATTTCCTGAATTATCAGAATTATGCCCCTTTAGCCGGGAGGAAACCGGGAATCCGGACACAGAATCCGTCGATATTGTAGAGCGTAGCCTGACTTTCAGGCCGAATACTCTGCTTTTTACGTCATTTTGTCCCAAAAACTCAGATCTCCCGCGTGTCAGCATACGATCTGAGTTTTCGGGAATGCTCATCGGGGAAGACGGAGGTTTTCACCGGGAACGCGTGCCACCATGAAGGTGTTCACTACTGTTCTGGAGAGTCATGATGACGGCACCCAAAATTACCTTTATCGGCGCAGGTTCTACGATTTTCGTCAAAAATATCCTCGGCGATGTGTTTCACCGCGAGGCGCTAAAATCAGCGCATGTCGCCCTGATGGATATTGACGAAACCCGGCTGGAAGAGTCGCACATTGTGGTACGGAAACTGATGGACTCAGCGGGCGCTTCTGGCCGGATTACCTGCCATACCAACCAGAAAGCGGCGCTACAGGATGCGGATTTCGTGGTGGTCGCCTTTCAGATTGGCGGCTACGAACCCTGCACCGTGACCGATTTTGAGGTTTGTAAGCGTCATGGCCTGGAACAGACGATCGCCGATACGCTGGGGCCGGGCGGCATTATGCGCGCGCTGCGGACCATCCCGCATCTGTGGCGGATTTGCGAAGACATGACGGAAGTCTGTCCGAAGGCCACCATGCTCAATTATGTCAACCCGATGGCGATGAACACCTGGGCTATGTATGCCCGCTATCCGCATATCAAACAGGTCGGCCTGTGCCATTCGGTACAGGGAACGGCGGAAGAACTGGCGCGCGACCTGAATATCGATCCCGCCTCGCTGCGCTACCGCTGCGCCGGCATTAACCACATGGCGTTTTACCTCGAACTGGAGCGCAAAACGGCTGACGGGACTTATGTCGATCTCTATCCTGAATTGCTGGCGGCCTATGACGCCGGACAGGCGCCGAAGCCCAATATTCACGGCAATGAACGCTGCCAGAACATTGTGCGCTACGAGATGTTCAAAAAGTTGGGCTACTTCGTCACCGAGTCATCAGAGCATTTTGCCGAGTACACGCCGTGGTTTATTAAACCGGGACGCGAGGATCTGATTGCGCGCTACAAGGTGCCGCTGGATGAATATCCGAAACGCTGCGTAGAACAACTGGCGAACTGGCATAAAGAGCTGGAGGAGTATAAAACCGCCGAGCGTATCGACATCAAACCGTCCCGCGAGTACGCCAGCACCATTATGAACGCTCTGTGGACCGGCGAGCCGAGCGTGATTTACGGCAATGTGCGTAATGAGGGGCTGATTGATAACCTGCCGCAGGGAAGCTGCGTGGAAGTGGCTTGTCTGGTGGATGCCAACGGCATTCAACCGACGAAGGTGGGGACGATCCCTTCTCATCTGGCGGCGATGATGCAGACCAACATCAACGTGCAAACGCTGTTGACCGAAGCCATCCTCACGGAAAACCGCGATCGCGTGTATCACGCGGCGATGATGGACCCTCATACCGCAGCGGTGCTGGGTATCGAAGAAATCTATGCGTTGGTTGACGATCTGATCGCCGCGCATGGCGACTGGCTTCCGGCCTGGTTACGCCGTTAATCTCCAGCCGCGCTGGACGGCAGATCCGGCGTTTAACCTCTACTAACAGAAGGCGGGCGCTGGTAACAGCGACCCGGTACCCTATGAGCATCTCTCTGACAACAAAGCTGAGTTACGGGTTCGGTGCGTTTGGTAAGGATTTCGCCATCGGCATTGTGTATATGTACCTGATGTATTACTACACCGATGTGGTGGGACTCTCGGTCGGCCTCGTCGGCACCCTTTTTCTGGTCGCGCGAATCTGGGATGCGATAAACGATCCCATCATGGGATGGATTGTCAACGCCACGCGTTCGCGGTGGGGGAAATTTAAGCCGTGGATATTGATCGGCACCTTAACCAATTCGCTGGTGCTTTTCCTGCTGTTCAGCGCCCATCTTTTTGAGGGAACCGCGCAGGTTGTATTTGTCTGCGTAACCTACATCCTGTGGGGCATGACGTATACCATTATGGATATCCCATTTTGGTCGCTGGTGCCGACCATTACGCTTGATAAGCGAGAACGCGAACAACTGGTGCCGTTCCCGCGTTTCTTCGCCAGTCTGGCTGGCTTCGTCACTGCCGGTATAACGCTGCCGTTTGTGAACTACGTTGGCGGAGCGGATCGTGGGTTCGGCTTTCAGATGTTTACGCTGGTACTGATTGCGTTCTTTATCGCCTCGACTATCGTGACATTACGCAACGTACATGAGGTGTACTCCTCCGACAACGGTGTAACGGCGGGCCGCCCACATCTGACGTTAAAAACGATCGTTGGATTGATATACAAAAACGATCAGCTCTCTTGCCTGTTGGGAATGGCGCTGGCGTATAACATTGCCTCCAATATTATCAATGGCTTTGCGATCTACTACTTCACCTATGTGATTGGCGATGCCGATCTTTTTCCCTATTACCTTTCTTACGCCGGCGCGGCGAATCTGCTGACGCTGATTGTCTTCCCCCGGCTGGTGAAAATGTTATCGCGGCGGATATTGTGGGCGGGCGCCTCCGTGATGCCCGTTCTGAGTTGCGCAGGGCTCTTCGCGATGGCGTTGGCGGATGTCCATAATGCCGCTTTAATCGTGGCGGCGGGTATTTTCCTGAATATCGGGACCGCGCTCTTTTGGGTGCTTCAGGTGATCATGGTGGCGGATACGGTCGATTATGGGGAATTTAAGCTCAATATTCGCTGCGAGAGTATCGCTTATTCCGTACAGACGATGGTCGTGAAGGGCGGCTCGGCGTTTGCGGCGTTCTTTATCGCTCTGGTGCTGGGGCTGATTGGCTACACGCCGAACGTGGCGCAGTCTGCGCAAACCCTGCAGGGGATGCAGTTTATTATGATTGTCCTGCCGGTACTGTTTTTCATGATGACGTTGGTTCTCTACTTCCGCTACTACCGTTTGAACGGCGATATGCTGCGCAAGATTCAGATCCACCTGCTGGATAAATACCGGAAAACGCCGCCATTCGTCGAACAGCCGGATAGCCCGGCGATTTCTGTGGTAGCGACCAGCGATGTAAAAGCGTGAGCATGGTCTCTCGTGCAGGCCGGATAAGCGTAGCGCCATCCGGCAATTAACCGATAACGCGGCCCGGGTGAACGCCGGGCCTGCCAGGTTATTTCGCGCAGTTAGCGCACTGTTTGCTGACAATCTGCTGGAAGAAATCGTTGCCTTTGTCATCCACCAGGATAAAGGCCGGGAAATCTTCTACTTCAATTTTCCAGATAGCTTCCATGCCGAGTTCCGGATACTCGACGCACTCCAGATGCTTAATGCTCTGCTGTGCCAGAACCGCCGCCGGGCCGCCGATACTGCCCAAATAAAAGCCGCCGTGTTTTTTACAGGCATCCGTGACCTGCTGACTACGGTTGCCTTTCGCCAGCATGATCATACTGCCGCCGTGGGATTGCAGTAGATCGACATAAGAGTCCATTCGGCCTGCGGTGGTGGGGCCTAATGAGCCAGATGGATAACCTGCCGGGGTTTTTGCCGGACCTGCGTAATAGATGGGGTGGTCTTTAATATACTGCGGCAGGTCTTCGCCGGATTCAAGACGCTCTTTTAGCTTCGCGTGGGCGATATCGCGACCTACGATAATGGTGCCCGTCAGCGACAGGCGAGTCGAGACCGGGTACTGCGATAGCTGGGCGAGGATCTCTTTCATCGGACGGTTGAGATCGACTTTCACCGCGTCGCCTTCGCCCGCCTGACGCAGCGCTGGCGGAATATACTGGCCCGGATTGTGTTCCAGTTTTTCGATCCAGATGCCTTCGCGGTTGATTTTCGCTTTGATGTTACGGTCTGCCGAGCAGGAGACGCCCATCCCCACCGGACAGGAAGCGCCGTGACGCGGCAGGCGAATTACGCGAATATCGTGGGCGAAATATTTCCCGCCGAACTGGGCGCCGAGGCCAAGTTTATGCGCTTCTTCCAGCAGTTCCTGTTCCAGGTGGAGATCGCGGAATGCCTGGCCGTGCTCGTTACCTTCCGTCGGCAGCGCGTCGTAATAGTGGGTGCTGGCGAGTTTAACGGTTTTCAGCGTGCTTTCCGCCGAGGTGCCGCCAATGACAAAGGCGATATGGTATGGCGGACAGGCTGCGGTGCCCAGCGTGCGCATTTTCTCAACGAGGAAGTTTTTCAGCTTGCCTGGGGTGAGCAGCGCTTTGGTCTCCTGATAGAGATACGTTTTGTTTGCTGAACCGCCGCCTTTCGCCACGCAAAGGAACTTGTACTCGTCGCCGTCGACGGCATAGAGATCGATTTGCGCTGGCAGGTTGCTGCCGGTATTGACCTCTTTGTACATATCCAGCGGCGCGTTCTGCGAGTAGCGCAGGTTATCTTCGATATAGGTATTAAACACGCCTTTGGAGAGCGCGGCTTCATCGCCGCCGCCCGTCCAGACGCGTTGGCCTTTTTTACCCACGATAATCGCCGTGCCGGTATCCTGGCAGGTCGGCAGAATGCCTTTGGCGGCGATTTCGGAGTTTCTCAGGAATTGCAACGCCACATATTTGTCGTTTTCGCTGGCTTCGGGGTCATGGAGAATGGCGGCGACTTGCTGCTGGTGTTCAGGACGGAGCATAAAAGACGCATCATGGAAGGCCTGCTGAGCCAGCAACGTTAACGCCTGCGGCTCAACGTTGAGGATAGATTCTCCGTTGAATTCACTGACGCTGACATAATCGGAGGTGAGCAGATAATACTCTGTTTTGTCCTCTCCCATCGGGAAAGGCGCCTGATAGATAAACTCTTTTTTCGACATGTGCTTCCAGCCTAATAGTAAGAAAATGTATTAAGAGCCTCATGGGCCAGACTCTAAGTCGCGCGCCGCGCATAACTTGGCGGCGCGCGCGGCCATTACAGGAATCCGTACATTGCGGCAAAGATCCAGCCAAAGACGCAGGAGACGCTCACGCCAATCAAACCCGGCAGAATGAAGCTGTGGTTAATGACGAAGCGGCCAATACGGGTTGTGCCGGAACGGTCAAACTGAATCGCCGCCAGATCGCTTGGGTAGGTCGGCAGAATATAGTAGCCATAACATGCCGGCGCAGAGGCCACGATATACGCCGGATCGACACCGATAGCCAGCGCGACGGGAACAATCGCCGCCAGCGCCGCTGCCTGGGAGTTAACA
Organism: Salmonella sp. SAL04162; assembly: GCF_046551535.1. NCBI lineage: Bacteria > Pseudomonadati > Pseudomonadota > Gammaproteobacteria > Enterobacterales > Enterobacteriaceae > Salmonella > Salmonella sp. SAL04162. The sequence continues at coordinate 132,094 of NZ_JBGDVX010000006.1, forward strand.
AACTTGGAGACCAGCAGCAGAACGATGGCGTAGGCCCACGGATACTCTTTGACCATTTCGCCCAGCACGCCCTGAATTTCCGACATATGCGCGCCGAACATGGTTTCCGCCATCCAGGCGATCCCGTATACCGCGACAATCGCAATCATACCGGAACGAAAAACTTCGTTTTTTGAGATAGACGCAGGATTGGTTTTGGTCAGAATGATAATGAGCGCCCCGGTCAGCAGCATGAACATCTGAATGACCAGCACCATCGACAACGGTTTGCCGCCGAAGGTTGGGCGTAAGTCGGAGTCCGCGCCCAGGAGAGCGACCACGGCAATCGCCGCCAGGAAGATCCACATCGCCAGCCAGTTGCTTTTCGGCAGTTTTTTATCCAGCAGCGTCGCGGTATCGCCGTACACGTACTGACGGTTTTCCGGTACGGAGATAAATTTCTGAAACGCTTCGTCTTTATCCAAATCTTTACCGCGGAACCAACTAAAAATACCGATTGCCAGGATACCGAGCAGGGTAGACGGGATGGTGATCGACAGCAGATCGAGGAACTCCAGATGTTTTCCGTCAAATGTCACGTTGCCCAGCATCGCTACCAGAGAAACAACGGCGACGGAAACCGGACTGGCGATGATGCCCATTTGCGCGCCGATAGAACTGGCCGCCATTGGACGTTCCGGACGGATATTATTCTTGATCGCCACATCATAGATAATCGGCAAAATGGTGTAGACCACGTGGCCTGTCCCACACAGAATCGTCAGGGTACAGGTGACGAACGGCGCCACAATAGAGACGTATTTGGGGTTGCGACGCAGCAGCTTTTCGGCAATCTGCAGCATCACATCCAGCCCGCCTGACGCCTGCAACGTTGCCGACGCGGCGACTACCGCGATAATGACCAGCATTACGTCAACGGGCGGTTTACCTGGCTGGAGATGGAAAACAAACACCAGAATGACCAAACCGATACCGCCCAACAACCCGAGCGCGATGCCGCCCTTTCGGGCGCCATAAAACAGACATATTAATATTATGAGAAGCTGTATACTAAATAACATTTTTATTTATCCTCGCGATAAACCCAGTCAATTTTGATAAATGGATCACAGCCATCTTCTGATTTGTGTGAATGAGCATCAGGAAATGGCGAATATTCAATGCGCCAGTGGCGACGATTAACGATTAAGCTTTTTACAGAGTTGCTTTAAGTAATTATTTTCTTGCGATGGTGATGTTCAGAGGGGAGTACCCTCTGGCGATGGGCAGGTGGAGTCAGCGAGAGCAGTAAATTATGATTTGTCTGTTTTAAAAACAGGCGTTTATTCTTTAATTTTTGTGTCTCGCCATCAGGTAAATCACGAGATAAAGCGAACAGAATGTGACTTATGTGATCATTGTCACGCCATTTTTTTAAATTATTAGTATGGCGTGTGGAGACGCGTATCTGCTCACCAATATACGTATTGTCCATAGGCGTAGCACAAGCTCCATTGCTACAAACATAATTTTATTTAAGTGTCAGGAAAATTCCGGACAAATCCCTTTTTTAATAAAAATACACACTCTCGGCATGGGATAATACTTAATTAACTTTTGTTAGCGTTTTGAAATTAAAAACAGCGCATAGCGCTGTAATTATAGAAAATAACGTTAACAGGCCTGGGTTGAGTATATTTGATCTGACACAATTTCCCAGGTTTGTTATTAATGTGATAGCGTTTTTATTGGCATTGTTATAATAAATGTTACCAGGATATAACGCTTCGCGTCGGATTTATGCGGTATCCTTACTGACAATATTGTTTCAGTAAAGAGTAATGTTCCGGCTGAACGCGGTAGCGGTAAACCGGCCTGCCGGTCACGCCGTAATGAATACTGGTAAACAAGATATGGCAATTCACCAGCCAGATAAGATATTTACGGCAGGAGACGCGCGAGATATTCACTTCGTTGGCCAACTCGTCGGTAGAAAATTCCTGCTCCTGATGCGCATCAATCCACTGGCATAAGGTGCGTAGCGTTTGCTGCGTCAGCCCTTTTGGCAGCCGGCGAGGCTCCTGCTCGCTGGATGAATTACCGTGAATGAGCAGGTCAAGCTCAGACTGTTCGTAATACTGGCGTTTTTCCATCGCCGTTTTCTTACGTAGCCAGCCGGTCAGCGCTTCTTCAAAGCGCGTGGCCTGAAAAGGCTTGATCAGATAATCCACCACGCCGTAGTGAAGCGAATCTTTAATGGTGGCGGCGTCAGCGGCAGAAGAAATGACAATAACGTCGCTTTTGCAGCCTGCGCTGTGCAGGACAGGCAGCAGATCCAAACCGTTTTCCTGCTGCATGTAGATATCCAGCAGGATTAGGTCAATGTGATTTTCACTGTTGAAGATAAACTCTTTCGCTTTTTCCAGCGTCGAAGCGGTTCCACAACAATGAAAACCGGAGATTTGCGCGACATAGCGGCGATTTAACTCCGCGACCATCGCATCGTCATCGACAATTAATACATTGATCATAGGCTGGTCCTTTTTCCATCCCAGGGTAACTGTACAAAAAATTGTGTGAAGATCCCAGGCTCGGACTCCACGGAAATTACGCCGCCAAGCGCTTCAACCTGCTGTTTAACCAGCGCTAAACCGACGCCGCGTTCGGCGCCTTTCGACGAGACGCCTTTTTCAAAAATCGCCTCGATGCGCTCAGGTTCGATACCCGGACCGTCATCGCTCACTTCGCAATGCAGCCAGCCATGGCGGTAGTGTAACGAGACGCTGATTTCGCCGCCGGATTCCTGGCTCAATGCTTCCAGCGCGTTTTCAATCAAATTACCCAGCGCCGTAATCAGCACCGTAACCTGATCTTCATTGTTATTATCCGGTAACTGGCTGTCGCTGCTTATCACCAGGCTGTGCCCGAAATCAGAGGCGCGAGTAATTTTACTGAGCAAAAAGCCAGCGATAATCGGCGACTTTATTTTACCCAGCAGCAAACCGATCTCTTCCTGATAGTTATTGGCCGTCTTGATAATATACGCTTCAAGCTGCTTATAACTCTTCAGGTGCAATAATCCCAGAATCACATGTAATTTGTTCATGAATTCGTGGGATCGTTCACGGAGCGCATCCGCGTAGTTCACCATCCCGTCCAACCGCTGCATCAGTTGGCGAACTTCTGTTTTATCCCTGAAGGTGGATATCGCGCCGATAATTTCGCCGTTGCTGCGCACCGGAACGGTATTCACCAGCAGCAGGCGGCCTTTGACGATGATTTCTTCATCGCGGCGCGGCGTACCGTCACGCAACACTTCGCTAATGTCCACCACCTGCGACCAGGCATGACTCAGGGTGGATAATCTGGCGTCATCCTGCGTTTTTCGATAATCGAGCAGCGCCTGCGCCGCATGGTTAATCAACGTGACTTCGCCGCTATCATCCACGGCGATAACGCCCTCTTTGATTGACTGCAGCATCGCCTGGCGTTGTTCAAACAGGGTTGAGATCTCATAGGGTTCGAGGCCAAACAGGATACGTTTTAGCACCTTGACCAGCGCATACGTGCCTAATAACCCCACCAGAGCGCCGAACAGAATGGACCAGATAATACTGCCGCGGCTATTGTTGATCTGCTGCGTAACGTGACTGAGTTCCAGGCCAATCGCTACAACGCCGATCTGCCGGTGATGTTCATCATAAACCGGTGTGAAAACGCGCAGCGCTTTGGCAAGAAAGCCGCGATTAATGGCAACGTTTTCCTTTCCCTGCAGCGCGAGCAGAATATCATCGCCTTTGAACGGTTGACCGATTCGCTGCGTTTCTGGGTGTGAATAACGGATGCCCTGCATGTTGGTCACCACAATAAACAAAAAGCCATTATGCTGGCTCACCGCTTCGGCGAGCGTCTGAATGCCGCTTTCCGCAGGCGGTTTTTTCAGCCCCTCGCGAATTGCCGGAGAGTCCGCCAGCGAGCGCGCCACCGCCAGCGCTTTATCTGCCAGCGCGTCGCGCGTCATGCTGCTGATTTGCGAAAAATAGATCAGATGGACCACAACGAGCACCGAAAACAAAACGGCGCTGACCATCAGAATGACGGTAGTGCCGAGTTTCATGGGGCGTTTGCGTAACGCCCGGCATGGCAGGGAGTGTTTCATAGTGGACCTGAGCGGACGAATCGTAAGGTTATTATCCCTGATGAGGCGTCTAATTCAAAGGCATAGGCGATGTTGCTCCAGTGTTGAAAAGCCCGTCTTACCTTGTAGGGGGCGCTACCTGCTCATGTCGACTGGCAAACGTCATGTCGTTAATTAATATCGCCGGATACCGTGATGGGTAATTTATTTTCATCAGAATTGCATAAAATAAATTTTCATTAATTTTTATAATAACGTATGCGGTATCACATTTTATTTTTACTGACGTTCAGAATGCGTTTGATCACAATCAATCAGCGCTAATGTTTAATCTATTATGATTAGTTTTCATTACATATTATTAATAATTATGGAAGCAATGTGAGAAATAAAACATGGAAATAAAAAAATGGCTGAACACAACCATAACCCGACGTGATGCTATTGTCGCTACTGCAAAAGTAGGGGCGGCGGTGACGCTAAGCCAGGCGATTACGCTGCCTTTTGCTACCACTGCCCAGGCGCAGGATACCCCGATACCGAAGGATGCCAACGACGAAACCGTCAGGCACAGCGCCTGTCTGGTCAACTGTGGCAGCCGATGCCCGCTTAAGGTTATCGTGAAAAATGATCGCATCGTGCGCATTGAGCCGGAAGACGCGAAAGATGACGCGGTATTCGGCGAGCATCAGATTCGTCCCTGCCTGCGTGGGCGTTCCAGTCGCTGGCGCGTCTATAGCCCGGATCGCATTAAGTATCCGATGAAAAGAGTGGGAAAACGCGGTGAAGGAAAATTTAAACGTATTTCATGGGATGAGGCCACGGCCTTTATTGCAGCGGAATTAACGCGCGTTAGCGAACAATATGGCCGGGAAGCTATTTATTATAATTATCAATCCGGGGCATATTATCATACGCAGGGCAGGCCCGCCTGGATAAGATTATTAAATCTCACCGGCGGTTATTTAAATTATCACAACACCTATTCCACGGCGCAAATCGCCACCGCCACGCCCTATACCCACGGCGATTATGTCGGTAGCCATTTTACGCAGATCGCGCATTCCGATCTGGTGGTGCTATTTGGTCTGAATCTCTCAGAAACGCGGATGTCCGGCGGCGGTCAGGTTGAAGAGCTGCGCCGGGCGCTGGAGACCTCGAAAGCCCGAGTCATTATTATCGATCCGCGCTATACCGATTCGGTGATTACCGAACACGCCGAATGGCTACCGATTCGCCCAACCACGGACGCTGCGTTAGTCGCCGGCATCGCGCATACGCTGATTACCGAACAGCTTCTCGACGAGGCGCTGGTAAACCGCTATTGCGTCGGCTATGACCGTAGCACCTTGCCGGACACGGCTGCGCCTAACGCCAGCTATAAAGATTATGTTCTTGGCACGGGCGATGACGGTATCGCGAAAACCCCGGAATGGGCGGCGGATATCACCGGTATTCCGGCAACGCGTATTCGCCAACTGGCGCGCGAAATCGCCTCGGCGCGCGCCTGCTATATTTGCCAGGGCTGGGGGCCGCAGCGTCATGCCAACGGCGAACAAACCGTGCGTGCTATTCAGACGCTGCCAGCGTTAACCGGCCACTTCGGGCGGCCCGGCACCAACAATGGCAACTGGCCTTACGGTACGCCGTATGGCGTGCCATTGTTGCCTGTCGGTAAGAATCCGATCAAAACCTCTATTCCTTGCTATCTATGGACGGACGCCATTCAGCATCCGGAGAAAATGACCGCGACGACAATGGGCGTGAAAGGCGCGGACAGGCTAAAAACCGGGATTAAGCTGTTTTTCAACCAGGCCGGTAATACCTTGCTGAATCAACACGGCGAAACGAACCGCACCCGTCAAATTCTCGCGGATGAATCGCTGTGTGAAACCATTATCGTGATTGAAAACCATATGACGCCCAGCGCGATGTATGCGGATCTGCTGTTGCCGGAGACCAGCTATCTTGAGGCGGAAGACCTGGTGGACAGCTCCTATGCGGCGGGATCGCATAACTATATGATTGCGATTCAGAAAACCGTTAAACCGATGTGGGAAGTGCGCAGCACGTATGACATCTGCGCGGATATCGCCGGGCATCTTGGACTGCGCGAGCAATATACCGAGGGCCGAACTCAGGCGCAGTGGGCGGAGATGCACTATCAGCAGATCCGTGAGAAACGTCCATACCTGCCGGAGTGGAGCGTGGCGAAAGAGATGGGCGTGATTGACCAGCGTATCGCGACCGAGCAGCAGAGCCTTGCGTTTGCCGATTTCCGCGCCGACGCCGAGGCTAATCCACTCTCCACGCCGTCGGGCAAAATTGAAATTTACTCCCAGGCGCTGGCGGATCTGGCGCAAGCATGGACTTTGCCAGAAGGCGAGCGAATTCCCGCATTGCCGGAATTTTGTCCGGCGAAAGAGTCGCACCTTAACAAAGCGCTGACGGCGAAGTATCCGTTGCAGTTAAGCGGCTTCCATACCAAAGGGCATACCCACTCGACCTACAGCAATGTGCTGATGCTGCATGAGGCGGTGCCGGATGAAGTCTGGATTAACCCGATTGACGCCAGCGCCCGCCAATTGAAGTCCGGCGATCGGGTGCATGTATTCAATGACCGCGGCGTGGTGGAGCTTCCCTGTAAAGTGACCCAGCGCATTTTACCCGGCGTGGCGGCGATGCCGCAGGGCGCGTGGACGCGGCTTGACGGCAACGGCGTTGATGTCGGCGGCTGTATCAATACGCTGACCAGCCACCACCCTTCGCCGCTGGCGAAAGGCAATCCGCAGCATACCAATCTGGTTGAAATTAAACGCGCTTAAGGAGTGATGTACGATGAAACAGTATGGCTTTTATGTTGACTCCTCGCGCTGTTCAGGCTGTAAAACCTGCCAGGTAAGCTGCAAGGATAATAAAGATCTGGATGTTGGTCCGAAACTGCGCCGCGTCTATGAATATGGCGGCGGAAGCTGGGTGAAAGAGGGGGAAAGCTGGCATCACGACACCTTTACCTACTACCTCTCTATTGCTTGTAACCATTGCGATGAGCCGGTATGTGTCTCCGGCTGTCCGACCGGGGCGATGCATAAACGCAAAGAGGATGGTCTGGTAGTGGTGGATGACAGCGTATGCGTCGGCTGTCGCTATTGTGAAATGCGCTGCCCCTACGGCGCGCCGCAGTTTGATACGCAGGCGAACGTGATGCGTAAATGCGACGGTTGTCTTGACCGACTGGAGAACAATCTGCGCCCTATTTGTGTGGATTCTTGCCCGCAGCGAGCGCTGGATTTTGGCCCTGTCGATGAATTACGGGCAAAATATGGCACGGAGAATCAAATTGCGCCGCTGCCTTCGGCGTCGTTCACCCATCCTAACCTCATTATTAAACCGCATCCGAAAGCGAGACCCACGGGCGATACGGAAGGCGCAATCATGAACATTCGGGAGGTGCGCCATGCATGAGTTACCGCTGGTCTTTTTTACGGTCTTTACCCAGAGCGCGGTCGGCGCGTTTATTCTGCTGCTGATTGGCGGCGCAATGGGGCTGGTCGCGCCGCGGCGCAAGGCTATTGGTCTGTTCTCGGTGATGTGCCTGTTTGGGCTGGGCGTCATTGTCGGCACCTTCCACGTCGGGCAACCGCTGCGCGCGTTGAATATGCTGCTGCGCGTCGGACATTCGCCGATGAGTAACGAGATTGTCTTGTCGGCGGCTTTTGCGGCGCTCGGCGGTCTGGGGGCGCTCGGTTTGTTGCTGAACCGGGCGACGCCGCTGTGTAACGCGTTGGTATGGTTGGCGGCGATAGTCGGGGTGGTCTTCTTATACGCCGTTCCGCAGATTTACCAACTGCCGACGGTGGCGACCTGGCGTTCATCTTACACCACGGCAATGATGATATTGACGCCGTTGATTGGCGGCGGCGCGTTGGCGGCATTGTTTGGCGTGCGCCGTCTGGGGCTACTGGTTAGCGTGTTGGCGATTTTGGTGAGCTTTTGTCTGCGCCCGGGCTATATGGCGACGCTGATGAGCGCCGATAGCGCTCTGACCGCCGCGCAGCATAGCTGGTTTACCGCCCAGGCGATATTGCTGGCGGCGGGCGTGGTCGGGGTGGTGGCCTGCGCGCGCCTGAAATCGAGCGCTGCGGTGCTGGCCATGACGGCAGTGGTGGTTATCGCGGCGGAGTTGGCGGGTAGGATTGCGTTTTACAATCTGTGGACGCTGCCAATGTAGTTTTTTGCCCGGTTTATGCCATGTAAGCCTGATAAGCGTAGCGTCATCAGGCGAAATATTTCAGGAGCTATTGCTATGCCTTCCCGTGCTGTTTTGCCGCGTATCCTCGGCGCACTGTTTTACTTCTCCCCTGAGAGGCCGGAGGTGAAAGCGTTGTTCGACTGTTTGCCAACGTTGCCTGAGCTTTACCCCTGGCGCGATCGCGGACATATTGAATCACTGTGTGCGTCATGGTCGCTACCGGATGATGATGCGCTTACATGGCAATTTTCCGTGTTGTTTGAAGGCCAGGGAAAGATGCCCGTCCCGCCCTGGGGATCGGTCTATCTGGAAAAAGATAATTTGCTGATGGGGGAAACCACCGCCGATTATCGAGCTTTTTTACAGGCGCAGGGCATGGTATTCACTGACCGTGAACGCGAGCCGGAAGATCAGTTTGGCCTGATGCTATTAGCCTGTAGCGATCTGCTGGCTCGAGGCGACAACGTGGCGGCCAACCGGTTACTGGAGGCGCATCTGCTGCCCTGGGGATTCCGCTATCTGGAATTGCTGCAACGCAATACCGTTAGCGCCTTCTATGCCCGGCTTGCCATCGTAGCGACCTGTTATCTGCAGGATGTTCAGCAGCAACAGGGACTACAGCCTGAGAATAAACGGTTGTTTTTCTGAGGTATTGGTCAGGTTTTGATGGCGTGCCATAATGCTTGTGCCGCCATCGTGCCCGCTGTTGCGTCAGCGGGCACAGTTTACTATTACAGCTCCGGCGTCTTTTTGAAACCGGTCAGCATCAGCACCAGGCTCTGTTTTGAGTCCGCTGGCGTGAAATCGTAGTGATTTCCCTGACGGTCGCCGCCGATATACCAGGATATTTCCGTTTTCCCTTCCGCCAGCGCTTTGCGCACCGCTTTATCGACATCAACCATGCGATACTCATGTGAATGGTTTAGATATAACACGGCATCGGAACGGTAGTTGATCGCCGGTTTATTGTTCCAGGACACGGTACTGACGTGCCAGTCACTGCTGGTCGGGTAAAAGAAAATTTGATCGGCGCCGTTCGTTTCCGTTTTGCCGCCAAAAAGGCGAATACGGTATTTGAATAGCGAAGCGTCCATATTGGCAGGCAGGGGCGGGATCTTAAATTTCACCAGCGTGAGCGTTTCCGGGTGCTGCGTGCGTCCGCCATTTGTCCAGTCATCCTGTACGTACAAGGTATCGACGCTGGCATGAGGTTTGTCGTCTTCGCTGCTTACCCAGGTATTTTCTTCCGCTTTACTGTAGGCGTAAGGAACCGTAGTGCCGCAATCCAGTCCCTGATTCATACACAGATCCGTCATAAACTGCGCGCCATCTTCCGTCCAGCCATTCATAAAATCGGCATGGGCGGTATAAAGACTTCCCCAGCGATCTGCCCGGGTTTCGCCATGCATTACCGGGTCCATCGACAATTCCACTTTGGACGTATCCAGCGAGGAGATCTGCGGGAGTACCCAGGCGATGTTCATATTCACCGTCGGGATTTTGACCGGATAGTCTGCGGAACATTTCCCGTGGTCGGCATAGATAGCGTTATTGTGGCTATGGGTTGGTTTCAGGTTGACGCCATCCCAACAGTTGGGGAAAGCGATCCCTATATTAAACTGGACGGCATCGCCCGCTTTACGCAGGCCGCATATTTCGCCTACCTTGTTGGTGTAACCTTTGCCGTTGGCACATAAAAAGGTGATTGCGGAACTGGGGCCAGTACCGTGATGATCGCCTGCCAGTAACTCCAGCCCGGCCGGGAATGGATGGAGCGGATATTGCGCAACATTTGTAGATTGATAATAGGTCTTTTGGTAGGCCGGATTTACGATTTCACCATCGGGTAATTTCATGGACGGCGCCCAGTAAGCGGAGCTGTCGGCTTTATTATCACAGGTGGTATCTGGTTGCGCGCGCAACGTCTGGTAGGTAGAGACCGCGTCGGTGTGGGTGTTGCCAAAAAAGTCATGCCACATCGCCTGATTCGCTTTACCAAACATCATAATCGCGTCATCGCCCAGCGTGTGGTGATAGCCGCACACGACATGCGCCTGAGAACCGGCATGGGCCGGGAATGCGCCAGCGGCAACGAGCGTAGCCAGGCTGACGGTAATAAGGTTGAGTTTCATTTTTTTGCTGCCCGGTTGAATAGAAGTGGGAGCAGCAATAGCAGATCAGATTGCGGTGTTACATCTCATTAATTATCACTTTTTGTCATTCGCCCTGCATACAGGGGCGAATTTGCAGACGTACTATTTAAATAATTAGCCGAAACTACCCTCCTCTTGATTATGTCAATTTACAAAAAGGGTACGTTAGTGATTAAAATCGGGCTTTTTGTGATAACCCTCACTATTTCATTTTGCCTATGCTAATGGCGCTCGCCATAACCGAATAACGATTCTATCGGACATCGGCTTTATTTTTAAGAAATGCGTTACGACATCAGTCGTGGCGCGATCTGCTATGGATTTTTTATGAGATTACTAAAACGCGTTATTGTGGTTGTACTCTTGGGCGTGATTTTATTTATGGTCAGGGACGATATACGCTATGTTTATCAACTGATCCTCAAATATGGTGATAAACCCTCGGCGCTAGCACTGAGTAGCTATAAAGCGGTTATTCAGCAAAAACCAGTCGCAGGAGTTAAGAGTAACCTTTCAGGTTTGACCTACTCTGCCGAAGACAGGATGCTTTTCGCCGTTATTAATAATCCCCCTGAACTGGTCTGGTTAACGACAGAAGGGCAGCTGGTAGGGCGGATGCCGCTCCAGGGCATCCACGACCCGGAGTCTATTGCATGGAGTGGGGGCAACCAGTTCCAGATAGGCAGTGAGAAAGATGGCGCGGTCTATAAAACACAGGTGGATATTCAGCGCGGCACCATGCAGATAATCTCCATGGTGAAGCTTGAGGGCTATGACAAAGCAAAAAATAAAGGGCTGGAAGGTACGGCATGGGATGCGAAAAATGAGAGATTATATGTCGCAAAAGAAAGAAAACCCATTATGATCAAAGAAGTAGAGATGAGCAAAAATGGTATCACCAGAGCGTTGCCTTCTGCCATCACTGCAAGTGTGAGCGATGTCTCCGGACTTGAATACCATGCCCCAACGGATTCGCTGCTGGTGTTGTCGGACGAGTCAAAAATGATTCTGGAGGTCAGTTCCGAGTGGCGGGTGCGCGATCGATTGTTCCTGACGGCGGAGTGGTCAGGGCTCAGAGACGATATCCCCCAACCAGAAGGGATTGCCATGGATAATGAAAATAATTTGTATATTGTGAGTGAACCAAATCTGTTTTATAAATTTTCGTGTGATATACAGAATGACTAAAATCTATTTTTACTGTCACAGTATGCTAAAACAGAACAAGGTTATTAATACCATGATTTGACGATTGTTTGATTCGTTGATTCATTGTTGGGGATATTTATGTTTTACTTACCTCAGTAACGGATTACTTTGTGGTGTAGCGTAACGGTAATTGTCCTCCTCATATTTGCGGCAGCGTAGTCTGCCGCTTTTTTTTATAAATTAACTCTCTCTGTAATAATTAACAGACAATAAATATTATGCTGTTTTTTTCAGGAGGCCTTCGAAGAGACCTCGCATGGTGATGTTTAGTTATCAGGCATAATATTCTTCATCAACACTTACCGAATGCCATGTCGCCTCGCTAAGCGAAATCATTTCATCTACGCCGGAACTCTTGTTAACCGGGTTTTACGTCGGCGATGTGCCTGTAAATGTTCCATTGGCGGTGGCGCTATTCCCGGCGGGATCGGTGGCCGTAATGATGTACTGATTCTCCCCCCCGACAGAATAGCGGATTGCGGAACAGAAACATGCCAGTTACCGGTATCGTTATCAACACTGGCGGAGTAGAGTCGATCGTCAGCCAGCCGATAGACAGCGAAGAATTACCCCATAGCGTTTGCGGAACGAACACTGATTGAACAGCTTTCATTCACTGCTGTTCCCGGAGATTTTATGGGTATTATCGGTACATCAGGTTCAGGTAAATCTTCTTTAATCAAAGCACTATCAAATTCCAGTCATTGCTATACGGGAACAGTTAAATTAAACAACGTAGATATCACACCGATCTCTGAAGATGATATCCAGAATTGCCTTGCCTACCACTTTGGCAACATTTTAGAAAAAATTACGTAATATCGACTGATATGTAAAACTCATTCAGCATCAAATGGATTAATTCAACATCAGTAGTAATATCCATTTTTTTATAGGCTGATCTCTTTTGTGTTGAAATCGTTTTTATATTTCGGTCTAATAAATTTGAGCAACTTTTAACAGATAATCCTGCTGCCACGTAATAAATGACTTTTTTCTCGCTCAATGTTAGGTCGAATTTTTTAGCGAGCAACAGAATCCCATCTCTTATATTAATATGTTTTGCTTTGTTCTTATACTGCATTGTCAGATATCTCAATTAACATATTGATGACGAGAGGAAGATAAAAACGCTAAAAATTCCGATGGTGTAGTTTTGAAGTGTTTTTTAAAAACGCATGTAAAATAAGAAGCACTATCATAACCACACATATAAGCCACTCGGGTAATATTATATTCACTATTGCGTAGAAGTTTTGTCGCTTTATTCATTCGCGCATTAAGGTAAACTTCGCTGAATGAGGTGTTCTCTTGTTTCAATTTCCTCTTTAATGTGGAACAACTCATATAGAGTGAGTCAGAAATATCCTTGAGCGCCCATTTTCGACTTATGTCGCTTATAATAACATTATAAATTTTTTCGGCTAATGTATTTTGCGATAGTTCTCTGAAGAGAGCAAATGCTTCGGGTTCATAGATGAACTCTGAAAGTAGAAATCTTATTAAATATTCCTTTTTATCTTGGGATAGTTTTTGGCTTTTATTTGAAGAGTGTAAGAGGTTGAATACTCTTGCTACGCCTGTTTCTATTGGCGCTAACAGATGTTTTGTCGTCGGTTTTGTTAATGGGGCCGAAAAGTCTGCATGTTCATACAGAAAAAAATTATAAGCATTTTTTATTGACGCTGAATCTAATTCAATTAAATTATAATTTAACTGTTCATGAGTCTCTTCCATTGTGATATGAATGGTTTGATCTTTAGCTAAAAATATTAACATTGGCCCTGATGCCGTAATATACTCCCCGGACGATGTCGTAATTGAAATTTTACCCGTGGTGAGCTTGATGAGCACGGACTGCAGTAAATTTAATCCCTGAAGTGATAAGGATTTCCTCTGCCAGTTTTGCGCTGATTGTAAACATTCAATGCTCCCCACCTGGACAGGTGAGGGATTAAATACTTTTAGCATGATAATTTCCTTTTATTAAATGTGCGTGTAAATCAAAAATTATTCTGAAAAATATTTCAAAAAAACTAATATATAGCTATATAATTATTTGCGAACTTAAGGTATCAGGTGGCGATCTTTTCATTTTCTATGGAAAATGCTATTTTATATTGCATTTCTACATATTATAGTATCGTTAAAAAACTATGTCGCGTATAAAAAAAAGATGGAAATTTACAAGAATTGGCTCATGTTATTATCAAATTATCTCTTTAAAATTTGAATTAAGTAATAATTTCCTTTAATCTTTTAGAGAATAGCTCTTTAATTTCATGGAGGTAGTTAGCATGAGGTATAAGATCTGATTTTAATTTGTGATAAGGTTTATCCTGGAGGTAAATATTAACGTTCTCGGTTAGGAAAGGCATACAACGCGGTAAATATATACTGCGGCGGGTAGATGGCGTAGCGATATCCGGAAGTTTGAGGGGGAGGGGACGCATTCAATCGTATGGTTGGCTTTATGAAAAACGGTGTAACACGTTATTGAAGTTCTTACTGTGCGTATCCGTTAGGTTTATGCTTTCTGGATTGTATAATGTTGCGTGTTTTGGCGCGGCAGTATTGAATCTTTTGCTGCGTCGGCCCCGAGGAGGAATCACTCACAGCGAATGCCAGCGCACAGCCTGGTCCTGAATCTCTAAATGAGTAGAAAACCTTTCGGTTCGATACTCCGGTTCCATTCCTTCTAAATTTATCGTAATGACATCTGCGTTACGCGTGTTGTATACTTAATATCCACAGAAGTACAAGAGGACAACACTATGCCAGCCGCAAACAGTATGGCGATGAAACGCGAAACCCTGAACCTGCGTATCAAACCCGCCGAGCGCGATCTTATCGATCGAGCGGCGAAAGCCAGAGGGAAAAACCGCACAGACTTTGTGCTGGAAGCCGCCCGCGCTGCCGCAGAGGAAGCGCTGATCGAACAACGCATCATTATGGCCGATCCACAGGCTTATCAGGAATTTCTGGCTCGTTTGGATCAAACACCTTCACCTAATGCCGCACTGCGTAAAACCATGCAGACCCCTGCGCCGTGGGAGCAGGAAAAATGATCTCCGCCCCTGAGCCGCTTCATGCCGGACATATTCTTACTCCGTTTTGCTGCGGTGTGGATTCTATGGATAACTGGCTGAAACAGCGGGCGATGAAAAATCAGACCACTGGTGCGTCCCGTACCTTTGTGTGTTGTGGCAGCGATTCGAGCGTACTGGCCTATTACTCGCTGGCGTCCAGCGCGGTCACGACGAATACCTCCCCCGGTCGCTTTCGTCGCAATATGCCTGACCCGATTCCGATTGTGGTATTGGGGCGTCTGGCGGTGGATAAATCGCTTCATGGGCAGGGCGTTGGTCGGGCGCTGGTACGCGACGCAGGGCTGCGGGTTATTCAAGTGGCGGAGACTATCGGCATTCGCGGGATGCTGGTTCACGCCCTGTCGGATGAAGCGCGGGAATTTTACCAGCGGGTGGGGTTTGTACCGTCGCCGATGGATCCGATGATGTTGATGGTGACGTTGGGGGATTTGGTGGAGAGTGTTTAAACTCCAGAACGTATCCATTAACCTCACAGATACTTCAAGTTACGGATGAACATTGCCCCTGAAATAAAAAATGAATTCAGTTTTGAACATTTTCCATCAAATTAAGTGGGTTTTCGTCGATATGCAGCGTCAAGTTGTACAAAAAATAGTTACGAAACACACCCTGGTCCTACGTTACTTATAAGAGTTATCGCTTGTTATTATGCAGCAGCGAGGTCAGCACAGAACCAGTAATGAGTTACGTAAACAGAGAGTCTTTATCTCCGGAAGCGGTGTCCGTTCTGTTTGGTTTCGCCATAACCTTGAGAACTTCAAAAAGCGCCTGAAAGCGCTGGAGCGTAGAGCCAGTGACGACGAGGCGTGTGGAGAAATCGAAACGGCGCATCCCGGTTATCTGGGTTCACAGGACATATTCTATGTTGGCAACCTGAAAGGCGTTGGGCGTATTTACCAGCAGACATTCTCGGGCCAGACTGTGTGTTCTGTTCTTTTTGACGATCGGATGTCCGAAGATGATGGCTGCCGCCAGACTGACGATGTCTGTCCTGCTGCTCAATATCCCGTCCGGGGGCGTGATGATGCTGTCAGGTCTGCTGCCCGGTGGCCGCTGGTTTGCGCAACTTTGTGTCCTGCACCTGACCGTTATCGGAGCCGTGTTATATCTCCCCTGATCATTCCTTTCCTGTCGAAAATTACACTGTCTGTTGTTTAATTATGTATTAACCCGGAGAGACTCTTTTAGCTCCAGCAGTCAGGCATTGCGGGTTGTTTATCTGCTGACTGAACGTTTTCTCTGTGTGTAAACACCTTCCCTTCTTCCACCTGATCCATGTTTAAGAATGGAACGGATGTTATTTTATTACGGCAACCATGTCCGTTTTTTTTATTTATTTCCCTTTTTTTAATATCTGAACATAATTTAATACTCTCCCAGCCTGTTTTCTGAACGTTGTTTTTATCCGGCATTAATGGTTCTGTATTTTATATACCCTGTTCACCGGGCCCTTTAATTCTCGGTTACTGTTTTGCGTTTTGTTGAAAAACAGGAAGATACTTGCGTGGTGAATAATATCCTGCGGTACTTGTTCGGGGCTGGGAAACCTCTTTGTTTGCGGTCGATTCCGGCTTAACTATAAATCAACGTCTTTTTTAAGTGCTGCGAGGTTGCTGTGTATCCATTTGATTTAAATGTATTTTATATCGTGATATTCAGTTTTATTACATGAAGTTCTGTCTTTTTCGTTATTATTTTCTGTTTTTGATTCTGGTTAATTAATTCTTTATTTTTTAATGGAGTGGAATGCATGGTGGACTGGTTATTTGGCGATCTTTTGTATTGGCTTAATGCTATTTTATGGTGTATTAATCTATTATTTGTTTGTTTTTTGGTTTTTAGTGTTACATATTGGCTTTGCTATGGATTAAAAGATCGTTAAAAATGGCCTTTTCAGCATTAATCTCTTAAATATAATAAGCGAAAAGATTAGTTATCTTCCCTTTACATGTTTTCCTTGCCGGGAAGGTTAAGGAAAAGTTAAGGAAGGAAGTTCCGTTGAAACTGAATAAAAAATCATTTTCCGGCGTCAGGATAGTGAGGGCCGGGGAACTCGAACCGGGGGCAGTGTCCGAAGAGCAGTTCTGGCTACTTGTTGATATATCCCCGATACACAGTGAAAAGATTATTCTGGCCCTGAAAGATTATTTCGTTTCCGGGTATTCCAGAAAGGTTGTGTGCGAACGCCACGGTATGAGTGGCGGGTATCTCAGCACCAGTGTTAACCGGCTGAATTTTATCAGCAGGAATGTGCATAAACTGGCGGGTTATTACAGCCATCATGAATGATAAAGCAGACTGAACCGTCTGCTCCGGATTTGCGATGAAAAAAATAAAGATACTTTTCCTTCTGCTGCTGGCAGGGGGCGGGCTTTCTCACGCTTCCGTTCAGAAAACCCTGTTCAGTGCTGATGTGGTGGCCTCTGCCTGTCATGTGGTGGTGGATGCTGACGGTACCGGCAGCAGCCGTCTGACGTTCGGGACATACCGTAAGTCGTCCGCTGCACCCGTGCCGCCGCGTGATTTCACCGTGCGTCTGTATGAGACCGGCGCCACCGTTCAGGGCTGTTCGGCCTTTCTGGCCGGGCAGATCGCCACCCTGAATTTCGGCAACCCGGGCCAGCTGGACGGACAGGGTGTGGTCACCCGTGGCGCCGGCGACGGTATCCGTATCGATGTGCGGGCCGCGGATACGCAGGCGGACTTCCGGGGGCGCATCACGCAGGCAAATCATGAGGTGAAGTACCCGGTGGATTTTGCCGCGAAGGGGCAGTTCCGGTTTCGTGCGCAGCCGGTGTTTCCGGCGGACGTGAAGGCGGGTGAGTACAACGGCGCCCTGACCTTTGTGGTCACCTACCAGTAAGGAATGCTGATGAACGGGAATAACGTAAGACAGCCAGCCTGCCAGATGTCTTTTCGCCATGCCGTGCTGGCATTTGCGATAGCGGTTGCCCTGGGCAGCGGTACCGCAAGTGCCGGAGAGAAACTGGACATGTCCTTTATTCAGGGCGGGGCGGGGATTAACCCTGAGGTCTGGGCGGCGCTGAACGGAGATTATGCGCCGGGGCGCTACCTGGTGGACCTGTCCCTGAACGGGAAGGATATCGGGAAGCGGATCCTGGACGTAACACCACAGGACAGCGAAGCGCTGTGTCTGACAGAAGCGTGGCTGGCAAAGGCCGGGATTTATGTCAGCGCGGAGTACTTCCGTAAGGGATATGACGCCACGCGGCAGTGCTGGGTGCTGGCGAAAGCGCCGGCGGTGAAGGTGGACTTTGATGTCGCCACCCAGAGCCTGTCGCTGGCCATTCCGCAGAAAGGACTGGTGAAAATGCCGGAGAACGTGGAGTGGGACTACGGCACGGAGGCGTTCCGGATGAACTACAACGCGAACGCCAACAGCGGGCGGTACAACACGTCGGCGTTCGGCTCAGCAGACCTGAAGGCCAACATCGGTCGCTGGGTGGTGAGCTCGTCAGCCACGGCCAGCACCGGGGATGGCGGGAGCAACGAGGCCACGATAAACATGTTCACGGCCACCCGGGCCATCCGCTCCCTGAGTGCGGACCTGGCGGTCGGGAAGACCTCGACCGGTGACAGCCTGCTGGGCAGTACCGGCACGTACGGGGTGTCCCTGTCGCGGAACAACAGCATGAAGCCGGGCAACCTGGGGTATACCCCGGTGTTCAGCGGCATTGCGAACGGTCCCTCAAGGGTGACCCTGACCCAGAACGGCAGGATGCTGTACTCGGGGATGATGCCGTCCGGGCCGTTCTCCGTCACGGATGTGCCGCTGTACAGCAGCGGGGACGTGACGATGACCGTCACCGGGGATGACGGGCGGGTGCAGACGCAGGTCTTCCCGCTGTCGGTAATGGCCGGGCAGCTGAGTCCGGGGCAGCACGAGTTCAGCGTGGCGGCCGGGATACCGGACGACGACAGCGACCTGGAGGGCGGGGTGTTTGCCGCGTCATACGGGTATGGTCTGGACGGGCTGACGCTGCGCACGGGGGGCGTGTTCAACCAGGACTGGCAGGGCGCCAGTGCCGGTGCGGTTCTGGGGCTGGGGTATCTGGGGGCGCTCTCCGCTGACGGCGCTTATGCCACGGCGAAGTACCGGGACGGCAGCCGCAGCGGGAATAAGGTGAAACTGGCCTGGAGCAAACAGCTGGCGCTGACGAACACCGGACTGCGGGTGAGCTGGTCACATCAGAGTGAGGAATATGAGGACATGTCCTCCTTTAACCCGGCTGAAACATGGCTGCAGCAGAACCAGGGGCGCCGGACCCGGGATGAGTGGAATGCGGGCATCAGCCAGCCGGTGGGAGGGCTGTTCAGCCTGTCGGCGTCGGGATGGCAGCGGAGCTATTACCCGGCCTCCACGACCGGCAGTTACCGGTACGCTGATGACAACGGTAAGGAGACAGGAATTACCGGTACCCTGAGCACACAGATAAAAAGCGTCAGCCTGAATCTGGGCTGGTCCGGGTCCCGGAACATGAACGGGGAGAACACCTGGTCGGCCTCCGCGTCGGTGTCTGTGCCGTTCACCCTGTTTGAGCGGAAGTACAGCAGCAGCACCACGGTGAGCACCGGTAAAGATGGCGGCACCGGCGTCAGTACCGGTATCTCCGGGGCCCTGAACGACCGGTTCAGCTACGGTCTGGGCGGCGGCCGTGACAGTGACGGCGGTATCAGCAGTTACCTGAACGCCGCCTACAGCGGCGACCGGGCGAACCTGAACGGCACGGTGAACCACTCGTCCGGTTCGGGCACCAGTGGTTCGGTGTCAGCCAGCGGTTCGGTACTGGCGGTGCCGGCGGCGCGGGACATCATGTTCAGCCGGACCACCGGGGACACGGTGGCGGTGGTGAGCGTGAAGGACACGCCGGGGGTGAAGGTGATGTCCGGCAATGAAACGTCGGACAGTGACGGAAACCTGGTAGTGCCGCTGAACAGCTATGACTGGAATACGGTGACCATAGATGCGGGCACGCTGCCGCTGGACACGGAGCTGTCCACGACCAGCCGGAAGGTGGTGCCGACGGACAGCGCGGTGGTGTGGATGCCGTTTGATGCGCTGAAGGTGCACCGTTACCTGCTGCAGGTGAGGATGCCGGACGGGGCCTTTGTGCCGGGCGGCACGTGGGCACGGGACAGCAATAACACGCCGCTGGGCTTTGTGGCGAACAACGGCGTGCTGATGATTAACGCGGTGGACCGCCCCGGCGATATCACGCTGGGACAGTGCCGGATACCTGCGGCGAAACTGCAGGAGACGGCGAAACTACAGGAAATTACGTGCGAATAAGCATAACCGGACAATGATGACGATGAAACAGACCCAGAAAATGCGTTCTTTTTTCCGTAACAGAGTGACGAAGGCGCTGGGAATGACCCTGGCCCTGATGATGGCGAGCCAGAGTGCGCTGGCTTCCCTGGCGGCGGACCAGACCCGCTATATTTTTCGCGGCGACAAGGACGCGCTGACCATCACGGTGACCAACAATGACAAGGAGCGTACTTTCGGCGGCCAGGCGTGGGTGGACAATATTGTGGAGAAAGACACCCGCCCGACGTTTGTGGTGACACCGTCCTTTTTTAAGGTGAAACCGCAGGGGCAGCAGACGCTGCGTATCATCATGGCCTCTGACCACCTGCCGAAGGATAAAGAGTCAGTGTACTGGCTGAACCTGCAGGATATTCCGCCGGCGCTGAAGGGAAGCGGGATTGCCATTGCCCTGCGCACGAAGCTGAAGCTGTTCTACCGCCCGGAGGCGCTGCTGAAGGACCGTAAAGGCGCCGAGGAAGGCATCAGCCTGCAGGTCCGTCCGGACGGGCGGACGATGCTGGTCAACACCACGCCGTATATCTACGCCATCGGCAGCCTGCTGGATGCGAACGGTAAAAAGGTTGCGGTAGACAACGACACCGCCCAGAAACTGTTGATGTTTATGCCGGGGGATGAGGTGCAGGTGAAGGGGAATGTGGTGAAGGTGGATTCCCTGAACGATTACGGCGAGCTGCAGACCTGGACCATCAACCAGAAAAAAACGGCGACTTCTTCCAGGCAGAAGACATCTGATACGGCGGTTAATTCGTCTGATAAAGCAGGTAAAAAATAACCCTTTCCGGTCCTGCGGAATAAAGAGAAACCATGATGAAAAAAGCACTGATGGCGGTGGCCCTCTTCAGCGCCCTGCCGGTCCTGGCGGCGGATTACAGCGAGAAGACGCAGTACCTGGGCGTGGTGAACGGTCAGGTGGTGGGCAACAGCGTGGTGAAGGTGACGCGCACCCCGGCGGACCCGGTGCTGTACCGGACGGAGAGCAACGGTCCGCTGCCGGAGACGCTGGTCATCCGTAATGCCGAAAGTCGCCCGGCATCCGGAAACATGGCATATATCACGGTGAAACGGCCCCTGGGAGACGGCCGGGACGCACGGCTCACGCTGAAGACCACCCTGATGGTGGACGGGCAGCGGGCGGCCCTCTCGGCCAGCCAGCGGGGAGAGGATGTGGTTATCACGGTGCCGGCGGCAATCCGGCAGGTGGAGCTGAGAAGTGACGCGCCGGCGGAGCTGGAGGTACCGGCGAACTACCGGGGGAATGTGCAGGTGCCGGTGGAAGTGGAGGGAGTAAGCGCCGGTTAAAAAGAACGGCAGGACACCACGCATTACCTGAGTGAATGACGCACAGTTATTTACGGCAATAACGTAAAGCCATTCTGTATTACAGGGATAAATATCTCAGTGATGCCACCTGAATAAGGTGGCAGGGGATGGCTTTGCGGTAAGACCGGGTAACAGACGGAATTACTATTTAATAACAAAATAGTTCTTTAATTGTTTTATAAAACTGAAAGGAATAAATTCATGAAAAAAACACTGATTGCACTGGCAGTGGCTGCATCTGCAGTGGTATCCGGCTCGGCTATGGCTGCGTGGACAGCAAACGGCGGCGGTGGTCAGGTTGAGATTGGCGGGTCACTGACACCAGTGACGAAAGCGACTCCGTGGGAAACTGCAGTCGGTGCTGCTGTCACAAACCTTAACGGTCAAGTTCAGAAAAATGACACAAAACTTGAGATTACTGTTCCAAAAACCCTCCCTATCCTGGCCATTCGCTCTACTGCGCAGTTTACAGGTCGGGCTGGCATTGTTCCAACTATTAAGTATGGCTGGATCGGTGATGACTGGAATAATAGTTCTGTAACAGCTTCAGCAGCAGTACGGAACGAAGCGGGACAGGTAATAGGTAAGGCTGTTTTCCCTTTAACTGCTCAGGGAATCGTGGCCGCAGCCAAGCTTGATGGTAGCCGTCCTTATCAGAGGTTGATGGCTGCAAATGAGGGGCAGGGGTACTTCGGTGGTCTTCCAACAGCACCTAGTAGTATTGCGGATGTTCGCAGTGTCATTTTTGAGGGGTGGCCTGATATTGCAAATAACTTTGTCATCCCCGAAGGTGCCTCAATGGGAAATCCTTGGTCAGAGACATTTAGTGAATCTGACTGGAAATTCTCTTCCTATTATGGTTCTGTAATTGCTAAAAATAGTATAGTTAAAATGACCATGAATGCTCCCGTTAGTGCCGATGCTTCATTTAAATGGAAAATTGGTTTGCCTGCTACGGTTACCTATCAATAATACATCAGGTTGTCAGGCATAACAGAAAGTAATTTGCCTGATTATTAAAAACGGTGTTCTGCTTTACGGCCGCTCACCGGTAATAAACCCGGTATTCCGGTATATTTATTTCCTGCTTCTCTGTCAGTCAGGAAATGTCCGCGAACGCCGGTGCCGGGTTTATTCTTTTCAGCTTATCTGAATGCTCGTTTTTTATTAATTATGACCAACGGATAAAACAGAGTGAATAACGATGAAAATAACGCATCATTATAAATCTATTATTTCCGCCCTGGCCGCGATGGCCCTGTTTTATTCCGCAGCACCCCGGGCCGGAATTCTTGACGGCGGGGAAATACAGTTTCACGGTCTGGTCACTGACGAGGCTCCGAAATGGACCTGGCAGGTGGGCTCCCCTGACCAGACATGGGCGGTGGATACCGCTGATGCCCGTACAGCGAACGAACAACTGGTTTTTGATTTACGCGGCAAGGGCTCCCTGCCGTTTCTGGAAGGCCATCTGTATGAGGTGGCAGAGCGCGGTGGTCCCGGCTTCACCCCTTTTATCTCCTTCAGCAGTAACGGGCAGCCGTTTTCCGTGACGGCTGGCGGTAGCACGACGGCGCAGCACTTCCGCGCCTCTGTCCCGGTACGTAACCCGGAGAACGGTCACGTGGCGGGGCAGCTTTCTTTCACCCTTGACCAGGGAATGGCCGTCAGCGCCGGACACCAGGAAGACGGGGCGGTTCTGCCGGCAGGCATGTCGCTCGTAAACGGTCAGAGCGTGAGCGGTGTGCAGGCCGGCACCCTGCCGCAGTGGCTCAAAAGCCGTCTGCCTTCCCTGCTGATGCTGAACCGGGGCTTCGGTAACGGAATGAGCACGGCAGATAACGGTCAGGTTATCAGTCAGGGCGTGCTGGCTGACGGCCGGGTGACCCGGCTGGCGGCGGCCTATGCGTCCGCCGTCTCGGATTTTGAGCTGCGCCTGCCGGCAGAAAACACGCCGGCGCAGTGGCAGACCGGGCTGAGTGTGACAGTGACGGTCCAGTAAAGAACGGGCAGGGAGAGGAAGAACACAATGAAACGAATGACGCTTTTACTGCTGGCTGCCAGCCTGCTGCCATCCTGTGTGCTGGCGTGGAACACGCCGGGGGAAGATTTCAGCGGAGAGCTGAAGCTGGGCGGGCCGGTGACCAGCACCCGTAATCCCTGGGCCTGGAAGGTCGGGGAAGGGAACACACAGATAAACACGAAAGCTGTCTCTGTCCTGCGCAGTGGGGAGCAGGTAATACCGGTTCCCCTGCCGGCCATGACGGTCCTGCTGGGAAAAACTATCCTGACCACCCCGGCCGGCCGGGAGGGGCTTGCGCCGCAGGTGACGTACGGTAAGGACACAGAGGGTTTTGCACTGACGTGGACGGCACCGGGTATGGCATCGGTGACACTGCCGGTGACGGGGGAGGGAAATGTCCGTACCGGGACATTCACCTTCCGGATGCAGGCGGCGGGTGTGCTGCGCCATGTCCTGGGGGACCGGGCGGAGTATGCCGGGCTGTATGGCGACCTGCAGGGCAACGGCTTGCCGCCACAGACGCAGGTGATGCCGGCAGGGCAGACGCCGGGTGTGCTGCAGACCCTGTTTGACAGTGAAGGCCCGGTCTGGCTCCGGGAGATGACGGTCAGCAGCGTGTCCGGACTGAGCCGGTTCAGTGACGCCGCCCTGCGCCAGGTTGACGGGGTATACGGCGCACAGACGGTGGCGGACAGCGGTGAGCTGCGTTTTAAGGGGGCGGTACCGTCCCGCTGGCATACCTCCCTGGCGGTGAGCATTGAATATCGGTAAGGCTGCAGGCCCCCGGTCACCCGTTCCGGGCCCCGCCGTTTTTGTGGGGCTGGAGCGGGCTGACGGCGTGTTTTTCTTTGTGAGTGTCCGGGATATCCGGCAGGTGCAGGAACATAACGGCCGGGTCAGGCTGGTATTCGGGGAAGGCACGACATTCATGACCAGAATGACGCTGTCTGAGTTTACTGCTGCCTTACATGAAGCCGGTGGCTGTTATCTGTCGGTTGTTGATGCAGGTACTGTGTTATGTCAACCACTCGCAGAGAAACCTGATGCCGGTAGTGAACTATTTCTGAGCAGGGATCGTAATGAAAATATCTGTACGTGTACTGGTCACGGTTTATCTGCTGGTTCTTGTGGGACTGTCAGCCATGCTGGCAGAGCTGATAAGCCCGGCGTTAAGTTAGCGGGGGCAGGATAAATGGAAAATGCCATGTCCCGCCGGAAACGCATACTGCTGACGGGGAACTGTGAATATGAACTGCTGGGGCTGTCACATCTGCTTGCCGGTATGGGATATGCCGTGGTGCGACCGGAGATGTCACCTCCCGGGGCATATGACCTGACCCTGGTGGCACTGAGTGCGGAGCCGCTGGCCGGCTGGGGACGGCATCTGCAGGGCATCAGAATGCTGCACGCGGCCAGTCCGGTTCCCATGGTTGTTCTGGTACCTTCGCGGCTGCAGGAAATGCGACTCCTGAGAGGAACTGCGCAGGTTATCAGTGGCCGGGACAGCCTCCTCCGGCTGCGTGACATGCTGCGTCAGGCGCTTAAGGGAAGAGCCGGGCCGGAAAGCTCAGGTGAACTGACTGACTTGCGAAAGCGGACTTTGATATCCCTGTGTACGGCCATAACCAGGAATGCCTCGCTGAAGGCGGCATCACGCAAGGATTATTACCTCCGGGCCTGCCTGGTGGAGTATGCAGGGGTGGAGAACCTGCATGTACTGTGCACGAGCGGCCTGTTACCCGGGGTGATTACAGATGAAACCGGACAACGGTTCTGATATGTGAAGACCCGGGGCAGGTATTTCAGCTTCCGGGACACCATTGCTTCCCCGTAGTCACAGGAGAACAAAATGAGTAATGACGCTTGCGACAAAATTCTGTCTTTTATGCAGTCACAGGCAAACGGCAGGATAAATATACCTGTCAGAACCCGGAGTATTGCGGATGCGGCCGGGCTGACAATATACCAGGCCAGGGCTTATCTGGTTACGCTTGAGGACGCCGGCGTGGTGGAGAAAATGAATGCAGGTAAAGGCGTGTCCGGCCGATGGCGGCTGGTCTGACGGATATCCGGTAAAGCAGGGGCATGGAGAGAACAAGTGGCCGGAACAGATATTGCGGTAACTGACTGATGAACTTTCTGAAGATGATTTATTACATCTGTATTTCTTTTGTCGTCATGATATCACTGGTGTTTTTTATATCGGTATTTCTGTTACTGAATATTGAATGAATATAATCCGGGGCCGCATGACAGGCCTTACGGGAATATGATTTTACTGCTGCCGGTCAGTACTCTGGTTTGTCATTGACTGCATGTAATGCGATGAACTGAACATCCGGAACCATGACTCTGAGACGTTTACTTAAACAAAAACCGGCACTGCTGGCTGGCGCTCTTCTGATGGTGGCCGGTGCGGCCACACTGTATTTTCCGGAAACCTGGTACCCGGAGGAAACGCAGTGGCAGCTTGCGACAGAAAAAGACATTCCCGGTATACAGGGCGGTCTCTCCGGCCTGACGTGGAACCCGGACAGCGGAACGCTGTTTGCCGTGACCGACCATCCGTCGTCGGTGGTGGAGCTGGACACGGACGGGAACGTGCTGCGGGTGATACCATCGGATGGCGACCATGATTTTGAGGCCATTGAGTATCTCGGCCGGAACCGCTATGTCCTGTCCCGGGAACGGGAGCGGATACTCACCACCCACCACATTGACAGGAATACGTCTGTCCTGCCGCCGGCGTCATACACCCTGACCCTGGATGTGGACAGAAAAAGCGACAATGCCGGTTTTGAAGGCCTTGCCCGTGGACGGGGAGATAATGCCCTGATAGTGGCGCAGGAAAAGAAACCGCTTCGTTTTTTAGAAACGGACCACAGCCATGACTCTCTGTCGGTCAGTGATTCACTGACGCACCGGTTGTCCCTGCCGTGGTTCCTGAAGGATATCTCCGGCCTGCATTACGACAGGAAAAACAGGCGGCTGTATGTGCTTTCCCATGAATCAGCCCTGGTACTGGTGTCAGACCCCGAGGGCGGCTGGTGGGTGATGCCGCTGCGCCGGGGACACAGTGGTCTGGAGCGGGACATTCCGCAGGCGGAAGGGATAGCTTCTGATGGCCGGAATTCGCTGTGGATAGTCAGTGAGCCAGACCGGTTTTACCGCTTCAGCCGGACAACGACGTCATGACGGTCTGGACGGACTGCAAACGGGGGAGAGGCGTTGAATTCATGCGAATCGGGGAAACCAAAGGCGTTCTCCACGCCCGGTCGCCCCTACGCAGTTGCACTTCCTTTCATTTGCTGTGGCCAGTTTGCGGGAAGACTTTCATCTTCAGTAATTAAGTTTGGGGTGATCTTCTTTACTCAATAAATTATTTTTGTCGTTCAGCTCCTCACGGACTTTTGCCAGTGACTTCTGAAAAGCCGGGATTGTTTGCAGTCTTGCAAACTCTACTGCTCCCACATAACGGCCAGCATCAACATCACTTTGCCAGTGAGCACCACATATCACTCTGCTTTGCCCGAACTCCCATCCTCGTCTGGCGAGCTCCTGCGCGCGTTCCGGTCTGGCCTCGGATAATACTAATGCCAGAAGTGTACCATAAGCAGTATGCCCGGAAGGGTAAGAGCCATCTTTTCGTAAAGTATTCTCATCTTCAGGACGGCAGGTGGAATGATTAAATAAGACAAAGGGGCGAGTACGCATATAATATTTTTTTGCCGAAGCAGTAGCGTAGTAGCCGCCCATTTTCAGAAGATTCTGTAACATATTCCAGGTTTCAGGCGTATCTTTGGGATTAATTTTAGCACCCACTACTGGCGAGAATATTCTGGCTATATTTTCCACGCTTACATCTGCATCCTCAGCAGCTTGTTTCCATCGTGGGGAACCCTTTATCGCATAGCCCTTAAAATAAGCCTCTTTATCATAGCGGAAAGCCGGATCATCATTACCTGGCGGTGGTGGTAAGTAGAACTGACTGTTCACTGATTCTTCAGGAGAATGAAAGAGTTGCACTGTTGCTGCTGATGTATATTTAGCTACGATCAGTGGTAGAAAAAATAGTAAATAACGACTTTTCATAAAGACTCACTCCGGATCAGACAATAATAAACAGATGTGATTCTATAATGATTTATTGAAATGGTTATTCAACATACAGGTAAAAAAGCAGGACGCTGTACTGGCATTATCCTCTACCCATACCGAACTGACTGCAGCGGACAACAGAACAATACTGGTACTTCCGGCTAACAGCATTTTGTTTAACTTTTCCCCCGGTTATTTTTTATCTGCGTGCCTGACTGACACGCATTAGGTTAAAATGTTTACGTAATAACAAAGTATGAATAAGTATTTTAAAATATGTGCTCTGTTACCCCGACAGTTACCACCAGTTATGATGTGCTGAGTATTAATTTATGATTATGAACAAGAGCCGGAAACAGTATTTAAGAATAAAGAAACCGAAAAAGAAAAAATGCTAAAATTGGCGAAGGAATTGTTGTTGTCAGTGATGGAAAAGTTCATGGCGGAGATATTGGACTCACTTGTCGAGGCTAGCGAACCGTCAGATGGAGTGATACGCGTTATTACTGGTAATAATCTCCCTGTAGCTAAGTAAGCTTTTGACCCAGGCCCAAAGATGAGCGGCTGATCGCCGAAGCGCTGGGCGTTGCGCCAGAGAAAATCTGGCCTTCTCGTTATAGCTAGTCAGGCCGGAGATGGGGGCTACGGATTTCCATTCCCAGAAAAGCAAAAACCCAGCCATAGGCTGGGTTTTCTGAATAAGTGGTGCCCGGACTCGGAATCGAACCAAGGACACGGGGATTTTCAATCCCCTGCTCTACCGACTGAGCTATCCGGGCAACGGGGCGCATTAAACCGTAAAGGCGCGCGGTCGTCAACGGCTTTACACGAAAAAAGTGATAAAAGCGCGCTGACTGCCTGCTTTTCAGGCAAAATGCATAAAATCAGTACCCCGTCAGGTGAGCGCCCCACCCTGGCGGCACTGTGCAAAACGCAGAATATCTTCCGCCAACCGCTGAGCGGTATCTACATCAGCCTGACTGCGGTTGACCAGCATTCGGCTGAGACAACCTTCCAACACCAGCTCCATCTGCCTTGCAACCATCGCCGGATCGTCAATTTCCAGCGTGGTCAGTAGCTCATGGGTAAAATCATGTGCCGCGCGTTTTTGTTGATTAGCCAGTTGGTGAATAGGATGGGTTGGATCGGGATAAAACGTACAGGCGGCAATGAACAGGCAACCAGGATAACGGTTATTACTGACACATTCCGAGAGCGCGCTGTAGCGTGCCAGTAGCTTTTGTTCAGCAGAAAGCGTCTCATCAAGAAGAAGCTGGCGTCGCCAGATATCTACCTGATGACTCAGATAACGTAGCGCGTCATATAAAATGGCTTCTTTATCTGGCCAGAAACGCTGTAATGTGTCGAGTGGGCGATTTACGCGCTCCGCCACCATTTCCAGCGTAGTATCGGCTATCCCTTGCGTCTCCAGTAATTTCAGGGCTTCTCCCAGAATATCTTCACGTTGCACGGTATTCTCCTCCGTCTTTGCTTTTGCAAGTGTCGCTCACGGTTGGCGATCGTGCAAATGCGCGCTAAAGGTGGCGGCGTCCATAAAGCCGGTGACTCGCGATTGCGGCTGTTCCTGGCCTTGGGCATTAAAGAACAGAATGGTGGGCAGCCCGAGGACTTGCAGATGCTTTAACAGCGCGACATCCTGCGCATTGTTAGCGGTGACGTTAGCCTGCAAGAGCACCGTGTCGCCGAGCGCCTGCTGGACCCGCGGATCGCTGAAGGTATACTTTTCAAACTCTTTACAGGCCACGCACCAGTCGGCGTAGAAATCCAGCATAACGGGTTTGCCTTTGGCCTGCGCCAGCGCCTGATTGAGTTCGTCCACGGTAGAAATAGCCGTGAAATTGAGGTGCGCTGGAGCTTGCGCGGATGGCGATCCGAACGCCCAATCCTGTAGAGGCCGCACGCTAATGAGCGCAGCCGCCAGCAGGATAATCTGTACGATACGCATCCACGCTTGTCTGGCCTGAAGGCTGGTGATAAAGGCCCAACCAAAGAAAGCGACGCCCAGCAGCGACCACAGACGTAAACCCCAGGCCTCGCCAATAATCCGCTCCAGTAAAAAGACCGGTAACGCGAGGATCACGAAACCAAAAGCGGTTTTGACATGCGCCATCCACGGGCCGCTTTTCGGTAGCAGGCGGTTGCCAAACACGGTGACCAGCATTAGCGGCAGACCCATACCTAATGCATACAAATACAGCGTACCGCCGCCCAGCCACATGTTGCCGCTCTGAGCGATATAAAGCAGGATCGCGCTTAACGGCGCTGTAGTGCAGGGCGAGCAAATTAATCCGGCAATCGCCCCCATAACAAAAACGCCGCCGGGCGAGCCGCCTTGCTGACGATTACTCATTAATGTCAGCCGGGTTTGCAGTGAGGAGGGGAGCTGTAGTGTGAACAGGCCAAACATCGACAACGCAAGCAGGGTGAACACGATGGCAAGGCCGATTAACACATAAGGGTGCTGCAGCGCCGCCTGAAACTGTAATCCCGCCGCGGCGACGACCAGACCCAGTGCGGTATAGGTCAGCGCCATCCCTTGAACATAGATAAAGGCCAGCAGCAGTGCGCGCCCCGTCGACAAACGTTGCCTTCCCCCCAGGACAATACCGGAAATCAGCGGATACATGGGTAAAACGCAGGGCGTAAAGGCGATGCCGATGCCGATCAGCAGAGCCCAGATCGCGGAAAAAGGTAGCTGGGCGGCGGGTTTTGACGTCTCACCCGTCTGGGTGACAGCAGGCGTCGGCGTGGCGTCTATTGCCGCGGCGACTTCACTTAGCGGCACCGTTTTCGTTTCCGGCGGATAACAGAATCCCGCATCGGCGCACCCCTGGTACGTTACCGTTAATGTCGCGCCAGCCGCCGCCTGGTTAACCGTTACCGGAACGTTTAGCCGCTTACGGTAGATTTCGCTTTTTCCGTAGAACTCATCTTCATGCCAGACGCCTGCCGGGAGTTGGACTGCGGCGATATCCGCTTTCGTCGGCGTGATACTAATTTGTTTACGGTAAAGGTAGTAACCCTCTTTTACCTGCCAGGAGAGGGTAAGATCGTGTTGATTTTGCTGAAAATCAAAAACAAACGCCCGGTCGGCAGGGACGAACTGCGAGCGACCCGGCGCGTCGAATAATCCGGCGAAGGCGGATGTGCTGCACAGCAGCAGGATCAGCGTAAAGATGCGTTGAGCCATGAGAGGTAATCAGTATCTCCGTGAGTAACAGGTAAAACCAGAAGTTCAGGCGTTTGATACGGGTGATGAGACTTCAGGCAGTCGATAAGCGCTTGCTGATGTGAAACGGTGGTCTTTAAGATCATTTGAACTTCATACTCCTGCTCCAGTTTGCCTTCCCAGTAGTACAGCGATGTCGCGCCGGGGAGGAGGGTGGCGCAGGCGGCCAGTTTTTCCGCCAGCACTTTGGCGGCCAGATCCTGGGCGGTAGCTTCATCCGGGGCGGTACAAAGCACCACAACGGCCTCGGGGATGGAAATATCCTGACTCTTAACATCAAGCATAAACACCTCGAAAGAACAAAAAGACCCGCAAGTGAACGGTCACTATACAACGGACGAGGGTAGGATGTTAGTCAAAGGGCGGGAGAATGCGGGGCGTGATACGCCCCGCGGGTGAAACACTTACAGCATAAAGCTGCCCAGCAGGAAGCCGAAGCAGACAGCCAGAACGACGCCCAGGGTGCCTGGGATGAAGAACGGGTGGTTAAAGACGAATTTACCGATACGGGTTGTACCGGTGTCATCCATCTGTACCGCCGCAACCAGAGTCGGGTAGGTCGGCAGAATGAACAGGCCGGAAACGGCGGCGAAGGAAGCGACTGCCGTCAGCGGAGAGACGTTCAGCGCCAGCGCCATCGGCATCAGCGCTTTCGCCGTTGCCGCCTGAGAGTAGAGCAGCGCGGAAGCAAAGAAGAAGATGACGGCCAGCAGCCACGGATGACCCTGGATGACGCTACCCGCAGTGTCTTTGATCCAGTCGATGTTAGCGGATACGAAGGTATCGCCCAGCCACGCCACACCCAGAATACAGATACAGGCGCTCATCCCTGCTTTAAAGGTGCTGGAGTTGAGGATGGCGTCAGTTTCCACTTTACACAGGATGGTGGTCAGCGTTGCGACGCTCAACATGATGATCAAAATAGCGTTGGTGGTGTTCATCAGCGGTTTCTCAACCAGGCCGAGGCTCGGACTGTTAACAATCGCATAAACAACCACGCAGATAACGCCCAGCAGGAACAGCCAGACGGAATTTTTTGCCATCGGTTTGATTTCAATCTGCTTTTCACCACGCAGTTCAATCAGCCCTTCTTCCAGACGCTTGCGGTAAATCGGGTCGTCCGACAGTTTGGAGTTGAACAGCATAGTGACCAGGAAGGACATCACCAGCACCGCCAGCAGCGTAGAGGGGATAACCACGGACAGCAGGTGAATGTAGCTAATGCCATGACCTTCCATAACAGAAGACATATACACCACGGCCGCAGAAATCGGCGAGGCGGTAATCGCAATCTGCGCGGATACCACGGCGGTCGAGAGCGGACGGCAAGGTTTGATTCCCTGCTCCTTCGCGACTTCAGCAATAACCGGCAGCGTTGCCAGGGAAATGTTCCCGGTACCAGCAAAAATAGTCAGGAAATAGGTCACAATCGGTGCGAGGATAGTGATGTATTTCGGGTTCTTACGCAGCAGTTTTTCCGTCTGGTTTACCAAATAATCCAGACCGCCCGCGACCTGCATAGCAGAGATCGCGGCGATAACCGCCATGATGATGGAAATGACATCGAATGGAATTGTCCCTGGCTTCACGCCGATGGCGGCAAGTACCAGAACACCCAGCCCACCAGCGAATCCAATACCGATGCCCCCAAGTCTGGCGCCCAAAAAGATTGCCAGCAAAACAATGATAAGTTCGACAACTATCATATTAGCCTTCCTTGTTGTTTAACAAGTTGATATTAAATTGTTGTTATTTGGTAACTTCTTGTAAGAAAAAAGGCACGTCATCGTGACGTGCCTCTTTGGTACTACCCTGTACGATTACTGTTCGCTTTCATCAGTATAACGTTTAGCTTTATAAGCCGGGTGCATCAAGTTCTGTACGGAGAAAATATCGTCCAGCTCGGCTTCCGTTAACAGGCCGCGCTCCAGCACAACTTCACGTACGCTCTTACCGGTTTCAGCACAGATTTTACCGACGATGTCGCCGTTGTGGTGGCCGATGAACGGGTTGAGGTAAGTGACGATACCGATGGAGTTATAAACGTACCCTTCGCACACTTCTTTATTCGCGGTAATGCCGTTAACGCATTTTTCCAGCAGGTTGTAGCACGCGTTGCTCAGAATGTGGATGGATTCGAACATCGCCTGACCGATAACCGGCTCCATAACGTTCAACTGCAACTGACCGGCTTCCGCCGCCATCGTAACGGTGGTGTCGTTACCGATGACTTTAAAGCATACCTGGTTTACGACTTCCGGTACTACCGGGTTCACTTTGGCTGGCATGATGGAAGAGCCCGCCTGCAGTTCCGGCAGGTTGATCTCGTTCAGGCCGGCACGAGGACCAGAAGAGAGCAAGCGCAGGTCGTTACAGATTTTGGACATCTTCACTGCCAGACGTTTCAGCGCGCTGTGAACCATAACATACGCGCCACAGTCAGATGTCGCCTCAATCAGATCTTCCGCCGGAACACAGGCGAAACCAGTGACTTCAGCCAGTTTTTTCACCGCCAGCGGAGAGTATTCTTTCGGCGTGTTCAGACCGGTACCGATTGCCGTTGCGCCAAGGTTGACTTCCAGCAGCAGTTCAGCAGTACGCTCGATGCTTTTCACTTCTTCTTTCAGCAGGATGCTGAACGCACGGAATTCTTGACCAAGCGTCATCGGTACGGCGTCCTGCAACTGGGTACGACCCATTTTCAGGATGTCCTGGAATTCAACCGCTTTACGTTCGAAACCTTCACGCAACTGGTTGATGGCATCGATCAGTTTGACGATAGAGGCGTAAACCGCTACACGGAAGCCTGTCGGATAGGCGTCGTTAGTGGATTGACATTTATTCACGTGGTCGTTCGGGTTCAGGTACTGATATTCACCTTTCTGATGACCCATCAGTTCCAGCCCGATATTGGCCAGCACTTCGTTGGTATTCATGTTGACGGAAGTGCCCGCGCCGCCCTGGTAGACATCTACCGGGAACTGATCCATGCACTTACCGTTGTTAAGGACTTCATCACATGCGGCAATGATGGCGTTCGCCACACTCTTAGGAATGGTTTGCAGCTCTTTGTTGGCCAGCGCCGCCGCTTTTTTTACCATAACCATGCCACGCACAAATTCAGGGATGTCGCTGATTTTGTTATTGCTAATGTAGAAGTTTTCAATCGCTCTCAGAGTGTGAACACCATAGTAGGCTTCAGCTGGAACTTCCCTGGTACCCAACAGATCTTCTTCGATACGAATGTTGTTTGACATGTGAACCTTCTTTTTCAAGCTGCCAATGATTTTACTTTAAAACACACAGGATATATGTGATTTCGAATGTTTTCTGACCGACGATTATCCCCTCCATCGGCCTGATAAACGAGATCATATGCTGGTTCAGAATTCCTACCGTAATCTGGATCACTTAAAGTGTGGGAATTTACCCCTTATTTATTATTTTGTGAAATAGGTCACCGCTTTAGTATTACTACCTAAAATAGGTGTACAAACCACTTGAAATTTTGCTACGCACCACCATATCGAATCGATGCGAATCGCAACCCCATTCAAATGGTCGTCGCAGACGGCCATGACTTACAGGAGAGTCCTTTGCGCTGGATACCCTTTTTAGCTGTCTTTCTCTATGTTTACATTGAGATTTCTATCTTTATCCAGGTCGCCCATGTGCTTGGCGTCCTGATGACGCTAATCCTGGTGATTTTTACGTCTGTTATCGGTATGTCGCTGGTACGTAACCAGGGTTTTAAAAACTTTTTGCTGATGCAACAAAAAATGGCGGCCGGTGAGAGCCCGGCGGCAGAAATGATTAAGAGTGTATCGCTGATCATCGCTGGCTTACTGCTCCTGTTGCCGGGATTTTTCACCGATTTTCTCGGCCTCCTCCTTTTGTTACCGCCAGTGCAAAAACATTTGACGCTGAAGTTGCTGCCGCATTTACGTTTTTCCCGGATGCCGGGCGGCGGGTTTAGCGCGGGTACTGGCGGTGGCGAAACATTTGACGGCGAGTATCAGCGTAAAGATGACGATCGCGATCGTATTGAACATAAAGACGATCGTCGGGATTAAAGGTAGAGATGTTGGTCGGATAAGTCGCGCGAGGCGTTATCCGGCCAGCGGATGCGTCTTACGCCATGCGTTTTCGCTTCGGTAAAAACAGCCATAATGCAGCCAGCATGATAATGGCATATAAGCTTTTCCACCCCAGCATTGCCAGCAATAACAGGCACAGTAGACAACCCGTCACCGCCAGTGCATAGCAACGCCCTTTCAACAGTCGACAGCCCGCCAGCATACAAAGCAGATAGAGCATAATAAAAATACCGTTAGCATAGACGATCAGCGCATTGAGGTTAATCTTCAGGGCATAGACGACCAGGGAACTCACGCAACAACAGGCCAGAATAACGTTTAACGCGTGCAAGGGAAGGCGCCCGGGAGAGAGTTGAGCCAGATAGTGATCGGGCTGATATTGCATTTGCGTCCATATCAGACGCGCAAAACTCTGAGCATACACATTCAGGCTGGCAAAGCAGGTGAGATAACCAATAATGCAGGCTACCCACAACGCCTGGATACCGAAGAGATGAACAATAATAAGCGGTAGCGAGGCTGTTGCCGCTATCTTGTCGCTATAGACGCCAAAATGCAGCACCACGGCGGTACAGGCCCAATAAATGGCGCCGGCCAGCATCAGGCCAATGATCAATGCGCGCGGAAAATCACGTTCAGGATTTTTAAATTCAGATGACAAATGCGTAAACGCCTCAATTCCCACAAATCCCCAGAACATGATCGCCAGGGCGGTACACAGCCGGGAAAAGGTAATTTCGTTTGCGGCTGGGAAGGTGATATCTGCAGGTTTAATCGCGCCTTTCCACAGAATGGCGGCAATAAGCGCGATAATTAATCCAGCGATAATGGCTTGCAGGTTGGCGCTGGAACTGGCGCCGCGCGATCCCATAAACCATAGTAAACCTAGAGTACCCAGCTCCCCAAATAAGAGCTGTTCGCTTTGCCAGCCAAACAGCGCCTGGCCGAAACCCACCGCAATATGCAAGGCTGCGGGAAAACTAACAGGAATGACTGATAAAAACAGCCAACTGATCACCCGTTGCAGACGCGGGCCAAATGCCATCCCGACAAAATGCGCTACGCCGCCAGCGTGTGGAAAATGACGCCCCAGCACAGCAAAGACAATCGCAATAGGGAAAATCAAAATAATGAGCAGCGGCCATGCCCAAAGGCTGATGTCGCCTGCCGCCAGCGCAGCCAGCTCCGGAAGCGCAAAAACGCCAGTCCCTAATAATGATGTGGTTAACAAGATAACGCCCTGAACCAACCCAAGCTCTTTTTTTAGTTCATTCATCAGCTCATTATCCGGCGGCATTGTAACGTCAGGTGACGACAGGCATTTTTAAGCGTATCACACACGCCTTTTCTTATAGCAGGATGTTCTAAACCTTGGGTAAACGTGAGATAAGTAGCGTTTTTACCGCTTTTTTCGCTCAGAAGAATTTTTTTTCATCTCCCCCCTTGAAGGGGCAAAACCCCATCCCCATCTCTCTGGTCACCAGCCGGGAAACCGTTTACGGGCCGGCGTCACCCATAACTGATAATGACTTTCTCAAAGGAGAGCTATCAATGAGTATTCGTCCGTTACATGATCGTGTGATCGTCAAACGTAAAGAAGTTGAGTCCAAATCTGCTGGCGGCATCGTACTGACCGGTTCCGCAGCGGGTAAATCAACTCGTGGCGAAATCATCGCTGTCGGTAAGGGTCGCATCCTGGACAACGGTACTGTACAGCCGCTGGACGTGAAAGTTGGCGACATCGTTATTTTTAACGATGGCTACGGTGTGAAATCTGAAAAGATCGACAATGAAGAAGTGTTGATCATGTCTGAAAGCGACATTCTGGCAATTGTTGAAGCGTAATCCGCGAACGACACTGAACATACGAATTTAAGGGAAAGAGAAAATGGCAGCTAAAGACGTAAAATTCGGTAACGACGCTCGTGTGAAAATGCTGCGCGGCGTAAACGTACTGGCAGATGCAGTGAAAGTAACCCTCGGTCCGAAAGGCCGTAACGTGGTTCTGGATAAATCTTTCGGTGCGCCGACTATCACTAAAGATGGTGTTTCCGTAGCGCGTGAAATCGAACTGGAAGACAAGTTTGAAAACATGGGCGCGCAGATGGTGAAAGAAGTTGCCTCTAAAGCGAACGACGCTGCAGGCGACGGCACCACCACCGCGACCGTACTGGCGCAGTCCATCATTACCGAAGGCCTGAAAGCCGTTGCTGCGGGCATGAACCCGATGGACCTGAAACGTGGTATCGACAAAGCGGTTGCTGCTGCGGTTGAAGAGCTGAAAGCCCTGTCCGTACCGTGCTCCGACTCTAAAGCGATTGCTCAGGTAGGTACTATCTCCGCTAACTCCGACGAAACCGTAGGTAAACTGATCGCGGAAGCGATGGATAAAGTCGGTAAAGAAGGCGTCATCACCGTTGAAGACGGTACCGGTCTGCAGGACGAACTGGACGTGGTTGAAGGTATGCAGTTTGACCGCGGCTACCTGTCTCCTTACTTCATCAACAAGCCGGAAACTGGCGCAGTAGAACTGGAAAGCCCGTTCATCCTGCTGGCTGATAAGAAAATCTCCAACATCCGCGAAATGCTGCCGGTTCTGGAAGCCGTTGCAAAAGCAGGCAAACCGCTGCTGATCATCGCTGAAGATGTTGAAGGCGAAGCGCTGGCTACCCTGGTTGTTAACACCATGCGTGGCATCGTGAAAGTGGCTGCGGTTAAGGCACCGGGCTTCGGCGATCGTCGTAAGGCGATGCTGCAGGATATCGCTACCCTGACCGGCGGTACCGTAATCTCTGAAGAGATCGGTATGGAGCTGGAAAAAGCAACCCTGGAAGACCTGGGTCAGGCGAAACGCGTTGTGATCAACAAAGACACCACCACCATCATCGATGGCGTGGGTGAAGAAGCTGCAATCCAGGGCCGTGTTGCTCAGATCCGTCAGCAGATTGAAGAAGCGACCTCCGACTACGATCGTGAAAAACTGCAGGAGCGCGTAGCGAAACTGGCAGGCGGCGTTGCGGTTATCAAAGTTGGCGCTGCGACCGAAGTTGAAATGAAAGAGAAGAAAGCCCGCGTTGAAGATGCCCTGCACGCGACCCGTGCTGCGGTAGAAGAAGGCGTGGTTGCTGGTGGTGGCGTTGCGCTGATCCGCGTTGCTTCTAAAATTGCTGACCTGAAAGGTCAGAACGAAGACCAGAACGTGGGTATCAAAGTTGCGCTGCGCGCAATGGAAGCTCCGCTGCGTCAGATCGTGCTGAACTGCGGCGAAGAGCCGTCTGTTGTCGCTAACACCGTTAAAGGCGGCGACGGTAACTACGGTTACAACGCAGCAACTGAAGAATACGGCAACATGATCGATATGGGTATCCTGGACCCAACCAAAGTTACCCGTTCTGCGCTGCAGTACGCGGCTTCAGTGGCTGGTCTGATGATCACTACCGAGTGCATGGTGACCGACCTGCCGAAAAGCGATGCTCCTGATTTAGGCGCTGCTGGCGGCATGGGTGGTATGGGTGGTATGGGCGGCATGATGTAATTGCCCACACCCTGCATCCTTCAGGCTGCAGATGCGTTGGCTAACCCCAGTCACTTACTTGAGTAAGTGACTGGGGATTAACAAACTGGCCGCCTTCCTGCAACCAGTATGATTTGGGTGCTTATCTCCCAGAATTGAGAAACCCCCGGGCAGAAATGACCGGGGGTTTTTCTTTTAGTCATCTTTTTAGTATAAGATTCAGATACGGACAAAACGTCCAGCTCATTGATTATGGGGAATAACATGCACGTGAAATATTTAGCAGGGATCGTTGGCGCCGCGCTGCTGATGGCGGGTTGTAGCTCCAGCAACGAACTTACCGCTGCCGGCCAAAATGTACGCTTTGTCGAAGATAAGCCAGGCGCGGAATGCCAGCTTATTGGTACGGCAACCGGTAAACAGAGTAACTGGTTTTCAGGCCAGCACGGCGAAGAGGGTGGCTCAATGCGTGGCGCAGCGAACGATCTGCGTAATCAGGCGGCCGCGATGGGTGGAAACGTGCTGTATGGCGTAAGTAGTCCGTCGCAGGGCATGTTGTCCAGTTTTGTCCCGACGGCCAGCGAGATGAACGGCCAGGTTTATAAATGTCCGAACTGATATGTCTGAATCGTAACGCCCTCTGAAAGATTCAGAGGGCAATATGGTTAGCGTTTTTCCTGCGATGATGCCATGCGTAGATTATGCAACGCGCGCATGCATTGATCTTGCGTCAGACGCGCTGCTTTACCGGTTCCAAGCGTTCTGACAAAAACCTTACACGGTTTTCCTTCCAGCTTTTTAAGACGCGGGCTGAAATTCAGCAAGCGGCGTGATATCGCTTCAGCTTCTTTAGAGCCTGACTGACTGCGGGTCTTAATGATGGTGCCGCAATCATGCGATTGTCCTGCCTCATCCGTATAACGATAAACGAGCGCTAAATAATGGTTATACAGATTATGTTTCCAGTCAGGCTGGTTATAGGTATCGAATTCGATATTACCGTTTTCCAGGCAGTCAGCATCGTATAATGGTAAAAAGTCCAGCATTGAAGAAATACGCAATGCGAGCTCACGCATTTCGGCATTATTAATGGCGTGAATAATAGCCATCACCAGAACTTCAACCTGCCACTCACCGACCTGTAAATCAAGATGGCTACCATTGTGCAGCTTTAACGTAAAGGTTAATACTTTTTCTGTATTATCGCTCAACGCTAAAGATTCAACACGCTGATTAACATCGGCGTTTTCCAGCTCTTCACGGAGTATTGCCGGAATATTCTCATGCATTTTAAGCACATGACTGCTTTTGGCTTTCTGGCGTTTTTCCTGCTCTTGTTCCGGAAGCGAGTGTTGTAAATAAAGCCGGTGTTCAAGGCCGATCAACAAGTCTCGCAGCGCGAGCACAGGAAAGAAAAGCAGTGTTTCTTTATTTCTCAGTGACTTCACCTTAAGCGCCAGCGCGATAAACTTATCATTGTGACGAATAACGCCGGTATTTAGTCCCTTAATCGTTAAGGCCATGTCAATTCTCCACAAATATAAAATAATTAAATGTTTTACTGCAATGTATTTGATATATAAATTGTTTATGCCGTCCTATAAAAAGGAGAACCAGTATAATTCGAAAATGCAGTACACGCTAAGCGAGTCCTAAAACGGACTTTATTGAAAAGAGAGGACCGGAAAGGTGTATTTAACGAAGGTTAGTTTATCCTCGCCAGAGGGTGAGGAGAATCGTGGGGGAATCTCCTCGTAATATTGCGCGGTAATATTTTTCGTCGTCCCTGACGTGCCCGCGAGGATTAGCACTGCCGAAGCTGTAAATCCAGCGGTGTTTTGCTCGGTTCGCCGCCGATTTCACGCGCCAGTCTTGGCACCATATAGCCGGATACCAGCGTGAGCAGTTCGCGCATGATTTGCCGGGCTTCGTCATCGGTGACCATAAAATGCGCGGCGCCCTGCACTTTATCCAGCACATGCAGGTAATAGGGCATCACGCCGGCGTCAAATAGCGCGTTGCTCAGATTCGCCAGCGTTTGCGCGTTATCATTCACGCCACGCAGCAGGACGCTCTGGTTGAGAAGCGTGACGCCCACGTGGCGCAGTTTCTTCATCGCCAGGCAGAACGCCTCGTCCACTTCATTAGCGTGGTTGATATGGTTCACCAACAAAATTTGCAGACGTGACTGGTCAAAGCGGGCGACCAGTTCGTTAGTAATGCGTGCCGGGATGACGATAGGCAACCGGCTGTGGATGCGTAGCCGCTTGACGTGCTTTATGGCTTCCAGTTGCGTGAGCAGCCAGTCCAGCTCATGATCTTTCGCCATCAGCGGATCGCCGCCGGAAAAGATGATCTCATCCAGTTCCGGGTGTGCGGCGATATACTCCAGCGCGACTGTCCAGTTACGCTTATTGCCTTGATTCTCCGCATACGGGAAGTGACGACGGAAACAGTAGCGGCAATTTACCGCACATCCGCCTTTTACCAGCAATAGCGCCCGGTTTTGGTATTTATGCAATAATCCTGGCACCACGCTGTGTTGCTCTTCCAGCGGGTCGGTGGAGAAACCGGGGGCGACAATAAATTCATCCCGGGACGTCAGCACTTGACGTAACAGAGGATCGTCAGGGTTGCCCTTCTCCATGCGCGCAATAAAAGCGCGCGGCACGCGGAGGGCAAACAAGCGCCTGGCGTCCTGTCCTGCCCGGAGGTTTTCATCAGCTTCAATCTGTAAAAGATGCAGCAGTTCGTCGGGATTGGTCACAACATCGGCAAGTTGCGCTAACCAATCTTCTCGCAATGGGGTATTTAGGGTTACAATATGCGCCATTTTGTGGCTTAGCTACCAGTTAACAATTTCAGAGGGCCTTATGGCGACTTACTATAGCAACGATTTTCGTTCCGGTCTTAAAATCATGTTGGATGGCGAACCTTATGCGGTTGAATCCAGTGAATTCGTGAAACCGGGTAAAGGCCAGGCGTTTGCCCGCGTTAAGCTGCGCCGTCTGCTGACCGGCACGCGCGTTGAGAAAACCTTCAAATCGACCGATTCCGCTGAAGGCGCGGATGTAGTCGATATGAACCTGACTTACCTGTACAACGACGGTGAGTTCTGGCATTTCATGAACAACGAAACCTTCGAGCAGCTGTCTGCAGATGCCAAGGCTATCGGCGACAACGCAAAATGGCTGTTGGATCAGGCGGAATGCATCGTGACCCTGTGGAACGGTCAGCCTATCTCTGTCACTCCGCCGAACTTTGTTGAACTGGAAATTGTTGATACCGACCCAGGTCTGAAGGGCGATACCGCAGGTACTGGCGGCAAACCAGCCACGCTGTCTACTGGCGCAGTGGTTAAAGTTCCGCTGTTCGTGCAGATTGGCGAAGTGATCAAAGTCGATACCCGTTCCGGCGAATACGTATCCCGCGTAAAATAATTTACGTTATCGGGAAAAATGGTGCAGCGTATGCTGCGCCATCCTATTTTTCGCGCCTCAATGATGAAACGCTTTATCGGCCTTGTCGCGCTGGTTCTTCTTACCGGCACATTATTAACGGCATGTAATACCGCCCGCGGCTTCGGCGAAGATATTCAGCATCTTGGCCACGCCATCTCCCGCGCAGCCAGCTAATCGCTTCTCGTCTTCCTAAAATTAGTCGATCGCCCGTCATTTTCTGGGATGTTGTCTATTATTAAGTTGCTATACACAAACAACATTGGCTAGAAAAGGAAGACATTATGGTTAAAAAGACAATTGCAGCGATCTTTTCTGTTTTGGTACTTTCCACTGTATTAACTGCTTGTAATACCACGCGCGGCGTGGGCGAGGACATCTCGGACGGTGGTAGTGCGATCTCTGGCGCTGCAACCAGAGCTCAGCAGTAATCATCAACGGTACGGCATGGCGTCGTACCGTTAATCGATTTTCTCCGGAAGCATAAGAAAGGGAGAATACCGGTTATCCATATGAAGTTTCATACGGATATTACGCTTATAGGTGTAAACCGTTTTCCCGTGAATGCCAAGCGCATACGCAATCTCTTTATTGCTGGTGCCTTCCGTCCACATCGCGAGTACCTTTTCCTCCTGCGGAGAGAGCAATGGCGTGGCGCTTTCCGGCGCTTCCTGCAGTGGATGAGTATATAGCGCTCCTTTAATTCGTTGTGCAAGCTCATGTAAAGGCGTGTGTTTAGATAACACCGCATGACTGGCATATTGTGGTCTGTACGGCATATTCCCTGACTGTAATAATACCAACGGCGTCATCCTGCAGGCGGCAAAAAATGCATTGATAGGCTGTTCGGGTAAGGCATCGTTGAGAAAACCATATAAATCAGCGATAACCAGATGGGGCTTCCATTGCAGAATATGTTCTTTCGCCAGTATAAGGTTATTCATCCCGGATACCAGCAGTGAAGAACTGAGCACATCAGTGTGATTAAGCCAGGCCTCCATGCCCGTACGGGTAAAGTGGCATCGGTCTATCACTAAAATTTTCAACATAGTTTTTTGCACCCGGAAGTAGATAAAGCACTTTCTTTCCCAGAAGGCGTTCCATCATAGAGAACTCCTGTGGGCGCTAAATGCGAAAACTACGCGGCTTAAAAGGGCCAATTCCCGCCTTTAGACGGAAAAAAATAAAAAGGTTGAAATTCATTTTCTCTCAGGCAAAAATGGCTTTTCATCCGTATACGTTACAGGACGACCTGTAAACGCTATTCTCACCGGGGACGGCCCCATTAATTATCTGGAGCCTGCTATGTCCTGGATCATTCTATTAATCGCTGGTTTACTTGAAGTGGTATGGGCTGTCGGCCTGAAGTATACCCACGGTTTTTCTCGTCTGACCCCCAGTATTATCACCATTACGGCCATGGTTATCAGTATGGCGTTACTTTCCTGGGCAATGAAAACGCTGCCCGTTGGAACGGCGTACGCCATCTGGACCGGCATCGGCGCCGTCGGGGCGGCAATCACCGGTATCCTTCTGCTGGGCGAGTCTGCCTCACCGGCGCGTTTGCTCAGTCTTGGCTTGATCGTCGCGGGTATCATTGGGCTAAAACTCAGTGCGCATTAATTCGTCGCTGACATTGCTACGAACCTGATTGTTTTACCCAAATTAATTTATTGACGTCAAACCCCTCCCGGGTCGCGACGGCCAGCATTTGCTGTTTTATTTCCTCAGAAAGCGTTGGCGTGCGAGAGAGTATCCACAGATAGTCGCGATCCGGGCCGCACACCAACGCATGACGGTATTCCCGGTCAAGCGCAATCACGTTATAGCCGCCGTAGAACGGGCCGAAAAAAGAGACCTTGAGCGCGGCGCGGTTTGGACTACCGGTAAAATACGCTTTGCCTTCTGTTTTTTGCCACATTCCCCGATCCGGGTTATAGCCTTTATTGATGACATTAATCCCGCCATCGTCACGCAGACTATAGGTGGCCGTGACTTGTTCCAGTCCACGTTCAAATCGATGATCGAGGCGTGCGATCTCATACCAGGTGCCGAGGTAACGTTTGGCATCAAAGTTATTTACCACGGTAACGCCTTTAGGCGGAGTAGGCGAACTACAGGCGACGACCAGAAATGCGGCCGTAACTGCAGCAACGACGGGCAGAATGCGCATAAGATTTTCCTTCCAGTGTTTTTTCTAAGTGTAGAACCTGGCGGGAAAATGAGAGGCAGGAAAAGAAAAAACGCCCTCTTATCGGGTAGATAAGAGGGCGTCGTGGCAACTTAGAGAGTGATAACGCCAATCGCCGTCACAACGGTCAGGATTGCCGCCAGACCGTAAAAGACCCATTTGCCCGCGGGCACGTGGATTTTCAGGTCATGCATCGCGTGGTGCATACGGTGTAGGCCACACCATAGCGGCAGCACAATCATCAGGAACAGAAAAACGCGACCAATAAAGCTTTGGGCGAACGTCAGTACGCGCTCAAAACTCAGGGCATCGCCCGGAAATAGCCCCAGCGGCAGCATGATGCCAACCAGTAGCACGATCACCGGCGCGATGATCGCGCCCCACATACCGCCTGCGCCAAACAGTCCCCAGAATACGGGTTCATCAGAACGTTTTGGGTTT
Source organism: Salmonella sp. SAL04162 (assembly GCF_046551535.1). Classification (NCBI taxonomy): domain Bacteria; kingdom Pseudomonadati; phylum Pseudomonadota; class Gammaproteobacteria; order Enterobacterales; family Enterobacteriaceae; genus Salmonella; species Salmonella sp. SAL04162. Next base: position 176,680 of record NZ_JBGDVX010000006.1, read on the forward strand.
GGATTAATCATCCGGGACTCCTTACCAGAACAGGGCAACATACAGAATGACTACGGTGACTACCGCAGTGACCACCCAAAGCCCTTTGATGATTGGCTCTGGCCCCATTTTTTCGTCTTTTACAATGATATTGGCCGCCTTCGGCGCCAGTTCAAACCAGGTTTTGGTGTGCAGCAGCGCGGCCGCCAGGGTGATCAGGTTTAAGATCACTACCACCGGGTTTTGTAAAAAGCCGACGAATCCCATCCAGGATTCCGCGCCGTGTTTGAGCGCAAACAGACCGAAAATCAGTTCAATACTGAACCAGACTGCCGGCACTGCTGTGCCTTCGCGCAGCATATAAAAGCGATAAAACGGCAGTTTTTTCCACCAGGTGGACGTCATCGGCCGCACATAGGGTTTGCGTTTAGTCGTCATGTTGCACTCCTTAGCGTGGTTTCAGGGTGGCGATAAGAAAGTCTTTCGAGCTTTCCACTTTACCCTGCTGAATGGCCGCAGCCGGATCGACATGTTTTGGACAGACTTCGGAGCAGTAGCCCACGAAAGTACAGGTCCATACGCCGTTCGGACTGTTCAACTGCGCCATACGCTCCTTCTTACCGTGATCGCGGCTATCTTCGTTATAGCGATGCGCCAGCGTAATCGCAGCCGGTCCGATAAACTCAGGATTCAGACCGAACTGCGGGCACGCGGCGTAGCACAGACCACAGTTGATGCAACCGGAGAACTGGTGATACTTCGCCATTTGCGCCGGGGTCTGGACATTCGGCCCCTGATCTGGCGTGCGAGAGTTGCCAATAATGTACGGTTTGATCGCTTCCAGGCTTTCGATAAAGTGCGTCATATCGACAACCAGATCGCGCTCAATCGGGAAGTTCGCCAGCGCTTCCACCTTCATACCGTTGGTGTAATCGCGCAGGAAGGTTTTACACGCCAGTTTAGGGACGTTGTTGACCATCATGCCGCAAGAGCCGCAGATCGCCATACGGCAGGACCAGCGGTAGCTCAGGTCTGGCGACAGGTTATCTTTGATGTAGCCCAACGCGTCCAGTAGCGATGTTGTTTCATCATAAGGAACTTCATAGAAAGCACTGTGCGGCGCGGTATCGGTTTCCGGGTTATAGCGCACCACCTCAACTTTCAGGTTTTTCATCTCAGCCATTCGCCTTCTCCTTCTTATCGGCTGCTTCCGCTTCACCGCCGTAAACACGTTTGGCTGGCGGCAGGGTGGTGATTTTCACGTCGCTGTATTCCAGACGGGTCGTGCCATCAGCATCGCGGAAGGCGAGGGTGTGCTTGAGGAAGTTCACATCGTCGCGCTCGGTACAGCCTTCATCCAGACGCTGATGCGCGCCGCGGGACTCTTTACGCGCCAGCGCAGAGTGCGCCATACATTCCGCCACGTTCAGACCATGACCCAGTTCGATGGTATACAGCAGGTCAGTGTTGAACACGCTGGAGGTATCGGAGATACGTACGCGCTTGAAACGTTCCTGAAGCTCGGCCAGTTTATCAATGGTTTTCTGCATCAGTTCCGGGGTACGGTAAATACCACAACCTTCTTCCATAGACAGACCCATCTCATCGCGGATCTTCGACCAGTTTTCGTTGCCTTCCTGGTTCACCAGATTTTTCAGACGTTGTTCAATATCGGCAACTTGGGCGTCGAGCGCGGCGCTATTTGCGGCGCCTGCCGTCGCAGCGCGTTCCATTGCTTGTTCGCCAGCCAGACGACCAAATACCACCAGTTCCGCCAGTGAGTTGGAACCGAGGCGGTTCGCGCCATGCAGGCCAACAGAGGAGCATTCGCCAACGGCAAACAGCCCTTTGACACGGCTTTCACAGTTTTGGTCGGTTTCAATGCCGCCCATGGTGTAGTGCGCGGTCGGACGTACTGGAATCGGTTCTTTAACCGGATCGACGCCGACATAGGCTTTCGCCAGTTCGCAAATGAACGGCAGACGTTCATGCAGTTTCTTCTCGCCGAGATGACGCAGGTCGAGGTGAACCACATCGCCGCGCGGCGTGGAGATGGTGTTGCCTTTACGCCATTCGTGCCAGAAAGCCTGGGATACTTTGTCGCGTGGCCCCAGTTCCATATATTTGTTTTTCGGCTCGCCCAGCGGCGTTTCGGGGCCCATGCCGTAGTCTTGCAGGTAACGGTAGCCATTTTTATTGACCAGAATACCGCCTTCGCCGCGGCAACCTTCGGTCATCAGGATACCGGAACCTGGCAGGCCGGTCGGGTGATACTGAACGAATTCCATATCACGCAGCGGAACGCCGTGGCTCAGCGCCATGCCCATCCCGTCGCCGGTGACGATGCCGCCGTTGGTGTTATAGCGGTATACGCGGCCTGCGCCGCCTGTCGCCATGACCACGGCGTTGGCGCGGATTTGCACCAGCGTGCCTTCCATCATGTTCATTGCCACCAGGCCGCGCGCATGGTTGTCATCAACCAGAATATCCAGCACAAAATGTTCGTCAAAGCGCTGGATTTGTGGGAACTGCAGGGAAGTCTGGAACAGGGTATGCAGCATATGGAAGCCGGTTTTATCCGCGGCGAACCAGGTACGCTCGATTTTCATACCACCGAAGCGACGCACGTTAACGCTACCGTCCGGACGGCGGCTCCACGGGCAGCCCCATTGCTCCAGCTGCGTCATCTCAGTGGGACAATGGTGGACAAAGTAATCCACGACATCCTGCTCACACAGCCAGTCTCCGCCTGCTACCGTATCGTGAAAATGGTAGTCAAAGCTGTCATGATCCTGGGCGACAGCGGCTGAACCCCCTTCGGCAGCGACGGTGTGGCTGCGCATCGGGTACACTTTTGAGATCAGTGCGATTTTAGCATTGGGATTCGCCTGTGCGGCAGCAATTGCAGCACGTAATCCCGCGCCACCGGCGCCTATAATGGCAAGATCGGCTTGAAAGGTTTGCACGACATTCCTCCAGATTATTGTAATTTCACCCTCGCGCAGCCAGATAAAGCCTCTGGGTTCTGCGAAGTATGAATGCGTTTCCACTGCTCCTTTATGGGTACAACAGTATAGTCTCAGGGATGTGAGGGAAATTTGACGTGTTCGATTTTTTTAGCGTATCAGAGGGATGAATTATCATTGATTTTGATTAATTTAATTACTAAACCATCTGAAATCACTTTTTTTACCCTCCAGAAGGCACCCGATACGCCTGCGCAAAATTTGTTTCGCCCGCGCGTTGCGAGTAGACTTCGTGACCTTGTCTTAAACTGGAGAAAGAATCATGAGCGAAACGGCAACCTGGCAGCCGAGCGCGTCCATCCCCAATTTATTAAAACGTGCGGCGATTATGGCGGAAATCCGTCGTTTCTTTGCCGATCGTGGAGTGCTTGAGGTTGAGACGCCCTGCATGAGTCAGGCGACGGTCACAGACATTCATCTGTTCCCGTTCGAAACGCGTTTCGTCGGACCTGGCCATTCCCAGGGGATGAACCTCTATTTAATGACCAGTCCGGAATACCATATGAAACGCCTGCTGGCGGCAGGGTGCGGCCCGGTTTTCCAGCTATGCCGCAGTTTCCGTAATGAAGAGATGGGACGACATCATAATCCGGAATTCACTATGCTGGAGTGGTATCGCCCGCATTACGATATGTACCGCCTGATGAATGAAGTGGATGATTTGCTTCAGCAAGTGCTGGATTGTCAACCTGCGGAAAGTCTCTCCTATCAACAGGCGTTTCAGCGCCATCTGGAGATTGACCCGTTATCAGCAGATAAAACGCAACTGCGTGAGGCGGCGGCAAAGCTTGATTTAAGCAATATCGCTGATACGGAAGAAGACCGTGATACGTTGCTGCAACTGCTGTTCACGATGGGGGTTGAGCCGCATATAGGTAAAGAAAAGCCGACCTTTATTTATCACTTTCCGGCAAGTCAGGCATCGCTGGCACAAATCAGTACCGAGGATCATCGCGTCGCCGAGCGCTTTGAGGTGTACTACAAAGGTATTGAGCTGGCGAATGGTTTCCACGAACTGACGGACGCACGTGAGCAACAACAGCGCTTTGAACAGGACAATCGTAAGCGCGCCGCGCGCGGTCTGCCGCAGCAGCCGATTGACCAAAATCTACTGGATGCGCTGGCCGCCGGTCTACCGGATTGTTCCGGCGTGGCGCTGGGTGTTGATCGTCTGGTGATGCTGGCGCTGGGAGCAGAAAGTCTGGCGGACGTGATTGCTTTTACGGTCGATCGGGCGTAAATCTGAAATTCACTCTTTCGCGAGATAAAATGGCGCAATAAGCGCCATTTTGTAGCATATTTTTTCAATTATCCTCTGTTTGCCACAACATAAGGCTGGAACTTTGATACCATTTAGGTATCAATCCTGTGTTGATTTTTTTATCGCTGACCTTTGTAAAAAAGAAGGCGGCGTCAATCGGTGAGCGGCGTCTGGCAAACGCGCTCGAGCGTAAGGGATGGTTGAATGACCCACACGATAAAAAAGATGAGCCTTATTGGGCTTATCCTGATGATTTTTACTTCTGTTTTTGGTTTTGCGAATAGCCCGTCGGCGTTTTATTTAATGGGGTATAGCGCAATCCCGTGGTATATATTTTCTGCCTTGCTGTTTTTTATTCCATTCGCCTTAATGATGGCTGAAATGGGTTCCGCTTATCGCAAAGAAGAGGGCGGGATCTATTCGTGGATGAATAATAGCGTGGGGCCACGTTACGCGTTTATTGGCACGTTTATGTGGTTTTCATCGTATGTCATATGGATGGTAAGTACGGCGGCAAAAATTTGGGTACCGTTTTCTACTTTTGTTTTTGGCGCCGATATGACGCAGCACTGGCGTATTGCAGGGCTTGAGCCTACGCAGGTTGTCGGGCTGCTCGCCGTCGGCTGGATGATTCTGGTGACGTGTGTCGCCGCCAGAGGGATCAATAAAATTGCGCGAATTACGGCGGTCGGAGGTATTGCCGTAATGTGTCTTAATTTAGTTTTATTGTTAGTGAGTGTCGCTATTTTGTTATTAAATGGTGGGCATTTTGCACAAGAAATTAATTTTACCTCGTCACCGAATCCGGGTTATCACTCCGGCCTGGCAATGTTGTCATTTGTGGTATTTGCTATTTTTGCTTACGGCGGTATTGAGGCTGTCGGCGGACTGGTGGATAAAACCGAGAAACCGGAAAAGAATTTTGCGAAAGGTATTGTTTTCGCGGCTATTGTGATTTCAATTGGTTATTCTTTGGCGATCTTTTTATGGGGCGTCAGCACTAACTGGCAACAGATATTAAGTAATAGCGCCGTTAACTTAGGGAATATCACCTACATTCTGATGTCGAGTTTAGGCACGACATTAGGTAACGCGTTAAACCTTTCTCCGGACGCAGCGATGACGGTGGGCGTCTGGTTTGCGCGTATCACCGGCCTTTCTATGTTTCTGGCTTATACCGGCGCGTTTTTTACGTTGAGCTATTCACCGCTGAAAGCCATTATTCAGGGGACGCCAAAAGCGTTGTGGCCCGCGCCGATGACGACACTGAACGCTAACGGTATGCCGGCGACCGCTATGTGGCTACAGTGCGTGCTGGTGAGTCTGTTTATTTTGCTGGTCTCTTTTGGCGGTGACACCGCATCGGCGTTTTATAACAAACTCACGCTGATGGCGAACGTCTCAATGACCTTGCCATACCTGTTCCTTGCGCTGGCATTTCCCTTCTTTAAAGCGCGTCAGGATCTGGAGCGGCCATTTGTTCTCTTTAAAACCAAAGCCTCTACCCTGGTCGCGACGGGTGTTGTGGTGCTGGTGGTGACGTTTGCCAACGTCTTTACCATCATCCAGCCGGTGATTGAAGCTGGGGACTGGGACAGCGCCTTGTGGATGATCGGCGGCCCGATCTTTTTCTCGCTGCTGGCGATGGCGATTTATCAGAATTACAGCAGCCGCATGAGCGCCGATCCGGAGTGGGCGGCGGAGTAAAGGCCGTATGCCGGATAAGACCCGACGGGTCGCATCCGGCATTTCTTGCCTGGATCATGCGCTACAAACTGCCCGCCGGGCGGCTGGTTTTACCCGCTGACGTTAACGTTCTCCCCGTTTGTTTACCGCCGAGACTCTCCAGACGCATCTGGAACGGCGGGAACGGCATATCAATACCGTGCTCGCGGAAGCCCGCCAGAATCAATTGGTGGATCTCATGGCGTAATGGCATACGGTGTCCCATTTCCGCGGCATAGATACGCAGTTCGAAAATTTGAATACCCTGCTGGAGATCCACCAGAAAGATTTCAGGCGGCGGGTTGTCCAGCACCAAAGAACAGCGCTGCGCCGCCGTCAGCAGAATTTGCGTCACCTCTTCGCTATTGGCATCCGCTGGCGCCGGGATGGTTAACACCACGCGCGTAACGGAGTCAGACAGCGACCAGTTGATAAACTGTTCGGTGATAAAGGCTTTATTCGGCACGATAATCTCTTTACGATCCCAGTCGCTGATGGTGGTGGCGCGGGTATTGATTTTGGTCACGCTGCCGGTGAGATCGCGAATGGTCACCGTATCGCCGATACGAATCGGCTTTTCAAACAAAATAATCAGGCCGGAGATAAAGTTAGCGAAAATTTCTTGCAGGCCAAAACCAAGCCCAACGCCGAGCGCGGCCACCAGCCATTGTAGCTTCGACCACTCAATGCCGATCATCGAGAAACCGACCAGCCCGCCAATCAGCATTAACAAATATTTGGTGATGGTCGTGATGGCGTAACCGGTACCAGGCGTTAAATCGAGATGCTGTAATAACGCCAGTTCCAGCAGCGCAGGCAGATTACGCACCAACTGCGTGGTTATGATAAAGACCAGAATCGCAATGAGCACCGCCCCGAGGGTAATCGGCTCCAGGCTTTCCACGCCTTGCACCGTAGAGGTGACATCCCACAGCGAAATATTCTCCAGGAAGCCGAATGCCGAGTGAATTTCCGACCACAGTACAATTACCGATAGTAGGGCGATAAGCATCAGAATTGAGCGGACCAGACGCAGCGACTGAGCGCTAATAGCGTCAAGATCGATTTCACTTTCATCGATGTCGACCGCGCCTTCCAGGCTGGAGGAATGCGCCGGTTCTTCTTCGCCGCGCGCGCGCTGCGCCAGCATTTCCGCCCGACGATGTTTGGCGCGGTCAAAAGCCAGTCGGCGTCGTTGGATCAGCATCCAGCGGCGAATGACGTGATAAATGACCAGCAACAGGAACCAGATGGCGACCGAGGTTTCCAGTCTCGCCAGTAGCGCCTGCGCCGTGGCCAGATAACCCACTGCCGCTGCCAGAATCGCGATAAGCGGCGCGCCCATCAACATATTCCACAGCAGGCTGTTGACCATGTTGTCGCCGTTGCCTTCTTTATCAAGATAGAGCGGGATGCCCGCTTTTTTCAGACTCAGCGTGACCAGCGCCAGCGCGCCGCATATCAGGATGAAGCAAAGGCGGCCCAACGAGCCGGAAAACTCCCGATCGTTAAGATTATCAAACATGATCACTGCCATGATGAGCGGCACGATCAGCCCAATGCTCATCAGGTAGTAGCGCATCGCTTTCGCTACCCGGTTTCGCGGCCAGCCAAAATGCGCCACAAACAGGCCATTAGGGCGGGCAAACGCGGCGCAAATCATGACTACCCACAACAGCGGTACTGTCGCCGTCACGCCATCGCCGATGGCGACGGCCAGCGGATACGGCCAGGCTTCCTGTAGACCATAGCCGAGCGTCGCCCACAAGACCGGCAGCGGCGAGGCGACCAGAATCGACCAGAACACCGTTCGCAGCGTCAGCGAGAAGTGATCCTGGGTGACTTTCCCGACGCGCGAGGCCGAGCGCTCAAGGAACCGGTTGAAGTGTTGGCGTGAATAGAGGCTAAACCCGACCAGCGCCAGCGCGCCGAATAACGGCAGTAGCGTCTCTTTGCTGGTCAGCATCATGATGCTGGCTTTACCTAACTGATTAAACGTATCTAATGAGATAAGCCGGCGTAAATCCTGAACCAAATCAACAGGCCAGGAGAGCGATAGCGGGCTAACGTCAGCGGTCCAGAACAGATAACGGTGGGTCGCTTCATTAACCTCTTTAAGCGCATCCTCCAGTTGGCTGTTGGAGACTTTCAGTTTGGTCAGCTCCAGGATCAGCGTGTCGCCGCCCTGTAACAAAGAGTTGAGCAGCTCGCGCTGAGTGCGAAGCTGGGCGTCAAGGATCTGGTTTTGCTCGGCGGTCAGCGGCTGTCCATTGGCCTGACGTATTTGCCGTAGCTGCGGCTGCTTATTGAGTAACTCTTCATAGCGCATACGGTGGACGCGTAGCTGCGCCATTTCCGTATCAAGCTGCTGCGGCTTAGGCATCTCTGGCAGACGGGCGACCTGCGCGCGCAGCGCTTCGCCAAGCATGTTGGACACGCCAAGCCATTGCGACTGCTCCCGCAGCGTATTGAGCGCCTGGCGCACCTGTAACGTTTGGCTGGTGGCCTGTCGCTGCTGCGAGGCGACCAGATCCATCCGCTGCGCTTGTTGATTGAGCGCCTGTGACAGCTCGCGGTTGACTTTAAATTGTTCGACGATGCCTTCCGGCAAACCGGCGCTGTTTTCCGCCAGCAGCTCAGTGCTTTCCAGCGCGCGTTCCGCTTCACGTTGACGCAGGCTATTGAGCTGATTGCGCAGCGCCTGAAGATACGCATCCAGTTGCTGACTCTGTTTTTCCGCCAGCTCGGAACGCAGACGAGCCAGTTCCTGCCGGTTGTTGGCGGACAGTTGCGCCAACTCCAGTTCGTCGACTAACGCTTTTAGTTTGGCGGACTCCGCCTGCATACTGAGACTTTGCGCCTGGCTAAGCGCGGCACTTCCGCCTGCGGCGCCGAGCCGTCGCTCAATCTCATTAAGCTGGCGGCGGGCATCGTTTTGCTGTTGGGGAAGCTGGCTGAGCGAGTCGGCGATCTCCCTGACGCGCTCCTGCTCCTGTTGCGCCTCGCGGGTTTTATCCAGTAGCTGGCTGCTAACCTGCAAGATCTCCTGATTTAACGCTTCGGTGGACATCTCTGGCGGTACGCTGCGAGGCTCATCGCGCAGATTATTCAACTGGGCGCGCAAGGTGGCGGATAGCTTAGGGAAATTATCAATAACGTGTTGATATTGTTTCGCGCGCTCAAGCGAGCCTTTTCGCTCTTCAAGCGCGTTTAAAGCAGTCTGGAGCGCCTCAACGGCTTCCGGCTGAGCGGGCTTCGCCGCTTTTGCCTGCTCCAGTTCCTGCGTGATTTGTTTGGCGTCGGGGGCCGTTGCGGCGAACGCCCCCGTGCTGAGGCACCAGGCCATCAGAAAAGCGATAATCAGGCGCACGTCAGCATTCTCTCTTGATTAGGTGTCGTCTTTTTTATTGTCAACCAGCGGGCTGGCGTCGTGTTCGGCTTTAATTTCTTCTGCCGGCAGCGGAGCAGGTTCTACCTCCGGCGCGACGAATGTTTCGGTCGACGTCGCCAGCGGTTGGCCAATTTTGGTAACGGACAGGCTTGCCAGCGACGCGATCAGATTCACTTTCCCCGGCGCAAATAAGTTGATGACCGTGGAACCCAGTTTAAAGCGCCCCATCTCCTGGCCTTTCAACAAGGCGACAGACCCTTCATGTTCGCCTTCTGGCCAGGTCCAGCGCTTGATGATGCCTTCGCGCGGCGGGGTAATGGTCCCCGCCCAGACGGTTTCGATACTGCCGACAATAGTTGCGCCGACCAGAATCTGCGCCATAGGACCGAACTCGGTATCAAACAGACAGATAACGCGCTCGTTGCGGGCAAACAGGTTGGGGACGTTTTGCGCGGTCAGATGGTTAACGGAGAACAGATCGCCCGGTACGTAGATCATTTCACGCAGGATGCCGTTGCATGGCATATGCACGCGATGGTAGTCGCGAGGGGAGAGGTAAGTGGTCACAAACGTGCCGTTGCGAAACTTATCCGCCATCAGGTAGTTACCCGCCAGCAACGCTTCAAGGCTGTAATTATGGCCTTTGGCCTGCAAAATTTTATCTTCTTCGATACGACCTAACTGGCTTATCACGCCGTCGGCAGGCATAACCAGGATGTTAGGATCGGTATTGAGCGGACGCACGTCATCACGCAGCGGACGAACAAAGAAATCATTGAACGTACGATAGCTGGCGGTATCCGGTTTTTGCGCCTCGGTCATATCAACTTTGTAATACTTTACGAAGAGATCGATAACCAGTTTTGTCAGCCATCCTGCTCGTTTGCTTGCGCCCCAGCCCGCCAGGCGAGTGAGCCATAGTTTCGGCAGAATGTATTGTAGCGAAAGTTTAAATGAGTTTAACAAGGTAGCCTCCAGGCCATTGTTGTTCCTGAACCGGCAGTTATACCGGTATCCTGAAAAAAGGGGACGATTCTAACGACGCCTAGCGTATCTGTCAGTCGTCCGTATCAGAAAAGTTTTTACGCGTTTTTACCTGCGCCATACTTTCAAGAATTCGGTGATAATTTTCGAAACGGGTTTCCGCAATAGCGCCGTTCTCTACCGCTTCGCGAATGGCGCAGCCTGGATCGGCGTCATGCTTGCAGTCCCGGTATTTGCAATGTCCCAAATAGTCATGAAATTCGACAAAGCCCTGGGTGATTTGTTCCGGCTCCAGATGCCATAAGCCGAACTCGCGCACGCCGGGGGAATCAATGACATCGCCGCCATGCGGGAAATGATACAGACGAGCAGCGGTAGTGGTATGTTGACCCAGACCGGAGACATTCGACACATCGTTCGTCAGAATCTCGTTCTGTAAGCCGAGCAGAGCGTTTAGCAGACTGGATTTTCCGACGCCGGACTGCCCGGCAAAAATACTGATGCGACCGGTTAACGCCTCTTCCAGCGGTTTCAGACCATCCTGCGTATGGCTGGAGACCATCAACACGCGATAGCCGATATTGCGGTAGATATCCATCTGCTCATTAACGAAGTCCATACCTTCGTCGTCCAGCAGATCAATTTTATTGAGTACGATAAGCGGCTCAACCTGTAGGGTTTCACAGCCGACCAGATAGCGATCGATGATATTCAGCGACAGCTCCGGCAAAATCGCGGAGACGATAACGATTTGGTCAATGTTGGCGGCAATAGGCTTCACGCCGTCGTAGAAGTCCGGGCGCGTCAATACCGAGGTGCGCTCATGCACCGCTTCAACGATGCCTTTTACGTTGACGCCCTCTGCGGCGGCTTTGCCCGGACGCCAGACGACGCGATCGCCCGTCACCAGCGAACGGATAGTGCGGCGGATATTGCAACGGTGAACCTCGCCGTCAGCAGACTCCACATCGGCATGCATACCAAAACGGCTAATGACGATGCCTTCTGCAGGCTCGCCAAACAGGTTGTCATCGTAGTCGGCTTTCTCCACGGACGTTTTTAAACGACGCTGGTGATTGGCGTTCACACGGCGCTGCTGGCCTTTGGAGAGTTTATTTTTGCTCAATCGTACTGGCTCCTGGTCGCCCATAGTGGGCAAAACATCTATGATACACGCAATTGTAGATGAATATAGTCACAGTGAATGTGACCTCTGAAGGGTGGAAAATAGCATGAGTGCCGATGAAAACAACCTGATTTGGATCGATCTGGAGATGACAGGTCTGGACCCCGAGCGCGATCGCATTATTGAGATAGCCACGCTGGTAACGGATGCCAGCCTGAATATTCTGGCGGAAGGGCCGACGATTGCGGTACATCAATCCGATGCGCAACTGGCGTTAATGGATGACTGGAACGTGCGCACCCATACCGGCAGCGGTCTGGTAGATCGCGTTAAGGCAAGTACGATGGGCGAACGAGACGCTGAACTGGCGACGATTGAATTTCTGAAAACGTGGGTGCCTGCGGGTAAGTCGCCGATTTGCGGTAACAGTATCGGTCAGGATCGTCGTTTTCTGTTTAAATATATGCCGGAACTGGAGGCTTACTTCCACTATCGCTATCTGGATGTCAGTACGCTCAAGGAACTGGCGCGCCGCTGGAAGCCGGAGATTCTGGCCGGCTTTACCAAGCAGGGCACGCACCAGGCGATGGATGATATTCGCGAGTCGGTGGCGGAGCTGGCTTACTACCGCGAGCATTTCATTAAGCTGTGAGGCGTAACATGCCGGATGGCAACGCCAGAGCGTCTCATCCGGCAGCTCTCCCGCCACTGAATTACTGCGTAAACCATTTCTCTTGCATTTGCGCATATTCCGGCGACGCTTTCACCTTGTCGAGCGCGGCATTAATTTCTTGCAATAGCGCGTCGTTGCCTTTGCGTACCGCAATGCCTAACCCTTTTCCGTAGTAGTCAGGATCGTTGGCGCGTTCATCCATGATGGCATAATCCGGATTGTTTTTTAGCCACTTACCAATCGCGGCGACATCGCCAAACACGCCCTCAAGACGGTTGTTTTTCAGATCGGTAAAGGCGTTTAGATAGCTGTCATAGGCGACAGGCGTGATGGCTTGTTGTTTATCCTGCAAATAGCGCTGATGCGTTGTACCGTTTTCCAGACCGACTTTTTTGCCTTTCAGATCGGCAAAAGTGTGATAAGCCCCTTTACGCGTGACGACTACCGCCGATAAACCTTCGTAATAGGGTTGGCTAAAGGAGACCTGCTGCTCACGTTTGGGCGTCATATCCATACCGGCGATCACCGCATCAAACTTTTTGAAGCGTAGGCCGGGGATCAGACTATCAAAGCTCTGGTTAGTGAATGAGCACTCCGCTTGCATCTCTTTGCAGACCGCGTTGGCGACATCAATATCGAAACCAACAATTTTATTATCGGCATCGACAAACTCATAGGGCGCATAGGTGGCGGAGGTGCCAAAATGTAATGTTCTGGCGGAAACGGAAGCGGCGTGAACGGAGAGGCTGGCTAACAGCATGACAATAAGTTTTTTTTTCATCTTGATCCCTGATATCAATTGGATGTTGTGGTCACCGTGCTATTCTTTTTTTGGCGCAGGGTGCTATTCTGATTCTGTGCCTTTAGGCGTGGCGTGAAAAGTTTTTTGTTGCATAGCGCACGCTTTGCTCGTTTTTTGTCTTGTTTGGTGATTTAATCAGCATTCAAACAAAAATCGCGAAAAAATGCGTTCAGGGGCTTGCAGCTAAATGGATTTCTCGTATAATGCGCCTCCCGTAACGACGCAGAAATGCGAATTACGACAGCAACAAATTTGCGGGAATAGCTCAGTTGGTAGAGCACGACCTTGCCAAGGTCGGGGTCGCGAGTTCGAGTCTCGTTTCCCGCTCCAAATTTGAAAGTACTTGTTAAGTACAGACCACCAATCGCAGGATTTCGAATTGCGACAAGGCGGCAACTGAATGAGTCCTCAGGAGCTTACTGAAGTAAGTGACTCAGGCGAGTGAAGGCAGCCAACGCAGTAGCGGTTCGAAAGACGAAGATTATGCGGGAATAGCTCAGTTGGTAGAGCACGACCTTGCCAAGGTCGGGGTCGCGAGTTCGAGTCTCGTTTCCCGCTCCAAATTTGAAAGTACTTGTTAAGTACAGACCACCAATCGCAGGATTTCGAATTGCGACAAGGCGGCAACTGAATGAGTCCTCAGGAGCTTACTGAAGTAAGTGACTCAGGCGAGTGAAGGCAGCCAACGCAGTAGCGGTTCGAAAGACGAAGATTATGCGGGAATAGCTCAGTTGGTAGAGCACGACCTTGCCAAGGTCGGGGTCGCGAGTTCGAGTCTCGTTTCCCGCTCCAATTCTTATCTACAGTGAAATTATCCACAACGAATATCGCGTTGGGGCACGTTTTGTTCCGCTTTCGTCAGATCCTTGTAAACAGACTTATCCACAGGACGGCCCATTACTCCTGGAATGCAAAAAATCATACCTGACGCGTAGAATTTCTATACTTTACTGAAAAGTATAGAAAAAATAAGATTTCAAAACGTTAGCGTTATTGTCTGTTCCTTTTTTCCCTCTTGAATCGCAATGTGTTTTTATTTTTATACACAGCCTGTGAATAATTCAGGCATCGCGCACCAGCCCTTTTTCAATCACCCTGACCAGACGCTGTTTTTTCGGTAGCTGCACTTCAATGATGCAGGCGTTGCGCTTTTCAATTTGTTGCGCAATCGCCCATTCGATATGCTCATCAAGAAGTGGATGCTCACCCTTGCGGCTTTCCAGCGCCGTAATGACGGCATTACTCCACGGCGCATTCCCCAGCGCGACGGCAACATTGCGCAGCCAGCGTAAATGGCCAATGCGCCGAATCGCAGAACCTTCAGTGACTTTCAGAAACTGCGCTTCGCTCCAGCTAAACAACTCAAGCAAATCTGGGTTATGCAGCGCCTTGCGTGGGCTAAAATCTGCCTCGTCGGTCAACTGAGAGTAACGATTCCACGGACAGATAAGCTGGCAGTCATCGCAGCCGTAAATACGGTTGCCTATCAGTGGACGAAATGCTTCCGGAATAGCGCCTTCCAGCTCAATGGTGAGATAAGAAATACAGCGCCGCGCGTCCACCGTATACGGTTCGACAATCGCCCCGGTCGGGCAAATGGTCATACAGGCGACGCATTTTCCGCAACCTTCCTCGACCGGCTGGTCGACCGGAAGCGGTAAATCAATCAGCAGTTCCCCCAGGAAAAAGAATGAGCCCGCCTCCCGATTAAGGATAAGTGAGTGCTTACCCGTCCAGCCAAGTCCGGCTTTTTCCGCTAATGGGCGTTCAAGAATAGGCGCAGAGTCGACAAACGGTCTAAAATTCAGCGAACCGCAGTACTGCTGGATCTGCTCGCCCAGTTTTTTAAGGCGGCTGCGTAATAGCTTGTGATAATCACGCCCCAGCGCATATCGGCTAACGTAGCCCAGCGTGGGATCCTTCAACGTACTGGCAAACGCGGCGTTGGCGGGCAGATAGTTCATGCGCACGCTGATGACACGTAGCGTACCGGGTAAGAGTTCATGAGGCCGGGCGCGCATCATACCGTGGCGCGCCATCCATGCCATCTCGCCGTGGTATTGTTTGTCCAGCCACGCCTGCAGCGCAGGTTCGGATGCGCGCAGATCGGTATCAGTAATACCGACCTGCTGAAAGCCCAGCTCCAGCCCCCACTGCTTAATATTTTGCGCTAACTGATTGAGATCGAGGGGCTTTGACATGATGGACCATAACATGAAGAAAAACCCTGTAAGTATACCACACTCCATTTGGCCCGCCGATGACATCAAACGGCTGGAACGCGATGCGGCGGATGCCTTCGGACTCACACTCTATGAATTGATGCTGCGCGCTGGCGACGCGGCATTTCGGGTAGCCCGTGACAGTTATCCTGACACCCGACACTGGCTGGTGTTGTGTGGTCATGGCAACAACGGCGGCGATGGTTACGTTGTGGCGCGACTAGCGCAAGCGGCGGGCATTAGCGTAACGTTGCTGGCGCAGGAGAGCGACAAACCGTTGCCTGAAGAAGCGGCGCAGGCGCGCGATGCCTGGCTGAATGCCGGCGGCATTATCCATGCTGCCGATATTATCTGGCCGGAAGCGACGGATCTGATTATCGACGCGCTGCTTGGCACCGGCATAGCCCAGGCGCCGCGCGACCCGGTAGCCGGTCTGATTGAACAGGCGAACGCTCATCCTGCGCCGGTTGTCGCCGTCGATATCCCGTCAGGTCTGCTGGCGCAAACGGGCGCCACGCCTGGCGCGGTGATAAGCGCCGCGCATACGGTCACGTTTATCGCCCTGAAACCAGGCCTGCTGACCGGCAAAGCGCGTGACGTTACCGGCATATTGCATTATGACGCGTTGGGACTGGAAGGCTGGCTGGCGAGCCAGACGCCGCCGCTCCGGCGTTTTGACGCGACGCAGTTGGGGCAATGGCTAACGCCGCGTCGACCGACCTCGCATAAGGGCGATCATGGTCGTCTGGCGATTATCGGCGGCGACCAGGGAACAGCGGGCGCAATTCGGATGGCTGGCGAGGCGGCGCTGCGTACGGGAGCTGGCTTGGTCAGAGTACTGACCCGCGGTGAAAACATCGCGCCGTTGCTGACGGCCCGCCCGGAACTGATGGTACATGAACTCACGCCTCAGTCGCTGGAAGAGAGCCTGGCCTGGGCTGACGTTGTGGTGATCGGCCCGGGGCTTGGGCAGCAGGAATGGGGCAAAAAAGCCTTACAGAAAGTAGAAAACGTCCGTAAACCTATGCTGTGGGATGCGGATGCGTTGAACCTACTGGCAATCAATCCTGATAAACGTCACAATCGCGTGATTACGCCGCATCCGGGAGAGGCGGCCCGCCTGTTAGGATGTTCTGTGGCAGAAATTGAAAGTGATCGCTTACTTTCAGCACAGCGTCTGGTAAAACGGTACGGAGGCGTGGTCGTGTTAAAAGGCGCAGGAACGATTATCGCCGCTGAACACCACCCTCTGGCTATCATTGACGCTGGTAATGCGGGGATGGCGAGCGGCGGGATGGGCGATGTCCTGTCCGGCATCATCGGCGCATTGCTCGGACAGAAGTTTACCCCGTATGATGCGGCATGTGTGGGATGTGTGGCTCACGGCGCGGCGGCGGACTTACTGGCAGCGCGTTATGGCGCTCGCGGCATGTTGGCGACCGATCTTTTTACTACGCTGCGGCGTATTGTTAACCCTGATGTGATTGACGTAAACCATGATGAATCGAGTAATTCCGCTACCTGACGAACAGGCGACGCTAGACCTGGGGCAACGGGTAGCCAACGCCTGTGATGGCGCGACCGTTATTTATCTGTATGGCGATTTAGGTGCCGGTAAAACGACGTTTAGCCGGGGATTTTTACAGGCGTTAGGCCATAACGGTAATGTAAAAAGCCCCACCTATACGCTGGTAGAGCCTTATGCGCTTGATAACATGATGGTATATCACTTCGACTTGTACCGTCTTGCGGACCCGGAGGAGCTGGAGTTTATGGGCATTCGCGATTATTTCGCCAACGACGCCATTTGTCTGGTGGAGTGGCCGCAACAAGGTAAAGGCGTTCTCCCCGACCCGGACGTCGAAATCCATATTGATTACCAGGCGCAGGGGCGTGAGGCTCGCGTAAGCGCGGTATCCTCATCGGGTCATTCGTTACTGGCGCGTTTAGCCGATTAGCTATAAAGGTGGCGGGATGATTTATCGCATCAAAAATGCCGTAATAGCAGCCTTAATCCTGCTGTGCGCGCAGGCGGGCGCCGCCAGTCTCTCTGATATTCAGGTGTCCAACGGCGAGCAGCAGGCGCGCATTACGCTGAGTTTTATCGGCGAGCCGGAATATGCTTACTCACAGGACGGTAAACGTACCGTGGCGCTGGATATCAGGCAGACCGGCGTGATTCAGGGGCTGCCGCTTCAGTTTAGCGGTAACAATCTGGTGAAAACGATCCGTGCCGGAACGCCGAAAGATGCGCAATCTTTACGGTTGCTTGTCGATCTGACGGAAAATGGTAAAACCGAGGCTGTGAAGCGGCAAAACGGCGGCAACTATACGGTCATTTTCACCATTAATGCCGATGTTCCGCCGCCACCGCCGCCTGTCGTCGCGAAACGGGTTGAAAGCGCGCCCCGCCCGACGGAGCCGGCCCGTAATCCGTTTAAATCTTCTGATGATCGCCTGACCGGCGTAACCAGCAGCAATACCGTTACGCGGCCTGCGGCGCGCGCGTCGGCAGGCGCTGGCGATAAAGTGGTGATTGCTATTGATGCCGGACATGGAGGCCAGGACCCCGGTGCGATAGGCCCGGGCGGTACGCGCGAGAAAAATGTCACCATCGCCATCGCGCGTAAGTTACGCACATTGCTGAATAACGATCCGATGTTTAAAGGCGTGCTGACGCGTGACGGCGACTATTTTATTTCGGTGATGGGGCGGTCTGACGTGGCGCGTAAGCAAAACGCCAACTTCCTTGTCTCTATTCATGCGGATGCCGCGCCAAATCGCGACGCCACCGGCGCCTCCGTCTGGGTATTGTCCAATCGTCGCGCGAATAGCGAAATGGCAAACTGGCTTGAGCAGCATGAGAAGCAATCCGAACTGTTAGGCGGCGCTGGCGATGTGCTGGCGAACAGTCAGTCAGACCCTTACCTGAGCCAGGCGGTACTGGATTTGCAATTCGGTCATTCGCAGCGGGTAGGGTATGATGTGGCGACGAACGTGCTAAGCCAACTGGATGGTGTGGGGTCGCTGCATAAACGTCGCCCGGAACACGCGAGCCTGGGCGTGTTGCGTTCGCCGGATATCCCGTCCATTTTGGTGGAGACGGGCTTTATCAGTAATCACGGCGAAGAGCGATTGCTGGCGAGCGACCGCTATCAGCAGCAGATTGCTGACGCTATATACCGGGGGTTGCGTAAGTACTTTGCAGCGCATCCGATCCAGTCTGCGCCGCAGGGCGGCCCAGGCCAGACGGCCAGTACCAACCAGCCTGGCGCCATAACCGCCGCGAATTAAGGAGATTTCATGCCGATTCAGGTTCTGCCGCCGCAGCTTGCGAACCAAATCGCCGCTGGCGAAGTGGTGGAACGCCCTGCGTCGGTTGTTAAAGAGCTGGTAGAGAATAGTCTGGATGCAGGCGCCACCCGCGTTGATATCGACATCGAGCGTGGCGGCGCGAAGCTTATTCGTATTCGCGACAATGGCTGCGGCATTAAAAAAGAGGAGCTGGCGCTGGCGCTGGCCCGTCATGCCACCAGTAAGATCGCCTCGCTTGACGATCTGGAAGCGATTATCAGTCTGGGATTTCGCGGCGAAGCGCTGGCCAGTATCAGTTCGGTCTCGCGTTTGACGCTAACGTCGCGCACGGCGGAGCAGGCGGAAGCCTGGCAGGCGTATGCGGAAGGGCGTGACATGGACGTAACGGTAAAACCCGCCGCGCACCCGGTCGGCACCACCCTGGAAGTTCTGGATCTCTTTTATAATACGCCCGCCCGGCGCAAATTCATGCGTACCGAAAAAACGGAATTTAATCACATTGATGAGATCATCCGTCGTATTGCATTGGCCCGTTTTGACGTCACGCTTAACCTGTCGCACAACGGCAAATTGGTACGGCAGTATCGCGCTGTCGCAAAGGACGGGCAAAAAGAGCGCCGGTTAGGCGCCATCTGCGGGACGCCGTTTCTCGAACAGGCACTGGCGATCGAGTGGCAGCATGGCGATCTGACCCTGCGCGGCTGGGTCGCCGATCCGAATCACACCACCACGGCGTTAACGGAGATCCAGTACTGCTATGTGAATGGCCGCATGATGCGCGACCGCTTGATCAACCATGCCATTCGCCAGGCCTGTGAAGATAAACTGGGCGCGGACCAACAGCCTGCGTTTGTGTTGTATCTGGAGATTGACCCGCATCAGGTGGATGTCAATGTTCATCCCGCCAAGCACGAAGTGCGTTTTCATCAATCCCGGCTGGTGCACGACTTCATCTATCAAGGGGTGCTGAGCGTTCTGCAACAGCAGACGGAAACGACGCTGCCGCTGGAGGAGATTGCGCCAGCGCCGCGGCATGTCCCGGAAAACCGTATCGCCGCCGGGCGCAACCATTTTGCTGTACCCGCCGAGCCAACTGCGGCGCGCGAGTCCGCGACACCGCGTTATTCCGGCGGCGCATCGGGCGGCAACGGCGGGCGTCAGTCCGCAGGTAGTTGGCCGCACGCGCAGCCAGGTTATCAGAAGCAGCAGGGCGAGGTTTATCGCGCGCTTTTACAGACGCCGACGACGAGCCCCGCGCCGGAGCCGGTTGCGCCTGCGCTTGACGGACATAGCCAGAGTTTTGGTCGCGTACTGACGATAGTCGGCGGTGACTGCGCGTTGCTGGAACACGCGGGGACTATCCAGCTCTTGTCGCTGCCGGTTGCGGAGCGTTGGCTGCGTCAGGCGCAGCTTACACCGGGTCAAAGTCCGGTTTGCGCGCAGCCGTTGCTGATTCCGCTGCGTTTAAAAGTGAGCGCCGATGAAAAAGCCGCACTGCAACAAGCCCAATCTTTGTTGGGAGAGTTGGGTATTGAATTTCAGTCAGATGCGCAGCATGTGACCATTCGGGCGGTGCCTTTACCCTTACGACAACAAAATTTACAAATCTTGATTCCTGAACTGATAGGCTACCTGGCGCAACAGACCACATTTGCAACGGTCAATATTGCACAATGGATAGCGCGTAATGTGCAGAGCGAACATCCGCAGTGGTCAATGGCGCAGGCCATATCGCTGCTGGCGGATGTTGAGCGGCTATGTCCGCAGCTGGTAAAAGCGCCGCCGGGTGGCCTGTTACAACCTGTTGATTTACATTCGGCGATGAACGCCCTGAAGCATGAATGATGTAAGCAAGGCGAGCCTGCCTAAGGCGATATTTTTGATGGGGCCGACGGCCTCCGGCAAAACGGCGCTGGCGATAGAACTGCGTAAAGTTTTGCCAGTAGAGTTGATAAGCGTTGATTCCGCCCTCATTTATCGGGGAATGGATATTGGCACGGCTAAGCCGAATGCCGATGAGCTGAAAGCGGCGCCGCATCGACTGTTAGATATACGCGACCCGTCGCAGGCGTATTCGGCGGCGGATTTTCGCCGCGACGCGTTAGCGCAAATGGCGGAGATCACCGCTGCGGGGCGTATCCCGCTGTTAGTGGGCGGTACCATGCTGTATTTTAAGGCATTGCTGGAAGGGTTATCGCCGCTGCCTTCAGCAGATCCGGAAGTCAGATCCCGGATAGAGCAGCAAGCAGCGGAGCTTGGATGGGAGGCGTTGCATCAGCAACTTCAGGAGATAGATCCGGTTGCCGCCGCGCGAATTCATCCAAATGATCCGCAAAGACTTTCCCGGGCACTGGAAGTTTTTTTCATTTCGGGTAAAACTTTAACGGAGCTAACGCAAACGTCAGGAGACGCGCTACCGTACCAGGTGCATCAGTTCGCTATCGCCCCGGCGAGCCGTGAACTGCTCCATCAGCGCATTGAACTGCGTTTTCATCAGATGTTGGCTTCAGGTTTTGAAGCAGAAGTCCGGGCGCTTTTTGCCCGAGGAGATTTGCATACGGACTTGCCTTCCATCCGTTGTGTGGGATACCGCCAGATGTGGTCATACATTGAGGGCGAAATCTCATATGATGAAATGGTTTATAGAGGTGTTTGCGCCACGAGACAGTTGGCGAAGCGCCAGATGACCTGGTTGCGCGGTTGGGAAGGGGTGCGCTGGCTTGACAGTGAGAATCCCGATCGGGCGCGAAAAGAAGTATTACAGGTTGTTGGTGCTATCGCAGACTGAATGTGTACAATTGAGACGTATCGTGCGCAATTTTTCAGAATCGAAAGGTTCAAAGTACAAATAAGCATATAAGGAAAAGAGAATGGCTAAGGGGCAATCTTTACAAGATCCGTTCCTGAACGCATTGCGTCGGGAACGTGTTCCAGTTTCTATTTATTTGGTGAATGGTATTAAGCTGCAAGGTCAAATCGAGTCCTTTGATCAGTTCGTGATCCTGTTGAAGAACACGGTCAGCCAGATGGTTTATAAGCACGCGATTTCTACTGTTGTCCCGTCTCGCCCGGTTTCCCATCACAGCAACAATGCCGGTGGCGGCGCCAGCAATAACTACCATCACGGTAGCAACGCGCAGGGTTCTACTGCGCAACAGGACAGCGAAGAGACTGAATAAGTTCACGCGCTGTTTATCCATGTCGGGGGCGTCGGATAATCGCCCCCGCTGGTTATTAAGAGGGTTTACGCTTGTTTGACCGTTATGATGCCGGTGAGCAGGCGGTACTGGTACACATCTATTTTTCGCAAGACAAAGATATGGAAGACCTCCAGGAGTTTGAATCTCTGGTCTCTTCCGCCGGTGTCGAAGCAATGCAGGTGATTACCGGTAGCCGTAAAGCACCGCACCCGAAGTACTTTGTAGGTGAAGGTAAGGCAGTTGAAATTGCGGAAGCCGTGAAAGCGACTGGCGCAGCGGTCGTATTGTTTGATCATGCATTGAGTCCAGCCCAGGAGCGAAACCTGGAGCGTTTGTGCGAGTGCCGGGTTATCGATCGCACCGGTCTTATCTTAGATATTTTTGCCCAACGTGCGCGTACCCATGAAGGTAAGTTGCAGGTTGAGCTGGCGCAGCTACGCCATCTGGCTACGCGTCTGGTGCGTGGCTGGACCCACCTTGAACGTCAGAAAGGCGGGATTGGTTTGCGCGGTCCGGGTGAAACCCAGCTCGAAACCGACCGTCGTTTACTGCGTAATCGCATTGTGCAGATTCAGTCGCGCCTGGAGAAAGTTGAGAAGCAACGTGAGCAGGGGCGGCAGTCGCGCATCAAGGCCGACGTTCCGACGGTATCGCTGGTGGGCTATACCAACGCCGGAAAATCCACCCTTTTTAATCAGATCACTGAAGCGCGGGTCTATGCGGCAGATCAGCTATTTGCGACGCTGGACCCCACGTTACGTCGTATTGATGTAGCGGATGTCGGTGAAACCGTTCTGGCGGATACGGTAGGCTTTATCCGCCATTTACCGCACGATCTGGTGGCTGCCTTTAAAGCTACCCTGCAGGAGACGCGTCAGGCGACGCTGCTGCTGCATGTGGTCGATGCGGCGGATGTTCGTGTGCAGGAAAACATCGAGGCGGTAAACACCGTTCTTGAAGAGATTGACGCTCACGAAATCCCCACCTTAATGGTGATGAACAAAATCGATATGCTGGACGACTTTGAACCGCGTATCGACAGAGATGAAGAGAATAAACCCATCCGCGTTTGGCTTTCAGCGCAAAGCGGCGTGGGAATACCACAGCTTTTTCAGGCTTTGACGGAGCGTCTTTCCGGCGAGGTGGCGCAGCATACGCTGCGTTTGCCGCCGCAGGAAGGGCGTCTGAGAAGCCGGTTTTATCAGCTTCAGGCAATAGAAAAAGAGTGGATGGAGGAAGACGGTAGCGTCAGTCTGCAGGTACGAATGCCGATTGTCGACTGGCGTCGCCTCTGTAAACAAGAACCGGCGTTGATCGAATACGTGATCTAGACGCGAAGTCATTCAGGTCGTATTGAAGCGGTAGCTGAGAGAATTTCAGGAGCTCACAACGAAGTGACCTGGGGTAAAAAAGCCGCCACTCAGGACGCAGTCTGAAAGATGATGTCTGTAACGGCGGTTCGTCTGAAGCATGGAGTAATTTCGCCTTATCCTCTGAGGTCGAAAGACAACGGGGATCACCGCATAACAAATATGGAGCACAAACATGGCGTGGAATCAGCCCGGTAATAACGGACAGGACCGCGACCCGTGGGGAAGCAGCAAACCTGGCAGCAACTCTGGGGGAAATGGAAACAAAGGTGGCCGCGATCAGGGACCTCCCGATCTGGATGATATCTTCCGTAAGCTGAGTAAAAAACTCGGTGGTTTTGGGGGCGGTAAAGGCACCGGTTCCGGCGGCGGTAGCTCATCGCAAGGCCCGCGTCCGCAACTGGGAGGCCGTATTGTCGCCATCGCCGCGGCGGCAGTAGTCATTATCTGGGCGGCCAGCGGTTTTTATACCATTAAAGAAGCCGAGCGCGGCGTTGTGACGCGTTTTGGTAAATTCAGCCATCTGGTAGAGCCAGGTCTGAACTGGAAGCCGACATTTATTGACGACGTCACGCCGGTGAACGTCGAAGCGGTGCGCGAACTGGCGGCGTCAGGCGTGATGCTGACGTCTGATGAAAACGTCGTGCGCGTTGAAATGAACGTGCAATACCGCGTCACCGATCCGCAGAAATATCTGTTTAGCGTGACCAGCCCGGACGATAGCCTGCGTCAGGCCACCGACAGCGCGCTGCGTGGCGTCATTGGTAAATACACGATGGATCGCATCCTGACCGAAGGTCGTACCGTTATTCGTAGCGATACCCAACGCGAGCTGGAAGAGACTATCAAACCGTACAACATGGGGATTACCCTGCTGGACGTGAACTTCCAGGCTGCGCGTCCGCCGGAAGAGGTGAAAGCCGCCTTTGACGACGCGATTGCCGCACGTGAAAACGAGCAGCAGTACATTCGTGAAGCGGAAGCGTATACCAACGAAGTTCAGCCGCGCGCCAACGGTCAGGCGCAGCGTATTCTGGAAGAGGCACGCGCCTATAAAACCCAGACTATCCTGGAAGCACAGGGGGAAGTCGCCCGGTTTGCGAAGATTTTGCCGGAATATAAAGCCGCGCCGCAGATTACACGCGAGCGTCTGTATATTGAAACGATGGAAAAAGTGCTGAGCCATACCCGTAAAGTACTGGTTAACGACAAGAGCGGTAATTTAATGGTGCTGCCGTTAGATCAGATGCTGAAAGGCGGGAATGCGCCGGCGGCAAAGAGCGACAATAGCGCCAGCAACCTGCTGCGCCTGCCGCCGTCCACAAAGTCTAACGCCAGCGGAGCAAGCAACACGTCGTCCTCAAATCAGGGCGATATTATGGACCAACGCCGCGCGAATGCGCAGCGTAACGACTACCAGCGTCAGGGGGAATAACGATGCGTAAGTCAGTTATTGCGATTATCATCATCGTGCTGGTAGTGCTCTACATGTCCGTCTTTGTGGTCAAAGAGGGCGAGCGCGGCATTACGCTGCGTTTTGGTAAAGTTCTGCGTGACGATGAGAACAAACCGCTGGTTTACGCGCCGGGTCTGCACTTTAAGATCCCGTTTATTGAATCAGTGAAAATGCTTGATGCGCGTATCCAGACGATGGATAACCAGGCCGATCGCTTTGTGACTAAAGAGAAGAAAGACCTGATTGTCGACTCCTACATCAAATGGCGTATCAGCGACTTTAGCCGTTACTATCTGGCGACCGGCGGCGGCGATATTTCGCAAGCCGAAGTGCTGTTAAAACGTAAATTCTCGGACCGTTTGCGTTCTGAGATTGGTCGCCTGGACGTAAAAGACATCGTGACCGATTCTCGTGGTCGTCTGACTCTGGAAGTGCGCGACGCGCTGAACTCCGGTTCAGCCGGTACCGATGATGAAGTGGCGACCCCGGCGGCGGATGACGCGATTGCCGAAGCGGCGGAACGCGTCACGGCGGAAACCAAAGGTAAAGTACCGGTCATCAACCCGAACAGTATGGCGGCGTTGGGTATCGAAGTGGTCGATGTGCGTATTAAGCAGATCAACCTGCCGACCGAGGTTTCTGAGGCGATTTACAACCGTATGCGCGCCGAGCGTGAAGCGGTCGCGCGTCGTCATCGCTCACAAGGTCAGGAAGAAGCGGAAAAACTGCGTGCGGCTGCTGACTATGAGGTGACGAAAACTCTGGCGGAAGCCGAGCGTCAGGGGCGTATCATGCGTGGTGAAGGTGATGCTGAAGCCGCGAAGCTGTTTGCCGACGCGTTCAGTCAGGACCCTGATTTCTACGCGTTCATTCGTAGTCTGCGCGCTTACGAGAAGAGCTTCGAAGGTAATCAGGACGTGATGGTACTGAGCCCGGACAGCGATTTCTTCCGCTACATGAAGACACCGAGTTCGACGACACGCTAAAATAGCGTCAGCGGTTTTAGACCAGCAAAACCACCGCATCCAAAGGATGCCGGTGGTTTTCTTTTATAAGGGCGATAAATGAATTCAACAATCTGGTTGGCGCTTGCTCTGGTATTAGTCCTCGAAGGGCTGGGACCGATGCTGTATCCCGGCGCATGGAAAAAAATGGTTTCGGCACTGGCGCAACTGCCGGAAAATGTTTTACGTCGTTTTGGCGGCGGACTTGTGGTCGCGGGAGTTGTGGTCTACTACATGTTGAGGAAAACGATTGGCTGAACAAAAAGTGGTCGGATTTGCCGCAGATTGAGTGCAAAAAGTGCTGTATATCTGAAAAAGCGATGGTAGAATCCATTTTTAAGCAAACGGTGATTTTGAAAAATGGGTAACAACGTCGTCGTACTGGGCACCCAATGGGGTGACGAAGGTAAAGGAAAGATCGTCGATCTTCTGACTGAACGGGCTAAATATGTTGTACGCTACCAGGGCGGTCACAACGCAGGCCATACTCTCGTAATCAACGGTGAAAAAACCGTTCTCCATCTTATTCCATCAGGTATTCTTCGCGAGAATGTAACCAGCATCATCGGTAACGGTGTTGTGCTGTCTCCGAGCGCGCTGATGAAAGAGATGAAAGAACTGGAAGACCGTGGCATCCCCGTTCGTGAGCGTCTGCTGCTGTCTGAAGCCTGTCCGCTGATCCTTGATTATCACGTTGCGCTGGATAACGCGCGTGAGAAAGCGCGTGGCGCGAAAGCGATCGGCACCACCGGTCGTGGAATCGGGCCTGCTTATGAAGATAAAGTGGCACGTCGCGGTCTGCGTGTTGGTGACCTTTTCGACAAAGAAACCTTCGCTGAAAAACTGAAAGAAGTGATGGAATATCACAACTTCCAGTTGGTTAACTACTACAAAGTTGAAGCGGTTGATTACCAGAAAGTTCTGGATGATACGATGGCTGTTGCCGACATCCTGACTTCTATGGTTGTTGACGTTTCGGACCTGCTCGACCAGGCGCGTCAGCGTGGCGATTTCGTCATGTTTGAAGGTGCGCAGGGTACCCTGCTGGATATCGACCACGGTACTTATCCGTATGTAACTTCTTCTAACACCACTGCAGGTGGCGTGGCGACCGGTTCCGGCCTGGGCCCGCGTTATGTTGATTACGTTCTGGGTATCCTCAAAGCTTACTCCACTCGTGTAGGTGCAGGTCCGTTCCCGACTGAGCTGTTTGATGAAACCGGCGAGTTCCTCTGCAAGCAGGGTAACGAATACGGCGCCACTACCGGCCGTCGTCGTCGTACCGGCTGGCTGGACACCGTTGCCGTTCGTCGTGCGGTACAGCTGAACTCCCTGTCTGGCTTCTGCCTGACCAAACTGGACGTGCTGGATGGCCTGAAAGAGGTGAAACTCTGCGTGGCTTACCGTATGCCGGATGGTCGCGAAGTGACTACCACTCCGCTGGCAGCTGACGACTGGAAAGGTGTAGAGCCGATTTACGAAACCATGCCGGGCTGGTCTGAATCCACCTTCGGCGTGAAAGATCGTAGCGGTCTGCCGCAGGCGGCACTGAACTACATCAAGCGTATCGAAGAACTGACCGGCGTGCCGATTGATATTATTTCTACCGGCCCCGATCGTACTGAGACGATGATTCTGCGCGATCCGTTCGACGCGTAATTGATGGATGATGCCCGGTAACGCTACGCTTACCGGGTCTATGATGAGTACGCATTTGTTGGCCGGATAAGATGCTTTGCATCACCCTTCGGCTCAAATGCGTCATTGTTCCCCGCTTTTTTCCTTCCTGAACCGAAATAAATTAGCAGCCTGACAGGTGGCTGGTTTATCATCAATACAGATAAGTTATATCCCGTTTTCCCTTTTCCTGAGGTTGATGTGCAGTTAACGAGTTTCACCGATTACGGCTTACGTGCGCTAATCTATATGGCGTCGTTACCAGATGGACGAATGACCAGCATTTCTGAGGTGACAGAAGTCTACGGCGTGTCCCGTAATCATATGGTCAAAATTATCAATCAGCTTAGCCGGGCGGGCTTTGTCACCGCCGTTCGGGGAAAAAATGGCGGTATCCGCCTGGGTAAACCGGCTAATACTATTTGTATTGGCGATGTGGTGCGTGAGCTGGAACCCTTATCACTGGTCAACTGTAGCAGCGAATTTTGCCACATCACCCCTGCCTGTCGTCTGAAACAGGCGCTTTCTAAGGCCGTGCAGAGTTTTCTCAAGGAGCTGGATAACTACACGCTTGCCGATTTGGTTGAAGAGAATCAACCGCTTTATAAATTATTACTGGTGGAGTGAAGTAAACTTCATTAGAGATGACAATGGAGGAACCTCAATGTCACAAGATCCTTTCCAGGAACGCGAAGCAGAAAAATACGCGAATCCTATCCCGAGCCGGGAATTTATCCTCGAACATTTAACGAAACGTGAAAAACCGGCCAGTCGCGAAGAACTGGCCGTAGAACTGAATATTGAAGGCGAAGAGCAGCTTGAAGCCTTGCGTCGCCGCCTGCGCGCGATGGAGCGCGACGGACAACTGGTCTTTACCCGCCGCCAGTGCTATGCGCTGCCGGAACGCCTCGACCTGCTGAAAGGCACCGTGATCGGTCATCGTGATGGTTACGGTTTCTTACGTGTCGAAGGCCGCAAAGACGATCTGTATCTTTCCAGCGAGCAAATGAAAACCTGTATTCATGGCGATCAGGTGCTGGCGCAGCCGCTGGGCGCCGATCGTAAAGGTCGCCGCGAAGCGCGTATCGTCCGTGTACTGGTACCGAAAACCAGTCAGATAGTCGGGCGTTATTTCACCGATGCGGGCGTCGGCTTTGTAGTGCCGGACGACAGCCGTCTCAGCTTCGACATTCTTATCCCGCCAGAAGACGTCATGGGCGCGCGGATGGGGTTCGTGGTCGTGGTTGAACTGACCCAACGTCCAACTCGCCGTACTAAAGCGGTAGGGAAAATCGTCGAAGTGCTGGGCGACAATATGGGCACCGGTATGGCGGTTGATATGGCGCTGCGTACCCATGAAATACCTTACATCTGGCCGCAGGCGGTAGAGCAGCAGGTCGCCGGGCTGAAAGAAGAGGTGCCGGAAGAGGCGAAAGTCGGTCGTGTCGATCTGCGCGATTTGCCGCTGGTCACGATTGATGGCGAAGATGCCCGTGACTTTGACGACGCGGTTTACTGTGAGAAAAAACGCGGCGGCGGCTGGCGTTTGTGGGTCGCTATTGCTGACGTGAGCTATTATGTACGGCCGCCAACGCCGTTGGATCGCGAGGCGCGCAATCGCGGCACGTCGGTTTACTTCCCGTCACAGGTTGTCCCAATGTTGCCGGAGGTGCTCTCCAACGGCCTGTGTTCGCTAAACCCGCAGGTTGACAGGCTGTGTATGGTCTGTGAAATGACCATCTCGGCGAAAGGTCGGCTGACCGGCTACAAATTCTATGAAGCGGTGATGAGCTCCCATGCGCGTCTGACCTATACCAAAGTCTGGCATATGCTGCAGGGCGATCAGGATCTGCGTGAACAATATGCGCCGCTGGTGAAGCATATTGAAGAGCTGCACAACCTCTACAAAGTGCTGGATAAAGCGCGTGAAGAGCGCGGGGGGATCTCGTTTGAGAGCGAAGAGGCGAAGTTTATCTTTAACGCCGATCGTCGCATTGAGCGTATCGAACAGACCCAGCGTAATGACGCGCATAAGCTTATCGAAGAGTGCATGATCATGGCGAATATCTCGGCGGCGCGCTTTGTCGAAAAAGCTAAAGAGCCGGCGTTATTCCGTATTCATGATAAGCCCACCACCGAAGCGATCATCTCATTCCGCTCCGTACTGGCGGAGCTGGGGTTGGAGCTGCCGGGCGGAAACAAACCGGAACCGCGCGATTATGCCGAACTGCTTGAATCGATTGCCGACCGGCCGGACGCCGAAATGCTGCAAACTATGCTGCTGCGTTCAATGAAGCAGGCGATTTACGATCCGGAAAACCGCGGGCACTTTGGCCTGGCGTTGCAGTCTTATGCACACTTTACCTCGCCGATTCGCCGCTATCCGGATCTTTCTTTGCACCGCGCCATTAAGTACCTGCTGGCGAAAGAGCAAGGGAACAAGGGCAACACCACAGAAACGGGCGGTTATCACTACTCGATGGAAGAGATGTTGCAGCTCGGCCAGCACTGTTCGATGGCGGAACGCCGCGCTGATGAAGCGACGCGTGATGTCTCCGATTGGCTGAAATGTGACTTTATGCTGGATCAGGTAGGCAACGTCTTTAAGGGCGTGATTGCCAGCGTCACCGGTTTCGGCTTCTTTGTCCGTCTTGATGAACTGTTTATCGATGGGCTGGTACACGTTTCCTCACTGGATAACGATTACTATCGCTTCGATCAGGTAGGGCAACGTCTGATTGGCGAGTCCGGCGGGCAGACATATCGCCTGGGCGACCGGGTCGAGGTACGTGTCGAAGCGGTGAATATGGACGAACGGAAAATTGACTTTAGCCTGATCTCCAGCGAGCGCGCACCGCGTAACGTCGGCAAAACGGCGCGTGAAAAAGCGAAAAAAGGTGAAAGTAAAAACGCCGGTAAACGTCGTCAGGTAGGTAAGAAAGTTAACTTCGAGCCTGATAGCGCCTTCCGCGGCGAGAAAAAAGCGAAGCCGAAAGCAGCGAAGAAAGACGCGAGAAAAGCAAAAAAGCCATCGGCTAAAACGCAGAAAATAGCCGCAGCGACCAAAGCGAAGCGTGCGGCGAAGAAAAAAGCGGCAGAGTGAGCAACACCCTCTTCAAACAGAAGAGGGTGAATTATCTGTAGGCCGGGCAAGCGTAGCGCCCCCGGCAAAACGTAAACAATGAGTACATTAATGAGCGAAATGATTTACGGCATCCACGCAGTGCAGGCCCTGCTGGAGCGCGCCCCTGAACGTTTTCAGGAAGTCTTTATTTTAAAAGGCCGTGAAGATAAACGTCTGTTGCCGCTGATCCACGCCCTTGAGTCCCAGGGCGTGGTTATCCAGCTGGCAAACCGCCAATATCTCGACGAGAAAAGCGACGGTGCCGTGCATCAGGGTATTATCGCTCGCGTGAAACCAGGCCGGCAGTATCAGGAAAACGATCTGCCGGATCTGATCGCATTACACGATCGCCCCTTTTTGTTGATCCTCGATGGCGTCACCGATCCGCATAATCTTGGCGCCTGTTTGCGCAGCGCCGATGCCGCAGGCGTACATGCGGTAATCGTGCCGAAAGACCGCTCCGCGCAACTTAACGCGACGGCGAAGAAAGTCGCTTGCGGCGCAGCGGAAAGCGTGCCGTTGATCCGCGTCACCAACCTGGCGCGCACGATGCGCATGTTGCAGGAAGAGAATATCTGGATTGTCGGGACGGCGGGCGAGGCTGAC
This sequence comes from Salmonella sp. SAL04162, assembly GCF_046551535.1. Classification (NCBI taxonomy): domain Bacteria; kingdom Pseudomonadati; phylum Pseudomonadota; class Gammaproteobacteria; order Enterobacterales; family Enterobacteriaceae; genus Salmonella; species Salmonella sp. SAL04162. Next base: position 207,621 of record NZ_JBGDVX010000006.1, read on the forward strand.
CATACGCTGTATCAGAGCAAAATGCCTGGCCGCATGGCGTTGGTCATGGGCGCAGAAGGTGAAGGTATGCGTCGTCTGACCCGTGAGCACTGCGATGAGCTGATCAGCATTCCTATGGCCGGTAGCGTGTCGTCGCTGAATGTCTCTGTTGCGACCGGGATTTGTCTGTTTGAAGCCGTTCGCCAGCGCACCTGACGCTAATAGTATTTTTTAAGAAAAAACCATCCATAATCGGATGGTTTTTTTTTATCTTTGGCTGGTAATATATAAAACAAAACCTACCCTGTAATTTCCTTTATTTATAAAAAAGAGATAGAGATAATAATATGGCATGGACTCCACGGACGCTGGCGGATGCATTAAACAACATCGCTGAATTAAATATTGATATAGAAAATAATGAATCTTCATTAATAATAAAAATGAATGATTATGGCGATTTACCACTGGCGGTTTTATTTACCTCGCAACAAATAGTTATCGAGACTTATATCTGTCCGGTAAATACGATTAGAGATACCGCGGAATTTAATCTTTTCTTGCTGAGAAATCAGAAGATTTTACCGCTGTCTTCGGTCGGTATTACCCAGGTAAAACAGGAGGAATATTATGTCGCTTTTGGCGCGTTGTCGTTAAATTCGTCGCTTGCCGACGTGACGCTGGAAATCACCACGCTTGTAGAAAATGCGTTGGATATCGCTGAAATAACACAAGTCTATTCACAGGAATAATACAGGCGGCTTACATGGGAATTTTAAAAAGTTTGTTCACGTTAGGTAAATCATTCGTTGCTCAGGCAGAAGAGGCCATTGATGAAGCACAGGGTGTACGTATGCTGGAGCAGCATATTCGCGACGCAAAAGCCGAGCTGGATAAAGCGGGTAAATCCAGAGTGGATTTATTGGCGCGGGTGAAACTAAGCCATGACAAGCTGAATGATTTACGTGAGCGTAAAGCCAGCCTTGAAACGCGGGCGTTGGCGGCAATGAGTAAGAATGTCGACGCCGCTTTACTCAACGAAGTGGCGGAAGAAATAGCCCGTCTGGAAAATGCCATTCTTGCCGAAGAACAGGTGCTGACTAATCTGGAAGCCTCTCGTGATGCGGTGGAGAAGGCCGTAACGGCGACAGGCCAGCGGATTGCGCAGTTTGAGCAGCAACTTGAAGTGGTTAAGGCGACAGAAGCCATGCAGCGCGCCCAGCAGGCGGTGACGACCTCGACCGTCGGAGCCGCGTCGAATGTGTCTACGGCGGCGGAGTCGCTTAAACGTTTACAAACGCGTCAGGCTGAACGCCAGGCCCGGCTGGATGCCGCCGCGCAGCTGGAAAAAGTCGCCGATGGACGCGACCTGGATGAAAAACTGGCGCAGGCCGGCATTGGCGCAACCAATAAAAGCAATGCTCAGGATGTGTTGGCGCGTTTACAGCGTCAACAAGGCGAATAATGCTCTTTACGTGGATGGTCAAAACCTGCCAGCGTCATTTGTCCAGACTGACCTGGCCTGTTTATCGGGCAGTATCTGCTTTGTTATCGGTAGCGCGAAAGCGCGCTACCGTGCTGAGCTCGTCGCTTTCATACGAGACGGCACATGAATGCGCGATCTCAAATGGCATTATGCCTAACGACAATCGCATTCTGGCTGAAGAGGTCGCATGGCAAGAGATAGAGGTTCCCCTATGATGCAATTTTTTCAGCGTTTGCTCGGTAAAACAAGCGCGCCAGCGCCGATTCGCGGACCATTAGGATTACATCTTAACGCCGGTTTCACGCTGGATACGCTGGCATTCCGGCTACTGGAGTCGTCGTTGCTGGTGGAGCTACCGGGTGAAAAATACACTGTCGCGGCAGCGAGTCGCATAGATTTAGGCGGCGGCAGTCAGATTTTTCGCTACTACACCTCTGGCGATGAGTTTCTACAAATTAACACCACTGGCGGCACGGATGTTGACGACATTGATGACATCAAACTTTTTGTATATGAGGAAAGTTTCGGTATTAACGAGGAACGTCACTGGCGTTCAGCCATTGCGCCAGCGGCAATAGGGCCGATGACGCTCAACTGGCAAGAACGGCGCTGGCAGCGCTTTTTTAACCATGAAGAGCCGGGCAATATTGAACCTGTCTACATGCTGGAAAAGGTTGAAAATCAGCAGGCAGAGAAATGGGACGTTCACAATTTTACGATGGGCTTCCAGCGCCAGGTGACGGATGACGCCTGGGAGTATCTTCTATTGAACGGGGAAGAATCATTTAACGAACGCGGTGAGCCTGAATGGGTGTTTTCGCGCGCGCTCGGCGTGGATATCCCGCTCACCTCACTGACGGTTATTGGTTAAGCACATACAGGACAATTATGCATATACTGGACGCATTACTGGCTTTCTGCGCCTATTTTTTTATTGGCGCGGCAATGGTCATCGCATTTCTTTTTATTTACTCAAAGATAACGCCGCATAATGAATGGCAGTTGATAAAAAATAACAATACTGCGGCATCGCTGGCCTTTAGCGGTACGTTGCTGGGCTATGTCATCCCCTTATCCAGCGCGGCGATAAACTCGGTCAGCATCCCGGACTATTTTGCCTGGGGCGGCATTGCGCTGGTGATTCAACTGCTGATTTATGGCTGCGTAAGGTTATACATGCCTACGCTGAGCGAAAAAATTATTCATCACAACGTGGCGGCGGGGCTATTTATGGGAACCGCAGCGCTGGCTGGCGGTATTTTTAACGCTGCCTGTATGACATGGTAACGGAAGATCATGGCAAAAAAACGAAAATCCAGAAGAACATCCGGCGTAGGCCATTCGGCAATAAGACGGATAGCCGAACCGGTTAATCCCTTTGAGCGGCAACGAAATCGCTACACGCCAAAATGCCTGACGCTGGCGATTATGGGCGGAGCGGCCTTTTTTCTCCTGAAAGGGTGCGGTGATGGCGGCAATACTGACAACGACGGCGATGGGACGTTTTACGCCACGGTGAACGACTGTATTGACGATGGCAATAGCGCCAGCGTTTGCGCTGACGGCTGGAATAATGCGAAAACAGAATTTTACGCGAATGTGCCTAAGCAATTGACGCAGGAGAGCTGTCAGTCGCAGTTTGGCGATTGCTACTTTGATAGCACCGATCGGAGTTGGGTTCCGGTATTAAGCGGCTTTTTGCTCAGCCGCGCGATTCGTCAAAACCGTGACGAACAATACATCTATAGCAGCGGCGGTTCATCCTACGCCTCCCGTCCCGTCTGGCGCACCACGTCCGGCGATTATGCGTGGCGCAGCGGTACAGGGAAAAGCGATACCGCGACCAGCCCTGGTTATACGACACGGAAAGCGTCCACCGTCTCCCGCGGCGGCTATGGCCGTTCTTCCAGCGCCCGCGGGCACTGGGGAGGCTAACCATGCTACGACATAACGTACCGGTACGCCGGGATCTGGATAAGATCGCCTGCGATCACGGTTTTGACTTTCATGTTATCGATAACGAAATTTACTGGGATGAAAGCCGGGCCTACCGTTTTACATTACGGCAAATTGAAGAACAGATCGAAAAACCGACCGCAGAGCTTCATCAGATGTGTCTGGAGGTTGTCGAGCGGGCCGTCCGGGATGAGCAGATCATGCAGCAGTTGGCGATCCCGCCATTGTACTGGGATGTCATCGCCGAAAGTTGGCGCAGCCGCGATCCTTCGCTTTACGGACGGATGGATTTCGTCTGGTGCGGCAAAGATCCGGTTAAATTGCTGGAATACAACGCGGATACGCCGACATCGCTCTATGAATCCTCCTACTTTCAATGGCTATGGCTGGAGGATGCTCGTCGTAGCGGCGCCATTCCGCGTGATGCCGATCAATACAACGCGATACAGGAGCGGCTGATCGCCCGCTTCAGCGAGCTGTACAGTCGGGAACCGCTCTACTTTTGCTGTTGTGAAGATACCGACGAAGATCGCACGACGGTGCTGTACCTTCAGGATTGCGCGCAGCAGGCGGGCCAGGAAACGCGATTTATCTATATTGAAGAACTGGGGCTTGGTGTAGGCGGCGTGCTGACCGATCTGGACGATAATGTGATTCGCCGCGCCTTTAAGCTCTACCCGCTGGAGTGGATGATGCGCGATGACAACGGCCCGCTGTTGCGAAAACGGCGTGAGCAATGGATTGAGCCATTGTGGAAAAGTATTCTGAGTAACAAAGGGCTGTTGCCGTTATTGTGGCGCTTTTTCCCTGGCCATCCGAATCTGCTACCGGCCTGGTTTGAGGGCGAAAAATCGCTCGCAGCGCCAGGTGAAAGCAGCGTGCGGAAGCCGATTTATTCACGTGAAGGCGGCAACGTCACGATTTTCGACGAGCGGCAAAATGTTATCGATCATGCCGACGGCGACTACGCTGACGAGCCGATGATTTACCAGGCGTTTCAGCCTTTGCCGCGCTTTGGCGATAGCTATACGCTGATTGGCAGTTGGATCATTGACGATGAAGCCGCCGGGATGGGGATTCGCGAGGACAATACGCTAATTACCAAAGACACTTCCCGTTTCGTCCCACATTATATTGCCGGTTAATCATACTTTTGTGATCTTGCTCCGGCGTCAATGGCGCAGTCATGACCATACTTGACTTCAGCGCCATTGAAGGAGGGAGACACCATGTCCTGGCAAACACATACCGTCTTTAATCAACCTGCTCCGCTCAATAACAGTAACTTATTCCTGTCTGATGGCGCGCTGTGTGAAGCGGTTTCCCGGGAAGGCGCGGGATGGGATAGCGATCTTCTCGCCAGCATTGGCCAACAACTGGGAACGGCGGAATCACTGGAACTGGGTCGTTTGGCGAATGCGTATCCTCCTGAGTTGCTGCGTTACGATCCCCAGGGGCAACGTCTGGATGACGTTCGCTTTCATCCCGCCTGGCACCTGTTGATGCAGGGGCTTTGCGCTAATCGGGTACATAACCTGGCCTGGGAGGAGGAGGCAAGGGCGGGAAGTTTTGTCGCCCGGGCGGCGCGTTTTGTATTACATGCTCAGGTAGAAGCGGGAACACTCTGTCCTGTCACGATGACCTTTGCCGCGACGCCGTTGCTATTGCAGATGCTTCCCGCCACTTTCCATGACTGGCTGGCGGCGCTGCGCAGCGATCGCTACGATTCGCATTTGCTGCCGGGCGGGCAAAAACGGGGCCTGCTCATCGGCATGGGAATGACGGAAAAGCAGGGCGGATCGGACGTACTCAGTAATACGACCCACGCGGAGCGGCTGGCGGATGATTCATATCGGCTGGTGGGACATAAATGGTTTTTCTCTGTGCCGCAAAGTGATGCGCACCTCGTGCTGGCGCAGGCAAAAGGAGGATTATCCTGTTTCTTTGTGCCGCGTTTCCTGCCAGACGGGCAACGGAACTCTGTTCGTCTTGAACGCCTGAAAGATAAACTCGGTAATCGATCTAATGCCAGCGCCGAAGTCGAGTTTCAGGATGCCGTCGGCTGGCGTCTGGGAGAAGAGGGCGACGGGATTCGGCATATCTTAAAGATGGGCGGTATGACGCGTCTTGACTGCGCGCTCGGGAGTCATGGCTTAATGCGGCGTGCGTTTTCAGTCGCGATTTACCATGCTCATCAGCGTCAGGCTTTTGGTAAGCCGCTGATCGAACAACCGTTGATGCGACAAACCTTAAGTCGTATGGCGCTATGCCTGGAGGGGCAGACGGCGCTTTTGTTTCGGCTGGCGCGCGCCTGGGAGCAACGTCGCGAGGCGAAAGAGGCATTATGGGCGCGATTATTCACGCCAGCGGCGAAATTCGCCATCTGTAAGCAGGGAATCCCTTTTGTGGCTGAGGCGATGGAGGTTCTCGGCGGGATGGGGTATTGCGAAGAGAGCGAACTCCCTCGCCTGTACCGTGAAATGCCGGTGAACAGTATCTGGGAAGGTTCCGGCAATATCATGTGTCTGGATGTACTTCGGGTGCTGACAAAACAACACGGCGTCTATGACGTATTGAGTGAAGCTTTTGCGGAAGTCAAAGGTCAGGATCGCCATTACGACCGCGCGGTACGTCAGCTACAGCAACGTTTACGCAAACCGGACGAAGCAATGGGCAGAGAGATTACGCAGCAGCTTTTCCTGCTGGGATGCGGAGCGGAAATGCTGCGTCATGCCTCGCCGCCGCTGGCGCAAGCGTGGTGTCAGATGATGCTGGATACACGCGGCGAAATGCCGCTGCCTGCCCAGGTGCAAAATGATTTACTGTTAAGGGCGACCGGGGGACTGCGGTAACGTTTGGCCTGTGGTACATGCCATCCGGCGCGAGCCACGCGGCATCAGGCATAGAGTATCGCCTGTACGCGCCAGTTATCCGACTGTTGTTCTTCATACATTTGAATAATTCTGTACCAGGACGCACCCTGTTCATCGGCTTTCAGGGCGATAATCCGCTCTACATCCTGTGGGTTTCCTGCAACATTACTGACCGAGATCAGGCCGATTTCATTCAGACCCGTTACGCAGTCAGCACTGGCGAATTCGGCAGACTGTGCCGTCGTACTCACCAGTCCGGCAGAAAGCAGCAGTGAGGATAAGGCAAGTTCTTGTTTCATCGTCAGCTCCTTATTACATACCCCGCATTTAACAGGACGCTCCATCACGGTAAACCTGTTTGTGTATTGTGCACAGGTAAACGCATAGGGACGCAAAGCAATGTAAAACTGACTAAAAATCAATCTACTGTTATTGACGATACAAAATGGCTTGTGAATACCACTGGCCGGTTACAACCGTTTCATCAACCATTAAGATAACGTAATAATCGGCTTTCGCAGCGACGGCTTTCGCTCTGATTTCATCTATTGCATCATCCGGGGAGCCCCGAACCAGCGCGCTTACGGTCCCCATCCGCTGTAGTCCTTGCGTTTGATCGCGACGGATTTCCTGCGGGTGATCGGCGACAGGCGGCGCAGGTTGCGGCGTACCCTGCAGCACGCTACACGCGCTTAATAACAGCGCTGCTATCAATGAAGCAAACCGACGCATAACTCTATCTCGTTTCCTGATAATCATAGTGTAATGCCTTATTGATTTCCCTTTAGGGGGAATGTTCCCGAAGTGTTACCTGTCACGCGATTTTCGAATGAAAACGTTGCGAAAGCGTAACCCAGTTCTCAAACATTATGAATTATTGCGCTATCCATAAACTTGCGTTAAGTATTTCTCCGTGGCATACCGGATAGAAAGGAGAGAATAATGATAGCGATTGAAACACGACAATTAGCCGGAGGCGTCGTACTACATGCCTTCCCGGAAGGGAAACGCGCCGTGCCGCTTCCCTGTGTGGTGTTCTATCATGGCTTCACCTCCTCCAGCCTGGTTTATAGTTATTTTGCCGTTGCCCTGGCACAGGCAGGATTCCGGGTAGTCATGCCGGATGCGCCGGAGCATGGCGCTCGCTTCGGCGGCGACTCACAGGGACGGATACGCCGATTCTGGCAGATTCTGCACCAAAACATGCAGGAATTTACGACGTTACGTGCGGCGATTCAGGCGGAAAATTGGCTACTTGACGGGCGGTTAGCGGTGGGCGGCGCATCCATGGGCGGTATGACGGCGCTGGGCATTATGACGCGTCACCGGGAGGTAAAATGCGGGGCCAGTTTAATGGGGTCGGGCTATTTTACCGGGCTCGCCCGGACGCTTTTCCCGCCGTTATCCCCGCAGAACCCGGCACAGCAGGCGGAATTCGACAATATCATCGCGCCGCTACGTGAATGGGAAGTCACACATCAGTTAGAGCGACTGGCCGACAGGCCGCTTCTGTTGTGGCATGGTCAGGAGGATGACGTGGTGCCTGCTATCGAAACCTTCCGGCTCCAGCAGGCACTCGCCGCGGCGAAGCTGGATAAGCATGTGACCTGTTTATGGGCCGCAGGCGTGCGGCATCGCATTACGCCAGAAGCGTTGTCGGCGACGGTAGCGTTTTTCCGACAGTATCTTTAAACGCGGAGTATGCTTACACCCTGGGCTTCAAGCTGTTGCAAAACCTGCGGATTGGCATTTTTGCCGGTAATCAGCATAGCGATCTGATCGGCGCGGCTGAACAGCATTCCCGCGCGCTCGCCAATTTTACTGCTATCGACCAGCGCGACCAGTTTCCCGACGACGCTGAGCATTTTTTGTTCCGCCATGGCGGTTAGCATATCGGTCTTGTACAGGCCATCCGCGGTTAAGCCCTTTCCGCTGGTAAACATCCAGTGGCCAGCATAGAGACTGTTTTCACTTCCCTGCGGGCTCAGGGTAATCGACTGGCTTTTGTTGTACTGACCCCCCATGATAATCACGCTGTCATGCTCTTGATCGATCAGATAATTCGCCAGCGGCAGATAGTTGGTAATGATCTGTACCGGCTTCCCGCACATTTCACGCCCCAGCAGGAAAGCGGTGGAGCCGCAGTTAATCACTACGCTTTCACCCGGGTTCACCAGCTGCGACGCCGCTTTCGCGATGCGTACTTTTTCATCGTGGTTTTGCGCCTGGTGCAGATTCATCGGCGTCCAGCGGGGCCGCTGTTGGGTAATGGCCTCTGCGCCGTTGCGCACTTTTTTAAGTTTCCCGCTTTCGTCGAGCTTGTTGATGTCGCGGCGCGCTGTCGCCGGGGAGATCCCCAGACGCTCAATCACGTTTTCGACGGTAACAAAGCCCAACTGTGCCAGCATATCCAGCAGTATTTGATGTCTTTGTGCTTCAGTCATGAGCTATTCCGATACAAATTGATTTGAAAAGATGATATTTGAAATAGCCTGGAAATACTAAAGTAAATGGAAAAAATGCCGGGTAATCCCGGCATGATATCGACTCACAGGAAGGATTTGAACGGTAGATCGGGTTCAATGGTAAAGCAATCGTCAAACCCACGCGGATAGTGGTATTCGAAATTGTCTTTATCCAGCGGCCAGGTAAACTTGCCGCCAACCTGCCAGATAAACGGTTTAAAACCATACTTCAGGCGATCTTTCTTCATTTCCCATAGCACGCGGATCTCTTGCGGATCGGCCTGGAAGTTCGACCAGATATCGTGATGGAACGGGATCACCACTTTGGTATTCAGCGATTCCGCCATGCGTAAAATATCCGCGCTGGTCATTTTGTCCGTAATACCGCGCGGGTTTTCACCGTAAGAACCGAGCGCGACATCAATTTGATGTTCGTTGCCGTGTTTCGCGTAGTAGTTGGAATAGTGAGAATCGCCGCTGTGATAGAGATTGCCGCCCGGCGTTTTAAACAGATAGTTAACCGCGCGTACATCCATGCCGTCCGGCAGTACGCCAGCGGCTTTCTGATCGGCGGGCAGGGTGATTAATGCGGTACGGTCAAAGGCATCAAGCGCATGAATTTCAATATCTTTCACTTTCACGACATCGCCCGGTTTTACCACGATGCAGCGTTCTTTAGGCACGCCCCAGCCAACCCATAAATCCACGCAGGTCTGCGGGCCGATAAACGGAACATCATCGGCGCAATTCTGCATTACGGCAGCCGCGACATTGACGTCAATGTGATCGTTATGGTCGTGGGTCGCTAGTACGGCGTCAATTTGACGGATAGCGAAAGGATCGAGAACAAACGGCGTGGTGCGCAGGTTAGGCTGTAATTTTTTGACGCCAGCCATACGCTGCATCTGATGGCCGGTTTTCATCAACGGATTACCGTGGCTCTGTTTACCGGTACCGCACCAGAAATCGACGCATACGTTAGTGCCGCCTTCAGATTTTAGCCAGATACCGGTACAGCCCAGCCACCACATAGCGAACGTACCCGGCGCGACCTGCTCTTGCTCAATCTCTTCGTTCAGCCAGCTTCCCCACTCCGGAAACGTGCTCAGAATCCATGATTCACGCGTGATGCTTTGTACTTTACTCATCGCATTTACCTTCATGTTTGTTCAAAATGGTTCAAAACGTGATTTGTTTTGATTAATCCTGACACTATTTTCTCAAGAAGGCAATGGGCTATTTTTTGACTTTTGAGTAGAGGAGAACGCAGCCAGAAGAAAATTTAATCTTTTCTGGCGTCATGGCGATGTATTCATCTTTATGATTTTACTTATTTTAATGAAGAAATGAGTTATTTATAAGTAAACCATGTATTAAGTGTGCTAATTATTTGCGCGCTACGTCACATTTAATCAAATTCAATCTTGTTGTGATTACTTTTGAAAATTACAGTGGAGGGACATTATTCTGAGCGCCTGTGACTCAGCAACCTTGTCTACCGGAGATCGTTATGGAGATCCTCTACAACATCTTTACCATTTTTTTTAATCAGGTAATGACCAATGCCCCGCTATTACTGGGTATTGTGACCTGCCTGGGCTATATCCTGCTGCGTAAAAGCGTCAGCGTGATCATCAAAGGGACGATCAAAACCATCATTGGCTTCATGCTGCTACAGGCCGGGTCCGGCATTCTGACCAGCACCTTTAAACCGGTGGTGGCGAAAATGTCTGAGGTTTACGGCATCAACGGCGCGATTTCCGATACCTATGCTTCGATGATGGCAACGATCGAACGGATGGGTGATGCGTATAGTTGGGTAGGCTACGCGGTGTTGCTCGCGCTGGCGCTGAATATTTGTTACGTCTTGTTGCGACGCATTACCGGTATTCGCACCATCATGTTGACCGGGCACATCATGTTCCAGCAGGCGGGGCTGATTGCGGTCTCTTTCTATATCTTCGGCTATTCCATGTGGACCACCATTATCTGCACGGCGATACTGGTTTCCCTGTACTGGGGTATTACCTCCAACATGATGTATAAGCCGACTCAGGAAGTGACCGATGGCTGTGGTTTCTCCATCGGTCACCAGCAGCAGTTTGCTTCCTGGATTGCCTATAAAGTCGCGCCGTTCCTGGGCAAAAAAGAGGAAAGCGTTGAAGACCTCAAACTGCCGGGCTGGCTGAACATTTTCCACGACAACATCGTCTCCACGGCGATTGTAATGACCATCTTCTTTGGTGCCATTCTGCTCTCCTTCGGTATCGACACCGTGCAGGCGATGGCGGGCAAAGTGCACTGGACGGTCTACATCCTGCAAACCGGTTTCTCCTTTGCGGTGGCGATCTTCATCATCACTCAGGGCGTGCGCATGTTTGTGGCAGAACTCTCTGAGGCCTTTAACGGTATCTCCCAGCGTCTGATTCCGGGCGCAGTACTGGCGATTGACTGTGCGGCTATTTATAGCTTCGCGCCGAACGCGGTGGTCTGGGGCTTTATGTGGGGCACCATTGGTCAGCTGATTGCGGTTGGCATCCTGGTTGCCTGCGGCTCCTCGATCCTGATTATTCCTGGCTTTATCCCGATGTTCTTCTCTAACGCCACTATCGGCGTGTTCGCTAACCACTTCGGCGGCTGGCGTGCGGCGCTGAAAATTTGTCTGGTGATGGGGATGATTGAAATCTTTGGTTGCGTCTGGGCGGTGAAACTCACCGGTATGAGTGCCTGGATGGGTATGGCGGACTGGTCGATTCTGGCACCGCCGATGATGCAGGGCTTCTTCTCCCTCGGTATCGCCTTTATGGCCGTCATCATTGTAATTGCACTGGCTTATATGTTCTTCGCTGGCCGCGCACTGCGCGCAGAAGAAGATGCAGAAAAACAACTGGCAGAACAGTCTGCTTAATAAGGAGTTTTGATTATGACCGTACGTATTCTGGCTGTGTGTGGCAACGGACAAGGCAGTTCCATGATCATGAAAATGAAAGTGGACCAGTTTTTAACCCAATCAAACATTGACCACACGGTAAACAGCTGCGCGGTTGGCGAGTACAAAAGCGAGTTGAGCGGCGCGGATATCATCATCGCTTCTACCCATATTGCAGGCGAAATCAGCGTGACCGGCAACAAATATGTGGTTGGCGTGCGCAACATGCTCTCTCCAGCTGACTTCGGCCCGAAACTGCTGGAAGTGATCAAAGAACATTTCCCGCAAGACGTGAAGTAAGGATGCAACATGAAATTACGTGATTCACTGGCGGAGAATAATTCTATCCGCCTGCAGGCTGAAGCGAATACCTGGCAGGAAGCCGTCAAGATCGGCGTCGATTTACTGGTGGCTGCCGACGTGGTGGAGCCGCGCTATTACCAGGCCATTCTCGATGGCGTTGAGCAGTTTGGCCCCTATTTTGTGATTGCCCCCGGCCTGGCGATGCCGCATGGCCGCCCGGAAGAAGGGGTCAAGAAAACCGGTTTTTCTCTGGTGACGCTGAAAAAGCCGCTGGAGTTCAACCACGAAGATAACGACCCGGTCGATATTCTGATCACCATGGCGGCGGTCGATGCCAACACTCACCAGGAAGTGGGCATCATGCAGATCGTTAATCTGTTTGAAGACGAAGCCAATTTCGACCGTTTACGCGCCTGCCGTACCGCGCAGGAAGTCCTGGATCTCATTGACCGCACCAACGCGGCAGCTTAAGAAGGAATTGAAAATGTCATTACCAATGTTGCAGGTCGCGCTGGACAACCAGACTATGGATAGCGCCTATGAAACCACCCGCCTGATTGCCGAAGAAGTCGATATCATTGAAGTGGGCACCATTCTGTGCGTGGGCGAAGGCGTGCGCGCCGTTCGCGACCTGAAAGCGCTCTATCCGCACAAAATTGTGCTGGCGGACGCCAAAATTGCCGATGCCGGTAAAATCCTCTCCCGTATGTGTTTCGAAGCCAACGCGGACTGGGTAACGGTCATTTGCTGCGCCGACATCAACACCGCGAAAGGCGCGCTGGATGTGGCGAAAGAGTTCAACGGCGATGTGCAGATCGAGCTGACCGGTTACTGGACCTGGGAACAGGCGCAGCAGTGGCGCGATGCAGGCATTCAGCAAGTGGTTTATCACCGCAGCCGTGACGCGCAGGCCGCAGGCGTGGCGTGGGGCGAGGCGGATATTACCGCGATTAAGCGGCTGTCCGACATGGGCTTTAAAGTGACCGTGACCGGCGGGTTGGCGCTGGAAGACCTGCCGCTGTTCAAAGGCATTCCGATCCATGTCTTTATCGCGGGGCGCAGCATTCGCGATGCCGAATCGCCGGTAGAAGCCGCGCGTCAGTTTAAACGTTCCATCGCTCAACTGTGGGGCTAAGGAGCGGCTATGTTGTCGAAACAAATCCCGCTTGGCATCTATGAAAAAGCGCTCCCCGCCGGGGAGTGCTGGCTGGAGCGCCTGACGCTGGCAAAAGAACTGGGTTTCGATTTCGTCGAGATGTCGGTCGATGAAACCGATGAGCGTCTTTCGCGGCTTGACTGGAGCCGCGAGCAGCGTCTGGCGCTGGTGAGCGCGGTTGCTGAAACCGGCGTGCGCGTGCCGTCCATGTGTCTGAGCGCGCATCGTCGTTTTCCGCTCGGTAGCGAAGATGACGCGGTACGGACGCAGGGGCTGGAGATTATGCGTAAAGCGATTCAGTTTGCGCAGGACGTCGGGATTCGCGTCATTCAACTGGCGGGGTACGACGTTTACTATCAGCAGGCCAACGACGAAACGCGTTGCCGCTTCCGCGATGGGTTAAAAGAGAGCGTTGATATGGCCAGCCGCGCCCAGGTGACGCTGGCGATGGAGATCATGGACTACCCGCTGATGAATTCCATCAGTAAAGCGCTGGGCTATGCTCACTACCTCAATAACCCGTGGTTCCAGCTCTATCCGGATATCGGCAATCTGTCTGCCTGGGATAACGACGTACAGATGGAGCTACAGGCGGGAATCGGGCATATCGTCGCGGTACACGTCAAAGATACTAAACCCGGCGTGTTCAAAAATGTGCCGTTTGGCGAAGGCGTTGTCGATTTCGAACGCTGCTTCGAAACGCTCAAACAGAGTGGCTATTGCGGGCCCTATCTGATTGAGATGTGGAGCGAAACAGCAGAGAACCCGGCGGCAGAGGTAGCGAAAGCGCGTGACTGGGTGAAAGCGCGCATGGCCAGCGCCGGTCTGGTGGAGGCAGCCTAATGCAAAAACTCAAGCAGCAGGTATTTGACGCTAACATGGATTTGCCCCGTTATGGACTGGTGACGTTTACCTGGGGCAACGTCAGCGCTATCGATCGCGAACGCGGGCTGGTGGTAATTAAGCCAAGCGGTGTCGCCTATGAAACCATGAAGGTAGATGACATGGTGGTGGTGGATATGGATGGCAAAGTGGTGGAGGGAGGTTATCGTCCTTCTTCCGATACCGCTACCCATCTGGCGCTGTATCAACGCTATCCGTCGCTTGGCGGCGTCGTTCATACCCACTCCACCCACGCCACGGCATGGGCGCAGGCGGGGATGGCTATTCCAGCGCTCGGCACCACGCACGCGGACTATTTCTTTGGCGATATTCCTTGTACCAGAGCGTTAAGCGAAGAAGAAGTGCAGGGCGAGTACGAGCTGAACACCGGTAAGGTGATTATCGAAACGCTGGGCGAGGTGGAACCGCTGCATACGCCAGGCATTGTCGTGTATCAACACGGGCCGTTCGCCTGGGGGAAAGATGCGCATGATGCGGTACATAACGCGGTCGTCATGGAGGAAGTGGCGCGAATGGCGTGGATTGCGCGCGGTATTAACTCTGGCCTCAACCCCATCGACGATTATCTGATGAATAAACACTTCATGCGTAAGCATGGCCCGAATGCGTATTACGGGCAGAAGTAAAACAACGCTCCGGGATCCTATCCCTCAGGGATGTAATTGGTCAGATTCCGGAGCTTCTTTCATAACACTCTATAGAATCATACTACTGTGTCTATCAACGGATTGTTTGTTAAAACTGACCCACAGCGGCGTCGGTATGGAGTAGCTGCGTTAATTGGTTTTGCAGCGGGTATTATTTCAGCATTTGTAAAATGGGGCGCGGAAGTTCCTTTACCGCCGCGAACGTTTTCCGGCGGGCGCGATGAGTTTAATCCACCGTATATTTTTTTGCGGGATTATTTAGGCATTGACCCAACACAAACGGTTTATACCTTTTCTGAGCATGTTATTAACCCTGTGATGGTAACTCACATTATCTTTTCGCTGGTGTTCGCAATAGGTTACTGCGTCGTCGCGGAAATTTTCCCAAAAGTTAAATTATGGCAGGGGATACTGGCGGGGCTGATTGTTACGGTCGTCGTGCATGGCATATTCTGCCCGGCGCTGAACTTAACGCCTCCGCTTACACAACTTCCTTTTGACGAGTACGCTTCTGAAATTCTGGGACATGTATTTTGGTTTTGGGTGATTGAATTAATGCGCCGCGATCTGCGAAACCGCATAACGCATGAGCCGGATGCCGAATTGCCATTAACAACCCGATAAGCGAAAAAAATGCCCCCTGACCAGGGGGCAAAACTATGGCATTTTCCTGGTACTAGCGATAAATCACCGCGCTGGCATGCATGTTGCCGTTACTACCGGGCTCCCGTAACAAAATCGGGTGGTAGTACGTTGCGCCTCGCGCATCAGTTTCTTCTTTCAGCGCCTGGCGGGCCTCGCTTTCAGTCGCGAAATTATGGTTTATGTAAATCACGCCTAAGCTCTGTATATCGTCCATATTTCTGGCCTGACGATTATCAATTTCAATGGCTGCCATTGTATTTACGCTGAGCAAAAATCCAGCCAGAAGGGGGAAAATACGGAAGAACATAGTGACCTCCTCGGCGGCGGTTGCTGACCTGGCCCTGCCTCCTTTTTTGTGAACCTCTGATGTTATTTTAATCGCTACCAGCAGGAGCGATAGCGACCATTTCTGATGCAGTTGTTCAAAAAATTACCGCATTTCCCGCTGATGCCTGATAAATCGTCAACTCGCTAGCTGTTATGGTGGTTAACAGGTCGGTATCTCATCCTTAATCTTTTACATTTCAGAACTGATCGGCAGGCACATAAATAATCGAACTATTGCCTTGAGTTTCGCCGGGCGTGTCAGTATTATAACACGTCATTTTTCAGCCGACCTTTAACACGTTCCTTGCCTCCATGGGCCGCGGCTGACCCAGACAGGAGGCTGAATAATCCGTAAGGAGCAATTCGATGCGTCATTACGAAATCGTTTTTATGGTCCATCCTGACCAGAGCGAACAGGTTCCGGGTATGATCGAGCGTTACTCTGCTGCCATCACTGGCGCAGAAGGCAAGATCCACCGTCTGGAAGACTGGGGCCGCCGTCAGCTGGCTTACCCGATCAACAAACTGCACAAAGCGCACTATGTTCTGATGAACGTTGAAGCGCCGCAGGAAGTGATCGATGAGCTGGAAACTACCTTCCGCTTCAACGATGCCGTTATCCGCAGCATGGTTATGCGTACTAAGCACGCTGTTACCGAAGCTTCTCCGATGGTTAAAGCGAAAGACGAGCGCCGTGAGCGTCGCGATGATTTCGCTAACGAAACCGCAGATGATGCTGAAGCTGGGGATTCTGAAGAGTAATTTCTGATGACCAACCGTCTGGCGTTGTCCGGCACCGTGTGCAGGGCCCCCCTTCGAAAGGTCAGTCCATCAGGAATTCCGCATTGCCAGTTCGTGCTTGAGCATCGTTCTGTGCAAGAGGAAGCCGGCTTTCACCGGCAGGCGTGGTGCCAAATGCCCGTTATTGTTAGCGGACACGAAAACCAGGCCATTACTCACAGTATAACGGTCGGCAGCCGCATAACCGTTCAGGGGTTTATCTCTTGCCACAAGGCAAAGAACGGTCTGAGCAAAATGGTTCTGCATGCCGAGCAGATTGAATTGATAGATTCTGGAGACTAGCCATATGGCACGTTATTTCCGTCGTCGCAAGTTCTGCCGTTTCACCGCGGAAGGCGTTCAAGAGATCGACTATAAAGATATCGCTACGCTGAAAAACTACATCACCGAAAGCGGTAAGATTGTCCCAAGCCGTATCACCGGTACCCGTGCAAAATACCAGCGTCAGCTGGCTCGCGCTATCAAACGCGCTCGCTACCTGTCTCTGCTGCCGTACACTGATCGCCATCAGTAATCGGTCACGGTCCATTAATACGACTTTGAGAGGATAAGGTAATGCAAGTTATTCTGCTTGATAAAGTAGCAAACCTGGGTAGCCTGGGTGATCAGGTTAACGTTAAAGCGGGCTATGCTCGTAACTTCCTGGTACCACAGGGTAAAGCTGTTCCGGCTACCAAGAAAAACGTTGAATACTTCGAAGCACGTCGCGCTGAACTGGAAGCTAAACTGGCTGACGTTCTGGCTGCTGCAAATGCACGCGCAGAGAAAATCAACGCCCTGGAAACCGTTACTATCGCGTCTAAAGCAGGCGACGAAGGTAAACTGTTCGGTTCCATCGGTACTCGCGACATCGCTGACGCTGTGACTGCAGCTGGCGTTGACGTGGCTAAGAGCGAAGTTCGTCTGCCGAACGGCGTTCTGCGTACCACTGGCGAACACGAAGTGAACTTCCAGGTTCACAGCGAAGTATTCGCAAAAGTTATCATCAACGTGGTTGCTGAGTAATCAGGCATTCTCGTTTTTGCTAGCAACGAAACGTCGGCCCAGCGCCGACGTTTTGCTTTTTTAACCCCATCGCTTTTCGACTGGCTATCTCCCCCTCTTTTCGCGATAATCAAAAATAAAACATTATTTTAATTTCTTGGTGAAAGAATGGATACCCAACGCCAGGCCTCCCCGTTTGCCCGCAAAAACGTCGTTTATGTATGTGCCGCATTTTGTTGCCTGCTATGGGGCAGCGCTTATCCAGCCATCAAAAGCGGTTATGACCTCTTTCAGATAGCCACCGACGATATCCCTTCTAAAATTGTTTTTGCTGGTTATCGTTTTTTGTTTGCGGGTGGGTTGCTGCTACTGTTCGCGCTGCTTCAGCGTAAACCGATTGGTCGGTTTCGTCCGCGCCAGTTTGCTCAGTTAACGTTACTGGGGCTGACCCAGACGTCGCTACAATATCTCTTTTTCTATATCGGCCTTGCGTTCACCTCCGGCGTGAAAGGCTCAATCATGAACGCGACAGGCACATTCTTCAGCGTATTGCTGGCGCATTTTATTTATCAGAACGACCGATTGAGCTACAACAAAACGCTCGGCTGTATTCTGGGCTTTGCGGGCGTCATGGTGGTGAACGTCAGCAACGGCCTGGATTTCAGCTTTAATCTGCCGGGAGAAGGCTCCGTGGTGCTGGCGGCGTTTATTCTTTCTGCGGCCACATTGTATGGCAAACGTCTCTCGCAGACGGTCGATCCGATGGTCATGACTGGCTATCAATTGGGGATTGGCGGTCTGGTACTGGTCATTGGCGGCTACGTTTTTGGCGGTACGCTGACGATACATGGCTTCTCGTCGGTGGCGATTTTAGTCTACCTGACGTTGCTCTCGTCAGTCGCTTTTGCGCTATGGAGCATTTTACTCAAATATAATCGCGTGGGGATGATTGCGCCGTTTAACTTTCTGATCCCGGTTTCCGGCGCGGCTCTTTCGGCTATTTTCCTCGGCGAGAATATTCTGGAGTGGAAATACATGATTGCGCTGGTGCTGGTGTGTTCGGGGATCTGGTGGGTGAATAAGGTGAAGCGGTAATGCTTCACCTGAACGAATAGGGTATAGGCGGGGTAAGGCGTAGCCGGCGTTACTGTGCGCGAATAAAACTGCCGTCAGGCTGACGCGTAAACAGCACCTGTTGGCTGTTATCGCCATCTATCGTTAAACCTGTCACCACCCCGCTGGCATTCTGGCGAATTTTAATCATTTGACCATTTTTGAGATTACTCAGCGGCTTGCCAGCGCCTTCTACCTGCGCCATTGCATAAACGTCTGTTGGGGGCAGTCCGTGGTCACGGAACAGTTGCGCCAGAGTTTTACCAGGCTCTACCCGGTACGAGCGCCACTGTTGACCGATGCCGCTATCCTGCTGGAAAGGCTGCGTTTGCGGCTGGTTTTGTTCTTCCGGCTGGCCTTCCTGGATAGGTTCCGGCGCAACGGGCGCCACCTGATCCGGATCGTTTTGCGGCGCGACCAGCTGCGCCTGAAGCTGGGCCTCTGTCGGCGGCTGTGATTGCGATTGCAGATCCAATTGCGCTTCCCGCGTGACGACAGGTGAGTCGCTGGTCTCGCTGGCGGGCAGCAGGAAACCGATCACCAGCACGATAGCGGCAATGATAATGCCACGACGATGCATAGGCGGCAGCGGCTCCATGATGCGAAAATTATCCGGCGCGTGCCAGATTTTCGCCAGGGTTGGTTTTAATTCAAAGCGCCCGGGCATGGTTTACCTCCTGCTCCGCATCTCGTTCCTTAATCATAGAGTATAGATGGCTAACGCTATGATACTGGTAGTGCTATCCGCTTTCGTGACATCAATACGGATAATCTATTGTTTCTTTTTCCCTGCGATTTGTCATCCTCCCTGAGACAAAGTTTTACCAGAAGAAGCGTGGCTGTTATGCTGCCCGCTACTTTTTTGATATCCGATGAAGGAAAAATAATGGCCACCCCGACTTTTGACACTATTGAAGCGCAAGCGAGCTATGGCATTGGTTTGCAGGTAGGGCAGCAGCTTAGCGAATCCGGTCTTGAAGGGCTATTGCCTGAAGCGCTGGTTGCAGGTATTGCTGATGCGCTGGAAGGTAAACACCCGGCGGTTCCTGTTGATGTGGTGCATCGCGCGCTGCGTGAAATTCATGAGCGTGCGGACACGGTGCGTCGTGAGCGTTTCAAAGCGATGGCGGCTGAAGGCGTGAAATATCTGGAAGAAAACCGCGAAAAAGACGGTGTGAACAGTACTGAATCTGGTTTACAGTTCCGCGTTCTGACACAGGGCGAAGGCGCGATTCCGGCACGTACCGACCGCGTACGCGTGCATTACACCGGTAAGCTTATTGATGGCACCGTATTTGACAGCTCCGTCGCGCGCGGCGAACCGGCTGAATTCCCGGTAAATGGCGTGATCGCCGGCTGGATTGAAGCGCTGACTCTGATGCCAGTAGGTTCCAAATGGGAACTGACTATCCCACAAGAGCTGGCCTATGGCGAGCGTGGGGCCGGGGCATCTATTCCGCCATTCAGCACCCTGGTGTTTGAGGTGGAACTGCTGGAAATTCTCTAAGCGCTCCGGGTTTGCCGGATGACGACGTAAACGCCTTATCCGGCAACCCTGACTTCAGTAGATGCCAATATTTTATTTTGCAAATGGCGTCGTTACGTGTATTTTTGTGAGCTAATTCGCATTATCAAAGTGATATAACACTCATTTTAAACATAAAATTAACATTGTATTTGAATCTTAGTATTCATCCCGCCGATTCTTACCTAATATCGATGAGTCCTGATAACAGGATCGTCGTATCATAGACCAAAGGCCGTAGAGCCCGCACAACACAGACAGGTACAGGAAGAAAAACATGGTAGATCAGGTAAAAGTCGCAGCCGACGAACAGGCTCCGGCTGAACAGTCGCTACGGCGCAATCTTACAAACCGTCATATACAGCTTATCGCTATTGGCGGCGCTATTGGTACCGGTCTGTTTATGGGATCGGGTAAAACGATCAGTCTCGCCGGACCGTCGATCATTTTTGTGTATATGATCATCGGTTTTATGCTTTTTTTCGTGATGCGCGCCATGGGGGAATTGCTGCTCTCGAATCTGGAATATAAATCGTTTAGCGATTTTGCTTCCGACCTGCTTGGCCCCTGGGCGGGATATTTCACCGGCTGGACGTACTGGTTTTGCTGGGTAGTGACCGGTATGGCTGACGTGGTGGCGATTACCGCCTACGCGCAGTTCTGGTTTCCCGGCCTTTCCGATTGGGTCGCCTCGCTGGCGGTAGTGATCCTGCTGCTAAGCCTCAACCTCGCCACCGTTAAAATGTTTGGTGAAATGGAATTTTGGTTTGCCATGGTCAAAATCGTCGCCATTGTGGCGTTGATTGTGGTCGGGCTGGTGATGATTGCGATGCACTTTAAATCGCCGACAGGCGTTGAAGCGTCTTTCGCGCATCTGTGGAATGACGGCGGCTGGTTCCCGAAAGGTATTAGCGGGTTCTTTGCCGGTTTCCAGATTGCGGTGTTCGCCTTCGTGGGCATTGAGCTGGTCGGTACTACCGCCGCAGAAACTAAAGATCCGGAAAAATCGCTGCCGCGCGCGATTAACTCAATACCGATCCGTATCATCATGTTCTACGTCTTTGCGCTGATTGTCATTATGTCGGTGACGCCGTGGAGTTCCGTGGTGCCGGATAAGAGCCCGTTCGTTGAGCTGTTTGTACTGGTGGGTCTGCCTGCCGCCGCGAGCGTGATCAACTTTGTCGTGCTGACCTCGGCGGCGTCTTCCGCCAACAGCGGCGTCTTCTCGACCAGCCGTATGCTGTTTGGCCTGGCGCAAGAAGGCGTGGCGCCAAAAGCGTTCGCTAAGCTATCGAAACGCGCGGTACCGGCGAAAGGCCTGACCTTCTCCTGTATCTGCCTGCTGGGCGGCGTGGTTATGCTGATGGTCAACCCGAGCGTGATTGGCGCATTCACCATGATCACTACGGTTTCGGCTATCCTGTTTATGTTTGTCTGGACCATCATTCTGTGTTCATACCTGGTGTACCGCAAAAAGCGTCCCCACTTGCATGAAAAATCCATCTATAAGATGCCGCTCGGTAAGCTGATGTGCTGGGTCTGTATGGCGTTCTTTACGTTCGTGCTGGTATTACTGACGCTGGAAGACGATACGCGCCAGGCGCTGATCGTGACGCCGCTGTGGTTTATCGCGTTGGGTCTGGGCTGGCTGTTGATAGGTAAGAAACGGATGGCGGGAATGCGTTAATTGTTTTGCCCGGTAGCGCTGGCGCTTACCGGGCTTACAGCGTAGCGTTGATTTGTAGGCCGGATAAGGCGCGGTTTACAGCCGCCACCCGGCAAAATGCCTGGCTGGCGATTATTCCCCGGCCAGCGCGCGTGGGAACAGCACGTTATTCTCCAGGCTGATGTGCTCCA
Source organism: Salmonella sp. SAL04162 (assembly GCF_046551535.1). Lineage (NCBI taxonomy): Bacteria > Pseudomonadati > Pseudomonadota > Gammaproteobacteria > Enterobacterales > Enterobacteriaceae > Salmonella > Salmonella sp. SAL04162. The sequence goes on from NZ_JBGDVX010000006.1 coordinate 229,570, forward strand.
TCAGATCATCAATCATCTCATTAATGCCGTTATACATCGCTTTCCAGGTGGTGCAGGCTTCTGGCGGCGGCGTTACATTTTGGGTGACGTGTTTGATGACGTCTACCAGCTCTCCCGCCTCGTCATGCTCGATTTCCATTACGCTTATCGGGCCCGTTGCCTGGCGACCCATACCCTGTTTGATCATGGGGAACAGGATCTGTTCTTCTTTCATCATATGGCTGGAAAGCTCTTCATGCAGCGCGGTGAGATATTTTGTCAGGCCGCGTGGGACGTTTGGCTTATCCGCGTGAACGCGTTCCACTTTGGTTGCCTGCAGGATAAGCTCCGGCAGTTGTTCGCGGTGTCGATCATGATAGCGCACCACGATATGGTCAATAATGTCCGCCAGCGGAACGGCGCGCCAGTCTTTTTCGATGGGCTGTTCAGCCAACTGCGCGAGTTGCGCTTCAATGATGTCAATATCGACGTCGTGACGCGCGGCGGCGCGCGCCAGCGTCTGTTTTCCGCCGCAGCAGTAATCCATATCGTACTGGCGAAACAGCGCCGATGCGCGGGGAATAGAGAGCGCCAGTTCGCCTAAAGGTTGATCGCGATAAGCCATTGCCGTTACCTCATTTGCAATAATATAAGTTGTATTTTAAATGCATCTTTAAGGCGAGGCTATAACTCTTTCGGGGTGCGTATAATTTAAGCCAGGATGAGATTAGCGTTCCGTGACCGGAACGACGGTCGCTTTTTCCGGTTTCGCTCTCACGGCAATGACCACGCCCGCCACCAGGAGCGCAATGCCGCTTAACGTCAGGAATGGCGGGATTTCCTGGCGCAGAATGAAGGTATAGAGCAGTCCCGCCAACGTCTCAAAAACAATCAGCGGCCCTAAAATAACGGTTGGCAATTTTTGGCTGGCGATATTCCAGCACAGCGCGCCCACCCAGGAACACAGCACCGCGATGGCGATCATCAGACCGATAAACAGCGCGGGATGCGGGCCAAAGGGCAGGGTAAATAGCGGTTTCTGGATACTCAGCCACAGACAGACCGCCGCGTAGCCGATTAACGAGACCGGCAGTGTAACCAGCGCCTGCGCCGTTGCCCACATCATGGGATGTTTGTCGGGATTTTCCCGCAGCCAGCGGGCGTTGCGCAGCGCATACCATGCCCAGCACGCTACGGAAATCAGCGCCAGCACAATGCCTGAACCATAGCGCCAGCCGCTAACATCGGATAATCCCTGACTAAGTTCAGCAATATTGACGCACAGCAGGCCAAAACCGATAAGCGCCAGCGCGGGCGCTAAACGCCGCCAGGATAATCTGCCGTCTCGTTGGCTATAGAGAACGTTAGCGAAAAGCGGAATGACGACCGGCAATGTCCCGATGATCATCGTCGACACCGGCGCGCCGGTTCGCTGAATAGCGCTGGCGAGGCAGGCGTAATAGATTACATTGCCCATCAGGGTCAGCGACAGGGCGGTGGACCAATCTTTGCGCGTCAACTGGCGTAACCGCGTGCGGCCTAACCAGGCAATCGGCAGGGCAATCAGCCCCAGCGCCAGATAGCGTCCCATTGACTGTAAGAGGGCCGGGTAATCCGGCACGATTAACGGGCCGACGAAAATCAATCCCCACATTAGCCCTGCCAGCAGGGCGTATAGCACGCCGCTAATCATCAGATTCTCCTCATAAACCGTTCTGTCATTATCAGAGAAGGTCTATGAGGATGCTACATAAATTAACTAAATTTTAACACTTACAGTACGGAGCGAAGGCTTTCTGTGAGCGTCGTCGTCGGGCGACCGATGAGTTTACGCAGCGTATGGCTGTCATCAAACAGGCCGCCTTTCGCCGCGCCAGCGTCAGAATTGGCTAACATATCCGCCAGTCCGTCAGGCAGGCCTGCGCCTTTCAGCGCGGCGGCAAAATCGACTTCACTCAGGTTCTGGTAGACGATTTTTTTTCCGCTCTGATGAGTAAGTTCATCCGCCAACTGGCTTAATGTCCAGGCGTCATCACCCGCCAGTTCGTAGACATTCCCGGCGTGACCCTCTTCACGGATGACGCGCGCGGCGGCGGCGGCATAGTCAGCGCGCATTGCGGAGGCGATTTTCCCTTCTCCCGCTGCGCCAATAAAGACGCCATGCTTCAGCGCGGCAGGGACGCTCGCCAGGTAGTTTTCCGTATACCAGCCGTTACGTAATAGCGTGTGAGGAATACCTGACTCAGCCAGCATTTTTTCCGTTTCAATATGTTCATCGGCGAGCGCCAGCGGCGATTTATCCGCATGTAGCAGGCTGGTATAGGCGATGAATTTCACCTTCGCGGCAATGGCGGCCTGAATGACGTTGCGGTGCTGCGCGGTGCGTTGTCCCACTTCGCTGGATGAAATGAGCAGCAGTTTATCAACGCCCTGTAAGGCGGTGGTCAGCGCGGCTTCGTTAGCGTAATCCGCCTGGCGAACGGCAATCCCGCGCTGACTGAGCGGGGCGGCTTTTTTCGGGTTACGGACGATCGCGACGAGGTGACTGGCGGGCGTCGTTTTTAGCAGGTTTTCAATAACGTGTTGGCCCAGTTGGCCTGTTGCGCCAGTGATAGCAATCATGGTGAACTCCTCAGTGTTGGTCTTGTGTTTTATTACGCTACCACCTAAACTTACTTTTAGTAAGTACGTACAAAAAGGTAAGTATCAATGCGCGCTCATACTCTTTCCCGGCAGTTGCGTGAAGGCAATCTCTTTGCTGAACAGTGCCCGTCCCGTGAGGTGTTAAAACATGTCACCAGTCGCTGGGGCGTACTGATTCTGGTCGCGTTACGCGACGGTACACACCGTTTTAGCGACCTGCGCCGCAAGATGGGAGGCGTGAGTGAAAAGATGCTGGCGCAGTCGTTACAGGCGCTTGAACAGGACGGATTTCTCAACCGGGTGTCATATCCAGTTGTTCCGCCGCATGTAGAGTACAGCCTGACGCCGCTTGGCGAGCAGGTGAGCGATAAAGTCGCCGCACTGGCGGACTGGATAGAACTGAATTTGCCCCAGGTATTGGCGCAGCGGGAGCGTTTATCAGATGGCGGCTAGCGCTTTATTCGGCCTGCCAGTCAGGCCGAATAAACGCAGCGCCATACGGGACTCACGTTACTTGCTCAAATCCACCTGATAAATGGCAAAACCAATATCATCGACGGCAACCTTCTTCATCGGATACTGCCCTTTCGCTTTAATGAAGGCAGCGGCTTTATCGCCTGGCGATGTTTCAAAGCGGATATCCAGCGCCGTATCGCTGTGGATTGGCGCCAGACGCCAGTTATTATCCGCCGCCGGATGGATTTCGCCCGCGCGTTTTGACTCTGCGCCAATCCATGCCGCCAGCACGGCGCGATTTTCATCCGGAGACGCAAAGGCGATATGGCTGTCGCCCGTGCCGGCAAACTTGCCGCCGTAAGCGCGATAGTTATTCGTGGCGACCAGGAACGTAGCGTTCGGGTCGACAGGCTTACCGTTAAAGGTCAGGTTTTTAATACGTTCCGCCTGCGGATTCACCATCTGGCATTCGCCATCATAGCGGGCGGGCTGTGACACATCGATTTGATAATTCACGCCATCAATGACATCGAAATTATAGGTGCGAAAGCCATCCCAATTGATCAACGATTGCGGTTTGTTGCTGTGAATATCAATCTGATTAAATTGTCCGGCAGAACATTCCAGCCACTCTTTTACCTCCTTGCCGCTGGCTTTCACCACCACCAGCGTATTCGGATAGAGATAAAGATCGGCGGCGTTACGGAAGGTCAACTGGCCTTTTTCCACTTCGACAAAACTGGCAGGATCGTTCTTACGCCCGCCAACTTTAAACGGCGCGGCGGCGGACAGCACCGGCAGTTTCGCCAGATCCGGATCGCCCTGAATAAAGTGTTCCACATACGCTTTTTGCGCGTTATTCACCACCTGTACGGTAGGATCGTCCTGCACCAGAGCAAGATAACTGTACATGTTATCGGCAGACTTGCCGATGGGCTTGCTGACAAACTCGCGGGTGGCATCGTGATCGGCTTTCAGAATATCGACCAGCTTACTGTCTTCCGCCGCCAGCGACTTTTTAGCGGCGGCGTCATAGATAGGCCGCGCTTCCGCTTTCGCCTGCGTAACCTGCCATTTGCCGCTGTCGTTATTGAGCACCAGATCGACCACTCCCAGATGGTCGCCCCACATGCCAGGCATTACCGCAGGAATGCCGTTAAGCGTACCTTTGGCGATATCCGCGCCTTTGATGTCGGCAAAATCTTTACCGGGGAAGACGGCGTGGGCGTGGCCAAACATAATCGCGTCGACGCCGGGAACTTCGCTGAGGTAATAAACCGAGTTTTCCGCCATGCTGTGGTACGGATCGGCAGAAAGGCCTGAGTGAGCAATGACTACCACGATATCAGCGCCTTTCTCGCGCATTTCGGGCACATATTTCCGGGCGGTTTCCGTAATGTCATTGACGGTAACTTTGCCGCTCAGATTCGCTTTATCCCAAATCATGATTTGCGGCGGAACAAAGCCGATATAGCCGATTTTCAGAGTTTGCGGGTTGCCGTCTTTATCAATAACGCTCGTCTCTTTAATCAGATAAGGCGTAAAGAGCGGCTTTTGGGTTTTAACGTCGATAATATTGGCGTTAACATAAGGGAATTTCGCGCCGGCCAGCGCGTTATGCAGATAGTCCAGACCATAATTAAACTCATGGTTGCCGAGGTTTCCAACCGCGTAATCCAGAGTGTTGAGCGCTTTATAGACCGGGTGAATATCACCGTCTTTGAGCCCTTTTGCCGCCATATAATCGCCCAGAGGGCTCCCCTGAATCAGGTCGCCGTTATCCACCAGCACGCTGTTTTTGACTTCATTTCGGGCGGCATGAATCAAACTTGCGGTACGTACCAATCCGAATTTTTCGGTTGCGGTATCCTTGTAATAATCGAAATCCATCATGTTGCTATGTAAATCAGTAGTTTCCATGATACGGAGATCGACGGTGGCCGCATTCACGCTGGCGGCGATCAGCGTAGCCAGAAGCGTTGCACTAAACTTAATCATCAGAGGCACCTTTTAAGAACGCAATAGAAAAGCCGGATAGTGAAAAATAGCGATGATAAACAGTGAAACCCGATATCGTTCCGACCGTCGCCAGAAGAAGGCGAAACCGCCCCATCCGGCCGATTTTTTGCGAGTGTTCACAGAAGGGTGAATCATGCCATGAAAGGTATTATCAAAACCGCAGACGGTATCACAGTTGGCGGAACCCTTAACGATCGGGTATAAGTAAAACAACGAGTTAACGCCCCCGTCATAAAGAGGTGGAGAATGTTAGAACAAGTATGCCAGCTTGCACGGAACGCGGGCGATGCCATTATGCAGGTTTATGATGGAGCCAAACCGATGGAGTACGCCCGCAAGCAGGACGATTCTCCAGTCACTGCGGCGGATATCGCCGCACATACCGTGATTCTCGAAGGGTTACGCACGCTCACGCCGGATATTCCGGTGCTTTCAGAAGAAGATCCACCTGCCTGGGAAGTGCGCCAGCACTGGCAGCGCTACTGGCTGGTCGATCCGCTCGACGGCACCAAAGAGTTCATCAAGCGCAATGGCGAATTCACGGTCAATATCGCGCTGATTGAGCAGGGCAAACCGGTGTTGGGCGTGGTCTATGCGCCGGTGCTGAAAGTGATGTACTACGCGGCGGAAGGTAAGGCCTGGAAAGAGGAGTGCGGGGTGCGTAAGCAGATTCAGGTCCGGGATGCCCGCCCGCCGCTGGTGGTGATTAGCCGTTCGCATACGGATGATGAACTCACCGAATATCTCCAACAGCTTGGCGAACATCAGACAACTTCTATTGGTTCCTCGCTGAAATTCTGTCTTGTGGCGGAAGGCCAGGCGCAGCTTTACCCCAGATTTGGGCCGACCAGCGTCTGGGACACTGCCGCAGGTCATGCCATTGCCGTTGCAGCCGGGGCGCACGTTCACGACTGGCAGGGAAAAACGCTGGACTATACCCCTCGTGAATCGTTCCTTAACCCCGGCTTCCGGGTGACTATTTACTGAGGAGCTTATGCAGCAGGCCGACCACCTGCTGTACCTCTTGCTGGGTTAACGCGCCATCTTTCACCCATTGAACCCGACCGTCTTTGTCAAGCACAATGACGGCGGACCCCTCTTCTTTTAATTGCCAGGCGTTACGCGCCACGCCATTGCTGTCGACAATAAATTGCGACCACGGATAGAGCTTTTTATTACTTTCTATACTGCTACGCACGAACATACCGGAGCCTGGGATCGCATCATCAGTGTTCACAATTGTGGTCGTCTGGTATCTGTCATGCGGGAGCTTGGCTGATTTAATCGCTTCAATCAGCGTGGCGTTTTTTTCCTTCGCTGACGTTCGACCCGCAATGTGCAGCAGGACGCGCACTTTTCCCGCCAGCTGCGCGCTATTCCAGTTTTTATAACTAAACTCATCTGTATTCAACGTCAGTTCGCCACGATCGGCAATGCCTACCGGCGGCACCCGTTGGTTAACTTCAAGGTTATGCGCACAAGCCATTATGGGGAGTAGCAGACACGACATCGCCAGAATTTTACGTAGGGTCATGGTCATTCCTTCTTTATTTTTTTGCAGGTGATCCGACCACTTTGGGCCGATAGTTAATCATATGTGCGATTGATGCTTTTTCCCGCAAAGGGGATGCCAGTTTGCGGGCGGGCGCACACTTCCTGTGAAAAATGAAGGCATATACTGAGAAAAATGAGCTGATGTTTAGATAATTCTGAATAACTGTAATCAAAAGGTAAATATACTTATGCACACTGGAAACGACGTAGATATGGTCTATAGTCATATGGCATTAAAATTTGCGCCTTAAAACTGTTGGGCCGATTGTGGCACCGCAAGGGCGTAATACTCTGCAGGAGACAACAATGAAAATTTTCCAACGCTACAACCCGCTACAGGTGGCGAAGTACGTGAAGATCCTGTTCCGTGGACGGTTATATATCAAGGATGTTGGCGCTTTTGAGTTCGATAAGGGTAAGATTCTTATCCCAAAAGTGAGAGACAAGCAGCACTTGTCTGTGATGTCTGAAGTTAACCGTCAGGTTATGCGTCTGCAAACTGAGATGGCGTAACCAAAAGTGCTATGCAGTAGGTTAAAAAAGTAAAAAAAACGGCTCCTGAATCAGGAGCCGTTGATGTTTCTGGCAAACGGATTTCAGGCCGCGCTGTCTTCTTTACCTTGCGCATCGGGCAGTTTCGGTGCCGGTACGTTGCTTTTATTGTCGAGACGCGTCACCAGCAACTGATCGATACGGTAGTTGTCGATATCCACCACTTCAAATTTGTAGCCGGAAAACTTCACCGAATCAGTACGTTTTGGAATCTTGCGCAGCATAAACATCATAAAGCCGCCAATGGTTTCATAGTTGCCGGATTGCGGAAACTCATCGATATCCAGCACGCGCATGACGTCGTCAATCGGCGTGCCGCCGTCAACCAGCCAGGAATTTTCATCGCGTGCCACAATTTGCTCTTCCAGTCCCTGGCCGACCAGGTCACCCATTAGCGTGGTCATCACATCGTTCAGCGTAATGATACCGACGACCAGCGCGTATTCATTCATAATGACCGCGAAATCTTCGCCCGCCGTTTTGAAACTTTCCAGCGCCTCAGAAAGGGTCAGCGTATCCGGCACAATCAAGGTATTGCGAATTTGCACGCCGCCATTCAGCGCCATACTTTGGTTCGCCAGCACGCGGTTCAGCAGATCTTTGGAGTCTACATAGCCGATGATGTGGTCGATATCTTCATTACACACCAAAAATTTTGAGTGCGGATGTTCGGCGACCTTTTTCTTCAGGCTTTGCTCGTCTTCGTGCAGATCAAACCAGATGATACTTTCGCGCGGCGTCATGGAAGACGGTACGGTGCGGGATTCAAGTTCAAACACATTTTCAATCAGTTCGTGCTCTTGCTTGCGCAAGACGCCCGCCAGCGCGCCGGCTTCCACCACTGCGTAAATATCATCAGAAGTAATGTCGTCTTTCCGCACCATTGGAATTTTGAACAGGCGGAAGATGTTGTTTGCCATGCCGTTAAACAGCCACACCAGCGGGCGAAAAACGAACAGGCAGAAGCGCATCGGGTTGATGATACGCAAAGCCACAGCTTCTGGCGCAATCATACCGATGCGTTTCGGGGTTAAATCCGCGAACAGGATAAACAGCCCCGTCACCAGCGAGAAAGAGAGAATAAAGCTCAGCTGCTCGGAGAGTTCTGGCGACATATAGTGCGAGAAAAGGGCGGAAAAGGCGGGCGAAAATGCCGCATCGCCGACGATACCGCCAAGAATAGCGACGGCGTTCAGGCCAATTTGCACAACGGTGAAAAACATGCCGGGATTTTCCTGCATTTTCAATACGCGTTGTGCGTTGATACTGCCTTCATCAGCTAATAACTTAAGTTTAATCTTACGTGATGCGGCAAGCGAGATCTCGGAGATGGAGAAGAACGCACTTACAGCGATCAGGCAGAATATAATGAATATACTGTTTAACATATCTTATCCGGCGAAACGCCAGATCCTCGGAAGGGAAGTTTATAAATCCGTGTGGTAACGTTTAATGAAAACCGGCTCGTAGCAGTGAGCCGATAAGTTCAGGGCTAGTATAGCGTAAGCTACTGTAAAGTCGCCAGAGGGTTCATTTTCAACTCCGACAAGTTCCCCCTACGCCAGCGTCGTCACGCGTCAGGCGGCAGGCAAACGCCGATCCCGCCAATCCCGCAGTAACCGTATGGATTTTTGTGCAGATACTGTTGGTGTTCATCTTCGGCGTAGTAAAACGGCGTCGCATGGGCGATTTCCGTGGTAATAGGGCGATGGTTTCCGGCGGCGGCCATTGCCGACTGAAAGCGCTCGCGACTGGCGTGAGCAGCGGCACTCTGTTCCGGCGTTAAGGGATAAATCGCAGAACGGTATTGCGTACCGTGATCGTTACCCTGTTGCATCCCCTGCGTTGGATCGTGATTTTCCCAGAAAATCTGTAAAAGCTGCTCATAACGGATAACGGCAGGATCGTACACTATCCGTACCGCTTCGGCATGACCGGTCTGCCCGGAGCAGACTTCCCGGTAGGTTGGATTAGGCGTGTAACCGCCCGCATACCCTGCCGCGGTGCTATATACGCCGGGCAATTGCCAGAATAAACGTTCTACGCCCCAGAAACAGCCCATAGCGAAGTAGGCGATCTCCATCCCGGCAGGGACATTGGTCATAGAGTGTTCATTTACCGCATGCAGAGTGGCGATCGGCATCGGGGTGTTGCGTCCTGGTAACGCATCTGCTTGAGTAACCAGATGTTTTTTATCAAATAAACTCATGAGCTATTCTCCCGAAAGCGTTAATTGGCGTTAAGGTTGTAACGAGACGCATCTTTGCACACAATAACAACATTAATGTATCTGGATTTAACCATAAGAAATATTTGGGCAGTCGTCTGCTTTTCAATCGCAATTGTTGATTTTATGTTAAGCCGCGGAGCGGTAGTGTGATTTTTTCCAGGGGTGGGAATAGGGGATATTCAGGAGAAAATGTGCCACATATCCGTCAGTTATGTTGGGTTAGCTTACTGTGCCTGAGCAGTTCTGCGGTAGCCGCAAATGTTCGTCTGAAAGTCGAAGGGCTATCCGGAGAGCTGGAAAAAAACGTTCGCGCACAGCTCTCTACGATTCAGAGCGATGAGGTGACGCCGGATCGGCGCTTTCGCGCCCGAGTTGATGATGCGATTCGCGAAGGGCTTAAAGCGTTAGGCTATTACGAACCCACTATCAAATTCGACTTGCTTCCACCGCCTGCGAAAGGACGGCAGGTATTAATCGCCAGGGTTACGCCCGGCCAGCCGGTGTTGATTGGCGGTACAGAAGTCATTTTACGCGGCGGCGCGCGCACGGACAAAGATTATCTGGCCTTACTGAAAACGCGTCCGGCAATCGGCACGGTGCTGAACCAGGGAGACTATGACAATTTTAAGAAGTCGTTAACCAGCGTGTCGCTACGTAAAGGCTATTTCGACAGCGAATTCGTTAAAAGTCAGTTGGGAATTGCTCTGGGCCGTCATCAGGCGTTTTGGGATATTGATTATGATAGCGGTGAGCGCTATCGCTTCGGACCTGTCACCTTCGAAGGTTCGCAGATTCGTGATGAATATTTACAAAATCTGTTGCCGTTTAAAGAGGGCGATGAGTACGAGTCGAAAGATTTGGCGGAACTAAACCGCCGACTTTCCGCTACCGGATGGTTTAATTCTGTTGTGGTGGCGCCGGAATTTGAGAAATCGCGTAAAACAAAAATTCTGCCGTTAAAAGGCGTGGTATCGCCGCGAACCGAAAACACGATTGAAACCGGGGTGGGGTACTCCACCGACGTCGGGCCGCGCGTGAAAGCGTCGTGGAAAAAACCGTGGATGAACTCCTACGGTCATAGCCTGACCACCAGCACCAGTATTTCTGCGCCGGAACAGGTGCTGGATTTTAGTTATAAAATGCCGCTGCTGAAAAACCCGCTGGAGCAATACTATCTGGTACAGGGCGGTTTTAAACGTACCGATTTGAATGATACGGAGCAGGACTCGACCACGCTTGCCGTTTCGCGTTACTGGGACCTTTCCAGCGGTTGGCAGCGGGCGATTAACCTGCGCTGGAGTTTCGACCACTTTACCCAGGGGAACGTCACCAATACCACCATGCTGTTCTACCCGGGCGTGATGATCAGCCGAACCCGCTCGCGAGGGGGACTGATGCCAACCTGGGGCGATTCGCAGCGCTACTCGGTAGACTATTCGAATACGGCCTGGGGCTCCGACGTGGATTTCTCCGTACTGCAGGCGCAAAACGTCTGGATTCGGACTTTGTACGATCGCCACCGTTTTGTGATGCGCGCCAATTTGGGCTGGATAGAAACCGGTGATTTCGACAAAGTTCCGCCGGATTTACGTTTCTTCGCCGGGGGCGACCGCAGTATTCGCGGCTATAAATACAAATCTATTTCGCCTAAAGATAGCGACGGCAATCTTAAAGGCGCCTCAAAACTGGCAACCGGATCGCTGGAGTACCAGTATAACGTCACCGGCAAATGGTGGGGGGCAGTGTTTGTCGATAGCGGCGAGGCGGTGAGTGATATTCGCCGTAGCGATTTCAAAACCGGGACCGGGGTCGGCGTGCGCTGGGCGTCGCCGGTTGGGCCTATCAAACTCGATTTTGCCGTACCGGTCGGCGACAAAGACGAACACGGTTTACAGTTTTATATCGGTCTGGGGCCTGAATTATGAGTTTATGGAAGAAAATAAGCCTCGGCGTGTTGATTTTCATTGTGGTGTTACTGGCGAGCGTTGCGTTTCTGGTCGGGACGACGACGGGGCTGCATCTGGTATTCAGTGCGGCGAACCGCTGGGTGCCGGGGCTGGAGATTGGGCAGGTCACCGGCGGCTGGCGGGACTTATCATTAAAAAATATCCGCTATGAGCAGCCGGGCGTTGCGGTGAATGCGGGCGAAATTCATCTGGCCGTCGGGCTTGATTGCCTGTGGCGCAGTAGCCTGTGCGTCAATGATCTGGCGTTAAAAAACATTAATGTCGCTATCGACAGCAAAAAAATGCCGCCTTCCGAACCGGCGCAAGAAGAGGAAGAAAGCGGACCGCTGAACCTCTCCACCCCCTGGCCCATCACGCTGTCGCGCGTGGCGTTGAATAACATCAATATCAAGATTGATGACACTACCGTTTCGGTGCTGGATTTTACCTCCGGGCTGGCATGGCAGGAGAAAAACCTGACCCTGAAACCGACGCGGCTTCAGGGACTGCTGATCGCTCTGCCGAAGGTCGCTGAGGTGGCGCAGGAAGAGGTGGTTGAACCCAAAATCGAGAAACCTCAACCGGATGAAAAGCCGCTTGGCGAAACGCTAAAAGATCTGTTTGCAAAACCAGTAATGCCGGAGATGACCGATGTTCACCTGCCGCTCAATCTGAATATCGAGTCATTTCGCGGCGAGCAGCTACGCATCACCGGCGATACCGATCTGACGGTGCGCACGATGCTGCTTAAAGTCAGCAGTATCGACGGTAATATGAAGCTGGATACTCTGGATATCGACGCCAACCAGGGCACGGTGAAAGCCTCCGGTACGGCGCAGCTCGCCAATAACTGGCCGGTCGATATTACGCTCAACAGTACGCTGAATATCGATCCGCTAAAGGGTGAAAAGATAAAACTCAAGGTCGGCGGCGCGCTACGCGAACAACTGGAGGTCGGGGTGAACCTTTCCGGGCCGATGGATGTCGCGCTTCGCGCCCAGACGCGGCTGGCGGAGGCCGGTTTACCGCTCAATCTTGAAGTCGTCAGCCAACGCATTGCCTGGCCATTGACGGGTGATACCCAGTTTCAGGCTGACGATCTGAAGCTCAAACTGAGCGGTAAGATGACCGACTATACGTTGTCGATGCGAACCGCCGTGAAAGGACAAGATATTCCGCCGGCGACCATCACGCTGGATGCCAAAGGGAATGAGCGGCAGATTAATCTCGATAAACTCACCGTCGCCGCTCTGGAGGGAAAAACCGAACTGAAAGCGCTGGTGGACTGGCAGCAGGCGATTAGCTGGCGTGGCGAACTGACGCTGAATGGCATCAATACCGCTAAAGAGATCCCGGACTGGCCCGCGAAGCTTAACGGCGTCATGAAAACCAAAGGCAGCCTCTACGGCGGCACCTGGCAGATGGATGTCCCGGAGCTCAAGCTGACCGGCAATGTGAAGCAGAACAGCGTTAACGTCAACGGGACGCTAAAGGGCAACAGCTACATGCAGTGGACGATCCCGGGGCTGCACCTTGCGCTGGGCCCAAACAGCGCCGATATAAAAGGCGAGCTTGGCGTTAAGGAGCTGAATCTTGACGCCGCCATCGATGCGCCGGGGCTGGATAATGCGCTGCCAGGACTGGGCGGCATGGCAAAAGGAATCGTTAAAGTCCGCGGTACGGTAGAAGCGCCGCAGCTGTTGGCGGATATCACCGCCCGCGGTCTGCGCTGGCAGGAGCTGTCTGTCGCCCAGGCGCGCATTGAAGGCGATATTAAATCCACCGATCAGATAGCGGGCCATCTCAACGTTCGCGTAGAGCGGATTTCGCAGCCCGACGTTAACATCAATCTGGTGACGCTTGACGCCAAAGGCAGCGAGAAGCAGCATCAGCTACAGCTCCGTGTTCAGGGAGAACCGGTATCCGGTCAACTCTCCCTGACAGGCAGTTTTGATCGCGAGGCGGCGCGCTGGAAAGGGACGTTAAGCGATACCCGTTTCCAGACGCCAGTGGGGCCATGGTCGTTGACCCGCGCGATTGCGCTGGACTACCGTAATAAAGAACAGAAAATCAGTATCGGGCCGCATTGTTGGCTGAACCCGAACGCCGAGCTGTGCATCCCGCAAACCATTGATGCGGGCGCCGCAGGGCGGGCGGTGGTCAATCTCAACCGCTTTGATCTGGCGATGCTGAAGCCATTTATGCCTGATACCACTCAGGCCAGCGGGGTCTTTAGCGGGAAAGCGGACGTGTCGTGGGATACCACCCAGGAGGGATTGCCGCAGGGGAAGGTCACGCTTTCCGGTCGTAACGTGAAGGTCACGCAGACCGTCAATGACGCGCCGTTACCGGTCGCGTTTGAGACGCTGAACCTCAGCGCCGAACTGCATAATAATCGCGCCGAGCTGGGATGGCTGATTCGCCTGACGAACAATGGTCAATTCGATGGCCAGGTGCAGGTAACCGATCCTCAGGGGCGGCGCAATCTCGGCGGTAACGTCAACATGCGCAATCTCAATCTGGCGATGGTCAACCCTGTCTTTTCGCGCGGCGAAAAAGCGGCGGGAATGTTAAACGCCAGGCTACGTCTGGGCGGCGATGTGCAAAGCCCGCAGTTGTTTGGTCAGTTGCAGCTTAGCGCGCTGGATATTGACGGTAATTTTATGCCGTTTGAGATGCAGCCGAGCCAGCTCACCATGAACTTTAGCGGTACGCGTTCGACGCTCGCCGGTATCGTGCGAACACAACAAGGGCAAATTAACCTGAACGGTAACGCCGACTGGAGCCAGATTGACAACTGGCGCGCGCGGGTGACGGCGAAAGGCAGCCGGGTGCGGATTACCGTTCCGCCGATGGTGCGCCTGGATGTCTCGCCGGATGTGGTCTTTGACGCGACGCCTTCGCTGTTCACGTTGGATGGGCGTGTGGACGTTCCGTGGGCGCGAATTGTGGTGCACGACCTGCCGGAGAGCGCGGTTGGCGTCTCCAGCGATGTGGTTATGCTCAATAATGACCTGCAACCAGAAACGCCGCAGACAGCGTCTATTCCCATCAACAGTAATCTGACGGTCCACGTCGGCAACAACGTGCGCATCGACGCCTTCGGGCTTAAAGCGCGTTTGACCGGCGATTTGAAAGTCGCGCAGGATAAGCAGGGACTGGGGCTGAATGGTCAAATCAATATTCCTGACGGCCGATTCCGCGCCTACGGCCAGGACCTGCTTGTCCGTAAAGGCGAGCTGCTGTTCTCCGGCCCGCCGGATCAGCCGCTGCTCAATATCGAAGCGATCCGTAACCCTGACGCCACCGAAGACGATGTCATTGCGGGCGTGCGTGTCACAGGCACTGCTGATGAACCCAAAGCGGAAATCTTCTCCGATCCGGCGATGCCGCAGGCTGAAGCGCTTTCTTATCTGCTGCGTGGGCAGGGGTTGGACAGCAATCAGAGTGATAGCGCAGCAATGACCTCCATGCTTATTGGCCTGGGGGTTGCGCAAAGTGGTCAGGTTGTGGGTAAAATCGGAGAGACATTCGGTGTAAGTAATCTGGCGCTGGACACGCAAGGGGTGGGCGATTCGTCTCAGGTCGTGGTCAGCGGCTATGTACTGCCGGGTCTACAGGTGAAGTATGGTGTAGGGATATTTGACTCTCTGGCGACGCTCACGTTACGTTATCGCCTGATGCCTAAGCTATATCTGGAAGCAGTGTCTGGCGTAGATCAGGCACTTGATTTGCTCTATCAGTTTGAGTTTTAGCAATGCGAATATTTGTCTATGGCAGTTTACGACAGAAACAAGGCAACAGTCACTGGATGACCAATGCCCAATTGCTTGGCGATTACCGTATCGATAACTACCAGTTGTATAGTCTGGGCCACTATCCAGGCGCAGTTCCGGGAAACGGAGCGGTATACGGTGAAGTTTATCGAATTGATAACGCCACGCTGGCCGAACTTGATGCTTTGCGCACCAGGGGCGGTGAATACGCACGCCAGTTAATCCAGACGCCTTACGGCAGCGCATGGATGTATGTATATCAACGTCCTGTTGATGGGTTAACTCTGATTGAAAGCGGTGACTGGTTAGACAGAAACCAGCCCTGAACTGAACACGCCACCCTCGGGTGGCGTTGTTTTTTTACATTCTGGCTGATGGCGCTAGCGCCGGGCATGGTGAGCTCTTATTCTGCCGTAGATCAATAATGACGCGCCGCCCAGGATAACAATGCATCCAAGAACCATAAATCCCTGCATATAGCTGCCAGTTGTCCGGTAAAAATAGCCGACCATTAGGCCTGCCAACGTACCGCCGCCGCCAGCGCCGATGCCATTAATAATACCGGAGGCTGGGCCAATCGCATGGGGTTTAACGTTCGACTGGATAATCGACCAGATATTGGGGGTAAAGCTGGCGGCATAATAACCCATCGCCAGGGTAATGAGCGTGATTTTAAAGCCCGGCGCATCGACAAATGGCAAGAGAAATAACATTACGCCGGGGATTAGTAGGCCCAGTGAAGCAATAAGTACACGCTTTTGTGTCTTATCACTGATCCATGAGATAGGGATTGCCAGTATAACCGCAGTCAGATAAGGCAGAGAACTGACCAATGCTTTACTGAATCCGGTATAGCCGAGAGAATTGACAACCATGGGGATCCATAACGTAATTCCCCAGAACAACATCCCTTGAGTGATGTAGGTAAAAATAAGGAGTAGGAAAGGGGTTCCGCCCAGCGATTCCAGGGTAAGTTTAGTTTTCTCTGTTGGCGCCGGCGCACGATAATAAGGCGCTTCTTCCTGTTTTTTCAGCATTGTTATATAAAGTGGAACCACAACAAAAATGCCGATCACACCAGTGATAATAAAAACATTTCGCCAACCGAAGGCAGCATCCAGCGGGGACAAAATCATAAATCCCAGGCCTAATGCCAAGAACTGTCCATAATACTGGATAATGCTGTTCGCCTGCGTCCGTTCTTTGTCTGAAAACCAGTCGCTGGCGAAGCGGGACTGCTGCGGCCAATAAATGCCTTCGGTAATGCCAAGCACCAACCGGCAAATCAAAATAACGTACACTGACGAGGTAAATCCGACAAAAACGGTCGCAATCGACCAGATTAGCACCATCAGAATGACTATTTTTTTCGGATCGTATCGCTGGGTAAATACGCCGCCAAAAATATTTGAAAAGGCATAGCCAATAAGAAATATGGTTAATACAATGCTGGCCGTTGCGCCATCAATATTCAGGTCGTGTGTAATCGTAGGTAACGTAACGGAAAGATTAGAACGGTCAAGATAAGCAACAAAAAGGCCGAACATTAATGTCGCGCCGATCCGTAGCCATTTTTGCATTGAGGTCATTTTTCAACTCCGTTTGGCCGCGCGCCAAAATCAATTTGACGAAATAATATCTCACCGGATTTTATGGTCATTTGTGGTACCAGCACATGCGTCCCCGTGAGCGTTTCACCATGAATATCGGCAAATTCAACATGCCTGTTTTTTAATTTAAAGATGGCGATATCGGCAAATGCCCCAGGGGCCAGCGTACCAATTTCTGCTGCCATGCCCAATAAAACTGCTGGGGTATGGGTACAGGCGTTAATGACATCGGTAAGCGCGACGCCGAGTGCTAAATATTTCGATAAAATCCATGGTAAGGCGTAAACAGGCCAGGCGAGTTTAGTGATGGTTGAGAGATCGCTACTGATGATATCCGGAAGAAAGCCATTGGCGATGGCCCGGCGTGCCGTGTTCATTGAAAAATGGCTGCGACCATTGGCGGCATCAAATATAACGCCTCTTTCCCTTGCCTGACGGACTTCGGCTAAGACAGCGCCTTCATCAGTAAGAATGGTGCTACCTTTGCCGTGAAACGCATGAGCGATAATATCGCCGTGGCGTAGCAAGGAGACAAGTTCTTTCATGGGAACGACGGGATGAGTCGAGTGTATTGCCACGGGGCACCTTAAATCGTTGGCAATACGAAGGGATTCAGTCAGCGGTTTTAAGCCATATTCAGCAATGTCCTCAGTCTGAACCTTGAGTTTTAATCCCTGAAGAACATTGCGATACTGGCGAAACAGCGCGTGGATCTTATTTTCATCAATATTGTCAGGATCATAATTTTCTTGTGACCAGGTTTGGCCCGGCGGCGACACGGTCAGAAACGCTTTGATTCGAACTTTACTGGCGCAAATCACCGTTCGGTAGAAGGCATCAAAGTTTGCCGTACCGGCAGAACCTGCATCCACGACGGTGGTGACGCCATTCGGCGGCATGTACATATCAGGCCTGACGCCGCCTTCCGTCGCGTCATAAAAAACATGCGCGTGATAATCGATAAGACCGGGAGTGACGATCATGCCGTCGGCATGGATAATCCGGGTCTCCGAAGTTACAGGATATTTATCGGCATCAACGATAATATCGTTAATGATGCGTAAATTGTTAATCTCATTAATATTACGAGCGGGATCGATGATATGTCCACCGGTAATTAATATATCATTTTTCATCATAATCTCTTAAAATAGTAAATAATTATGGCAGCCCTTAAAAATATATTAAAAAGTGTGTTTTGAGCGGATGTTATGTTGGATTAAAAATACGGTTATTGGTAGGGAGAGCTTAGGATACCTTATTAAAAAGGTAATCGGGCTTATGCACTAAATAAGAATTTGGCGCTTGCTAATATTTAGGGCGTAAGTCCATGGGAGTCTGCGGGAATTCACAAAAAAATTATTATCTTAAGCTTTTTAGAGAAAGCGTGAGCGTATTCAACCCTTTTTAATAAAAAATAAGGTAAGGTCTTATTCATTTCGTGAATGTTAAACTAATAATGATAAAAATTGTGTTCTATTCATTAGCCAATAAAAAGGCCCTCATTACTATGAGAGCCTTTATCTTGACGATTATGTAAAAGCGAACTTATTTCTTCGCTGCGCGCTCGAAGGAGGCAACGATTTCCGCTTTAGCCGCTTCGGCGTTGTCCCAACCGTCAACTTTCACCCATTTGCCTTTTTCGAGATCTTTATAATGCTCGAAGAAATGAGTGATCTGCGCTTTCAGCAGTTCCGGCAGATCGTTCACATCTTTAATGTGATCGTACTCTTTGCTCAGTTTGGTGTGCGGTACGGCAACCAGTTTCGCATCTTCACCGGATTCGTCGGTCATTTTCAGTACGCCAACCGGACGGCAACGGATGACGGCGCCTGGCTGCAGCGGGTACGGCGTCGGGACCAGAACGTCTACCGGGTCGCCGTCCAGAGACAGGGTATGGTTGATGTAACCGTAGTTGCACGGATAGAACATCGCGGTGGACATGAAGCGGTCAACGAACAGCGCGCCGCTCTCTTTGTCAACTTCGTATTTGATCGGATCTGCGTTAGCCGGGATCTCGATAACGACGTAGATATCTTCCGGCAGTTCTTTACCCGCCGGGACGTTGAGTAAGCTCATGTCTGTTTCCTTTGAATTTATGACAAACAAGTGGCGAGTATTATAGCCAACTCACGCCGAAAGTCTTCGCTTGTTTTCGTTTCCGCCTCATCTGGCGCGTCGTTGCGGAGCATGAATGACAAAGGTTAAGAACCGAAAAAATCACGGGCCTGATAAGGCAACGCCGCCATCGGACATGTTATTGCCCAATGGCGGCTTCATGCGTTATTCCGCATGGTGGTAAAGATTACGCGTCCGGGTATTCGCGGATAAAGCGTTCCACATCGTCAACCATATGGCGGTTGCCGACGAAGAACGAGCGGCGCTGGTGAAGGCTTTCCGGAATGATATCCAGAATACGTTCTTTACCATCGCTTGCTTTGCCGCCGGCCTGTTCCGCGAGGAACGCCATCGGGTTGCATTCATACAGCAGACGCAGTTTTCCCTGCGGATGGCTGGCGGTGCTGGGGTAGAGATAGATGCCGCCTTTCAGCAGGTTGCGGTGGAAATCGGCCACCAGAGAGCCAATGTAACGTGAGGTATAAGGGCGACTTGTTGAACTATCCTCTTCCTGGCAGAATTTGATGTACTTCTTCACGCCATTCGGGAATTTAATGTAGTTGCCTTCGTTAATGGAGTAGGTTTTACCCTTTTCCGGGAAACGCATACGTTCCTGGCACAGACAGAACACGCCTAACGACGGATCGTAGGTGAAAGCATGTACGCCGCAGCCAGTGGTGTAAACCAGCATGGTGGACGAGCCATACACGACATATCCCGCAGCGACCTGTTTGTTGCCGGGTTGCAGGAAATCTTCTTCGGTGACCGGCGTGCCGACGGGCGTCACGCGGCGATAAATCGAGAAAATCGTACCGACAGAGACGTTAACGTCGATGTTAGAAGAGCCATCCAGAGGGTCCATCAGCACCACATATTTCGCGTGTTCGCAGCCTTCAAAGACGACGATTTCGTCCTCTTCTTCCGATGCGATGCCCGCTACAATATCGCGCGCTTTTAGTGCAGCTTTCAGTTTCTCGTTCGCGAACAGATCGAGTTTCTGCTGAACCTCGCCCTGTACGTTCTCAGCACCGCTGGCACCCAGGATATCGACCAGACCGGCCTTGTTGATATCGCGGTGGATGATCTTGGCGCCCAATTTTATTGCCGACAGCAAAGCAGTGAGCTCACCGGTAGCCTGAGAGAACTCGTGCTGCTTTTCGACAATAAATTCACCTAACGTTTTCATAACACTTTCCCTGCAATTGATTGGAGTAAAGCGACCGTAACAATCTTAACAAACATTTCAGATGATGCGCTCAGGTGAATCGCGCCAGCAAAGTACAGATTTACCTGAAATGCGTTTCTCACTTGCCAGACATGTGCGTAAAATGGCTCGCAGATAAAAAAAGGATAGTGACGTATGCGCATTCATATTTTGGGAATTTGTGGCACTTTCATGGGGGGGCTGGCGATGCTGGCTCGCTCGCTTGGTCATGAAGTAACGGGTTCGGACGCCAATGTGTATCCGCCGATGAGTACCTTACTTGAGAAGCAAGGCATTGATCTGATCCAGGGTTATGACGCCAGCCAGCTCGATCCGCAGCCGGATCTGGTGATTATCGGCAATGCGATGACGCGCGGGAATCCGTGCGTGGAAGCGGTGCTGGAAAAAAACATTCCCTTTATGTCTGGTCCACAGTGGCTGCATGACTTTGTGTTGCGCGACCGCTGGGTACTGGCGGTCGCCGGTACCCACGGCAAAACCACGACCGCAGGCATGGCGACCTGGATACTGGAAGCGTGCGGGTACAAACCGGGCTTCGTGATCGGCGGCGTACCGGGCAACTTTGAGGTTTCCGCGCGCCTGGGCGAGAGCCCGTTCTTTGTTATCGAAGCGGATGAGTACGACTGCGCGTTCTTTGATAAACGTTCTAAATTTGTGCATTACTGCCCGCGGACGTTGATCCTCAACAACCTTGAGTTTGATCATGCCGACATCTTCGACGATCTGAAAGCGATCCAGAAGCAGTTCCACCATCTGGTGCGCATCGTGCCGGGGCAGGGGCGCATCATCTGGCCGGAAAACGACATCAACCTGAAACAGACCATGGCTCTGGGCTGCTGGAGCGAGCAGGAGCTGGTGGGCGAGCAGGGACACTGGCAGGCGAAGAAGCTGACTACGGATGCTTCCGAGTGGGAAGTGTGGCTGGACGGCGAAAAAGTCGGCGATGTGAAATGGGGCCTGGTCGGCGAACATAACATGCACAACGGTCTGATGGCGATTGCCGCCGCGCGCCACGTGGGCGTCGCGCCCGCTGAAGCGGCCAGCGCGCTGGGGTCATTTATTAACGCCCGCCGCCGTCTGGAACTGCGCGGCGAAGCGAACGGCGTGACGGTGTATGACGATTTTGCTCACCATCCGACGGCAATTCTGGCCACGCTGGCGGCGCTGCGCGGTAAAGTGGGCGGCACCGCGCGCATTATCGCAGTGCTGGAGCCGCGCTCTAACACGATGAAGATGGGGTTATGCAAGGATGACCTGGCGCCGTCGTTAGGGCGTGCGGATGAAGTGTTCCTGCTGCAGCCGCCGCATATTCCGTGGCAAGTGGCGGAAGTCGCTGAAGCCTGCGTACAGCCTGCTCACTGGAGTGGCGATGTCGATACGCTGGCGGAAATGGTGGTGAAAACCGCACAGCCTGGCGATCACATCCTGGTGATGAGCAACGGCGGTTTCGGCGGCATCCATCAGAAATTGCTGGATGGGCTGGCGAAAAAAGCTCAGAACGTAACAGCGTATTAAATGACTATGCGGTCAGCCAGCCTTGTGGCTGGCTGTTTTATATGGGGCATCTTGCCATCGAAAGCGCATTCCGCTCGCCGGGAGACGTTAAAGCAATACTGAAAAATCATTTGCCGCTCAGTATTGAAAAAGAGTAGACGCATATCCTTAAAGTAATCAGTGTAATACACTAAGAGTGTTCCGCCGGTTGCCGTATGCGGGACGAAAAGAGCCAGTTCGCAATAACAGATGAAGGTTTCGTGATTTATAAACGTCATCTTCTGCCTTTCAACGTTTGCGATGCCGCCTGGCTGCGGGCATCGTCCAGTCATAACAATGCTGATCCTGTCGCATTTATGCGGTCAGATTCAGATTGCTCAGAACCCAGCCCGCCAGCAAATTCTGTACTGAAGGTAACCACAGCGCAATTTGAATGTTGTTAACTGTATGTTCAGTTCATTTGTGCTAATATGGTTATTTACGAAATTTTCGTTCTATTAGAGTATCATGCATGTCTAAACATCAAACTCAACTTTCCTTACTGCAGGATGATATCCGCAGTCGCTATGACAGCCTTAGCAAACGTCTTAAACAAGTTGCTCAGTATATTCTGGATAACAGTAATAGCGTTGCTTTTGACACGGTCGCTTCCATCGCGCAACATGCCGATGTTCCCCCTTCGACACTGATTCGTTTTGCTAATGCGTTTGGTTTTAGCGGATTTAATGAAATGAAACAGGTATTTCGCCAGCACCTGATGGAGGAAACAGTAAGCTATACCGAGCGGGCGCGTCTGTTCAGACAGAAAAATGCGGATGAAGGGGAACCTACCCCGGAAAAGCCGGGTGAAATTCTGAAGCTATTTTCAATGGTGAATGCACAGGTATTACAACAATTACCGGTGCAGATTAAAAATGAGCAGTTGGATGCGGCGGTCAATCTGTTAGCGAAAGCCGACAATATTTATGTGATTGGATTACGTCGTTCGTTTAGCGTGGCCAGTTATTTAACCTACGCATTGCGTCATCTGGAGAGACGGGCATTTTTAATTGACGGTATTGGCGGAATGTTCTCTGAACAGCTAAGTATGGTCAGCCCCGACGATGTTGTTATTGCCATCAGCTACTCGCCTTACGCGCAGGAAGTGGTGGAATTAGTCGAGCTTGGCGCGAAACGCGGTGCGCACCATATTGCGATAACCGATAGCCAGGTCAGCCCGCTGGCAGCGTTCAGTGAAGTCTGTTTTGTGGTACGTGAAGCGCAGGTCGATGGTTTCCGTTCTCAGGTCGCGTCCATGTGTCTGGCGCAAACGTTAGCGGTTTCACTGGCGCTGGCGACGGAGTAAAAAAACAAGCCGATGATCGTATTTAGCGATCATCGGCATTGTGGTGAAACTTAATCAGAATAACGTTCGGTTTGAATTGGCTGCAGTTTTTTTCTGCGTTTTGCTAACACTACACTCTCCATTTTCTCCAGCGAAATGCCTTTTGTTTCCGGCAGGTAACGGCAGATAAAGAAGTAACTGAAGATGCAGCAGATGGCAAATATCCACATTGGAAATGCGCCGTGGAAATGCGAAAGTAAATACGGGTTTTCATTAATCATCGGGAAGAATTGCGAAACTAAAAAGTTTGCCATCCACATAAATCCGACCGAAATACTCATTCCCTGCGACCTCATCCGGTTAGGGAATATTTCAGAAATAAGCACCCATGCGCCCACGCCCCAGGAAAGCGCGTAGAAAATCATAAAGAACAGCATACCAAATAGCGCGAAATAACCGGTTGCCTGGCTGTACAGCGCCCATGAGGTGAGCAACAAGCCGATGATGCTGCCAATAGTGCCTTTACGCATCAGCGACAAACGCCCCATCTTATCCATAATCATTGCGCCAATAATGGAACCGATAAGCTGAATCACGCCGATCCAGATTGTCTGGAACAGGGCCTCCTGGGCGCTACCGGTCACATCCTTAAGGACGATTGGCGCGTAATACATCATGACGTTAACCCCTGTTACCTGTTGCAGCATAGCGATCATGCAGCCCAGAATCAGGATGAAACGCACGTTCCCGTCGCGGTAATTGAGTTTTTGATGGGCGTTTAGTTGGTCGTTTTGCAGTGAGGTTTTTATATCGGCAAGAAGATGTCTGGCATGTTCTTCGTTGGATATTTTGGTCAGTATTTTTAGCGTCTCCTCCTCGCGACCAATCATCATCATCCAGCGGGGAGATTCCGGGATTAAAAAGACTAAAATACAGAACAAAATGCAGGGAATAATACCCGCAGCAAACATATAGCGCCAGCCAAGTTCAATGAGCCAGGTATCCGCTGCAATCGATGCTATTTTGTAGTTAACGTAGAAGATCAGAATCTGACCGAAAACGATAGCGAACTGCTGCATACTTAATGCTCTGCCGCGCATGTTTTTCGGTGAGACTTCAGACATATACATCGGTGATACTGTTGCCGCCAGGCCGACTGCCAGTCCACCGATAATGCGATAAATCACAAAATGGGTGAACGTGTAGGAGAGGGAGGTGCCCACTGCGGAAATAGTGAATAACAGCGCTGAAACCATCAATGATTTCTTGCGTCCAAAACGTTTGGATAAATATCCGGCGCTAAACGAACCAATAACGCACCCCACCACAACGCAGGAAACCGCCCAGCCGGTCTCAGCAGGAGATAGATGAAAGTAGCTGGTCAGTGAACCAATCGCACCTGAAATAACAGCAGTATCGTAGCCAAATAATATTCCGCCCAGTGCGGCAATCGCGCAGATGCGTAATATGTAACCCGTATTATAACAACTATCTGATGTGGACATAGGTAGATTATCTCCAGAATAAACTTCATCTATCTGTTTGAATTTAGTGAACAAATAGACAAATTCATCTTATGTCGGTCATTGCCGTAGCTCTGCCGACGATCTTATAGCTATTGAGAACTCTCGTTTCACAACCTATGTTTTAATTTCAAAACGATCAATAATGAAACTTATGTTTTGTTATGGGTATCACATTTCGAATTTCATAATCCTGGCGTTTTTTATCGTTAAGATGCTGCGTTTTGCGCAGCGCCATCCACTATCTTGATGAATTTACTTGATTTTATTGTTTTTGTGACAGTGCCTGAACTCAATTTGTCAGGGGCCGTACTTTTTGTTCTTTCCTGGAACATCTCCATTTCGTGATCTTTTGCATGGAATTTTTCTTCTAATGAATGCAAAAATAAAATGAAAAATTTCATTGGTGTGTTGTTTCGGGAGGGATTATGTCTCAGAGAAGTAAGTACAATTCGGCCTATGTGTACGTCCTGTGTTGTATTGCGGCGCTGGCTGGATTGATGTTTGGTTATTCAACGGCGGTGATTACCGGGGTGGTATTGCCTTTACAGCAGTATTACCAACTGACGCCAACCGAGACCGGATGGGCCGTTTCCAGTATCGTGATTGGTTGTATCATCGGCGCGCTGGTCGGTGGAAAAATTGCCGATAAACTGGGGCGTAAACCTGCGCTTCTGATCATTGCGATCATTTTTATCGCTTCTTCCTTAGGGGCAGCGATGAGTGAATCGTTTATGATCTTCTCCCTTTCCCGCATTGTGTGTGGTTTTGCGGTTGGGATGGCCGGAACGGCATCCACCATGTATATGTCTGAACTGGCGCCTGCTGAAATTCGCGGCAAAGCGCTGGGCATTTACAATATTTCCGTGGTATCTGGCCAGGTTATCGTGTTTATAGTCAACTATCTGATAGCAAAAGGAATGCCTGCTGATGTGCTGGTTTCCCAGGGCTGGAAGACTATGCTTTTTGCCCAAGTGGTACCCTCCATTGCGATGTTAGCGATTACGCTTTTCCTACCCGAATCACCGGCATGGTGCGCCCGTAACAACCGCAGCGAAGCCCGTTCGATAAAGGTGCTTACCCGGATCTACAGTGGATTAACGGCCACAGATGTGGCCGCTATTTTTGACAGCATGAAAGAAACCGTACGTCCACAGGACAACGTCGCCGGGGGAGAACGCACCAACCTGAAAAGCTCGCCGGTGCTCCGCTATATTCTGTTGGTTGGATGCTGTATCGCCGTTTTGCAACAGTTCACAGGCGTTAACGTAATGAACTATTATGCGCCGCTGGTGTTGCAGAACAGCAGTACCGAAGTGGTTATGTTCCAGACCATTTTTATCGCGGTATGTAATGTGGTGGGCAGTTTTATCGGCATGATCCTGTTCGACCGCTATGGCCGTATACCGATTATGAAAATTGGTACCATCGGCTCAATTGTCGGCCTGTTGATCGCGTCATACGGTTTGTACACCCATGATACAGGCTACATTACCATCTTTGGCATCCTGTTTTTTATGCTGCTGTTTGCCGTCAGCTGGAGCGTTGGCGCATGGGTACTGATTTCTGAGGTTTTCCCTGAAAAGATAAAAGGTTTTGGGATGGGGCTGGCGGTGAGTCTGATGTGGATAGCCAACTTCCTCATCTCACTGTTGTTCCCGGTCATAAATGATAACGCCTGGCTGCAGGAGACCTTCGGCGGCGCTTTCTCGATGTGGATTTTTGTCGTCTTTAATTTGGTCTGCTATGTCTTTATTTCTCGTTATGTGCCGGAAACAAAAGGGGTGCCGCTAACAGAAATTGAACGGCTGGCCGAGAACAAGCTGCGTGAAATTCAGGGGAAACGTCGCGATGTAATAGCCTGATACCTCTCCAATATTAGCGGAGAATATCCAGAGATATTCTCCGCTGGTTACATAACCTTTACTCCCTCCAGCGAGTGCGCACAGGATATACCCTGTTGAAATCTCCCCAGTGTTTACCACCTCTACGTAACTACTTGATCCATAATAATATCGGCAAATAGGGTAAGTCTTCTTCTGCATCATTATTTTATTGCGTATTCCTGGTGGGGGCCGTGCCGTAAATACGCTATATACAAAACAGGGAAATAATTTAAGAGAAGGTGGATAGCGATCTTATGAGCGTGTGTGGCGCAGAGTTGAATAAAAAAGCCAGCCGCAGAGGACGGCTGGCAAAGTACCACTCAACGAAGTGTTATCGCGGGTAGTCTGGTGAGTTAATCCACGCGTGGTTCTCTTCCCAGGTGAAACGCCATTTTCGTAGCGGGCCGGCCATCACGTTCAGATAGTAGTTATCGTAACCCGCGATGGTGGCAACCGGGTGGTAGCCTTTAGGTACTTTCACTACATCCCGGTTATAGACCGCCATACATTCATCCAGGCTGCGATCGTCGGTGTAGACGCGCTGTAAGCAGAATCCCTGAGGTGGATTGAAACGGTGATAGTACGTCTCTTCCAGATAGGTCTCCTGGCCTTCAACTGCCGTATCGTGCTTGTGCGCGGGCCAGGAGCTGGTATCGCCTTCATTAGTGTACACTTCAACGACTAGCAGGCTGTCGGCGAGCTGGCTATCAGGAAGGATGTTATGCACCAGGCGCTGATTGCGCCCTTTTCCCCGATGCTCTACCCCGACCTCTTGTGGCGAGATCAGACGTACCGGAAGCTCTCCGAATCCCGGCGCGCTGCATACGGCCAGCTCAAGGTCGGTTTCGGCTGTCACTTTCGCCTCCGTATGATGGGGGAGGTAAACCGAATAAGCCGGAATGCGTTCAAACGGACTCATGCGCTGACCAATCCGATAGAAAAAACTGTCGGCGGCCTTAACGCTGGCCAGCCCGGCAACCAGCACCAGACAGCGTTCACGCTCATCGGACGGCAGGGTTATCGACTCTCCAGCCTTCAACTGCCAGACATCAAAACCGACATACTCCCAGCCTGCATTTTGAGGGGAAATGTGTTGGATATTTCCCGACTCAGAGGTACAGGTACTCAGCAAGTTGGCCATAATCTTCTCCTTCCTGAAAGCGTATTAACCGAGAGTCGGCATACTGAACTCCGATACGATCTGCTGTCCGTTCGGCCAACGCGAGGTAACGGTTTTCATCCGGGTATAGAAGCGCACGCCATCCGGCCCATGGACGTTCAGGGCGCCAAACACCGAGCGCTTCCAGCCGCCAAAAGAGTGAAATGCCATCGGAACCGGAACTGGAATATTAATACCGACCATCCCAGCTTCAACCGACTGGGCGAATTCGCGCGCATAGTGACCGTTGGTGGTGAAAATCACGCTGCCGTTGCCGAATTCATGGGAGTTTACCGTGCTAATGGCGGTGGCATAATCCGGGACGCGCACAATTCCGAGAACCGGGCCAAAAATTTCTTCACGCCAGATGGTCATCTCAGGCGTGACGTTATCAAACAGAGTGCCGCCGACATAAAAGCCTTCAGGATATCCCGCCACGCTATAGTTGCGGCCATCCATGACCAGAGTTGCTCCCTCGCTCACCCCTTTGTCGATGTAACTCAACACTTTCTGTTGATGAGCACGTGAAACAACCGGGCCCATTTCATTTTCATCTTTGCCGCGCAGCTCTCCCGGGCCGATACGTAGCGCCGCAATCAGCGGTTTCAGGCGTTCGATCAGACGGTCCGCCGTTTCATCGCCCACCGCGACCACTACCGGCAGCGCCATACAGCGTTCGCCCGCGGAACCAAATGCTCCGCCCATAATGGCGTTGACGGTGGCGTCCAGATCTGCATCCGGCATGACGATTGCGTGATTTTTGGCGGCCCCGAAGGCCTGTACGCGTTTGCCATGGGCGCTGGCGGTGGTATAGATATGTTCCGCGACGGCGGAGGAACCGACAAAGCTGACGGCCTGTACGCGAGGGTCGCTGGTCAACAGGCTAGCCGCCTCATTGCCACAGTGAACAACGTTAAACACGCCGTCCGGCAGGCCAGCCTCCTGCAGAAGCTGCGCCATACGTAACGATGCGGACGGCACCAGTGCGGGCGGCTTCAGGACGAAGGTATTGCCGCAAGCCAGAGCAACCGGGAACATCCACATAGGCACCATTGCCGGGAAGTTAAACGGTGTGATGCCTGCCACAACCCCAAGCGGCTGCATTAATGAAAAGCTGTCAACGCCTGAGCCGACGTTAAAGGAGTACTCTCCTTTGCTGAGATGCGGGATCCCGCAGGCAAATTCGACAACCTCTATGCCGCGCGTCAGTTCGCCAAGCGCATCTGACCAGACCTTGCCATGCTCGCTGACGATCAGCGCCGCCAGTTCGTCCCGATGCTTTTCCAGTAATACTTTGAATTCAAAAAGGATACGTGCCCGGCGTAGCGGAGTCATTTTACTCCATGCCGGAAAAGCCTCATGTGCGCTTTGAATTGCCGTCAGCATCTCCTCTCGGGTGCTCTGGGTGACCTGACGAATTACTTTACCGGTGGCCGGATTAGTCACCGGTAGCGTCTCGCCGCTGCTGCTCAGTGTCGTTTTACCATGAATAAAATTGCCGACTGTTTCCATCTCTTTTTTATCCTCTTAAACCGATGTTGACGACGTTCTGACTGAGCGGTCACAGGAAAGCCTGGTTATCTTCAGCCTAAAACGCATACCGTATTCAATGTAAATTTTAGGATTAAAAATTTCAAATTTATTTTTATGAAATTTTATTTTGAAAATTTGACGACTGATTTTTATACGAGGGTATGTGCAGTAAGAAATCAAAAATCTAATTAACTTATTGATTTTTATTGTTTTTATTTGGTGTGGTATCAATGGTTGTCTGTTGTGATGAGGAAAGATTTGGAAAAAATTATGATCTATATAGCATTTTTGTTTCATTTGCTGTGGTATAAAAATTCAAATTTCAGGGGTGTTTCGGCACCACAGTTTCGGATATTGGAGGGTAAATCATGCGCTTGTGCTTCTGTCCTTCAGAACGAGAGAATAAGGCTCAGCCCCAGTTGGCGTATGTGAGTCAGGTCAGTGAGAGCAATGGTCCGTTTGTCCGGTTCATGCATATGCACCCACAGACCGTTGAACTGATTCTTATCACCGAAGGAGACGGGGAGTATTTCATTGGCGATCGCATCTACCCGGTTCGTAAAGGCGACCTGGTCATTTATAACAGCCAGGTGGTGCATGATGAGTATCTGGAAAGCGGGCGGCCAATTGGCACTATTTGTTGTGGGATTAACAATATTTCGTGTCCGGGTCTACGTGAGAATGCGCTAATACCGGATGATATTGTGCCGGTTATTCCACTGTATCACCATTATGCGACGGTGGAAAAACTGATGAGCTCCGTGTTTACCGTTATTAATCAGCATGCGGTAGAAGGGCCAGCAATGGCGCAGCTATTGACCCAGGTAGTACTCAAATACATTGAGGGAAATGTCTTATTGCGCACAGGTAACGATGCCATACAGCGCCATGAAAATTTACTTGATTCAATAAAATCCTATATTGATCGCAATTTCTATGAGCCAATTCGGCTGGATACACTGGCGACGAAATTTAATGTCAGTCCTTATTATGTTTCCCATGAATTTAAACGCCGCTATGGTTATTCACCGATGGATTACCTGATAAAACGTAGGCTGGGGGAGGCTCAATCGTTACTAACTACGGATGAAGGCGGGCGCGAAAAGATCACCTCTATTGCCTATCGTGTTGGCTTTAGCAACCTTAGTCATTTTCAGAATTACTTCAAAAATAAAGTGGGGAAAACACCCGGTCAATATCGAAAGGACTATCGTAAAGCTAATTATTTATTATTTGAATATTAATGCTTGCTAAACTTTAATCGTCATGAGAATGGTCGCAATACTGCGGCCATTTTTATTTGTCGGTATATTTTATGCGTTTATCTATAGCGCGAAAAGTCTGGCAATATCATTAAAGAGTGATGATTTTTTTGTGATACCTGACGCATTTATCCCACTTCTTCAACCAGGATAGATAAAGTTTTTCAGGCTACAAAAAGTAATATGTTGTCCATCAAAGGTTAATTTGCATCGCGGTATGCAGTAAAAGCGTTTCATTAAGTGGGAGCCAGCAACATGTACAATGTAAAAAAGAGCATTAAGTTGGGGATTGCGCCTATCGGTTGGCGCAATGATGATATTCCTGAGATTGGTAAAGAAAATACATATAAACAAATACTTAGTGATGCCGCGCTCACCGGTTTTTCCGGGACGGAAGTTGGCGGTTGTTATCCGCAGGATCCTGCTGAGTTAAATAAAGAGTTAATGCTTCGCGGACTGGAAATACCAGGCCAGTGGTTTTCTTCCTTTATTATTCGCGATGGTATTGCATCTGCGATGAATGCTTTTGAACAGCATTGTGCTTATTTGCAGGCAATACATGCATATGTCGCCGTTGTTTCTGAACAAACTTATAGTATTCAAGGTATTATCGATAAGTGCGTTTATACAGAGAAGCCTAACTTCAGCGACAGCGAATGGCAGCTTTTATGCGAAGGACTTAATGCGCTTGGGAAAATTGCCAATGCGCACGGGCTGAAGCTCGCTTTCCATCATCATATGGGCACCGGTGTGCAGACTCTGCCAGAAGTGGATCGACTCATGGAGAATACCGATCCGCAATTTGTACATCTGCTGTTTGATACCGGGCATATATATGTTTCTGACGGCGATGTCATGCCGCTACTGAGTAAACATTTTGATCGTATTAAACACGTTCATTTTAAAGATGTGCGTAATGAAAAACTCAAAGCATGTCGCCTCGCGAAGAAATCATTCCTCAATTCTTTCCTTGATGGTGTGTTTACCGTCCCAGGCGATGGAAATATTGATTTTAAATCCGTATTAGCTTATCTGGTCGGGCATCAATATTCTGGCTGGATTGTTGTTGAGGCCGAGCAGGATCCTAAGAAATATAACCCATTGGAATATGCGCAAAAAGGTAAAAAGCATATTGATGAGTTACTGAAAAATTATCTTTAATTGAAAAGGAAACAGAAAATGACTTTAAAAGCAGGTATTGTAGGTATCGGCATGATCGGCTCCGATCACTTAAGACGTCTGGCCAACACCGTGTCGGGTGTAGAGGTTGTTGCCGTATGTGATATCGTCGCGGGTAGGGCGCAGGCGGCGCTGGATAAGTATGCGATCGAAGCCAAAGATTATAATGACTATCACGATCTGATTAATGATAAAGACGTTGAAGTGGTCATCATTACCGCATCAAATGAGGCGCACGCCGATGTGGCCGTTGCCGCGCTAAATGCTAACAAATATGTTTTCTGCGAAAAACCGTTAGCGGTGACGGCTGCGGATTGTCAGCGTGTGATTGAAGCAGAGCAGAAAAATGGTAAGCGCATGGTGCAGATTGGTTTTATGCGCCGCTACGACAAAGGTTACGTTCAGCTGAAAAATATTATCGACAGCGGCGAAATCGGTCAGCCATTAATGGTTCATGGACGTCATTACAATGCCAGCACGGTGCCAGAATACAAAACGCCACAGGCTATCTATGAAACATTGATTCATGAAATTGACGTTATGCACTGGCTGCTTAACGAAGATTATAAAACCGTTAAGGTTTACTTCCCGCGTCAGTCCAGCCTGGTGACCACTCTGCGTGATCCGCAGCTGGTTGTAATGGAAACCACCTCCGGCATCAATATTGTGGTTGAAGTATTTGTGAACTGCCAGTATGGCTACGACATTCACTGCGATGTTACCGGCGAGAAAGGAATGGCGGAGCTGCCAACCGTCGCCAGCGCCGCGGTACGGAAAGCGGCGAAGTATAGCACCGACATCCTGGTTGACTGGAAACAGCGCTTTATTGATGCATACGACATTGAGTTCCAGGATTTCTTCGATCGCCTGAACGCAGGATTGCCGCCGGCAGGCCCAACGTCATGGGATGGTTATCTGGCTGCGGTTACCGCTGATGCCTGCGTGAAGTCTCAGGAAACAGGGAATACCGAGATTGTTGAATTACCCTCAAAACCTGATTTCTACAAATAAACCTTCCGCGTATTAAAACCTTCTGCCGGATAGCGATGCTTAAGCGTCCTATCCGGCATATCACAATTTATTATCTTCTTTTATCCGGAACTTCCCTATGAAAGGCAGACTCATCTCTTCCGATCCGTATCGTCAGCAATTCCTTGTTGAGCGTGCGGTCTCTTTTTCGCATCGTCAGCGTGATTGCAGTGAATTAATCAGCGTCTTACCGCGCCACACGTTACAGCAGATTGACGGATTCGGCGGCAGCTTTACCGAAGGTGCGGGCGTGGTATTCAACAGCATGAGCGAAAAGACGAAGGCGCAATTTCTTTCCCTTTATTTTTCTGCTCAGGAACATAATTACACTCTGGCGCGGATGCCAATTCAGAGCTGTGATTTTTCCCTGGGCAATTACGCGTATGTCGATTCCAGCGCTGACCTGCAGCAGGGACGGCTCTCCTTTTCCCGCGATGAAGCGCATTTAATACCGCTGATTTCCGGGGCGTTGCGGTTAAATCCACACATGAAGCTGATGGCTTCGCCGTGGAGTCCGCCGGCGTTTATGAAAACTAATAACGATATGAACGGTGGCGGCAAGCTGCGGCGCGAATGCTACGCAGACTGGGCCGATATCATTATCAACTACCTGCTGGAATACCGCCGCCACGGTATTAATGTGCAGGCGCTTTCCGTGCAGAATGAGCCGGTGGCGGTAAAAACCTGGGACTCCTGTCTGTATAGCGTGGAAGAGGAGACAGCCTTTGCCGTGCAGTATCTGCGTCCGCGCCTCGCCCGGCAGGGTATGGATGAGATGGAGATCTATATCTGGGATCACGATAAAGATGGCCTGGTAGACTGGGCTGAACTCGCCTTTGCTGACGAAGCTAATTATAAGGGAATTAACGGGCTGGCATTCCACTGGTATACCGGCGACCATTTTTCGCAAATACAGTATCTGGCCCAGTGCCTGCCGGATAAAAAACTCCTGTTTTCCGAAGGCTGTGTGCCAATGGAGAGCGATGCCGGTAGCCAGATTCGCCACTGGCATACCTATCTCCATGACATGATTGGTAATTTCAAATCGGGTTGTAGCGGGTTTATCGACTGGAATCTGCTGTTGAACAGTGAGGGGGGGCCGAATCATCAGGGTAATCTGTGTGAAGCGCCCATTCAATACGATGCACAAAACGACGTGCTGCGGCGTAACCACTCCTGGTATGGTATTGGCCACTTCTGCCGCTATGTGCGTCCGGGGGCGAGGGTCATGCTTTCTTCAAGTTACGATAATCTTCTGGAAGAGGTGGGATTTGTGAATCCCGACGGCGAGCGTGTGCTGGTGGTGTATAACCGCGATGTCCAGGAAAGGCGTTGTCGGGTGCTGGATGGCGATAAAGAGATCGCGTTAACGCTGCCGCCGTCAGGCGCCAGTACGTTGCTATGGCGGCAGGAGTCGATCTGAATGATGAAGCTGGGATTTAATGAAGCGACCTGTATGCGAAACTCCACGCTGGCACAGGATGTTGTGTTGGCGGAACGTTTTGGCTATGACTGCATCGAAATCCGTCTGGATATGTTGCAGGAGTGGTTGCAGAAACATACGTTAAGCGAGCTGGCAGACATTTTCGCCGTCGGCCACCTTAAGCCCTGGGGCTACAATTCGCTGGAAGACATTACGTTTTGTGATAGCGAAAGCTGGGCGGAGAAACGGCGGCAGTTGGCTTTCGCCTGCCATGCTGGCTCAGTGGTGGGGGGGGATTGTCTGGTCGTGGTGCCCACCATTCGTCAGGGGGGAAATTTTCCGCCAGGGGAAACGGTGAAAGATTCAGTGAAGCGTCTGCGCGAGATGGCGGCAGTGGCGGAAGAAAGCCAGATGCGGCTGGCCTTTGAGCCGATCGGTTCCGCAGGATGCTGTGTGCGCAGTCTTGCCATGGCGATGGAGATCGTAGATGCGGTCGATCGCAGTAACGTCGGGCTGGTCGTCGATGCCTTTAATCTTTACCTGCACGATCAATGGCGGGATCTGACCACGCTTCGCCAGATCCCTGTGGAAAAGATCTTCGTTTACCATATTGATGACGCCGATAATCTGCCGCTGGCAACGCTGGAGCATTGCCATCGTCTGTTTCCTGGCAACGGCGTGATCCCACTGCATGAGATCACGCATGAGCTAGTGCAGAAGGGCTATGAGGGGATCTGTTCGCTGGAACTGTTTAACCCTGGCTACTGGCAGATGGCGGCCAGCGAAGTCTTTGCGATAGGGGCGGAAAAGACTCGCCCCTTCTTAACTGCTTAATGTTGCCGCAGCAGGAGATGGACAACCGCCGCGCCCAGCAGCGCGCAGGCCGCGGCCAGAAGAAAGACCTGCTGATAGCCGATAAACGGCGTCAGCAGGCCCGCTATTGGTCCGGTAAATCCGTAGGCCAGATCCTGAAACGCTGACCAGACGCCGAGGGCCGTACCACGAATCTCCGGTGGCACTCTGCGCACAACCTCTACGCCCAGCGATGGGAACATCAGCGAACAGCCGCAGCCGGTAATCGCCGCGCCAATCAGCGCAGCGCCTGCTGACGGGGCGGCCCACATTACCGCCAGTCCGGTCCCCTCTACCAGTAGTGAAAAGGTTGCGACCGTGGCGCCGCCGTAACGGTCGGGAAATTTGGCGCAGAAAAAGCGGACAGCGATAAACGCAATGCCAAACAGCGTCATCGCAAAACCGGTGTTATCCCAGTGACGCTCGTTGAACCAGAGGGCGGTAAACGCGCTTAGGGTGGCAAAACCAATGCCCTGGAGCACAAGCCCTGTTCCGGGCCGCCACACCAGGCCGACTACCCGTAGCACTGGCACGCGGGGACGGGCTGTTGGGATATTCCCCGGAATGCCATAGATGACTCCGCTGGCGATGATCGGCAACAGCACGACGAGGAGCGCCGGAAGCGCCAGGCCGGCCCTGGCGTAAAGCGACAGCCCCAGCGGCGCGCCGATAGCCAGCGCACCGTAGGTCGCCATGCCGTTCCAGGAAATAACCTGACCCGCGTGGGTCGAGCCCGCCAGCCACATCCCCCAGGTTAAATTACCGGTCAAAATGAAACTTTCACCGATGCCCAGCAGCACACGACCAACAATCAGTATGGCCCATGCGAGCAGCGGAACCGGGTGAGCGATTAGACTGACCAGCATCAGCAGACCTGATGCGGCGCAGTAGAACTGACCGGTGATAACCGTCCGACGTCCGCCTGACGTGTCGGCTTTTCGACCCGCGGCGCCCCGGGTAAGCAAGGTGGCGATAAACTGGCTGCCTACCGCGATACCGATCAACAGATCGCTCAGATGCAACTGCTGCTGAACGTACAGCGGCAGCATGACTAACGGGATGCCAATAGTCAGATAGTTGAGAAACATCGCGGCGCTGATGCGAAACAGCGTGATCGATGTGGAATGTTGTGTGAGAGCTGGCATGGAATCGTCCTTGAACACGCCCCTTGTCCGATGCAGACACGGGGCGTGATGAGGCAGGCATTAACGTGCCGGGCGGTATTCGCGCCAGTAGTCGATAAGCATGCGGTATTTTTGTTTCACCGTTGCGATGAGCTGTTCATCGTTAAGCTGGCCGCCTAACCACTGGCGTGACGGTTCGCCAAAGATGGTCCGGCCGACGGCGAAACCTTTCACCCAGGGCATATCCGCTGCTGCGGCGAATCCTGACTTCAACTCGCTTTCCGGTGCGTCCAGGCCAAGTATCAATATACCGCGACATTCAGGGTCATAATGCTCAATATGCTGGCTGATTTCTCGCCAACGATCTGGGCTTAACGGCGGCAGTTTCCACCAGTCCGGCAGGATCCCCAGTTGATAAAAACGTTCCACAATCTGGGGATAGTATTGCTCATTTTGGTCTGCCGCATCGCGCGGCAAGATGACTTCCAGCAGCAGATCGTGACCAGACTGGCAGCAGGCGCGGTAAACCTCGTCAATGAGCGCCTCTTGTTCAAGACGTACCGACTCTGCATCGAGTGGATGATAGAAGACCAGACATTTCACGACGTGCTCTTGCGGCCAGCTGACAAGCTGAGAGCCAATATCGCCATGTTCCAGCTTCAGCGGATACGAACCGGGCATCTCAACCGGTCGGCCAATCCACCATCCCTGGCCGGTCACGTCGTTAAGCGCCTGCTGACCAAAGGTGGTATCGGCAAGGATGCCGCTATTATTCTGTAAACCGGCCTCAAGCGCCGCCTGACGTGCCCCTTCCAGCAGTAGCATCTTCAGAGGGGGGATCGCGGATTCACTGGCGCCGACTTCATTTGCGATATCCACCAGTTGCTTGCGATGGTCAAAGGCGAATACGCACAGCTCCGGCCAGTGCTGTTTACGGGTTGTGACCCGATGAAGGTGATTCAGCCTCGGGTCTTTGTCTGGCCGGGTGATGGATTGTTCACGCGCGAGGTAGTCGTCCAGCTCTTTTTTGGTTGGCATGGCGGGGGCACAACCGTGGCGCGATACCACTAACGCGCCGCAGGCGTTTGCATAACGGCAGGCTTGCTCCCAGCTTTCATCGTTCAGGTATCCCCGCAGCAGTCCTGACATAAAGGCATCGCCCGCGCCCAGAACGTTCAGAACGTCTACGCGAACGCCGCTATGTATCTTCACCTGCGACCAGTCATCGGCGATGTTGCCTTCAAAGACTGAGCAGCCCAGCGCGCCGCGTTTGCACACCAGTACGGCCTGGGTCAACTGACGGACGCGCTGCAGGGCGGTCAGCGTGTCGGTACTGCCGCCGGCGATATGGAATTCTTCTTCGGTCCCAACGATCAGATCGAAATGGCGCAATACCTGCTGGAGCTGTTCGGTAACCTGTGATGAGGCGATGAAACGCGTTTCACCGTCTCCTAGCGACGTCAGGCCCCACAGTACGGGGCGGTAGTCGATATCCAGCGCCCGCCGCAGCCCGTGTTTTTGCGCATACTCCAGCGCTTTAAGAACGGCGGCGCGCGTATTGGGGTGAGAAAGATGGGTACCGGTGACGGCTAATGCGCGTGAAGAAGCGATGTAATCTTCGCGGATATCCTCAGGTGTTAGCGCCATGTCCGCGCAGTTATCGCGGTAGAAGATCAGAGGAAAGGTGTCCTGATCTTTAATGCCGAGGATCACCAACGCGGTCAGACGATCGCGATCCGACAGCAGGCACTGCGTATCCACACCAACGCGGTTTAATTCTTCACGAACGAAACGTCCCATATGCTCATCGCCGACGCGGGCCAGCATAGCGGAACGTAATCCCTGAATGGCCGTGCCGTAGGCAACATTGCCTGACGATCCCCCTAAATATTTAGCGAAAGTCGTCATATCCTCCAGCCGCGACCCGATTTGTTGACCATACAAATCAACGGCGACTCGTCCCAGACAGATAACGTCCAGCGGCTTTTGCTCACTACTGACTGCTTTATTCATTGACATATCCCCTAACAGAAGACGGTGTTATTTTTGCCCATACTAAGGTTTGGTGATTTCATTTTCAATAAAAATGGAAATAATGTTTTCATTTATTGTTTGAACAAGATCACAGAAATGGCATTTCCGGGCAACGCGTATGATCGTTTTTTGTTGTGTTTTTTGTTTTAATTGATTGATTATTAATGTGTTATTTATTTTAAAAGCACATGGAAGATAAATTTCATTTTCATGAAAAATACGCCTAAATGGCGAAATTTTTTAACCGTTTTTTGATCTCCTTCCCATAAATGAAATATAAATTCCATATAATTGTGAGAACGGAAATTTTGATCCTATGATAAGTCTCTGTGTTTTTGGGGCTGAAGCGATGCATAAGCAGGCAACGACAGCCGAACGGTTGATAAAAGCAGGTGGGGTACATGAAAACAATCAGGTTGACCATGGCGCAGGCTTTGGTGCGCTTTCTTGATAATCAGTACATCGACGTAGACGGCAGCGAAATCAAATTTGTAAAAGGGATTTTCGCCATTTTTGGCCACGGGAACGTCGTCGGATTGGGGCAAGCGCTGGAAGAGGACTGTGGCCAACTTAGCGTTCATCAAGGGCGTAACGAACAGGGAATGGCGCATATCGCGACGGGATTTGCCCGCCAGATGCGTCGCCATCAGATTTATGCCTGCACCTCCTCAGTGGGGCCAGGGGCCGCCAATATGATCACCGCAGCGGCGACCGCGACGGCTAACCGTATTCCACTGCTTTTGCTGCCGGGCGATGTGTACGCATCTCGTCAACCCGACCCGGTTTTGCAACAGGTTGAACAAGAACACGATCTGACGCTGAGCACCAATGACGCTTTCCGTGCAGTTAGCCGCTACTGGGATCGCATTACGCGTCCGGAACAGCTAATGAGCGCCTGTATCAGCGCGATGCGGGTGTTAACCGATCCGGCGGATACGGGGGCCGTGACGCTTTGCCTGCCACAGGATGTGCAGGGTGAAGCCTGGGATTATCCGGATTATTTTTTCGCTCGCCGGGTCTATCGTCTTGAGCGTCACGCGCCGACGGAGCCGATGCTGAACGAGGCGGTTGCGCTGATTCGCCGCCACCAGCGGCCGCTGATCGTTTGCGGTGGGGGCGTGAAGTATTCGCAGGCTGAAGAGGCGCTGCTGAGATTTGCCGAACGCTGTCATCTGCCGATTGCTGAAACCCAGGCTGGCAAGGGAGCGCTCAGTTCTGCACACCCGTTGAACGTCGGCGGGATTGGCGAAACCGGTTCACTGGCGGCGAATCTGCTGGCGCAGGAGGCCGATCTGATTATCGGTGTGGGGACGCGCTATACCGATTTCACCACCTCCTCAAAGTGGATCTTCCAGAATCCCGACGTGCGCTACTTAAATATCAACGTTAGCCGCTTTGATGTCTTCAAGCTGGATGGCGTACAGATGCAGGGTGACGCTCGCGTCGCCCTGACGCAGCTTAGCGAACGGCTGGCCCAGGAGCATTATGCTTCGCAATGGGGTGAGACTATTCACCGCGTCCGCTCGCAATATATGGCGGAAGTTGAGCGCGTCTATGCTGTGGAATATAGCGGAGAGGGCTTCAAACCTGAAATTGAGGATCATATGGATACTCAAAAGGTGTTTGAAGAGTTTAATGAGATTACGCGGTCGTGGCTGACCCAGACGCGCGTGTTGGGCGTGCTTAACCGGATGTTGCCGGAAAACGCGCTGGTGGTGGCGGCGGCGGGCAGCCTGCCGGGCGACCTCCAGCGTGTCTGGCAAAGCCGCGGCGAGAATGATTACCACGTCGAGTACGGCTACTCCTGTATGGGCTACGAAGTCAATGCCGCATTGGGGGCCAAGCTGGCGCAGCCGGAGCGCGAGGTGTACAGCTTCGTGGGCGACGGTTCGTTCATGATGCTGCACTCTGAGTTGGTCACTTCCGTCCAGATGGGGAAAAAGATTACCGTCATTTTGCTCGATAACATGACCAACGGCTGTATCAATAATCTGCAAATGGAACACGGTATGGACA
Source organism: Salmonella sp. SAL04162 (assembly GCF_046551535.1). Taxonomy (NCBI): domain Bacteria; kingdom Pseudomonadati; phylum Pseudomonadota; class Gammaproteobacteria; order Enterobacterales; family Enterobacteriaceae; genus Salmonella; species Salmonella sp. SAL04162. The sequence continues at coordinate 269,516 of NZ_JBGDVX010000006.1, forward strand.
GTTACTTCACCGAGTTTCGTTTCCATCAGCAGGAGAGCGGTCGTCAGGAAGGCGGGTTTATCCCGGTCGATTTCGCTCTCATCGCTGAAGGGTATGGCTGTAAAAGCTATCGCGTCACCACCATTGAACAACTGCATGAAGCGTTGGAAGATGCTCGTAAACAGACCGTGAGCACGCTGATAGACATAAAAGTGCTTCCCAAAACGATGGTGCATAAGTACCTGAGCTGGTGGCGCGTTGGCGGGGCGCAGGTATCCCGTAGCGAACGTATCCAGGCGGTAGCGCGTATGCTTGAAGAACATATCGGACAGGCCCGGCAGTACTGATTAATTTGCCGTCGTTCAGGTTGCAGAAGTGTGGTTATTGTTCTGCAACCTGAACGATACAGCGTCAACGCATTGTTTGCTTTTCAGAACGGCAAAATAAAACGATCCGTTTTTCGCAGAACTACGGATGCTTTTCTTTTGCGGTTTTAAATTTACTATTCATGAGATTAAGAGGTACGAATGAAAAAGCTTCGATGTGGTGTTATTGGCCTCGGTCGGGTAGGTAAAATGCATGTTGAGAATATGTATTTACTGCCTCAATTAGATATTATCTGCGCCGCCGATTATTTTATTGAGGAGATGAGCGATTGGCTTTATTCGGTAAATATAACTTCAGGGTATAAAAATTATCAGGAACTTTTACAGCGTGATGATATAGAGGCAGTTTTTATTTTCACCTCAACGGATATGCACGAAGAGATCGTCACGGCGGCAGCGCAGGCGGGGAAGCACATTTTTTGTGAAAAACCGCTCAGCATGAATGAAGATGAGCAGGCCTCAATGGCGGTGCTGAGAAAAGTGAAAGAGAAGGGGGTGACGCTGCAGGTTGCCTTTAATCGCCGTTTTGATCCTCAGTTTCACGAGGTCTTTGAGCTGGTGCGCAGCGGCAAGATTGGTCGGCCCCAGATGATAAAAATCACCTCCCGCGATCCGGACCTGCTACCCCATGATCTGATCAAACGTATTGGCGGTCTGATTTTTGACTTCACCATGCATGACTTTGATATGGCTCGTTTTATGATGCAGGATGAAGTCAGCGAAGTCTATGTTAAGGGCAATACGCTGATTGATCCCAGCCTGAAAAATATTGATGATGTTGATACGCTTGCGGTGATGCTGACTTTCAGAAACGGCGGCTACGCGCTCATTGATAACAGCCGTCGGGCGGTATATGGCTATGACCAACGGGTGGAGGTTTTTGGCTCAGAAGGGATGGCGTATGCGGATAACGTTAGTGAATCTACGGTGAAAGTTTTCAACAGCCAGCACTGCATAATGAAAAATCCCCTTCCTGATTTCACGGTCCGTTATCGCGAAGCTTACCGAACGGAAATATTACACTTTATTGATTCAGTCCTGCATCATACGCCGGTTGTCTGTACCGGCGAAGACGCATTATTGGCCCAGCGTATCGCTATTGCCGCGCAGCAATCATTAAAAAGCGGGCTGCCGGTGAAAATAACAAGCGATATTTATCTTTAACTGCATCTGTTAATAATGAATAAACTCTCGCACTGAAAAGTGTGAGAGCTTTTCTATACCGAGGGTAATAAAATGAAAGAAATGCAGGCAACGCTGCCCCAGACATTTTATATAAAACCAGGTAAGTTTATCTGGAGTTACCTGGGAACATTTTTATTTATGTTGGGCGGCTGTATTGAGAACAGCTGGTTATCTGCCTGGTTAAATACGCAGGGATTTGATCAAGCGCATATCGGGCAGATTTTTGCCGGATATGGGATTGTGGTCGCGATCACCTCCTGGCTATCCGGCGTCTGTGTGGACGTTTTTGGTCCTAAAAAGGTGATGGTTACCGGTTTTATCGTCTATCTTCTGGCTTCCGTCGCGTTTCTGAACTTTGCGCTACCCAGCCATGATTTTGGCGCCATTCTCGTGACCTATATGCTGCGTGGCGTGGGATATCCGCTGGTCTGTTACTCCTTCCTGGTACGCCTGACCATCCAGTTGGATAATCACCAGCAAGGGATCGGCACCTCGCTGTTTTGGGTGGTCTATAACCTTGGTTTTACCATCATTGGGCCGGTGGTGGCGGCGTCGTTAATTCCTGCGTTGGGGCATATCAACGTGATGTGGGCCGGGATGGGCGTTGCGCTGCTGGGGGTTCTCTTCATGCTGGTGCTGGAACGCAATGAATTCATTCTGAAACCGCGAACGACGCCGGTCTTCAAAGAGTTATCTGCGGGTATCTCCATTATGTATGAACGGCCACGGATCGGTCTGGCGGTGATTGTCAAAACTATTAACGGTCTTGGCACCTATGGTTTTGTTGTCGTATTACCTCTGTTTCTGCTGGATAAGCACTTTACGCTTGAGGAATGGGCGAGTATTTGGGGGATTACCTTTATCTCTAACCAGGTCTTCAACATTATCTTTGGCTGGATGGGCGATAAAATTGGTTTTCGCCGAACCATCCAGATTTTTGGCAGCATCCTGACCGGTGTCGCTACGCTGATTGTTTACTGGGTGCCGATGATATGGGGGCATAACTATGTCGCCTTTATGCTGGCGATGTGTTTGTGGGGAGCCGGGCTGGCTGGCTTTGTGCCAATGACGCCGCTGGTGCCGATGATGGCGCCGGATAAGAAGGGGGCGGCGAACTCGGCCGTGAACTTTGGTTCCGGCCTGGGGAATTTCGTTGGGCCAGCGCTGGTCTCCGTTCTGGCAGGATTCGGCACCGGCGTGGTGATGTATACTATGGCGGGGCTCTATTTATTCAGCGGCATCCTGGTGCAGTTTCTTAAAGTGCCTGGCGAGAAATAGTTTCAAATATTCTTCAAAAATCCCTTATAGCCTGTGATGTTCATCACTAAATTAAACCGGTTTTTATCAAGATTGATAAAGCCGGTTTTTTCACCCTACGTTAAATTGTACTAACGGATTACGGTTATTTACCCACTCATATACGTTCAGGGAGAAAATAATGAATATCGAGAAAACACGGTTTTGTATTAACCGGAAAATTGCACCGGGTCTAAGCATAGAAGCATTCTTTCGACTGGTTAAACGTCTTGAGTTTAATAAAGTGGAATTGCGTAATGATATGCCAAGCGGCAGCGTTACTGATGACTTGAATTATAATCAGGTGCGTAACCTGGCAGAAAAGTATGGACTTGAAATTGTCACAATTAATGCGGTCTATCCCTTCAACCAACTGACCGAGGAGGTAGTAAAAAAAACGGAAGGATTATTACGAGACGCACAGGGAGTCGGCGCGCGGGCATTAGTTCTTTGTCCGCTGAATGATGGAACGATTGTGCCGCCGGAGGTTACGGTTGAGGCAATAAAACGACTGAGCGATCTCTTTGCCCGGTATGATATTCAGGGGCTGGTTGAGCCTTTGGGATTCCGCGTAAGTTCGCTGCGTTCTGCTGTCTGGGCTCAGCAACTGATCCGGGAAGCAGGTTCCCCCTTTAAGGTTTTGCTGGATACCTTCCATCATCATCTGTACGAAGAGGCCGAAAAGGAGTTTGCGTCGCGCATTGATATTTCTGCTATCGGGTTGGTGCATTTGTCCGGTGTGGAAGACACCCGACCAACGGAAGCATTGGCTGATGAGCAGCGTATTATGCTGAGTGAAAAGGATGTAATGCAGAATTACCAGCAGGTGCAGCGTCTGGAAAATATGGGATATCGCGGTATTTACGCTTTTGAACCTTTTTCTTCCCAGTTGGCTTCCTGGAGTGAGGCGGAAATAGAGGAACAAATTAATCGCAGCGTGTCATTGCTGTTGCAATGATACAGCTAATTTCCAGGTGACCGTTTTCAGTTTCCGCAGCGTGGTATTTACAATGAAAATTGCTTTTGATGTCGATGTTATTAAACATTTACCCATTACCCAAATGGTACGGCAGGTTTCCGAGTGGGGGTATAAATATATTGAGCAGTCGCCGCACCCGCGTATTAATCCGTTTTATAAACACCCTAAAGCTGGTCGCGATACCATACAGAAATATAAACGCGCCTTGCAGAACTACGGTGTGGAAATCTCGTCATTTATTGTGGTTTATCGTTGGTCCGGCCCCGATGAAGAGCGTCGGCGCGCCGCGGTAACCAACTGGAAGCGGATGATTGAGATTGCCGTTGATATGGGCGTACAGGTGATTAATACCGAGCTTTCCGGGACGCCGGATGAGCCGGAGATTTGTGAAGAGATGTGGTATCGCTCCATGGAGGAACTGCTGCCGATCGTGGAACGAGAGGGAATTCGAATCGAAATTCAGTCTCACCCCTGGGATTTCTGTGAACTGAACGATGAGACGGTCGACATGGTGCAGTCTTTGCGTAGTGATAACGTGACCTATCTGTACAGCGCACCGCATGGCTTCTTTTACGATAAAGGGCAGGGAGACGTCGCAAGGATGCTGAACTATGCCGGGGCCGATCTTTCGCATGTTCTGCTGGCCGATACGCACAACCACACGCTTCCCTGCCGCTATATCATGAACCCGCCTGGCGTGAATGCGACGATTCATCAGCACATCGGGCTGGGAGAAGGTGAGGTCGATTTTGACGCGCTATTCCAGGCGCTGCGTGAAATGGATTTTGCAAATCGCACGTTTAAGGTGGGCGGTGAGGCAATTATCACCACGTCGCTGTTTGGTTATCCTGAAAAAATGAGTGTTCAGGCGGTGGAAACGCGCGAGCGGATCGAGCGGGAGCTACTCGGACGTTAAAAACGGGTGGATTTGCCTGTACCGCGCCACAGGCTGGCGCGGTCATTTGCGGCAATTACCCTTCGTTTTCCGCCAGCTCGCGCAGATACTGGAAGATCTGACGCGCTGATTTCGGCGGTTTGTTGCCTTCTTTCTCTTTCTTCGCATTGCGGATCAATGAACGAAGCTGTTGACGATCGGCGTGCGGCCACAGGGTCAGTACTTCGGCTACCGCGTCATCGCCTTCGACGATCAGACGATCGCGCAGATGCTCAAGCTTGTGAAACAGCACCACCTGCTGATTATGGCGGTTCTTCAGCTTGTCCAGCGCCTGGCGAATAGGTTCAACGTCGCGTTGGCGCAGCATTTTTCCGATAAGCTGCAACTGGCGGCGGCGTCCTTCCATTTTGATACGCTGGGCCAGTTCAATGGCGTCGCGCAGATCGGCGTCCAGCGGGATCTTATCCAGCGCGTTTTTCCCCAGATCCACCAGTTCCGCGCCCAGGCGTTTTAATTCCTCGGCATCGCGTTTAATTTCACTTTTACTGACCCAGATAATTTCATCGTCTTCGTCTTCGATGTCATCACCGGGAACGTCGTCGAGCCAGTCTTCGGGCTGCTTTGTCATGTCAGGCTCCTTAAAAAAAGAGGCTAATGTTACCAGTTAAGATGCGCACTGAAAAACGGTTCTCTGTTAGACTTCAGAGAAACTCTCTCTACATTATGGCATTTGCAATGAAAGTAATCTCACAAGTTGAAGCGCAGCGTAAGATTCTGGAAGAAGCAGTTTCGACAGCGCTGGAGTTAGCCTCAGGCAAATCGGATGGGGCGGAAGTCGCCGTCAGCAAGACCACCGGCATTAGCGTCAGCACCCGTTATGGTGAAGTAGAGAATGTCGAATTTAATAGCGACGGCGCGCTGGGCATTACGGTGTATCACCAGAACCGCAAAGGCAGCGCCTCTTCGACGGATTTAAGCCCGCAGGCGATTGCCCGTACCGTGCAGGCCGCGCTGGATATCGCGCGTTACACGTCGCCGGACCCGTGCGCAGGCGTGGCGGACAAAGAACTGCTGGCGTTTGACGCGCCGGATCTGGACTTGTTCCACCCGGCAGAGGTTACGCCAGACGAAGCCATTGAACTGGCCGCGCGTGCGGAGCAGGCTTCTCTAAAGGCGGATAAACGCATCACCAATACCGAAGGCGGTAGCTTTAACAGCCATTACGGCATTAAAGTGTTCGGCAACAGCCACGGCATGTTGCAGGGCTATTGCTCCACGCGCCATTCGCTCTCAAGCTGCGTCATCGCCGAAGAGAACGGCGATATGGAGCGTGATTACGCTTACACCATCGGTCGGGCAATGGCGGATCTGCAAGCGCCGGAATGGGTCGGGACCGAGTGCGCGCGCCGCACCTTATCCCGCCTGTCGCCGCGCAAGCTCTCCACCATGAAAGCGCCGGTCATTTTCGCCAATGAAGTGGCGACAGGGCTATTTGGTCATCTGGTCGGGGCGATTGCCGGCGGCGCGGTATACCGTAAATCCACTTTTCTGCTCGACTCGCTGGGCAAACAAATTCTGCCGGAATGGTTAACCATCGAAGAACACCCGCATCTGCTAAAAGGGCTGGCGTCTTCACCGTTCGACAGCGAAGGCGTGCGTACAGAGCGCCGGGACATTGTGAAGGATGGCGTACTGACGCAATGGTTGCTGACCAACTATTCCGCCCGCAAACTGGGGCTGAAAAGTACCGGTCATGCTGGCGGCATTCATAACTGGCGTATCGCCGGGCAGGGGCTGAACTTTGAGCAGTTACTGAAAGAGATGGGCACCGGCCTGGTGGTGACGGAACTGATGGGCCAGGGCGTCAGCGGTATTACCGGCGACTACTCCCGCGGCGCTGCGGGATTCTGGGTTGAAAATGGTGAAATCCAGTACCCGGTAAGTGAAATTACCATTGCCGGTAATTTAAAAGAGATGTGGCGTAATATTGTCACTGTGGGTGATGATATTGAAACGCGCAGTAATATACAGTGTGGTTCGGTATTGTTACCGGAGATGAAAATCGCCGGACAATAATACCCGTCATACTTCAGGCTGCAGGCGCGTTGGCTGCCTGCAACTTGAATTATTCAGGGTATTACACTTATCGTTAATAATAAAAAAGGAAGTGAGCAATGCGTAAAAGCCTGTTAGCTATTCTTGCTGTGTCATCGCTGGTATTCGGTTCGGCTGTTTTTGCTGCCGATCTTGAAGATAATATGGATATTCTCAATGATAACCTGAAAGTTGTTGAGAAAACGGATAGTGCCCCTGAACTGAAAGCGGCATTAACCAAAATGCGCGCGGCCGCGCTGGATGCTCAAAAAACTACGCCGCCAAAGCTGGAAGATAAAGCGCCGGATAGCCCGGAAATGAAGGATTTTCGTCACGGTTTTGACATTCTGGTCGGCCAAATTGATGGCGCGCTGAAGCTGGCGAACGAAGGTAACGTTAAAGAAGCGAAAGCGGCGGCGGAAGCGCTAAAAACCACCCGCAATACGTATCATAAGAAGTATCGTTAATTTTTGTGGGATGGCGGCTTCGCTTTATCCGCAGGTCGCCATCCGGCAAAATGTAATACCCATCACACTTTCTCACTTTATACGACAACGTCATTGTTTCGCCATTTCCTCTTTATGCCGCGATAGATCTCACACTTTCCCGGCGATAATTCATTAATGCCGCCTTTTCTGTGGCGCAGATCACCTATCCCACTCGCGTTTCCACTTCGAGGTGGAAAATAACTCGCTACAAACTTTTAACCCTTGCCGCTAGTTTTATCTCATTGCCATTAACGGGGTGAGACGCGTGGATAACGGAGCAGTAAAACACGATGCCGGTGAGCGAATTAACGAACTGGCTGAACAGGTGTTAACGCAGGTGGATGGCCTGCTGGGGCGGCATCACATTGTCCCCAATGCGGTACAGACGCAAATGCTGACCTCGCACGTTCGCGCGATGGCGCACCGGTCAATTACCGGCGAGCCTTTACCGGAAGTCGATGCCAGCTTGTTTGATGAAATCTCAGCCGAATCAATGGCGCTCGCCCGCGAAATCGTGGCGGCGTTTGGCAACCTTCCTGACGAAGAAGCCTGGCTATTATCGGTACATTTTGAAGTCGCGAAAGACAACCTCTAAGGAGCAAAAAATGGAACAGATTACCGTCGTGATTGGCGATCGCCTGGGTAAAGGCCAGAAAGTGGCGGCAGGCGTGGAAAAAGCGGGCGGTCGCGCGGTCGTCGTACCGGGCGTCGCGGCAGACATGAAGCTGGGCGATGTGATGAAAGCGGAAAACGCCACCTTCGGCATTTCATTTTGCGGCAGCGGCGGCGCGGGCGCTATCACCGCGCAAAACAAGCATGGCTACAAAGCCAAATATGGAATGCGGTCAGTGGATGAAGGCGTCACCGCTATTAATGAAGGCTGCAACGTGTTGGGTTTCGGCTTTATGGATAAAGAAGAGCTCGGCGAGCGCCTGGTGCAGGCGTGGCAAAAGAAATACGGCGCCTGATGATGAAAGAGCAATTCACCACCACGGTGAGAGTAAAAGGCAAGGGCGACGCCAAAGCACGCGCCTTTGCCGATGCGCTGAACCATGTTCAGTCGGCGGTGATGAGAGAGTCGCCGTATATCTTACTGCGTATTGAGCCACAGGATGTGCGGATTGTTCAGGCGCATGAGTCGGTGCGTAAAGAGGCCTTTCTGTTTTTCTTTTTGCGCCGGGAACGACGCACTTACAGCGTGGAGCTGGATGTGACCGTCAACGTGACCGCCATCAATCTCGACAGGGTGGATTTCGTCGCGAAACGCTGATTTTTATTAAAAAGGCATAGTTATGTTCCTGATAATACTAATTAAATCGCTCATTATCGGCGCGCTGGTCGGCGTAGGGGTGGGCGCTGGGGCTGCACGCATGTTTCACGCGCCAACCACACAGGGGATGGGCGCGTTCCGTACGTTGGGCGAACTCAACTCTTGTGAAGGCGACCCGGCATCTCACTTCTCCTTTGGACTGGGTTTCTTCTTTAACGCCTGGGCCTCGTCTGTGGCGGCCGGATCGTTCACCCAGGATGTCGATCACCGCATCATCCCTAACTGGGGCGCGGCGGCGCTAATGATCAAAAACCGTAACGTCGGCGAGACGCTGCACGACCCGAAAAAAATGGCGATCGCCTGCGCCGTCATCGGCATGATTGTCGTAACGTTCCTTAACCTGACCGCCTCATCCGTGCCAGAGGCGCTACAGGTGACGGCGGTTAAGGTGCTGGTACCGGCGGCAAACCTGCTGGTCAACATCGTCATGCCTGTGATCTTCTGGTTAGCGGCGATCGACGCTGGTAAAAAATCGGGCTTCTGGGCCACCGTTTTCGGCGGCGCGGCGCAGCTCATCATGGGGAACGCCGTACCGGGGCTGGTGCTGGGTATTTTGATCGGTAAAGGCGTAGAAGAGAGCGGCTGGAACCATGTCACCAAAGTGATGATGGTCGCCATCGTTTTGCTGTTTGTGTTGAGCGGCTTCTTCCGCGGCTTCGACATGAAAATGATCGAGTCTTTCAACATGACGGTACCGAACTGGCTTGAACTGATCCACAACTCGCTCAGCGGCAAATAACGGAGGCCACAATGGAAGAGAATAAAGGTTTTTGGTATGCCGACTGGTCGTTCCCGATCTTTGTTGGCCTGCTCTCCTCCGGCGTTTTCGCCGGGACGCATATGTACTATCTGTACGGTATCGGCGCATTTAACGAAGTCGCTTTTGTGGCGATGTTGAAAGCGGGGATGGATACCGGCGTCTACGGCGCGGTCGCCGCTTTCGGCGCCAGCTTTTTATTTGCCCGCATTATCGAAGGTTCGCTGGTCGGGATTCTGGATATCGGCGGGGCAATTCAGACTGGCGTGGGCTTAGGGGTTCCGGCGTTACTGCTGGGGGCTGGCTTTGTCTTCCCGGTGGCGAACTTTATCGCTTCGCTGATAACCGGTCTGGTGATTGGCCTGGCGATTGGCTACATCATTATTCTGGCGCGTAAGTTCACCATTAATCAGAGCGACTCCACGTACGGGGCGGACGTCATGATGGGGGCTGGTAACACTTCAGGCCGTTTTCTGGGGCCGTTGATTATCCTCAGCGCCATGACGGCATCGATTCCTATTGGTCTGGGCTCTCTGGTGGGCGCGCTGCTGTTTTATATCTGGCAGAAGCCGATTACCGGCGGCGCGATTTTAGGCGCGATGATCCTCGGTTCCATCTTCCCGATTGCGATTAGCTAACTGTTGATTTGTAGGCCGGATAAGGCGGTTGCGCCGCCATCCGGCAAAGGAGAGAACGATGTTTGATTTACTCCTGCGCCATGCGTGTCTGGTCGATGACACGCTGACTAATATTGCCCTGCAAGATGGCAAAATCGCGGCGTTGGGTGACGTTGATGGCCCGGCGGTGAAAACCATTGACCTGCGCGGCGAGTGTTACGTTAGTGCGGGTTGGATTGATTCGCACGTTCACTGCTACCCAAAATCGCCGATTTATTTCGATGAGCCGGATAGTATCGGCATCGCGACGGGGGTGACGACGGTGATTGATGCCGGCAGCACTGGCGCAGATGATATTGACGATTTTTACACCCTGACCCGTCAGGCGACCACCGACGTTTATGCGCTATTGAATATTTCCCGCGTCGGGCTGATAGCTCAGAATGAACTGGCTAACATGGCCAATATTGACGCCGATGCGGTCCGACAGGCGGTAAAACGCCACCCGGATTTTATCGTCGGCCTCAAGGCGCGGATGAGCAGCAGCGTGGTAGGCGTTAACGGCATCACGCCGCTGGAACGCGCTAAAGCCATGCAGCAAGAAAACGGCAACCTGCCGTTGATGGTGCATATTGGCAATAACCCGCCGGATCTGGACGAAATCGCGGAGCGTCTGACGGCGGGCGATATCATTACCCACTGTTACAACGGTAAGCCGAACCGTATTCTGACGCCGGAAGGCGAGCTGCGCGCCTCGGTGACACGAGCGCTGGCGCGCGGCGTGCGTCTGGACGTCGGGCATGGTACCGCCAGCCTGAGCTTTGCGGTGGCGAAACGCGCCATTAGCCTGGGGATTTTACCGCATACCATCAGTTCCGATATCTACTGCCGTAACCGCATCAATGGCCCGGTGCATTCGCTGGCTAATGTGATGTCGAAATTCCTCGCCATCGGCATGTCGCTGCCGCAGGTCATTGCGTGCGTGACGGCCAATGCCGCCGATAGCCTGAATCTGAAAACCAAAGGGCGTCTTCAGCCAGGTCTGGATGCCGACCTGACCCTCTTTACGCTTAAACGCCAGCCCGCCGTGTTGGTAGACGCGGAAAACGACAGCTTACAGGCTGAAGAATTGCTGACGCCGCTTGCCGCGATACGCGCAGGCAAGGGCTATATGACCGAACAAGGGAGCGCGGAACATGCCTTCGATTTTTGAGAAGTATCAATTAAAACAGGTGATTAATGCCTCCGGACGTATGACGGCGCTCGGCGTCTCCACGCCGCGCCCGGAAGTGATAGACGCGGCGATGGCCGGAATGAATCAGTATTTCGAGATGAAAGATCTGGTGAATAAAACTGGCGAGTACATTGCGAAATTGCTGGAGGTGGAAGGGGCGACGGTAGTCTCCTGCGCCAGTGCGGGCCTTGCCCAGTCGGTTGCCGCGGTACTGGTGCAGGACAGCGACTGGCTGCTGGAAAACCTGCACGTTACACCGATTGAAAATAACGAAATCGTCCTGCCAAAGGGCCACAACGTCAACTTTGGCGCGCCGGTGGGAACGATGGTGGCGCTGGGCGGCGGCAAACTGGTGGAAGCCGGTTACGCCAACGAATGTTCCGCCGCGCAGTTGGCGGCGGCCATTACGCCGCGCACGGCGGCTATTCTCTATATCAAATCTCACCACTGCGTACAGAAAAGTATGCTTAGTGTGGAGCAGGCTGCGGTAGTGGCACGCACGCATAATCTCCCGCTGATTGTGGACGCGGCGGCGGAAGAAGATTTGCAGTGCTACTACCGCGTGGGCGCAGATCTCGTTATCTATAGCGGCGCGAAAGCGATTGAAGGGCCGACCAGCGGGCTAGTGATTGGTAAAACGCAGTATGTTGAGTGGGTAAAACGTCAGTCAGCGGGCATTGGCCGGGCGATGAAGGTCGGCAAAGAAGGAATTATTGGCCTGACCTGCGCCATTGAATTGTACCTGCGGGCGCAAAAAGAGAGCGGCGCGGAGATGGTAGAAAAAATGGCGCCCTTTATCGACACGTTGAACACGTTTAACGGCGTCAGCGCCCGTGTGGTGTGGGACAGCGCCGGACGCGACATCGCGCGCACGGAAATTAAGTTTGATGAAGCCGTTACCGGCATCGCCACAGGCGAACTGGTCGACGCGCTGAAGCAAGGGGAATACGCGATTTACTTTCGCGGATACAAAGCCAACGAAGGAATTATTGAAGCGGATGTCCGCAGCGTCGATCGCGCGCAGTTAGCGATTGTGGCGCGTCGTATTGGCGAGGTGATTAATCAGGAGAAACAAGCATGAAACTGACCCCTAACTTTTACCGCGATCGCGTTTGCCTGAACGTACTGGCCGGTTCGAAAGATAACGCCCGGGAAATCTACGCGGCGGCGGAAGGTCATGTGCTGGTTGGCGTGCTCTCCAAAAACTATCCGGATGTGGCAAGCGCAGTCGCGGATATGCGTGAATATGCGGCGCTTATCGACAATGCGCTCTCCGTCGGACTGGGGGCAGGCGATCCTAACCAGTCGGCGATGGTGAGCGAAATCTCGCGTCAGGTACAGCCGCAGCATGTCAACCAGGTGTTTACCGGCGTCGGGACCAGCCGGGCGCTGCTGGGGCAAAATGAGACGGTGGTGAACGGTCTTGTCTCGCCGACCGGCACGCCGGGACTGGTGAAAATTTCCACCGGCCCGCTAAGCAGCCGCGCGCCGGACGGCATCGTACCCATAGAAACGGCGATTGCGCTACTCAAAGATATGGGCGGCAGCTCCGTTAAATACTTTCCGATGGGAGGACTCACCTGTCGCGACGAGTATAAAGCGGTGGCTGACGCCTGCGCCCGCCATGATTTCTGGCTGGAACCGACGGGCGGTATCGATCTGGAAAACTTCGCCGAGATTCTGCACATCGCCCTTGATGCAGGTGTAAGCAAAATCATTCCTCACATTTATAGTTCGATTATTGATAAGGTGAGCGGCAACACCCGTGCGGACGATGTGCGTCAGTTACTCGCTATCGTCCGGTCGCGTGTCGGCTAATCATGAGGAGAGAGACGTGCGATTCCCCAACCAACGTTTAGCGCAGCTATTTGCGATGCTGCAAAACGAGACGCTGCCGCAGGACGAGCTGGCGCAGCGGTTGTCGGTCTCCACGCGTACTGTTCGGGCGGATATCGCCGCGCTGAACATGTTGCTGACGCCGCATGGCGCGCAATTTACTCTCAGCCGCGGCAATGGGTATCAGCTCAAAATTGATGATCCGGCACGTTATCAATCCCTGCAAACGCAGCAATCTCCCACGCTGGCGCGCGGTCCGCGCACCAGCCAGGAGCGGATACACTATTTGCTGGCGCGTTTTTTAACCTCCGCTTTCTCGCTGAAGCTGGAGGATTTAGCAGATGAATGGTTTGTCAGCCGTGCGACGTTGCAGAACGATATGGCGGACGTGCGCGAGCATTTGCTGCGTTATCATCTGACGCTGGAAACGCGTCCGCGTCATGGCATGAAACTGTTTGGCGGAGAGATGGCGATTCGCGCCTGTCTGACCGACCTTTTATGGACGCTGGCGCAGCAGGAGCCCTCCCATCCGTTAATTGTTAGTACCACGCTGAACACCGAGGTGTCTCAACGGCTGCAGTCTCTTTTGCCGGATATTTTCTCTCATTGTCAAATCCGCCTGACCGATGAGGGCGAGCTGTTTCTGCGTTTATACTGCGCGGTGTCGGTACGGCGTATTCGCGAGGGGTATCCGTTATCGGAATGCGTGGCGGAGGAGGTCGATGAAAAGGTGCGCCATGCGGCGCATGAGATTGCGGAGCTACTACAACAGCTGGCCGACAAGCCGCTGTCGGAGCCGGAAGTAAGCTGGCTGAAGGTGCATATTGCCGCCCGCCAGGTACAGGAGATTGCCCCCAGCGCCATTAATGCCGATGATGAAGAGGCGCTGGTGCGCTATATCCTCAATTTTATTAATACCCAGTACAACTATAACCTGTTGAATGATAAACAGCTTCACGCGGACTTGCTGACCCACATCAAAACGATGATCACCCGCGTGCGCTACCAGATCATGATCCCCAACCCACTACTGGAAAATATTAAGCAGCACTATCCGATGGCGTGGGATATGACGTTGGCGGCGATATCGAGTTGGGGAAAATACACGCCGTATACCATTAGCGAAAACGAAATCGGTTTTCTGGTGCTGCATATTGGCGTTGGGCTGGAACGTAGTTACAACATTGGCTACCAGCGGCAGCCGCAGGTACTGCTGGTGTGTGATGCTGGTAATGCGATGGTGCGGATGATTGAAGCGATACTGGCGCGGAAATACCCGCAGATTGAGATAGCCCGCACTTTGACGCTACGCGACTATGAGGCGCGGGACAGTATTGTGGAGGATTTTGTGATTTCCACGGCGCGGATCGGCGAAAAAGATAAACCGGTCATCATGATCGCGCCCTTTCCTACCGACTATCAATTGGAGCAGATCGGTAAGCTGGTGCTGGTGGACAGAACCCGTCCGTGGATGCTGGATAAATATTTCGATGCCTCGCATTTTCGCATTGTGGAAGGGGAAATAGATCAACAGACGCTGTTTAAAACGCTGTGCGATCAGTTGCACGAGGAAGGCTTTGTTGATGCGGCGTTTCTCGATTCGGTTATTGAACGTGAAGCTATCGTCAGTACGTTATTAGGCGACGGGATTGCCTTGCCACACGCGCTGGGGCTGCTGGCGAAGAAAACGGTGGTTTATACGGTGCTCGCGCCACAGGGGATTGTCTGGGGTGACGAAACGGCGCACGTTATTTTTTTACTCGCCATCAGCAAAAGTGAATATGAAGAGGCGATGGCCATCTACGATATTTTCGTCACTTTCCTGCGTGAACGCGCCATGACGCGCCTCTGCGCATGTCTGAATTTTACGCAATTTAAAACGGTCGCGATGGAGTGCGTGAGTCGTTTTTGAGAGGCGTTATCCAGAATTCGATGTAATGCGAATGTAATGCTAAACTGCATTACACATTCGATTTTACTGGAGGCATAATGGCCACGCTGAACGTCCGTCTGGATGACAAACTCAAAAATGAGGCTTATGCCGTGCTGGAAAAACTGAACATTACTCCAACGGAAGCCGTGCGATTACTGTTCCAGTACGTCGCGGAAACGGGGCGCATGCCAGTGAAAACCGTCACTCTTAGCGACAGTGAAGATGCACTGATTCAGACAGTTCGGGAGAGGCTGTCTAGTCCGCAAAAGGGAATCAAGGTTAGTCTGGATGACTTATGAACTGGAATTCGACCCGAGGGCCTTAAAAGAGTGGCATAAGCTGGGCGATACGGTGAAGGCTCAGCTTAAGAAAAAGTTGGCTGATGTGCTATTGAACCCCAGAATCGACTCTGCCCGTTTAAACGGTCTTCCTGACTGCTATAAAATTAAGCTTAAATCGTCCGGTTATCGTCTGGTGTACCAGGTTCGGGATGACGTTGTGATTGTGTTTGTTGTTGCGGTCGGCAAGCGAGAACATTCAGCCGTCTATCACGATGCAAACAAACGGCTTTAGCGATCAACGCAAATGATGCACTACCTGGTTGCTGCTACCGCGCCAGATAAGCGCCGGGTCTTTCAGATCCTGCACAAATTTGCCATCGACCAGCACGTTGATGAGATCGACCACCTGCATCTGTGCGGCGTTGAGTTCATCGAGCTTGTAGCCGGTCCACACCCAGATATCTTTCCCGGGGCACTCCGCGTGGATACGTTGTACCAGTGTCAGAATATCCGGTACGTTTTGCGGATGCAGCGGATCGCCGCCCGACAGCGAGATCCCCTGACGGTGAATGCGCGTGTCGTTCAGATCGGCAATGATCTTATCTTCCATCTCTTTGGTAAACGGCTGGCCGGAGTTCAGCCGCCAGGTGCTTTTGTTATAGCAGCCAGGGCATTCATGCACGCACCCTGACACAAACAGGGTGCAGCGGGTGCCGGGGCCGTTAACGATATCGACGGGGTAGTATTGGTGAAAGTTCATGTTTCCTCGTTGCATTTGGCGCTGTAGCGGCGTTGGCCGCTCTCACTTACCCAGGTCACTTACTTATGTAAGCTTCCTGGGATTCGTTCGTTTGCCGCCTTGCTACAACACCAACTGCTTAGAGGAAACTCATGAAATTGGAACTATAGCCAGCGGTTGTAGGCCGGATAAGGTGTTTACACCGCCATCCGGCATTTACGCATTGCAAACGGAGAATTAACCTATCTGCCCATTGCCTAAATGCTTCACGCGGCGCTTCACTTCTTCCTGCTTACCGGCGTTAAACGGACGCGCGTCCGGGCTGCCTAAATAACCGCACACGCGGCGGGTGACCGAGACGCGGGCGGCGTCGTGGTTGCCGCATTTCGGGCAGGTGAAACCTTTACTGGTACATTCGAACTCGCCGGTAAAGCCGCACTCGTAGCATTCATCGATCGGCGTGTTGGTGCCGTAATACGGTACATGCTGATAGCTGTAATCCCAGACATCTTCCAGCGCCTTCAGGTTGTGCTGAATGTTCGGGTATTCGCCGTAGCAAATGAAACCCCCGTTCGCCAGCGGCGGATACGGTGCTTCGAAATCGATTTTGTCGTACGGGTTGACCTTCTTCTCCACGTCGAGGTGGAAGCTGTTGGTGTAGTAACCTTTATCGGTTACGCCCGGCACCACGCCGAACTCGGCGGTATCCAGACGGCAGAAGCGGTCACAGAGGTTTTCACTTGGCGTGCTGTACAGACTAAAGCCGTAGCCGGTCTCTTCTTTCCACTGATCCACGGCCTGACGCAGACGTTCCACAATGGCGATACCTTTGGCGCGCAGCTGCTCGCTGTCGTACAGGTGCTCGCCGCCGAACAGCGCGTTAATGGTTTCATGGATACCAATGTAGCCCAGAGAGATGGACGCACGACCATTTTTAAAGATTTCAGACACGTCGTCGTCCGCTTTCAGCCGCACGCCGCAGGCGCCTTCCATATACAGGATAGGCGCGACACGGGCTTTCACGCCTTCAAGGCGGGCGATACGGGTCATCAGCGCCTTCCGCGCCAGCGCCAGACGTTCATCCAGCAGTTTCCAGAATGCGGTTTCGTCGCCTTTTGCTTCCAGCGCGATGCGCGGCAGGTTAAGGCTAATCACGCCCAGGTTGTTACGCCCGTCGTGGATCTGCTCGCCGTTTTCGTTCTCCCACACGCCGAGGAAGCTGCGGCAGCCCATTGGCGTTTTGAACGAACCGGTGACTTTGACCACCTGATCGTAGTTGAGGATGTCCGGATACATGCGCTTGCTCGCGCACTCCAGCGCCAGTTGTTTAATGTCGTAGTTCGGATCGCCAAACTTGTGGTTCAAACCGTCGCGGATAGCGAAGACCAGTTTCGGGAACACGGCGGTTTTGCGATTTTTACCCAGACCGGCGATACGGTTACGTAAAATAGACGCCTGGATCAGACGCGACTCCCAACTGGTGCCGAGGCCAAAACCAAAGGTCACGAAAGGCGTCTGGCCGTTAGCGGTGTGCAGCGTGTTAACTTCGTACTCCAGCGACTGGAAGGCGTCGTAGCACTCTTTTTCGGTGCGAGAACGCGCATATCCTTCGGCATCCGGGATCTGCCACTCATCGGCGGTTTTGCGGTGCTTGTTATAGCTTTCGGTGACAAACGGTGCCAACACTTCATCAATCCGGTTAATGGTGGTGCCGCCATAAATATGGCTGGCGACCTGAGCGATAATCTGCGCGGTAACGGCAGTGGCGGTAGAGATAGATTTTGGCGGTTCGATCTCGGCGTTACCCATCTTAAAGCCCTGGGTCAACATGCCTTTCAGGTCGATCAGCATACAGTTGAACATCGGGAAGAACGGCGAGTAGTCGAGATCGTGATAGTGGATATCGCCGCGCTCATGCGCTTGTACTACGTCACGCGGCAACAGGTGCTGGCGGGCATAGTGTTTGGCGACAATCCCGGCCAGCAAATCGCGCTGGGTGGGAATGACTTTACTGTCTTTGTTGGCGTTTTCATTGAGCAACGCGGAGTTAGTTTGCTCTACCAGGCCGCGAATTTCCTGGTTCAGACGACCACGCTTTTCACGCTGAATGTCGCGATCGTGACGGTATTCGATGTAGGCGCGGGCAAGCTGTTTGTACGGGCCGGACATCAGTTGGTTTTCAACCGCAGTTTGGATCTCGTTAATATCCACCTGACTGCGCGCGTTCATTTGGCTGCTAACGACTTCTGCGACGGTGGCACAGTAATCTGCGTCATCGACTCCCGCTGCTTTAGCTGCACGTAGAATGGCTTCCTTAATGCGCTCTGATTTGAATGGCACTTTACAGCCATCTCGTTTCATCACATGCGGTGTCATGATCACTCCATATTTGTAAGAACAGGTTATCCACAGAGGCCGGGGAAGCCATAACAGGGTTTATTCATCTCTTTTCCAATGACTTCCCGCAATCCTGACCCAGGTTATCCACAATTCACCTTGTGTCGAGTGAACGGGTGTTGTAGCAATTGTAGTCAATTAATACAACATATTGGGGCGGCGTGCATTTTAAAGTCTATATGTAGTGATTTGCATCAAGGATGTTTGCAATTTTATTGATGTAGAACAAGGTAAAAATCAGAGCGTACAGATGGCGGGCGCTGTAGCGTTTGTAAAAGATAGCAAGAAAAATCTGATTAATTATTCAACAAAAACAGACAGTAACCTGGAGCAACGCCACAGCCCGTGTCAATAGGCCTGTGGCGTTTATCCGTATAAGGACGTCGCGTTAGCGTTGTAACCACCAGATGGCTTCAAATGGGCGGAGCGTCATCGCCGCTGGCTGGCTGGCGACCTCGCCATAATTGTGCAGTAGCGCCTGCCACTGTCCTTTGATATGCGGCGGATGCCACTCCTGACACTGGTCGCTCAGATTGGCGACGACCAGCAGGGTTTGCCCCTGCCACTGGCGGCGATAACACCATACTGATGGGCTATCCGGGAGGAGATCCTGGTAATCGCCCCAGATCAGTACAGGCTGGGTTTTACGTAGCGCAATCAGCTTTTGATAGGTGTAAAACACTGAGTTTTTATCGCGTAATGCCGCCGCGACGTTAACCTCCGTATAGTTATCGCACAGGCTTATCCACGGCTCGCCCTGGGTGAAACCGGCGTTTTTACCGTGGTCCCACTGCATCGGCGTGCGGCTGTTGTCGCGGGATTTACTGGCCAGGATAGCCAGTAGTTCGTCGGGGTCGCGTCCGGCGGCGCGTAGCGCGGCAAACATGTTATGGCTTTCCACGTCGCGATAATCGGTGATGCGGGTAAAGTGTGGGTTGGTCATGCCGATTTCTTCGCCCTGATAGATATAAGGCGTCCCTTGCATACCGTGCAGCGCCATCGCCAACATTTTCGCGGCTGGAACCCGGTATTCACCCTCGTCGCCAAAGCGGGAAACGATGCGCGGCTGATCGTGATTACACCAGAATAACGCGTTCCAGGCGACGTTATGCATCCCCTGTTGCCAGTGGCGGAACAACGCTTTCAGCGCCACATAATCAGGTTTTGCCAGCGTCCACTTTTCGCCATTGGGGTAATCCACCTTCAGATGATGAAAATTGAAGGTCATCGAGAGTTCGTCGCCGCTAAGCGCGGCATATTGCTGGCAGTTTTCCAGCGTGGTAGAGGACATTTCGCCTACCGTCATCAGATTACGCGGTGTAAAAACGTCACGGTTCATTTCGCGTAAAAACGTATGCGCGCGCGGTCCGTCGGTATAAAAGCGGCGTCCGTCGCCCGTCGGATCGTCAGGGAAGTCCTGATCTTTGGCGATCAGGTTCACCACGTCCAGACGCAGGCCATCCACGCCGCGATCGGCCCAGAATTCGCAGACCTTTTTCAGCTCGGCGCGCACGGCGGGGTTTTCCCAGTTCAGGTCGGCCTGTTCAGGCGCGAAAAGGTGTAAATAATATTGTTCGCTCTGGCTATGCCAGCGCCAGGCGCTGCCGCCAAATTTGGATTGCCAGTTATTCGGGCAGACATCCGGCGTGCCATCGCGCCAGATATAAAACTGACGGTATGGGCTCTCTTTGTTCAGCGCTTCGCGAAACCAGGCGTGCTGGGTAGAAGTATGGTTAAACACCATATCCAGGATGATGCGAATACCGCGTGCTTTCGCCTGCGCGACCAGCTCGTCAAAATCATCCAGCGTGCCGTAGGTCGGGTCGATGGCCGTATAATTTGCGACGTCATAACCGTTATCCACCTGCGGCGAGATATAAAACGGCGTGAGCCAGATGGCATCCACGCCGAGTCGCTGTAGATAGTCAAGGTGCTGCGTGACGCCGCGTAAATCGCCGGTGCCGCTGCCGGTCGTGTCCTGAAAACTTTTTGGGTAGATCTGATAAATAACGCCGTTTTGCCACCAGAGGGGAATAGTCATTGTTGTTTCCTGCAAGTGCGTTGGGACGCAACTGCGCCCCGAAGAAGTATTAGACAATTTGTAATGTGCCCTGACGATGCTTACGCTGATAGATAAAGGTGGTCAGAATCACCGGGATAACGATCGCGATAACCATCGCCATGCCGTACACCTGCCAGTAGCGCGGCGGTATAGACAGGATGCCCGGCAGGCCGCCCACGCCGATACCGTTGGCGATGACGCCGTTCAGACCGCAGAGCAGTCCCGCCAGACCAGAGCCGATCATCGCGCATAGCATCGGAAAACGATACTTCAGGTTGATACCGTACATCGCCGGTTCGGTTACCCCAAGGTAAGCGGAAATGGCGGCAGGAACGGAGATCTCGCGTTCATTGTGTTTACGGCTGGAGATGATGATGCCCACCACGGCGGAGGCCTGCGCGATATTCGACAGCGCAATCAGCGGCCAGACTGGCGTACCGCCCATGCTCTGGATCATCTGCATATCGATAGCGAGCGTTGTCTGGTGGACGCCGGTAATGACCAGCGGGGCATACAGGAAGCCGAACAGCGCCGCGCCTATCGGGGCGAAACTGCCGGTCATCAGATAACGTACCGCAAAGGCCACGCCGTCGCCGATCATACGACCAAAGGGGCCGATAAAGGTGTGGGCGAGAAAGACGGCCAGTATTAACGAACACACCGGGACGACGACCAGGTAGAGATAATCCGGCACGATGCGTTTCAACCGCGTTTCAATAAACCCAAGCGCCAGCCCTGCCAGTAGCGCCGGGATAACCTGCGCCTGGTAGCCCACTTTCTCAATGCTAAATAAGCCGAAGTTCCAGACGTCCGGCGTTTGCTGGCCCAGCAGATACGCATTCATCAACTGCGGCGACACCAGCGTCACGCCGAGCACGATACCAAGAATCGGCGTGCCGCCCATTTTTTTCACCGCCGACCAGCAGATCCCCACCGGCAGATAGAAAAAGATCGCTTCGCCGATCAACCATAAAAAATCATAAAGCGTTTTTAGCGCCGGATGCATCTGCGCCAGCGTTTGGCCGTTGCTCATCGGCACATCGCCGATCACGTTACGAAAGCCTAAGATCAAACCGCCGCTGATCAACGCCGGTAGTAGCGGAAAGAAGATCTCCGCGAAGTGGGAAATTAACTGCTCATGCCATTTCATGTTCTGGCGAGCGGCTTTTTTGGCCTGCTCTTTATCGGCATACGCTTTGCCGGTGGTCTCCAGCAGCGCGTTATAGTAATCGCCGACTTCGGTGCCGATCACCACCTGAAACTGCCCGGCGTTGGTGAAACAGCCTTTAACCATCGGTAATTGTTCGATCTCTTTTGGCCTGGCGTTCGCGGGCTGGTGGAGCACAAAGCGCAGGCGAGTAATGCAGTGGCTCACCGTGGCGATGTTGTCACGCCCGCCGACCAGGTCAATCAGCCGGTCGATATCGGCTTGTTTTACTTTGCTCATCGTAAAGCCTCATGGCAGAGGAGGTATGTTATGGGTTGGCGCAAGAGTATCTCTTCAACGTTGGTTTAAAAATGGGAACGTTCCCGAAACGCAGCGACGATCACAAATTACTCGTGGTATTCCGTTTAATCAGTCACTCAGGCGAGGGTAGAAGGAATGACGATCCGGCGCGGATCGCAGCGGCCATTGATCTGTTCGATCAGCTGCGAAGCCGCCTGTCGTCCGGCTTCAGCATAGCCAGGATCGACAGTGACGATCTCCGGGTGCAGGAATTTTATCAGCGGCGTGTTCCCGACGCTTGCCAGTTGCAGCGTCTCAATACGTTGCTCCTGTAAATACTTACTGGCGCCCAACGCCAGCGTATCGGTGGCGCAGACTAACGCGGTGGTATCCGGCATGATGACGCTTGCCGTATGCTCATAGCCCTGCTTCATGGCAAGACCGGGCAGGGCGGCGACGGGATGAAGTTTATGTTTTTTGCAAAACGCCAGGTATGCGTCATGCCGACGTTTGCCGGTGGTAATATCGCTATGGGGAACGCCCAGAAAGCTAATGTTGCGGTGTCCCTGCTCATACAGCCGCTGCATAAGGATATGAATCGCGCCTTCGTCGTCGTAACAGACGGAGGCAAAACCTTGCGCATCTCTTGCCAGTAGCACCAGCGAGGCTTTCCAGGGGGCGATCAACTCTTCTGTGATGCCGGTAAAGCCAAACAGCACCACGCCATCAATGTTACGTCGTCTGAGCATGCCCAGATGTTCCATTACCAGCGTCGGCGAGAACTGACTTTCCATCATAATAGGGTCGTAGCCCTGTTCATAAAACGCAGGCAGCATGGTCTGAACCGCGAGATTTTCAGACAACGAATCAAGGCGAGTGACGATAATAGCGACCACTTTATCGCTTTGTCCCCGCATCGCACGGGCGGAGCGGGACGGAAAGAAACCGTGTTGATTCATCACCGCTTCGACACGCTCGCGGGTACGTTCGCTTACGCCGCTTTCATTGTTAAGCACGCGGGAAACGGTTGATTTCCCTACGCCGCTCAGGCGGGCGATGTCTTTGATAGTGAGCCGGTTTTGCATCCTGTTTTCCCGTGGCGTGACGCTGATGGTGATTGGTGATAAAAAGAGTAACTTTACTCAAGCGAAGGGCAATGGGCAAAGTCTGGTTTATCGTTGGTTTAATTACGTAACGGTATGATACCGCCATAATTGCCACAAAACTTATGGATTTATGCGTATAATCCACGGCGCAAATCGTTTACTTACCGGAGGCGACATGGACCCTGAACCCACCCCTCTCCCGCGATGGAGAATTTTCCTTTTCCGGTAAGCCTGCCTCTGCTGTCTTACCGGTGTGTAAGACAGTGACACAATAACGTCCCTGTTTTTATTTAAACATTGCTCATCGGGCAAGGCTTTGCCGTGCCTGAAGAATTTTCTGCGCCTGACTTCGGCGCGGAGGGATTACCTATGCTAAAAACCATTACCCGCCAGCTTTTTGCCCGGCTTAATCGTCATTTGCCTTATCGTCTGGTTCACCGCGATCCGCTGCCCGGGGCGCAGACCGCGGTAAATGCGACTATCCCGCCTTCGCTGAGCGAACGCTGTCTGAAAGTCGCGGCAATGGAGCAGGAGACTCTCTGGCGCGTTTTTGATACGCACCCGGAGGGATTAAACGCCGCCGAGGTAACGCGCGCGCGTGAAAAGCATGGCGAAAACCGCCTTCCGGCACAGAAACCCTCGCCGTGGTGGGTGCATCTGTGGGTATGTTATCGCAATCCTTTCAACATCTTACTCACGATTCTTGGCGGCATTTCTTATGCCACGGAGGATCTGTTTGCCGCAGGCGTTATCGCCCTGATGGTCGGTATCTCAACGCTGCTGAATTTTGTGCAGGAAGCGCGCTCGACGAAAGCAGCGGACGCGCTAAAAGCGATGGTGAGTAATACCGCTACCGTACTGCGGGTTATTAATGAAAATGGCGAAAACGCCTGGCTGGAATTACCCATCGATCAACTGGTGCCCGGCGATATTATTAAGCTGGCGGCGGGGGATATGATCCCGGCGGATTTACGGATTATCCAGGCGCGCGATCTGTTTGTCGCCCAGGCGTCGCTGACCGGCGAATCTCTGCCGGTCGAGAAAGTCGCCGCGACGCGTGAGCCCCGGCAAAATAACCCGCTTGAGTGCGACACGCTGTGCTTTATGGGGACGAACGTCGTGAGCGGAACGGCGCAGGCCGTGGTGATGGCGACCGGCGCCGACACCTGGTTTGGTCAATTGGCGGGGCGCGTGTCGGAACAAGATAACGAGCAGAACGCTTTCCAGAAAGGAATTAGCCGCGTCAGCATGTTGCTGATCCGCTTTATGCTGGTCATGGCGCCGGTAGTACTGATTATTAATGGTTACACGAAAGGTGACTGGTGGGAAGCGGCGTTATTTGCGCTTTCGGTCGCGGTAGGGCTCACCCCGGAAATGTTGCCGATGATCGTCACCTCCACCCTCGCGCGCGGGGCGGTGAAGCTCTCGAAACAGAAAGTTATCGTGAAGCACCTTGATGCGATTCAGAACTTCGGCGCGATGGATATTCTGTGCACCGATAAAACCGGCACTCTGACGCAGGATAAAATTGTGCTGGAGAATCATACGGATATTTCTGGTAAGCCCAGCGAGCATGTACTGCATTGCGCCTGGCTGAACAGCCATTATCAGACCGGTCTAAAAAACTTACTGGATACGGCGGTCCTGGAGGGAGTAGACGAAACCGCCGCGCGTCAGCTCTCCGGACGCTGGCAGAAAATCGATGAGATTCCGTTTGATTTTGAGCGTCGCCGGATGTCGGTGGTGGTGGCCGAAGATTCGAGCGTGCATCAACTGGTCTGCAAAGGCGCGTTACAGGAGATCCTGAATGTGTGTACTCAGGTGCGCCACAACGGCGATATTGTGCCGCTGGACGACAATATGCTGCGCCGGGTGAAACGCGTTACCGACACGCTGAACCGTCAGGGGCTACGCGTGGTCGCCGTCGCGACCAAATACCTGCCTGCACGTGGGGGCGATTACCAGCGTATCGATGAATCTGACCTGATCCTGGAAGGGTATATTGCTTTTCTCGATCCGCCGAAAGAGACCACCGCGCCGGCGCTGAAAGCGCTGAAGGCAAGCGGAATTACGGTGAAAATTCTCACCGGCGACAGCGAGCTGGTAGCGGCGAAAGTTTGCCATGAAGTTGGGCTGGATGCGGGCGATGTCGTTATTGGCAGTGATATTGAAGGGTTAAGCGACGACGCGCTGGCGGCGCTGGCCGCCCGTACGACGTTGTTTGCGCGTCTGACGCCGATGCATAAAGAGCGCATCGTCACTTTGCTCAAACGCGAGGGGCATGTGGTCGGTTTTATGGGCGACGGGATTAACGATGCCCCGGCGTTGCGGGCGGCGGATATTGGTATCTCGGTAGATGGCGCGGTGGACATCGCCCGTGAAGCCGCCGATATTATCCTGCTGGAAAAGAGCCTGATGGTGCTGGAAGAAGGCGTCATTGAAGGTCGTCGTACTTTTTCTAATATGTTGAAATATATCAAGATGACGGCCAGCTCAAATTTCGGTAACGTGTTTAGCGTACTGGTGGCGAGCGCCTTTTTGCCGTTCCTGCCAATGCTGCCGCTGCACTTGCTGATTCAAAACCTGCTGTACGATGTATCCCAGGTGGCGATTCCGTTTGATAATGTCGATGAAGAACAAATTCAAAAGCCGCAGCGCTGGAATCCGGCGGATTTGGGGCGCTTTATGGTCTTTTTCGGTCCGATCAGCTCGATTTTCGACATTTTGACCTTTTGTCTGATGTGGTGGGTATTTCATGCGAATACGCCAGAAACGCAAACTTTGTTCCAGTCCGGCTGGTTTGTGGTGGGATTACTGTCGCAAACGCTGATTGTGCATATGATCCGTACCCGTCGTCTGCCGTTTATTCAAAGTCGCGCCGCCTGGCCGCTGATGGCGATGACATTGTTGGTGATGGTGGTGGGAGTTTCGTTGCCGTTTTCGCCCCTGGCGTCTTACCTGCAGTTGCAGGCGCTGCCGTTAAGCTATTTCCCGTGGCTGATTGCCATTCTGGCGGGCTATATGACGTTAACCCAGTTAGTGAAAGGGTTTTACAGCCGACGTTATGGCTGGCAGTAAACACTTTCGTCGGGGATTCGCCAGCGTGCTTAATCCCCGATATCGCTAACCAGGCCAGATGCCCGTAAAGCTCGACAAGTTTTACGCGATCGGCTTTATCTTTAAATTTCAGGGCTTATTCAAGCAACTGTAGAATGCTATATGCAGGCATAAAAAAGAGGAATGTCCAGCTAAGTTTGTAAAATGTGTTCTCTGCCCCCAATCCGGAACGAGAGGAGGAGATATCCCACCGCCGGATATGTTTTGCGGATATGCGACGAAAGCGGCGAATATAGCTAACGCAATAAACTAAGTAAGGAGGAATCGCTAAGGCGCCAGTGGGTTTAGGAAACATAAGGGTAAGCAATATGGCTGCGACAATGAAGCATAAAAAGACTATCTTCGCGGTAGATTCTATCTGTTTTAATTCCTGGCGTACGCTTTCAGCATGCTTCTCCTGCCAGCGACGGAGCGTGCTGTTGCTAAATCCATATTCTTCGCACAACGCCTTATTCGGTACGCCGTTTTTCGACTGTTGCAGAAAATCGGCGATTTGTTCCTCGGTAAAACGCGATCTTACCATTGCCGCCTCTCCATGGCTGTTGGTGCCCCGAACCGGGCAAACTTGCGCCGCCCGGCGGGGATGACGTCCGGCGCTTAGCGACGAACAGCGATCGCTTCAATCTCAATTTTCACGTCTTTCGGCAGACGGGCAACTTCCACGCAGGAACGCGCCGGGAAGGTGGCGTTGTGCTCGGTGAAGAAGGCTTCGTAGGTGGCGTTGACGGTCGCGAAATCGTTCAGGTCTTTCACGAATACGGTCGTTTTCACAATGTCGCCTACTTTCAGGCCAGCGGCTTCCACGATAGCTTTAACGTTTTCCAGCGACTGACGTGCCTGAGCGGATACGTCTTCCGCTACGGCGCCGGTTTTCGGATCGACCGGGATCTGACCGGAAGTGATTACCATGCTACCCAGGTCAACGCCCTGTACGTATGGGCCGATTGCTGCTGGTGCATTTTCCGTCGCAATAGTTTTGCTCATGATTTCTCCTGAATTACAGCGGTAATAGAATGTCCCCGCTCATTATAGGGAGCCGGGATCTCATAACCAACCCCATTAGTTGGCCAGCACCACATTATGCGAAAACTCTTTTTCACAGTATTTGCATTTGAGGGCGATATCATTGGCGCGTTTTTTCACTGCAAAGCTGGAGGATACCGGTTCCGCGTGGCTGATGCAGTTGCTGTTCGGGCAAACCAGCACATTATTAATACGCTCTGGCAGGCTGGGGCGTGATTTCCCGACTACGTCGTAGTTGTCGATGCGGTTAACGGTGGCCTGCGGCGCGTACAGAGCAAGTTGGTTAACCTGCTCATCGGTGAGGAAGGTGTTTTCTATTTTGATTAAGTCTTTACGCCCCATCTCGCCAGACGGGAGATTCAGACCGATAGTGATTCGCTGATCGGTCTCGGTCAATTTAAACAGACTCAGCAGTTTAAAGCCTACCTGCGCAGGGATATGGTCAATCACGGTGCCGCATTTAATGGCTTCAACCTGCAGTTTGTTATCGTGTGTCATCGCTTTTCTCCCTTACAGACTCAGTTCGCTATTCAGTACCAACGCCAGTAACGCCTGGCGAGCGAAAATACCGTTGCCCGCCTGTTGGAAGTACCAGGCGTGTGGCGTTTTATCCACATCCGTGGTGATTTCATCAATGCGCGGCAGCGGGTGCAGCACTTTCATATTTTCACGCGCGCCGTTCAGGTCGCTGGCGCGCAGAACAAACTGCGCCTTCACATTGGCGTACTCCGACGGGTCGAGACGCTCTTTCTGTACGCGAGTCATATAGAGGATGTCGACGTCGGCCATGACCTCTTCAATAGACCCATGCAGGCTCCAGGCCATTCCTTTTTCATCCAGCATATCCAGAATGTACTGCGGCATCGCCAGTGCGTCCGGCGCGATAAAATAAAAACGGTTGCCGCTAAATTTCGCCAGCGCCTGGGTTAGCGAATGCACGGTGCGGCCATATTTCAGATCGCCGACCATCGCGATATGCAGGTTATCCAGACGGCCCTGTGTTTCCTGGATGGTGAACAGATCCAACAGGGTCTGCGTCGGATGCTGGTTCGAACCGTCGCCCGCATTGAGCACCGGCACCTGACCGGAAAACTCCGTCGCCAGACGTGCCGCGCCTTCTTGCGGATGGCGCATCACAATCGCGTCCACGTAAGTGCTAATCACTGAGATCGTGTCGGCTAACGTTTCTCCTTTTTTCCCCAGCGACGTGTTGGCGCTGTCGGAGAAGCCCACTACGCTGGCGCCCAGGCGATGCATTGAAGTTTCAAACGACAGGCGGGTACGCGTGGAGGCTTCGAAAAAGCAGCTGGCGATCACTTTATGTTTCAATAGCTCCGGCTGCGGGTTGGCTTTTAATTTCGCCGCCGTCGCCAGTACCAGATTAAGATCGTCGCGGCTGAGGTCGTTTATGGAAATGATATGTTTTTGATATAGCGGGTTAGCCATGTTTATCTCCTGACGCCTGGGCAAAAAAAAGCCCCTCAATTGAGGGGCTTGGTATTGGTTTTCAACGGAAAGAAAAACGGCAGGCCTGCGTCTTTTTTCAGACGCGGTAAGACAGAATGTCGTACACACTGAACCATGCTTCCTCCCGGCAAATTGTCCGCGATTATACTCAGCTCTGTTTGGGGATCAAGCGAATTAATGCATGATTTACTTGTCGCAAACGGTTCTTATGAATTTAAATTCATTTTAAGCAAATAATTAATTTGTTTGTGTACCAGCGCCGTGCGCTGAACGACCCGTGGTGCGACCCAGACAATACTGCTACCGGCAACGACGCCGAGAATTTCCGGCAATGCGTGGTAATCCAGAATTCTCGCGACGGCGCGACCATAACCTGCCGCCGTATGGATAAGGATAAATTCGCTATTATGTTCAACGCTGACGACCATTTCGGCTATTGAACGTCCGGCATCCGGCGAAGGACGCCGCTGGGGATTTACGGAATAAATCTTTTGTCCCTTCGTATTTCTGATTTTTATTGCGCCCAGCAGCTTGAGCAGGCGCGAAACCGTAGACTGACTAATACCTTCAAATCCCTCATTTTGTAAATCGCGGCGAATCTCCTCCTGGGACAGGTAACTTTTTTCACTAATCAGGCGCTGACAAACCGCCAGTTGCTGTTGTTCTTTGGCGGAGTAATCATCGTATTCCTTCATAAATGCACCTTATCTTTATTATTGATATCAACGGACTGGCGAAATTCATCACATTTGTCACATTGATTGCGGATCAATCGGGCGGTTTTGCAGGAAAATGAGAAGCCGATCAAAAAAGGTGACGGCGTGCCTGATGGCGCTGTGCTTATCAGTCCTGTCGGATAAGACGCGTCGCCATCTGGCTCGTTACATCATCGCTCCGATGCTCAGTACCGCCATATTCAGCAATGTCAGGATCAGCAACAGCGGGGCGACCCATTTCAGATAGCGGACATAGGGAACCCGCGCGATCGCCAGACCGCCCATGACTACGGCTGAGGTGGGAGTAACCAGGTTCACAATCCCGGAGGCCGACTGGTAGGCGGTTACGACCAAATCCCGCTGTACGTGGGCAAAATCCGCTAACGGCGCCATAATGGGCATCGTCAATACGGCAAGACCGGAAGAGGAGGGCACCAGGAAGGAAAGCAATACTTCCAGCCAGTAGGTTACGTTTATGAAAATGGTGGTAGAGAGGCCGGAAACCAGACTTTCCGCGCTGTGCAGAATGGTGTGGGTAATCATACCGTTATCCATGACCACCACAATGCCGCGCGCGATACCAATAATTAGCGCCACGCCGAGCAAATCCCGCGCGCCGTCGATAAAGGTACTGGTGAACGCTTCCTCACCCATCCGCGTTATCACGCCAACGATAATCGCCGCCGCCAGAAAGACGCCGGAGATTTCCGCCATCCACCAGCCGAGAACCGCCACGCCGTAAATCATCACCGCGAAAGAGGCGGCGAAGATCAGCAGTACCCATTTCCGGGTAGCCGTAAACTCCAGCAGAGTATTGGCGCGATTGCCGAGAAAATGGGCGCGGTTTTCCTCCATTTTATCCGCCACGATAGAAAGCTCAGGATGGGCGCGGACTTTGCGCGCATAGCGCATTACCCAAAACACGCACAGTACGTAGCCGACAATTAACAGCAGTACGCGCATCAGCATTCCCTGAGTAAAAGGGATGCCGGCGGCGTTGGCGGCAATGACTGTGGCGAAAGGGTTAATGGTCGAACCGAGCGTGCCTATCCCTGCGCCGAGCAGTACGGTTGCCGCCGCCACTAACGGATCGAAGCGGGCCGCCATCATGACCGGCACCAGCAGCGTGTAGAAGGGCAACGACTCCTCCGCCATGCCATAGATAGTGCCGCCTGCGGCGAACAGCGCCATCAGAATGGGGATCATCCACTCATCTTTGCCGTTGAGTTTGATAGTTACCCGTTCAATACCGGCATCAATCGCCCCCGTTTTATTCACCACCCCCAGAAAGCCGCCGATAATCAAGACAAACAGCGCGACGTCAATGGCGCCGGCGGTGTAGGTTTCGTGGTTATAGAGGCCGTCAATCGGCGCCAGTAAAACAGCGGTAATCCCTTGCGGATGCGCGTCCACGGGGGCATACGTTCCCGCCACCGGCACCTCTTTTCCCAGCGTGGCGTTCATCGCCATTTGGTATTTTCCCGCCGGCACAATCCAGGTCATCACTGCGACCAGGGCAATAAGAATAAACAGGATGGTATAAGCGGTGGGAAATTTAAATTTACCCATGATGTTCTCTCCTGATATCACGGATATGCGCCGCGAGGGCGCATATCCTGTGGGATTAGTCGCCGAGCGTCGCCACCATGACCGCTTTGATGGTGTGCATCCGGTTTTCCGCTTCATCGAAGACTATCGAGCCTGCGGACTCGAACACCTCTTCCGTGACCTCCAGTCCTTTCAGGCCGTAAGCCATTTCGATTTCGCGTCCCACTTTGGTGTGCTCGTTATGGAAGGCGGGCAGGCAGTGCATAAACTTCACATCAGGATTACCGGTAGCGTTTACCACCTGCTGGTTGACCTGATATGGCGTCATCAGACTGACGCGCTCCGCCCAGGCTTCTTTGGGCTCTCCCATCGAGACCCAGACGTCGGTATAGAGGAAATCCACACCGTGAACGCCGTCTTCAACGCTCTCCGTTAAGGTGATACGAGCGCCGGTAACGCTGGCGATTTCCCGGCACTGCGCGACCAGCGCGGCATCAGGCCAGAAGGACTTTGGCGCTATCAGGCGGATATCCATGCCCATCTTCGCCGCGCCCACCATCAGCGAGTTGCCCATGTTGTTGCGCGCGTCGCCCAGGTAGGCGAAGCTCAGTTCCGGCAGCGTTTTACCCGGCGCGTGTTCCAGCATGGTCATCAGATCGGCCAGGATCTGGGTGGGGTGAAATTCATCGGTCAGGCCGTTCCAGACGGGAACGCCCGCGTATTCCCCCAGCTCTTCCACAATGTGTTGACCAAAACCGCGATATTCGATGCCGTCATACATCCGCCCCAGGACGCGAGCAGTATCTTTCATGGACTCTTTATGGCCGATCTGCGAGCCGCTTGGGCCGAGATAAGTCACCTGCGCGCCCTGGTCGAAAGCGGCGACTTCAAACGCGCATCGGGTGCGGGTAGAGGTTTTTTCAAAAATCAGCGCGATGTTTTTGCCGATCAGCGTTTGCTTTTCGCATCCGGCTTTTTTTGCGGCTTTCAGCTCAATAGCCAGATCGATGAGGTGTTGGATTTCCGCCGGGGTGTAGTCAAGCAGCTTCAAAAAGTTACGATTTTTCAGTGAAATAACCATTACAATATCCTTGTTAAAATGAATTGCCTGATGGCGCTGCGCTTATCCGGCCCACGGTTATGCGCGCTCTGTAGGCCGAATAAGGCGGAAGCCGCCATCCGGTAAAAAGCCTTATGCGTCAACGTCGGCGGTTTCACACCGAATCAAAGTGCCTTTCTCGCCCGCGAGAATGGCTTGCCCATCCGCCAGCGAGCCGATTCCGGCAATGCCGCGGCAATGGCTGACAAACTCAGCGCAGGCGGTCACTTTCGGGCCCATCGAACCGGCGTCGAACTGCATTTCACGAAGCAGCTCCGGCGTAACCTGCGCCAGCGGGCGTTGGGTGGGTTTGCCCCAGTCGAGATACACCGCGTCGGCATCGGTCAGAATGAGCAGCGCGTCGGCGTGAATTTGGCTGGCAAGCAGAGCGGCGGACAGATCTTTGTCGATCACCGCCTCGATACCGTGGTAGCCATCGGCTTTTTCCACGACCGGCACGCCGCCGCCGCCGTTACAGATAACCAGGTGATCGCGGCTAATCAGCGCGCGGATGGCATCGTTTTCCACAATGCGTTTCGGCTGCGGGGAGGGCACAACGCGGCGGAAGGCGTTACCGTCGGCTTTGAATACCCAGCCCTTTTCTGCCTGTAACGCACGGGCCTGCGCTTCGTCGTAAATCGGTCCGATATATTTGGTTGGATTGAGGAATGCCGGGTCGTTGGCATCGACTTCGACCTGGGTGAGCAGGACGCTGATTTCGCGCTCCGGCAGATGATTCTTCAGCGCCTGTTGCAGCATGTAGCCAATCATGCCCTGGCTTTCCGCACCGAGAATATCGAGCGGGTAGGGCGTAACGTTAGCGTAGGCGCTATTTTGTAGCGCCAGCAGTCCTACCTGTGGGCCGTTGCCGTGCACTAACACCACGCGCCATTGCCGGGTAAGCTGGGCGATGGTTCTGGCCGCCAGTTCGATATTTTTACGCTGAATATCAGCCTCCAGCGGTTCGCCGCGTTTGAGCAGCGCATTGCCGCCCAGCGCGACGACCAGTGTGCGTTTGTTTTCCATAACGTCTCCTTTAAATACCATCGCGTTCCAGTGGACAGCTCATGCAGCGTGCGCCCCCGCGCCCGCGACCTAGTTCATCGCCGGGAATGGGAAGGACGGTAATGCCGGCTTTGTCGTATTTTTCGTTGGTCCAGATGTTGCGCTCATAGCCCACCACCACGCCTGGACGCAGGGTGAGCACGTTATTGGCGTCATTCCACTGTTCGCGCTCAGCTTCAAATGCGTCGCCGCCAGTGGTGATTAAGCGCACCTGATCGATGCCAAGCGCTTTTTCAAGAGCATGAACCAGCGTGCTCTCCTGGGTTCGTTTCAGACCGCCGCGTCCGTCTGGCGTCAGCGTCCAGCACTGAACGTCCGGGCGAACGACTTCCGGATAGACGGAGAAGGTGTCGATATCAATGTGGGTCATGACGGTGTCAAGGTGCATACAGGAGCGATGTTTTGGCAGTTCAACGGCAATAACGCGTTCCGCCTGACGATGTTTAAACAATGCCTGCGCCAGGAACTCGACGCCCTGCGGCGTAGTACGTTCAGACATACCGATCAACACCGCGCCGCGGCCAATCACCAGCACATCGCCGCCCTCTAAAGTGGCGTGGTCGTAATTAATGTCCTCGTCGCCGAAATATTTAATGAAATCACCGTCTGCGAATTGAGGATGCCAGCGATAAATAGCACGTAAATTATTCGTTTCACGTTGGCGTGCAGGTTTCGCCATGGGGTTAATTGAGACGCCGTTATATATCCAGCAGGACGTGTCACGGGTAAATAGGTGATTCGGTAATGGCTTCATAATAAAGTCATTAATATCGTGAGTATCGACCACCATATTTTTTATGGAGGCGGGGATTTCGCCGTAAGTTAAACCGCCGCTTAAATGGCGAGCCAGTTCACGGTGCGGCATATCCGCCAACCAGGCGCGAATATCTGCGGCAAAGGTGGGCCCAAGGCGATAATCGGAAATTTGCGTGTCCAGTAGCCAGGCTTTAGCGTCAGCCACATCCAGCGTTTGGGTGAGCAGGTCGGTTAACAGCAACACTTCTATCCCTTGCTGGCGCAGCGTGTTGGCAAAAATGTCATGCTCTTCGCCAGCGCGCTCTACGGATAATACATCGTCAAAAAGTAATTCCTGACAATTTGAAGGGGTAAGTCTTTTTAGGCTGAGATTGGGCCGATGCAACATTACACTGCGTAATTGACCGATTTCAGAACCGACAAAATGCTTTTCCATCATTATACCTTTTACATAATTTCAAGAATAAAGAAGGAGTGACTGCAAATATTTAGCGTGCTTGCAGTCGCGGCGTTTCAGTTAAATTCGGGAGCAATGATTGAATTTTATTTGGGTTGTTAATGTGATGAGATTCACATCAATCAAGGAGTGCTATTTTTCTTATTTAATATATGAGCCGGGTCAGAGAAATTCAAAAAACAATAAGGCATTAAATGAATTACTACGCAGCTATATGGTTTGTTATTTTTTTATTGTTAATTATTTGTTTGTTGTATTGAATGATATTTAAATCTTAACCACTTGAAAACAAAGTGATTATTTTTAAGAGTTGCATAACTATGCGTGAGGGGGATTTTATTATCGGGGATATTTAAATAATTTAAAAATAACTATGGATATAGAAGTCATTTATGCAGGGAGAGCGAATTGTGATCGCTAAAACGTTTTTATGTTAACGCCTTTAATATCAAAGCGTTGTTAGTGATGGCAATTTGGCACCGCTGGGGTTTATGCATAGATACTGCATAAAGTTGGGCGAACTATTAACAATATATAAACACCGCTGGCGATAAACATGCGCTGGTGCAAAATCGATGAGAGTAAGGGTAGTATGGCAGCCATTTTTCTCGTATAAAGAGAAAAATAAAACGCTGTTTTAACTAAGGGGATGCGATGATTATTGGCAATATTGAACATCTGGAGGCCTGGCTGCCGACGGCGTTACGGCAGGCGATTGAGCACGTCAATGCGCATGTCACGGCAACGACCGCGCCAGGTAAGTATGACATTGACGGCGACAGGCTGTTTTATATGATTTCTGAAAATATGACGGAGCCGGGCGAATCGCGCAGCGCAGAGTATCACGCCCGTTATCTTGATATTCAGATTGTGCTACAAGGTCAGGAAGGGATGGCATTCAGTACCCGGCCTGCAGGAACGCCGCACACGGACTGGCTGACGGATAAAGACATTGCATTTTTACCGACGAGCGTCGACGAGAAAACCGTCGTCCTGAACGAAGGCGACTTTGTGGTGTTTTATCCCGGCGAAGTGCATAAGCCCCTGTGCGCGGTGGGAGAACCGGCGCGGGTACGTAAAGCGGTTGTGAAAATGCTGATGGCGTAATATTTTGTCCGGATGGCGGCGCCTGCACGTTGCGATTTTGTAGGCCAACCGCCATCCGGCATCATAACGACATTATTTAGACAGCGTCGCTACCATTACTGCTTTGATGGTATGCATTCGGTTTTCCGCTTCATCAAAGACAATGCTGGCCGCAGACTCAAAAACCTCGTCGGTCACTTCCATCCCGCCATGTAAACCGTACTCTTCGGCCATTTTTTTGCCGAGCGTGGTTTCGTCATCATGGAACGCAGGCAGACAATGCAGGAACTTAACCTGCGGATTGC
The DNA here is from genome assembly GCF_046551535.1 of Salmonella sp. SAL04162. Classification (NCBI taxonomy): domain Bacteria; kingdom Pseudomonadati; phylum Pseudomonadota; class Gammaproteobacteria; order Enterobacterales; family Enterobacteriaceae; genus Salmonella; species Salmonella sp. SAL04162. The sequence continues at coordinate 305,196 of NZ_JBGDVX010000006.1, forward strand.
CGGTTAACGCCATCATCTGGCTGTTGACCTGATAATCACGCAGCAGGGCAATACGCTCCGCCCATTTCTCTTTGGGTTCGCCCATAGAGACCCAAACATCGGTATAGATAAAATCCGCGCCTTTTACGCCTGAGGCGATATCTTCGGTCAGGGTGATGGCGCCGCCATTCTTTTTCGCCATGGCGCTGCACTCCGCCACTAACGCGGCTTGCGGCCAGCAGGCTTTTGGCGCGACCAGACGGAGATCCAATCCTGTTAACGCGGCGGCTTCCAGCATGGAGTTACCCATGTTATTACGCGCGTCTCCGGCATAGACCAACGTCATCTCGTTAAAGGCTTTACCCGGCAGATGTTCCTGCATGGTGAGCAGATCCGCCAGTAATTGCGTTGGGTGATACTCATCGGTTAAACCGTTCCATACCGGCACACCGGAATATTCAGCCAGCGTTTCGACGATCTCCTGGCCATATCCTCGATACTGAATACCGTCAAACATCCGGCCCAGGACGCGGGCAGTATCTTTGATGGACTCTTTATGGCCGATCTGGCTCCCGCTGGAGCCCAGGTACGTCACGCGCGCCCCCTGATCGTATGCGGCAACTTCGAAAGAGCATCGTGTCCGGGTCGAGTCTTTTTCGAAGATGAGCGCAATATTTTTACCCACCAGCTTTTGTTCTTCTTTACCGTTTTTCTTATCGGCTTTCAGTTTGGCGGCAAGCTGCAACAGAGCAGTGAGTTCGCTGGCGGTGAAATCAAGTAACTTTAAAAAAGGTTTTTGGTAAAACGTAGACATACTTCCCTCACATGGCTTAGGCTTCTCATTGAATTAAAATTCACTTTATATGGATGATTATTCATTTGCAACCCTGTTTGATAAAACTTTTCTCGATAAGGTGGAGGCAACGTCGGCGGTATGTGACAATAAGAGTATCGGCAGGACATCTATGAGGAACGAGCTATGGCAAACCCGGAATTACTGGAAGAGCAGCGTGAAGAAACGCGGTTAATTATTGAAGAGTTACTTGAGGACGGCAGCGATCCGGATGCGCTGTACACTATTGAGCATCACCTTTCCGCTGACGATTTCGAAACGTTGGAAAAAGCCGCGGTAGAAGCCTTTAAACTCGGCTATGAAGTGACGGAGCCGGAAGAGCTGGAAGTGGAAGAGGGCGATACGGTTATTTGTTGCGACATTCTCAGCGAGTGCGCGTTGAACGCCGAACTCATCGACGCTCAGGTTGAGCAACTGATGAACCTGGCGGAAAAATATGATGTTGAATACGACGGCTGGGGAACCTATTTCGAAGACCCTAATGGCGAAGAGGGTGACGACGACGATTATGTCGATGAAGATGACGACGGCGTGCGTCACTAAAGCTGTATAGTATGACGGTACGGCAGCGTCTGCTGTCGTATTTTTTTAACAGGTTACGTATGAATTACCCGCAAATACTCTCTCCGGTGCTTAATTTCCTGCATTGCCCGACGCCGCAGGCGTGGATTGTCCAGGCCCGCGATCCGCAAAATCTTCCTCTTCTGCTTACCGATCACTTGATCTGCGAACTGAAGGCTGCGCAAACCGCGTTGCTGTTGGTGCGTAAATATGTCGCTGATAAATCGGGCGCCGACGCGCTGCTCGCCTGGCTGCAACCTTACGAGGCGTTCGCGTTTCGTCAGGGGCCGGAGCCGGATTTTGTTGCCCTGCATAGACAGATTAGCAAAAACGCCATGCCGCAAACTGATGACCCCTGGGGGCGTCAGCTGATCGACCGTATGGTGTTATTGATTAAAGAGGAGTTGCACCATTTTTGGCAGGTACGCGAGGTCATGCAGGCCAGAAACATTCCTTATGTGAAAATCACCGCCAGCCGCTACGCGAAAGGAATGTTGAAAGCGGTACGCACGCACGAACCGCTCACCTTAATTGATAAGCTGATTTGCGGGGCGTATATCGAAGCCCGCTCCTGCGAACGTTTTGCCGCTCTGGCGCCCTGGCTGGATGAGGATTTACAGACGTTTTATCTCTCGCTTCTGCGCTCCGAAGCGCGGCATTATCAGGATTACCTGGCGCTGGCGCAGCAGATTTCCGCCGAGGACATTTCTGCGCGCGTGCGCTATTTTGGCGAGGTGGAAGCTGACCTTATCTTGTCGCCAGACCGCGAGTTTCGTTTTCATAGCGGCGTGCCAGCCGCCGGATAAAGGGTAAAATTAAAGATTAGCGTTTTTATCTTTTACGCTGTCGCTGTCTGCAAAATTTGTGGTGGTCATCCGCCCGACATCAAACTGCTGGCGAGCAGAAAAAGTCATTTTCATGATATTCTGTCCTGAGTAAAGCCTGCCCTGCGGCAGGCAAAAAGAACTCACTCAGTGTTATATTCCCGAAAGGTGACCTTGAACAATGCCATTTTTGCATCATCACTACGGGTTCTTGTGTTGAAATACTTACTGTTTCACGCCTTTTGACGCTTCAGAGCAGGTCTTGCCAACAAAGGTTTGTTTAATTTTGTTGATGGAGGTTGTTTTATTACCTCCTGCATCGACATCCGATTTCATGGTCATCGCAAATTCTGTATCGCTTATTTTCGTCGTTTCTACAATAGAGTGCGATTTGGCATCAGGATTATTACACACAGTCTCATTGATCAGTTTAGTATCCGTACTTTCTACAAATGTTGTCGTGCAACCGCCTGCACTGGTAGAAAAACCCTTCACCATTTTTTTAGAATCTTCAGACATTTTAGGGGTATAACACATAAGCGTCGCTATGCCCGAATTTTTTTCATCCATTAATACTTCTTTTGTATCTGGATTGATGGTGCGCATTTCTATATTTTCCATTTTCCATTCACCGGGCTGTATATCTAAAGCATATACATTAGAGATACTAATAAACATAGCGGGGAAAACAATTGCTGATAATAGGCGTTTCATTTATAACTTCCTTGAATAATAAGTAATTCCCGGATAACAGGATGTTTCCGGGATTACTTATATCAGCAAAAATAATACCTGGCGAGGATAAATAAACGCCTGGTTTTCAGAGATCCTTTAACATCCTCACTTCGCAATCGACATGTCCGGTGCAGCCGAGCGGTTCGCTAATATGTTCAAATCCTAAACGTTCGTATAGCGCAATCGCCTCGCGTAAAAAAGCCGTTGTTTCCAGATAGCAGCGTTTAAAACCCTGTTCACGGGCATGATCCAGCGCCATCAGCGCCAGCTTTTTCGCCAGCCCCTGACCACGAATCACCGGTAAAAAATACATTTTTTGCAGTTCACAAATGTCTGGTTTGCTACAGGATAACGGCGCCACGCCGCCGCCGCCTACCACACAACCGTTTTGCTCTACCACCCAGTAGGCCGCGCCCGGTTGGCTATAAACCTGATACAGTTCATCCAGATTGGGGTCGGCAACGGTATAACCTTTATCGGCGGTAAGTCCGTATTCCGCTGAAACCTGACGGATGACACGGGCAATAGCGGCATTGTCGGCGGCAGTGATTCGGCGCACCGTGAGCGTTGGCGAGGCGACATTATTCATAATATGGCTCAATTTTTAAAATTTATTTATAGATTACTTTAATACCACCGTCTTGAGTCACGCGCAAGGAGATCCTGAATCAGACAAAATAAAAGGCGGAAAAATTAAACAAAAATAGTATCGTAGTCAAATCAGTAACAATTTACTGGTTTTTATTATTAATTCTAATAGATTGTAATTCAGGGATATGATTCATGAATAACGTTATCAGTAGTAAAGATAACCATAATCACACGTTGGTGTTTACAGGCAAGGGCGGAAAGTATTTTGTTATTTGCCTTGTGAATTTCTTGTTGACGTGTATCACGTTGGGAATCTATGCGCCGTGGGCGATGGTGAAATGTCGACGTTATATTTATACTAATATGACGCTAAACAATCAGCCTTTTGCTTACAAAGCCACGGGCGGCGCATTATTTATTAGTGTGTTGTTAGTTTTTATTATTTATATTGTTAGCCTCTCTCTTATTGAACACGGTCATCCCGGTCTCGGTTTTACGCTATTCGGCTTATTAATTGCGATTATTCCTTTTATGGCGGTGAAAGGATTACAGTATCAGGCGATGATGACTTCGCTTAATGGCGTACATTTTGGATTCCAGTGTTCCATGCGGCGCGCCTGGTGGTACATGTTCGCTCTCCCGGTACTCCTGATGGTGGCGCTTTATATTGTTCTTTATATTATCTCACTGGTAACCATCGCCGTCGGCGGTTTAGTGTTCAATATCGTTTTTCTCGGTTTGCTGGCTATTATTGGGATAGGGGTCATTAACGGTATTACCTACAGCAAATGGATGACCTTGTTTGGCAATGGCGCAAACTTTGGCATTCATCGTTTCTCGATTCAGGTTAATGTTAAAACGTGCATCAGAGGGTGCGTGTTGGCAATGTTGACCCTTTTCCCTTTTGCTGTCGTGATTGGTTATCTAATCGCGCCGGTGTTCACCGACATGATTCTTTTGAGTATGATGGGGAATGCGCAGGCAGGAGGGGCGCTTATTCTGCAATATTATGGCCAGATAATGGCATGTTATTTCCTCTATTTTCTCGCGATTATTGTGGTAACCAGTTACTTATATGTGGCGTTACGCAACCTGTTTTTAAACAATTTGTCACTGGCGAACGATTCGATTCGTTTTCATTCCTCTGTCACTGCACACGGTATGCTGTGGCGGTTACTGGTGGTGTTTGTGATTTCCGGCGTGACCTTAGGGCTGGCTTATCCGTGGTTGAAAATTTGGCTGGTGAGCTGGCTGGCGCAGAATACACAGGTCCAGGGCGATCTGGATTCGCTTGAGTTAACCAATGATGAGAAGCCGCTGGAAAACAGCCCGCTAATGTGGATTTCTCGTGGCATTATGCCTTACTTCCCGTTTATCTGATGTAAAAAGGCCGACGTTTACGTCGGCCCATAATTCATGTTGTCGGATGGCGGCGTGAATGCCTTATCCGGCCTACCGATCGCGCCATGTCAATAAGCGAACGTGTAGGCCTGGTAAGCGAAGCGCCATCAGGCTTTCAGATTACAGCGCGCTAATAACCGCCTGCTGCTCAATCAGTTTCGCTTTGGCTTCTGCGTAACCGTCCAGCTTCTCACGCTCTTTGGCAATCACCGCTTCCGGCGCACGGGCGACGAAACCTTCGTTGGACAGTTTGCCTTCGATACGGGCAATCTCGCCTTCGATTTTCGCCACTTCTTTCGCCAGACGCGCCAGCTCATCGTCTTTGTTGATGAGGCCTGCCATCGGGATCAGCAGTTCGGCGCCGTCGATGATTTTGGTCACGGAAACCGGGCCTTTGTCATCGGCTGGCAGCACGGTGATGCTTTCCAGACGCGCCAGGGTTTGCAGGAAGCTACGGTTGTCGTTAACACGACGAACGGCTTCTTCACTACAGCCGCGCAGCAGCAGTTCCAGCGGTTTGCCCGGGGCGATGTTCATTTCCGCACGAATGTTACGTACCGCGACGATCGCCTGCTTCAGCCACTCGGTATCGGCCAACGCGGCTTCATCCACCTGTGCGGCGTTATATTCCGGGAACGGCTGCAGCATGATGGTGTCGGCGGTAATACCGCAAATGACCTTCACGCGCTGCCAGATGGTTTCGGTGATGAACGGAATGATCGGGTGCGCCAGACGCAGCAAACCTTCCAGCACGGTGACCAGCGTATGGCGGGTGCCGCGCAGCTCAGACTCGGAACCCCCGGTCATCACCGGCTTGGTCAGCTCCAGATACCAGTCGCAGAACTGGTTCCAGGTGAACTCGTACAGGATGCCTGCGGCGATATCGAAGCGGAAGCTGTCCAGAGCGTCGCGGTAGGCTTTAACGGTCTGGTTGAATTCCGCCAGGATCCAGCGGTCCGCCAGCGACAGCGTCATTTCGCCGCCGTTGAAGCCGCAATCCTGCTCTTCGGTGTTCATCAGCACAAAGCGGCTGGCGTTCCACAGCTTGTTACAGAAGTTACGGTAACCTTCCAGACGCTTCATATCCCAGTTGATATCGCGGCCGGTCGAGGCCAGCGCCGCCAGGGTAAAGCGCAGGGCGTCGGTGCCGTGCGGCTCGATGCCGTTCGGGAACTGCTTCTCGGTACGCTTGCGAATTTTCTCCGCCATCTGCGGCTGCATCATATTGCCGGTGCGTTTTTCCAGCAGTTCCGGCAGGGAGATGCCGTCCACCATATCCAGCGGGTCGATAACGTTACCCTTGGATTTGGACATCTTCTGGCCTTCGTCGTCGCGAATCAGACCGGTCATATAGACGGTATGGAACGGCACCTGCGGCTTGCCGTTTTCATCTTTGATGAAGTGCATGGTCATCATGATCATGCGGGCAATCCAGAAGAAGATGATATCGAAGCCGGACACCATCACGCTGGTGGGGTGGAACTGACGCAGCGCGTCGGTGTTTTCCGGCCAGCCGAGGGTGGAGAAAGTCCACAGCGCGGAGGAGAACCAGGTATCAAGAACGTCTTCGTCCTGACGCAGCGCAACGTCGGCACCAAGGTTGTTTTCCTGACGCACTTCGTCTTCGGTACGGCCAACGTAGACGTTGCCGTCGTTGTCATACCATGCCGGGATACGGTGACCCCACCACAACTGACGAGAGATACACCAGTCCTGGATATCACGCATCCAGGAGAAGTACATGTTTTCGTACTGCTTCGGCACGAACTGAATGTCGCCGTTTTCAACCGCTTCCACCGCCGGTTTCGCCAGCACGTCTGCACGCACATACCACTGGTCGGTTAGCATCGGTTCGATAACCACGCCGCCACGGTCGCCGTAAGGGACGGTCAGATCGTGCGGTTTAATTTCTTCCAGCAGGCCGAGCGCGTCAACGGCAGCAACGATGGCCTTACGGGCAGCAAAGCGTTCCAGCTTCTGGAACTCAGCCGGAATCTCGCTGGAATAAACGTCAGACTCTTCACCTTTGGTATCGAACACTTCCGCGCTTTCGCGAATGTCGCCGTCAAAGGTCAGGATGTTGATCATCGGCAGGGCGTGACGTTTCCCGACTTCATAGTCGTTAAAGTCGTGCGCCGGGGTGATTTTTACGCAGCCGGTGCCTTTTTCCATATCGGCGTGTTCGTCGCCCACAATCGGAATGCGGCGGTTAACCAGCGGCAGAATAACGAATTTGCCAATCAGATCTTTATAACGCGGATCTTCCGGGTTCACGGCCACGCCGGTATCGCCCAGTACGGTTTCCGGACGGGTGGTGGCGACGACCAGGTAATCTTTACCGTCTGCGGTTTTCGCGCCGTCGGCAAGCGGATAGCGGATGTGCCACATCGAGCCTTTGGACTCGCGGTTTTCCACTTCCAGGTCAGAGATGGCGGTGCGCAGTTTCGGGTCCCAGTTCACCAGGCGTTTGCCACGGTAAATCAGGTCTTCTTTGTACAGGCGAACAAAGACTTCTTTCACGGCATTGGAAAGGCCTTCGTCCATGGTGAAGCGCTCGCGTTCCCAGTCAACGGAGTTGCCGAGACGGCGCATCTGACGGGTAATGGTGCCGCCGGATTCCGCTTTCCACTGCCAGATTTTGTCGATAAACGCATCGCGGCCGTAGTCGTGACGGGTTTTACCTTCTTCAGCGGCAATCTTGCGCTCAACCACCATCTGGGTCGCGATCCCGGCGTGGTCGGTGCCGACCTGCCACAGAGTGTTTTTACCCTGCATACGCTGGTAACGGATCATGGTATCCATGATGGTTTGCTGGAAAGCATGTCCCATATGCAAACTGCCGGTGACGTTCGGCGGCGGGATCATGATGCAGAAGGACTCTTTGCTTTCGTCGCCGTTAGGCTTGAAATAGCCCTGCTTTTCCCAGTGCTCGTAAAGCGGCTGTTCGATATCTTGGGGGTTATATGTCTTTTCCATTATTTCCAGGTTGCCGTATTCAGGTTAAAACCAGCCACGCGGTAGGCTTTGTAGCGTTCGCGCGCCAGTTGTTTCAAAGTTTCTTCGTAAGGGACGAAGTCTACCACTTCTGTGAAAGCGGTGGCAAAATCTGCAAAGCTTGTACGCAGGCTGATTAAAATATCGCGCGGGCTGCTGTTGCGTTTTTGCGGCCAGGCAATTTCAACCGGCGCGCCGCCGCGTGGGCCTTCGCCTGCCAGATTGTGCGGGACAAAACTTTCCGCCGGTCTTGCCCACAGCGCTTCATCCAACCGAATGGCCTGCTTCTCATCTTCGCAGGCGATCAGCACGCGCTTGCCGGCGCGCCAACGTTCTGCGGCAATTTCACACACCAGTTGTTCAACGGCGCTTAAACCATTGACGGTAGTGTCATTATCCAGAAGATAGAACGTCGCATTCTTCATATATGGGGCTTCTTGTGGTGGATTTAAATGCGTTGCCATGATGCATCCCGTAGGCCGGATAAGCGCAGCGCCATCCGGCAAAACGCCTGATGGCGGCGCTAATGCGCCTTATCAGGCCTACGGGGTAATCTCAAACTTACTCTTCGCCGTTAAAGCCCGCGCGATTGAGCAGGAACTGCGACAACAGCGCTACCGGACGCCCCGTCGCGCCTTTCGCTTTGCCGGAGCGCCAGGCGGTGCCGGCGATATCCAGGTGCGCCCAGTTATACTTACGGGTAAAGCGCGACAGGAAGCAGCCCGCGGTGATGGCGCCGCCAGGACGACCACCAATGTTTGCCATATCCGCAAAGTTGGACTCCAGTTGTTCCTGGAACTCATCGCCCAGCGGCAGACGCCACGCGCGATCGCCCGCTTGCTCGGACGCGCCGATCAGCTCATGCGCCAACGGGTTATGGTTCGACATCAGACCGGTAATGTGATGGCCCAGCGCAATCACGCAGGCCCCGGTTAGCGTCGCCACGTCAATGACGGCTTCCGGTTCGAAGCGTTCAACGTAGGTCAGCACGTCGCACAAAACCAGACGGCCTTCGGCGTCGGTGTTCAGGACTTCAACGGTTTGACCAGACATGGTGGTCAGCACGTCGCCCGGACGATACGCGCGTCCGCCCGGCATGTTTTCACAGCCCGCCAGCACGCCGATAACGTTAATCGGTAGCTGAAGCTCGGCAACCATACGCATCACGCCGTAAACCGCCGCTGCGCCGCACATGTCGTACTTCATCTCGTCCATCCCTTCAGATGGCTTGATGGAGATGCCGCCGGAGTCGAAGGTCAGGCCTTTACCCACCAGCACGATCGGGCGCGCGTCTTCGGACGGATTGCCCTTGTACTCAATCACCGACATCAGCGATTCATTCTGCGAACCGTGGCCGACCGCCAGATAAGCGTTCATACCCAGTTCGCGCATTTGCTGTTCGCCGATGACGCGGGTGATGACATTTTTGCTGTAGCTGTCAGCCAACTGGCGCGCCTGTGACGCCAGGTAGGCGGCGTTACAGATATTGGGCGGCATGTTGCCGAGATCTTTCGCTGCCTTAATCCCGGCGGCGATGGCCAGACCGTGCTGAATGGCGCGTTCGCCGCTGGTGAGCTCACGGCGGGTCGGCACATTAAAGACCATCTTACGTAGCGGGCGGCGCGGCTCGCTCTTGTTGGTCTTGAGTTGATCAAAGCTATAAAGCGTCTCTTTGGCCGTTTCGACGGCCTGACGCACTTTCCAGTAGTTGTTGCGGCCTTTGACGTGCAGCTCGGTCAGGAAGCAGACGGCTTCCATCGAGCCGGTATCATTCAGAGTATTTATCGTTTTCTGAATAACCTGCTTATACTGACGTTCATCAAGCTCGCGCTCTTTGCCGCAACCAATGAGGAGGATTCGCTCGGAAAGAACGTTAGGAACATGGTGCAGCAACAGAGTCTGCCCCGGTTTTCCTTCCAGTTCGCCGCGACGCAGCAATGCGCTGATGTATCCGTCGCTAATTTTGTCGAGCTGTTCTGCAATCGGAGAAAGGCGACGCGGTTCAAAGACGCCCACGACAATGCAGGCACTCCGCTGTTTCTCCGGGCTACCGCTTTTTACACTGAACTCCATGCACTATGCTCCTGAATCTTAAAGACAACAGTGGTGGCTACAGCTATACTCGTCGTCTTTCAAGTTGCAGATGCGTTGGCTGCGCCTGCTCACCCCTGTCGCTTACCTGATGTAAGCTCCGGGGCTCCACAGTCTTGCCGCCTGCCTGCAACTCGAAATCCATTAGAGTATAGAAATTGAAAGCTTTCGTAACTCATATCCGCTGTTGCGGTGACTTCGTGTTAATCTTAACGTTATTACGGCATTGGCACGTCAGAACAAGTTCTGAGAGGTGAATCCGCTGAGTATAATGATCTTAGCGATGATTTCGACGACTCAAGAGAATAAATGACGTTTAAGCCATGAAACAAGCTAAATTCCAGCAAAAAAATGGGTTTTTACGGGCGTATTTAAAGTGATAATCATAAGATATCTGGTGCGGGAGACGCTCAAAAGCCAGCTGGCGATACTCTTCATCTTACTTTTGATCTTCTTTTGTCAAAAGTTAGTGAGGATTCTCGGCGCGGCGGTTGACGGCGATATTCCCGCAAATCTGGTGCTCTCGCTTCTGGGGCTGGGCGTACCGGAAATGGCGCAGCTCATCCTGCCTTTAAGCCTGTTCCTGGGGCTGCTGATGACGCTGGGCAAACTGTATACCGAAAGTGAAATTACGGTCATGCACGCCTGTGGGTTGAGCAAAGCCGTGCTGGTAAAGGCCGCCATGGTACTGGCGTTATTTACCGGTATCCTTGCGGCGGTTAACGTGATGTGGGCCGGTCCCTGGTCGTCAAAACACCAGGATGAAGTGCTGGCGGAGGCGAAAGCGAACCCCGGTATGGCGGCGCTGGCGCAGGGGCAATTCCAGCAGGCGACCAACGGCAGCTCGGTGCTGTTTATCGAAAGCGTTGATGGCAGCGACTTCCACGATGTTTTCCTGGCGCAGATTCGCCCTAAGGGCAATGCTCGTCCTTCTGTGGTAGTGGCTGATTCCGGACACCTTACTCAGTTGCGCGATGGTTCCCAGGTTGTCACCTTAAACAAAGGGACACGTTTTGAAGGAACGGCGTTGCTACGCGATTTTCGCATCACCGACTTCCAGAACTATCAGGCGATTATTGGCCATCAGGCCGTGGCGCTGGACCCGAACGATACCGACCAGATGGACATGCGCACGCTGTGGAATACCGACAACGATCGCGCTCGCGCCGAGCTGCACTGGCGTATCACGTTAGTCTTTACCGTATTTATGATGGCGCTGATGGTCGTGCCGCTCAGCGTGGTGAATCCACGTCAGGGGCGCGTCTTGTCTATGTTGCCCGCCATGCTGCTTTATCTGCTGTTCTTCCTGATCCAGACCTCCATTAAATCGAATGGCGGTAAAGGCAAACTGGACCCGGTTATCTGGATGTGGGCGGTCAACCTGATCTATCTGGCGTTGGCGATTGGTTTAAACCTGTGGGATACGGTGCCGGTCCGCCGCCTGCGTGCCCGTTTTCTGCGTAAAGGAGCGGTATAATGCAGCCATTTGGTGTACTTGACCGCTATATCGGTAAAACCATTTTTACCACCATCATGATGACGTTGTTCATGCTGGTGTCGCTCTCCGGGATCATCAAGTTTGTCGATCAGCTGAAAAAAGCGGGGCAGGGTAACTACGACGCGCTGGGCGCGGGTATGTACACCCTGCTCAGCGTACCTAAGGATATCCAGATCTTCTTTCCTATGGCGGCGCTGCTTGGCGCGTTGCTGGGACTGGGGATGCTGGCGCAGCGTAGCGAACTGGTGGTGATGCAGGCATCGGGTTTCACCCGTATGCAGGTGGCGCTGTCGGTGATGAAAACGGCTATCCCCCTGGTGCTGTTAACCATGGCGATCGGCGAATGGGTCGCCCCGCAGGGCGAGCAGATGGCGCGTAACTATCGTGCGCAGGCGATGTATGGCGGTTCGCTGCTTTCCACCCAGCAAGGTCTGTGGGCGAAAGACGGGAATAACTTTGTCTATATTGAACGGGTGAAGGGCGACGAGGAGCTGGCCGGCATTAGTATTTACGCTTTCAACGATCAGCGTCGTTTGCAGTCGGTGCGTTACGCCGCTTCGGCAAAATTCGACCCGGGGCATAAGGTCTGGCGTTTGTCGCAGGTGGATGAGTCCGATCTGCAAAACCCGAAACAGATCACCGGTTCGCAGACGGTGAGCGGTACCTGGAAAACGAATCTGACGCCGGATAAGTTAGGTGTGGTGGCGCTGGACCCGGATGCGCTTTCCATCAGCGGTCTGCATAACTACGTTAAATATCTGAAGTCGAGCGGACAGGACGCCGGACGTTATCAGCTCAATATGTGGAGTAAAATCTTCCAGCCGCTCTCCGTGGCGGTGATGATGCTGATGGCGCTGTCGTTTATCTTTGGCCCACTGCGTAGTGTGCCGATGGGCGTGCGCGTGGTGACGGGGATTAGCTTCGGCTTCGTCTTTTACGTTCTCGACCAGATTTTTGGCCCGCTGACGCTGGTATACGGCATTCCGCCGATTGTCGGCGCGCTGCTGCCGAGCGCGTCTTTCTTCCTGATTAGCCTGTGGCTAATGCTGCGTAAGTCGTAATCACAGGCTGCCATCCGGCAATGCAGTAAAGCGCAGTGCCTGATGGCGCTGCGCTTATCAGGCCTACTATGACCCGTAGGCCTGATAAGTCCTTTCCGCCGCCATCCGGCAGACCGCCTGGTATTCCTCGAATGATGTAGTGCGTAACCTGACGCGTGGCGCTTTTGGCTACGCGTTAAGCTCAGGCAAGCTGCGGGAAAAAGTAGATCAAAAAATTTATAACGTGCTGCCGTGATAAATCTGATAACCCAAATCAATCGTATTATGGTTGAGATCGTTATTTTTAATTTTGTTGAGCAACATCTGCGCGGCTCTGCGCCCGATCTCAAAACGAGGGGTAATTACGCTAGCGAGGCTCGGTATCATTTGCCTGCCCATCTCCAGACCGTGGAAGCCGGCGATGGAGATCTGCTCCGGTACGGCCAGTTGACGCTCGCGGCACCACAGTAGAGCGCCCATTGCGATATCGTCGTTAGTACAAAAGACGCCATCCACGTCCGGGTGCGCAGCAAGCGCATCACGCATTAGCTGTATCCCCAGATGGATAGAGGAGATAGCGCGGGGATTGATGCGCAACGGCGCCAGCCCCCGGCGCGTCATCGCATCGCAGTAGCCATGATAACGCTGCTCATCACGGATATCGTCTTTTGAACCCAGATAGAGGATTTTACGCCGCTGGCGTTTATCCAGCATGGTGCTGACCATATCAAAGGCGGCCTGACGGTTATCAAACCCCACCTCCATATCTAAGCGATCGCCCTGGATATCCATGAGTTCTACAATCGGAAGGGTAGCTGAGCGCAGGAATTTGACGGTTCTGAGGGTATGATATTTTTCTGAAAGAATAATGCCGTCGATATTGTAAGACAGTAAATTGATAACGGACTCTTCTTCCGAATCGCGATTGTAATTGTAATTCGCAATGAGAGTTTGGTAGTTATGACCCGACGTTACGGATTCAATCCCGGCAAGAATGTCGGCAAACAACTGGTTCTGAAAAGAGGGGATCAGCACGCCCAGAGTGTAACTTTGCGCGTTTAACAGCATAGCTGGCGCGCGATTTGGTATGTAGTTAATTTCTTCCATGATCTGCGCAATACGCTCGCCGGTTTCCCTGGCGACTTTTTTCGGCGAGCGGATGTAACGGCTCACCGTCATTTTTGTCACGCCAGCAAGCGTAGCGATATCCTGCAAAGAAATTCTGTGATTCCTCATGTTTTCTCCAGTACCGGGGGCGGGAACGTCGCCCCCATGGTTAATTGGGCTGCGGATGATGAATTAATGCAGAACCGCATTCAGCGCCAGTACGCCCAGCAACCCCATGACAGAAATCAATGTTTCCATAACGGTCCAGGTGCGTAGGGTTTCCCCGACGCTAAGATTAAAATACCCTTTAAACAGCCAAAAACCGGGATCGTTAACATGTGATGCAATAACGCTTCCCGCGCCTGTCGCCAGTACCATTAACGCCGGATCGGCGTGGGTTACGTTAATAATCGGCAATACGACGCCCGCTGTGGTTATCGCGGCCACGGTCGCGGAACCTAACGCAATACGCAGCACGGCGGCTACCGTCCAGCACATTAATAACGGAGATAGCGAGGTGCCGGTCATTAATTGCGAGATATATTGGCCCACGCCGCTATCCACCAGCACTTGCTTAAACGCGCCGCCGCCCGCGATGATAAAAACAATCATCGCAATAGCGCCAATGGACTCGCCGACGATATCCATCACCTGCTCAACCGTACGTCCATTGCGTCGCCCCAGGGTAAAAATGGCGATGATAATGGCAATAAACAACGCCACTGCTGGATTACCGATAAATTCGAAGAAAACCCGCACGGCATTCGTTTTTGGCAGCGTGATTTCACATACCGCTGCGATGGCCATCAGAATGACCGGGATCACGGCGGCAAAAATACTGTTCCAGAATGACGGCATCTCCTCTTCACTGAATAGGTGAGGATTAAATAATCCTTCAGGCGGCGCTTTCTCAAAGCGCGCCAGCAATTTTGAAAACAGAGGGCCGGCAACAATCACGGTCGGTATGGTAATGATTAACCCATACAGCAGGGTCGTACCGAGATTTGCCTCAAAAATTGTCGCAATAGCGGTAGGGCCGGGATGCGGCGGCAGGAAGCAGTGCGTAACGGATAAGGCGGCGACCATTGGAACCCCGACATACAGCAAGGGCAGTCCCGATGAGGCCACAATCGTAAAAACGAGCGGCAACAGCAGTACGAATCCGACTTCAAAAAACATTGCCAGGCCGACGATAAGCCCGGTGATCACCAGCGCCCATTGCACGCGTTTTTTACCGAACGTATTAATGAGCGTCGTCGCAATGCGCTGCGCGGCGCCGGTATCGGAAATTAATCTTCCCAGCATCGCGCCAAAACCGAGGATCATGGCGAGTCCGCCCAGAGTACCGCCAATTCCGTTTTGTATGGAGTGCAGGACGTCTTGCGCGCCCATCCCTTCGGCAAAACCCACCACGGCGGCAACCAGAACAAGGGCGATAAAGCCGTTAACTTTAAAGCCAATCATTAAGACCAACAGCAGCGCAACGCCTGCCGCAATAATTATTAATGGCATATTCGTCTCTCTTATTAGCGCCAAAATAGCAGCGCTTACGCGCTGCATCGTATTTCCCTGGTCAGACGGCAACCAGCATACCGCCATCGACAAACAGCAGATGTCCGTTAACAAAGTCGGAGGCTTTTGACGAGAGAAACACCGCTGCGCCAATAAGCTCCTGGGGATCGCCCCAGCGTGCGGCAGGCGTACGTTTGCATAGCCAGGAGGTGAAGGCTTCATCTTCAACCAGCGCTTTGGTCATCTCCGTTTTGAAGTATCCCGGCGCAATACCGTTGACCTGGATATTATGACGCGCCAGCTCCACGCACATGCCGCGAGTCAGCATCTTCACGGCACCCTTCGACGCGGCGTATGGCGTAATCGTGTCGCGGCCCAGCTCGCTTTGCATCGAACAGATGTTGATCACTTTTCCTGCCTGACGCGCCACCATACGGCGCGTAACGGCCTGAGAGACGAGAAAAACCGCGGTCTGATTTACGGCGATGACGTCATTCCACTCCTGCTCGGGAAACTCAGTAAACGGATGACGGCGCTGGATACCGGCGTTATTTATCAGGACGTCAATGACGCCGATATCTTTTTCGATATGTTCAACCGCAGCTTCAATATCCTGTTTATGGGTGACATTAAAGGGAGCGGCAATAGCCTTTATCCCTTCCTGCTGAAGTTTCGTCACGGCTGTTTCGGCGCGCTCCGGGGTAATATCGTTAACAATAATGCGCGCGCCATAGCGACCAAGACCGGTCGCCAGCAAATAACCAATTCCCTGAGCGGCTCCGGTGATAAGGATATTTTTACCTGCCAGTGAAAAAAGATCGTTCATGATAGTGTCCCTTATTTTACTTTCTCAGAAAACGAGCTGAACTTTTGCCGCCTGTGTTTTGTCTCCGGCAAAGATCAGCGCCGCTTCCAGGTCGGTAAATGGATATTCCGCGCTCAGTAACGGCAGCGGATTGATAACGCGGTTGGCAAGCCAGGAAACCGCAGTATTAAATTCGGTAGTAAAGCGGAAAGAGCCTTTCAGGGAGATCTCTTTGCTTATTAGCATCATCATCGGGAAGTTGGGGACTGCGCCGCCCATGCCAACCTGCACCATCACGCCTTTGGCCCGTGTGACTTCCAGACACGTTGAGATAGAGGAAGGATGCCCAGAGACTTCAAAACTGATATCGAAATACCCTTTTTCTGCTTTCCAGTCATCGAGAGAATCATGCTGTGGGTTCACCAGCGTATCCGCGCCCATCTGCCGGGCCAGCGAGAGAGAACGGGTACTGATATCGGCACATACCACTTCCGCCGCGCCCAGCGTTTTTACCGCGCTAACAATCAGGCAGCCGATAGGGCCAACGCCGGAGATAAAGACGCGTTTGCCTTGCAGATCGCCCGCCTCATGAGCCGCATGAATGGCAACCGCCAGCGGTTCGGCAAAGGCCATGGCTTTTTCGTCTGCCTGTTCCGGCCAGGGAATACACTGAACGGTATCGACAGCTTTAAATCGGGTAAAACCGCCATCGACATGCGGAAAATACATGGCGCTGCCAAAGAAACGCATTTCAGTACAGTGGTTTTCTTCATGCTGCAGACAGTATTTGCAATGACCGCAAGGCTTCGATGGATTAATCGCTACCGGTTGTCCTTCACGTAATAAATCTGAGTCGCTATGAACGATTTTGCCAATCACTTCATGACCTAAAATCATTGGCGCTTTTACTGTAAAATTGCCGACTTTGCCTTCCTGATAATAATGTAAGTCAGACCCACAAATGCCGCCACGGGTAATTTGTACGAGTGTTCCTTTATTATTCCATTCAATATTTTGTTCCGTAACGGCAACAGCACGCTTACCCGCAACAACGCAGGATTGAGTTTTTACTTCCATAAATTCCTCACTGGTCAGGTAGTTACCCTGAACGCATTTAAGCGGTTTTATTTGTCACTATTTGTGACTTATGTCACGCTGGAAAATTGTTACACTACAATGTTACGCATAACGTGATGTGCCTTAGAGTTCTTCTCTATGGAAATTAAAAAACGTGAAATTGTCGAACGTAGAGGCGTAATATTGTGGAGTGGAATATGACTCAGAGGTATTTAAATGGCCGGGGAAAGCTATATTTTAATGGGTGTTTCAGGTAGTGGTAAGTCTTTAATAGGCAGCAAAATTGCAACATTATTTTCTGCGAAGTTTATTGACGGCGATGATCTCCATCCGGCGAAAAACATTGATAAAATGTCTCAGGGAATACCGTTAACTGATGAAGACCGCTTACCCTGGCTGGAACGATTAAATGACGCTTCATACAGTCTTTATAAAAAAAATGAGACGGGATTTATTGTCTGCTCGTCATTAAAAAAACAGTACCGCGATATTTTACGTAAGAGCAGCCCTAACGTACATTTCCTGTGGCTGGATGGCGATTACGCCACCATTCTGCAGCGAATGCAGCGTCGTGCTGGGCATTTTATGCCGCCAAACCTGCTGCAAAGTCAGTTTGACGCACTGGAGCGACCCTGTGCCGATGAACATGATATTGCGCGTATCGATGTTAATCATGACATCGAGCACGTAACGGAGCAGTGCCGACAGGCTGTACACGCTTTTCGTCAGGCACTCAGCGCTTCCTGATCATTGTCAAAGCGCTGAGTCAGGCGGTCAGAAGTCAGCTTTTAGCACTACACGATAGCGGGCTTTGCCGTCGCGAACGTGCTGAATAGCCTCGTTGATTTGTGACATTGCGAACAGTTCCGTGGTGGGTGCGACTTTGCTGCGTCCGGCGAATTTCATCAGTTTGCGAAGTTCATATGGCGTTCCGGTTGCCGAGCCTGAGATACTGCGATCGCCGGCAATTAATGTAAACGCCGGTACGGGCAGCGGCTTCAATACGGCCCCAACGGTATGGAAGTTGCCGCCATACGTCAGCGCTTCGAAGTAGGGTTGCCAGTCGAGATCGACGTTGACCGTGTTAATAATGAGATCGAACTGGCCCGCTAGTGCTTTTAACGCTTCCGGATCGCGGCTGTTCACCACGTTATTGGCCCCCATCGCCAGCACTTCCTGCTCTTTCGATGGATTGGAGCTGAACGCGGTGACTTCGCAGCCCATTGCATGTAACAGCTTTATGGCGATATGCCCCAGCCCGCCAATACCGATGACGCCAACGCGGCTGGTGGCAGTAATATGGTGCATCAATAGCGGTTTAAAGACCGTAATGCCGCCACATAACAGCGGACCTGCGGACGCCATATCCATATTCTCCGGAAGAGGAATTACCCACTGCCAGCCTGCGCGAAGCTTCTCGGCAAAACCGCCACGATTGAGGATAGTGGGCACTGCGCCTTCCTGGCAGTTAATTTGATTGCCGCTGATACAGGCATCGCAGTGTCCGCAGCTGCGCGCCGTCCAGCCGATTCCAACGCGCTGGCCGACTTTTAGTCCCTTATCCTGTGCCGCGCTGCCGAGTGCGGCCACCCGACCGATGACCTCATGTCCGGCAACCAGAGGGTATTGAGAGAACCCCCATTCATTGTCGATCATCGACAGATCGGAATGGCAGATCCCGCAGTAGTCGACCCGTACCTCGACATCTTCCGGTTGGAGTTCTCCCGCGTCATATTCATAGAGTTCGAGTTCGCCGCCCGCCTCTTTGGCGGCATAGCTTTTTATTATCGTCATTGTGTTTCCCTTAATGTGGTGTTGAACTGAAAAGTGTAGAGCATGGAGGCAAGGGACGCCCGGCGTTAATCTGCTGGAGAAGGCGGGAAGTAGCCTGATTATTCTATTTAATACTCAACGCTGCTGAAATTTTCAGCACTTAGCGAAACAGGTGTATGCTCGTGCTTGCATGGTGGCGTATGACAGGTATAATCCACAACGTTTTCCGCATACCTCTTCAGTGCCGAAGTGGCGAAATCGGTAGACGCAGTTGATTCAAAATCAACCGTAGAAATACGTGCCGGTTCGAGTCCGGCCTTCGGCACCAAAAGCATGTAAATGGACCTCAACTGAGGTCTTTTTTTATGCCTGAAATCCGCGCTATACAAGGCTTTCCACGATTTTCCCCTTAATTGAAGTCAACTCGGGTCAACCCACATCAAGTCGCTTGTGAGTATATAACTGAGTATATATGCTGATTCGATAATGTTTGTATACTCACGGCGGTACATGGAAGGAGAACCATCATGGCTCTGACTGATACTAAAGTCCGTTCGGCAAAACCTGAAGATAATGCAAACCCGCTATCTGATGGTGACGGCCTGTTTTTACTGGTACATGCTAATGGCTCCAAATATTGGCGATTTCGTTTTCGCTTTGGTGGCAAGCAGCATGTGATGGCGTTTGGCGTTTATCCCGAAGTTTCACTGGCGGATGCCAGGAAGAAAAGGGAGGAGGCCAGGAAGCTGGTTGCTGCTGGTATCGATCCTCGAGCACATAAACGTGCTGTGAAAGAAGAACAGGCGAAAGAGATTATTACTTTCGAGAAGGTCGCCCGAGATTGGCTCGCGACCAACCAGAAATGGTCGGAAGATCACGCTGAGCGAGTGAAAAAGAGTCTGGAGGATAATGTTTTTCCGGCGATTGGGACGCGCAATATTGCTGAATTGAGCACCCGCGATTTGTTACTTCCCATTAAGGCCGTAGAGACGTCTGGACGTCTTGAAGTGGCTTCCCGTCTCCAACAACGTACTACGGCCATCATGCGTTATGCAGTGCAAAGCGGGCTAATTGATTACAATCCGGCTCAGGAGATGGCAGGAGCGGTTGCTTCTGGTAATCGAAAGCATCGTCCTGCGCTGGCCTTAAAGCGTATTCCAGAACTGCTTCAGAAAATAGATGGCTATACCGGAAGACCATTAACCCGCTGGGCAACCGAACTTACCCTACTGATTTTTATTCGATCCAGTGAACTACGTTTTGCTCGTTGGTCGGAGATTGATTTTGAAACGTCAATGTGGACGATTCCACCAGAGAGAGAACCTATCCCTGACGTTAAGCATTCTCACCGAGGATCAAAGATGCATACACCGCATTTGGTGCCGCTTTCTAAGCAAGCACTGGCGATCCTGAAACAGATAAAGCAGTTCTGTGGCAAGCATGAACTGATTTTTATTGGCGATCACGATCCGCGTAAGCCGATGAGTGAAAACACGGTGAACAGTGCGCTACGGGTGATGGGGTTCGACACTAAGGTTGAAGTTTGCGGCCACGGTTTCCGCACGATGGCCTGTAGCTCATTGATTGAGTCAGGGTTATGGTCAAAGGATGCGGTAGAACGACAGATGAGCCATATGGAACGTAACTCAGTGCGGGCAGCGTATATCCATAAGGCGGAGTTTATCGACGAACGTAAACTGATGCTGCAATGGTGGGCTGATTTCCTGGATGCGAATCGGGAGAAAGGGATCACGCCATTTGACTATGCGAAGATCAACCAGGGGCATGGTGAGTGAGACGAGTGCTTTTATTTCTTGATTGATGTTTAAATTAAAATGACCAACCAGCCCGATTAGGGCTGGTTGGTCGCTGTATTTTTTACCGTTGTTATCGGGTTTTCATCTGCCAGGTACAGAGCTGACAAATAAAAAAGATATCTGCAATAAAGCCTTGAATGTACATATAGTTGCGAGCATCATCGCAAATATGTGCTCATGGATTCTTCAATGTAATGGCCTCTGACAAAACCCTAAAGCAAGCGATATCAAATATCACTATCTGGCGCAAAGGCGAACAGCGTGCGCCACATAAGCCATTATTGCTGTTGCACGTCCTCTCACACTATCGGCAGGGTCATGATCGCCTGTTTAACTATGGTTCTGAAATCTACGAGCCCTTGCTGGATCTTCTGGAACGTTATGGACCGCAGCGCCGTGACCAGCGCCCGGACATGCCGTTCTGGCGTCTGAAGGGCGATGGCTTCTGGGAACTACAAAACGCGGAACTGTGCTCAACCAAGGGTAGCCGCCAGCCGCCCCGACGTGAACTCATCGAATATAATGTCGCGGGTGGATTTGATGCCGATAATTTTGCGTTGGTGGCAAAAAATCACAGGTTAATTGATACGCTGGCGCAGCAGCTCCTGGAGGCGCATTTCCCGGTCAGTATTCAGGAAGACATCGCTGACGAGATGGGTTTTGATATTCGCACCTCTCTCCGTCAACGCGATCCGAAGTTCCGCCAGATGGTGCTACGTGCTTACAATTATCAGTGCGCGATCTGCGGCTTCAACATGCGCCACGACAATGCGCCAATTGCTCTGGAAGCTGCCCATATCAGATGGAAGCAGAACCATGGCCCTTGTGAAGTACCTAATGGCCTGGCATTGTGTGCGATTCATCATAAAGCGTTCGATCGCGGCTCGATTGGTCTAGATGAAAATATGCGTGTGGTGGTTTCAGGTGCGGTTAATGGCGGTGGGGTGGTGCAGCGGCTGTTCTGGGATTTTGCGGGAAAGGCGATTGCGTTGCCACCGGTTAAAGAAAATTATCCGGGCGAGCAGTTTGTGGAATGGCATAGGAAAGAGGTGTTTAGAGGAGAGTGTTGATCCGGGGTCGGCTTAGTGCCAGGAGCGGAAGTTGCTACCATTTATTGTGTTAAAATCCACTGAGCGTAAGATAGGAAGTTAAATTGCTCCTCAAATATTAATCTCGAAAATTGCAAAAGGAAATTTCTATGGCTACTATTATGTTTTTCGAAGAAACAATCAAGGATCAAGGAGGTAAAACCTCTATGGTTCTAGAACTCGGTCGTTCTTCATTCTATGCCGAAGACAGCATCTATTTAACTGTTGATGGAAAAACCGTGATAATGGATCGAGAAATGGCGAAGAAATTTGTTGATGCCGTGATTTCTGTCGGTTCTTATCATGGCCTAGTGGAATAATAATGTGGCACCTGCCACTCATTACTACCGATGGCACAGGGTTAAGATTGTTTCTTAACTAGGTGTGATACCTGCCCTTGACATGAAGTTGTTCTTCTTCGTTTGAACTGCTTCGTGCCAGGAGCAAACGTTATTAATATCAGTCTTGTTATTTAACAGGTGAGTAGATCAGGTCTGAGCTAATACAAATATAACATCACCACTGTTTTAATACATCTTCGGGCACGTTTAATTCATTTCTTAACCTCTCAAACAGATCAAATGCATATTTTTGTGCAGATACAATCAGTATGTTAAAGTTGTCGATACAACCTGCTGTGCTATGTGAATTGATAAGATATGAAGTAGGATGCAACAATTTTGAAAATAGTTTAAATAACGCCGCGTACTCTTCCAATTCACCAACTTTTTCAGCAATGCTTTTGACTGTTTCAGGACTTTTGACACTTTTTAAGTTATGTTTATCTAAAATGGAGTTATTTAGTCTTTTTTTATTTTCGAACAACTCCAGTTCAGCGGCGTGGTTATCATTAGCAATCGTTGAAATAGCATCTAGAATTTGATTTTCATCCATAACCATCTCACTCATCCATGTGTTAAGCGAGTTTTCATCTTTAACTATCGATCTTAGTCTGATATTAAGCTCAAAAAGATTTCTCGTGCATAATGCTACTAATGTTATGTCATAGTCATCTGACAGATTATTGGCCAGTAAGCTTAAAGAACGATGTGTTCCTTTTGCAATATTAGTTAGCGCTACATTTTTATTAGTTCTTTCAATATTTTTAGAACCTGAGCAAAAATGAATAAGTCTTTTATAATTCGAGTCTATTTTAAATAGATTTCTTTGGATATTTTTGATTGAGTCATGTTTCACAAACTCCCTAAGAGTTTTTTCAGACATATTTCCCCCTTCGAAAAATAAACTCATTACCGATTTAATGAAACCATTACATCACAGAGAATCCATAGACTGCATCAGCTCTAAAATAATTACAAGTTATATTTAATGACTTTGAGGTCCAGCCTTTCGTGAAATTGTGCCGTAAGATGCAAAGTTTGAGGTATAACTCATACATCACAGTTGTACCCGGTCAAAACAGCAGCACATGGTATTAAAGCCATGTTAAAAGTTACGGATGACCTGGATGAACAAGCCGGTAATGCACTAATGGCATGGTGGGAAGGGAATGGTGCTGCACAGGTGATTGCACATGAAGATGAAGCAATTCTTCTCTCAAGAGCCACAGGTCCTTCTTGATATTCGGGTATCCAGAAGTCAATAAAAAGGCAATCAGCTTATTCAATATTAGAGTAAGCTGATTGTTAATATCATTTCATTGATAGCATATTTAAACTATCGGATATAATTTTTTGATATCCATTGCCTGCTCAGTTAGCTCAGGGTATAGATAGCTCCTTGTTATACCTAACGAAGCTAGGTTATCTAATATTTCTTTTTTGGCTTGAGCATTTATTGTTACACGTGTGGGAGTACAAAATTTCTCTATTCCCCAACTTTTATTCTCCATTGGAGGCCAGATAAGAAACAAGCCCTGTTGACGTTTAATTCTTTCATTGTTCATTTGGGAATGGACAATATTAAAAAAGGCGAACTGCCGCATAAAATAATCTAAATTATTAGTTAAGCCATTCTTTAAACCAACCAAATTGGACAATACTTCAATGATAACTTTTTGCATCTCATTAAAACGTCTATTAAATTCAAGAGCAAAAAGTTTTGCCTTAAGGCATGCTTGGTGATCTAGTCCAATTTCAACATGAAGTTCATCATTTTGCCATCGTTGCGAAAAATCGACAATTTTGTCATGGATGCTTTGAAAAACATAAGCAATAGATAAAAAATCATTGATTTCTACTGTTGAGCCAATTGTTGATAATGCAGATGTACAGAAATCTAATAGTCGTATATATTCAGAATCAATCAATATATATCCACAGGTACGCTTTCTCTCTGCTGTAAAAAAATCAATTAGATAATTCACACTTTTACTGCTGAGATCATTAAATTGTATTTTATTCTCCACCCCAGCAAATGAGGCATCAGGAATTCCGTGTGGATATAATATAGAATCCTTTCGCGGACTGAATGAAAAAATCTCGCCATCATCATTCCATTCACTTTCACAAGCAAAAAATAATGCCACTAGCGGACTTTCCGTAAGATCTAATAGCCGAGTAGGTAATCCGTGATGCTGCATTCGAATTAACCGTTCAAAAACTGATTTATCCTTTTCGAAAGCATCGGGACTACGACGTAGCATCTGCTGATATAAATCATATTCATGAGCCCGATAACTTTTCCCTTCGCTATCTGTTCTGTATACACTTGGCTGGAGTTGCCATTTTTTATCAGCATGTCCTCGGTATAGATTCAAATTCCCTTGTTTTTCTTTGCTGGTGTCTTTCACCCATACCATGTATTCCGATAAAGATGATAACTTAATCTCATTTGACATTTTTTAACACCCTATATTATATTGCAAAATACAATAAACTAAGGAATGAGCCGAAAATAAAAACATGCCTAAATATTGCTAATCCGACTAATTCATCAAGACGATAACCTTTCCATGATGCATTCCTCCAACCTAACTGGAATAAGGTTGCCCATGATAGAGTAAATATTCCGGTGGCACTGATAGTATCTTTCCAGACAAATGGAGCGGTACCCCGAAACTTTCCTGAATAAAACCCAATCAAAATAACCATGAAAAGTACACCCAACATTATTGATACTGAAACGAGAAGGGATTCTCTTAGGTCATCGCAACATTCTTCAAGATGATGTTTATGATCATCTGGATTCAGGCTATAACGTCCTGCTTCAAGTTTCTTTCTATATTCATCTTTTTCAAGGTCAAATGCCATGCCATTAATAGCACCAAGTGTAATGAATCTTTCTTTGTTGAAGAAAAAATAAAACATTGCTTTATAAATATTTGCTTTTTTAGGTAACTGTGCTGTATTCATATCTATCACAAAAAATAAAGAGGTTGACAGCAAGAAGCTGTCAACCTGAGATTTACATCGTCCAATGATTCGAAATAACTTCCGCTTGTTTTAATATTAACTCTACCGCACCCGCTGTTTTATCCGGCGGATATTTGTACTTACGCAGCGTCTGGCGTACCAGAACCCGTAACCTTGCCCGCACGCTGTCCCGTACTTGCCAGTCTACGGTGGTGGATTTACGCAGTTGCCGTGTGACCTCAATAGCTAGCTTTCTGAGCGTGTCGTCGCCCAGTTCACGTACTGCGCTTTCGTTTTCGGCTAACGCATCGTAGAAGGCGATTTCATCCGGGTTCAACCCCAGCGCATCATCGCGCGCCATTGCGTCCTGAAACGCTTTCGCCATCTCGATCAGCTCTTCAATTACCTGCGCGGTTTCAATCGCCCGGTTATTGTATTTGAGCAGTACGGCTTTCAGGCGGTCAGAGTATTTCTTCTGCTGCACTACGTTATTACCGGAACGTGCATGAATCCCGTCATTGAGCAGTTTTTCCAGCAATTCTACAGCCAGATTACGCTGCGGCATTTCCCGCACTTCCTCCAGGAACTCATCCGACAGCAAACCTATGTTCGGTTTATCCAATCCGGCCAAAGCAAAAACATCCTCAACCCCTGTTGCAACAACGGCATTATCAAGAATTTTACTCAGCAGCGAATTTTTTTCTGACTGGCTAAATTTAGCTTTCGGATCGAGTTTGATAAGCCCAACCCGGATCGCCGAAAGAAACGCGAACTCTTCCTGTAAAGGTTCGGCCTCATCAAGGGTGTTACACAATGACCAGGCTTTGCTCATCGCCAGCGAGACATCGAGGTAACGTTTTTTACCGTCATCCAGTCCCAGAATGTAGTTCACAGCATCACGCAAGAAGGCCAGCGGATCGTGGGAGAAGCCCGTGTAATCAAACCCCGGCTTACCCGCCGAACGGGCAAACATCCCATGAATGACATCCATTTTTTCCAGCAGAATAGCAAAGGCTTCCCGGGCATCGACCGTCGTCTGTCCTTTGCCTTTTGAATCAGTATAGGTTTTCAGCGCCTGCTTCAGCTCGTTGGCAATGCCGATATAATCCACCACCAGCCCGCCAGGTTTATCCCGGAACACGCGGTTAACGCGGGCAATCGCCTGCATCAGGTTATGGCCGCGCATCGGTTTGTCGATATACATGGTGTGGCAGCATGGGGCATCAAACCCGGTCAGCCACATATCCCGCACAATCACCAGTTTCAGCGGATCGTTCAGATCTTTAAAGCGGGCTTCCAGGCGTTTTTTGGTCTGTTTGTTGTAGATATGCGATTGAAGATGGTCTTTATCTGACGCCGATCCGGTCATGATGACTTTGATCGCCCCTTGTTCGACGTCTTCACTGTGCCATTCAGGGCGTATCGCCACGATAGCATCGTACAGTTTCACGCAGATCTCGCGGCTCATGGCGACAATCATCGCCTTGCCGTTCATGGTAGCGTTGCGTGTTTCAAAATGCTGAACCAGGTCGGCGGCGACCTGTTGAATACGTGGCTCTGAACCGACCAGCTTTTCCAGACGGCTCCAGTCACCTTTGGTTTTCTCCTGCTGCCCCGCCTCTTCGTCTTCCACCAGCTCATCGACCTGGTCGGATAGCGTTTCCAGCTCCTCATGGTTCAGGTCGAGTTTTGCTAGCCGGGATTCATAGTAGATAGGCACCGTTGCACCATCATCGACCGCATCCTGAATGTCGTAGATAGAGACATAATCGCCGAACACCGCGCGGGTATCTTTATCTTCCGAGGCAATCGGCGTACCGGTAAAGCCCATAAACGATGCATTCGGCAGCGCATCGCGCATGTGTTTGGCGTAGCCGTATTTGTAGACGCCAGTTTGTCTGTCCAGCGTGGCGCTCAGGCCATACTGGCTACGGTGCGCTTCATCCGAAATCACCACGATGTTGCTGCGCTGATTGAGTGCCGGATGGCTCTGCTCACTGTCCAGCGGCGCAAATTTTTGCACTGTGGTAAAGATGATGCCGCCGGATTCACGGGCATTAAGCAGTTCGCGCAGCTCGTCGCGGTCATTGGCCTGTAACGGCGTTTGCTTCAGCAAATCCTGCGCCTGGCAGAAGGTGGCGTATAACTGCCCGTCGAGATCGTTACGATCTGTCACTACCACAATGGTCGGGTTGTTCATCTCCGCCTGTTGCAGCAGTTTCCCGGCGTAGCAACACATGGAGATACTTTTGCCGGAACCCTGGGTATGCCAGACCACCCCCGCCTTTTTACTGCCGGGCTGAATATTGCTGTGCAGCGGCAGGTGTTTACCGGTCGAGGCCACAATCGTCGCCGTCACCGCTTCACGCACTGCATGGAACTGGTGATAGGCGGCAATCTTCTTAATCAGCCGTTTGCCGTCGTTTTCAAACAGGACAAAATAGCGGATGTAATCGAGCAATAATTCACGGTTAAAAAAGCCCTGCACCACGGTTTTAAGCTGCCAGTCAAACTGCGGTTTGTCATTTTCGTTCGCCACTGTTTTCCACGGCAGGAAGCGCTCTTCATCCGCCGTGAGAGAGCCGATGCGCGCATTTTGCCCATCGCTTACCACCAGCGCTTCGTTGCAAATAAACAGGTCGCTCAATTCGTTTTTATAGGTCTGTAGCTGGTTAAACGCAGCCCAGATATCAGCATTAGCATCAATCGGGCTTTTGAGTTCGATCACCGCCACCGGCAGGCCGTTGATATAGCCAATGACATCCGGGCGACGTACCTGCTTTATTCCCTGAATGGCGACCTGGTTCACCACCATAAAGCGGTTGTTGTCTGGATGGTTGAAATCCATTAACAGCGCGTTATCGTGAATCACCTTGTCTTCATGCTTATATTCAACGGGCACGCCATTGAGCAGCAGGTGATGAAAGGCTTTATTGCTGACGACCAGATCCGGGCTGTGCGCGCGGGCGATACGCTGTATCACCTCTTCCAGCACGGAAACAGGGAGATGGGGGTTGATGGTTTGTAGCTGTTCCAGCATGATCGGGCGCAGAAACACATCATGAAATGAGGCACGCAGCGGGTTATCTCCATCCGGCGCGATATCTGGCCCGTGTAGCACTTCCCAGTCCTGTTCAGCAAACCATTGCAGGCATTGCTGTTCTAAATCGTCTTCGCTTAGCATCAGGCTTCCTCGCTGATTATTTGTTCTGCTTCCGGCAGGGTAATTTCACCCGAGAGAAGTTTGGGGAGAAGGGTGTCTCGGAGTTCGGTTAAGCCATTTATTTCCTCTGAGTTTAATTGTTGTAATTTCATTATAGACGAAACTTTTTTTGTGAATTTTTTTGCAATTATCTCATTCGGGAAAATAAGTTTCATTTCTTTAATGGTTTTTGAGTTTACAGCCGTTGCAATAGATGACGTGCTCCCTAATTTATTAAAATCAAAGGACTTGAGAGCATGATACAACCAATGGCTTTCGTATTTATTTTCTTTAGGTGTAAAATGGGCGATAGCCTCATTTGAGCACATTTCTTCCGTCGTAATACAAACTCTTCCGACAGTCAGTTTGAAGCTTAGGAATACCGTATTTGCAGGCATTACTTTAATGTTGAATTTTTTAACAGCCTCATGGGTTAACCTTTCACTTGTTTCAGATATATAGGTTGAAGCAATACCCATATCCTTTATTGAAACCCATTTTAAATCTTCACTATTTATTGAGAACCATTGAGCTTCTTTTCTTGGTGGAGTTTTACCAATAGAAATACTGTAGTGTTCAGAGGTTGAATTAACCATCCATCCCACCGGAATTTCCCCCAGCTCACTGTCCTGCATCGCTGACGGAAACAGTTCTGCCGTGGTTTTTAATTCGGCATATCGCTCAGGGTGTTCACGCTCAAAAACCGCCAGCGCATGCGCATCTTTCCCGGAAATGGCGGCCATGGCGGCAAGCGTCGCGTCTGCCTGCGAACCACCCGCTTCCAGTACCGCAATTTTGGCTTTTACCGGTTCAAAATCGATAAACCAACTTTTGAACAGGGCTTGGGCCATTTGTTCGAGGGTTTGGTTGATATTAAAGTTAACTAGGATTTTCTTATCTAAATCTAATAATACCTTTGAAATTCTATAGCTATCTTCAAAGTCTACAATTGGAAAAGGCAAATCCTCGATAGTTTTCCCACTAATATTTGCCTGATTCGCACTACCTGTCGAGTTTGCGACAAAATATTCTTGGGTGCTATTTTGGGAAAGATAATAATATATAAAATCAAGGTGAATTGAGAAGTTAGATTTCAGAACGACCCGACCAACCCTTTGATTAAGGTATGCATCTCCATTCCAAACACGAGCAACACGCCCCACTAATGATTGAGGTGCATTAGGACCAGATCCTGTCATAGAAATTAAGACATCACCTTCAGATACCGACCATGCTTTTGTCTTCGATGCCAACTCGTCTGAAATATATGCGCAATCATCATAAGTTACATAACCTGCACGAATATTTTTGATCTTCAAAACTTTATTATTAGACTCATCAAGAAAATCATGGCTTTTATAAGCATAACCCCCTTGAATTTTCACGTAATGACCTAATGTTGTTAACTCAAAATTCATAACCCAGCCCCCCCAGATTCGCCTTAATCTGCGCTTCCAGCTTAGCGCTCTCTTCCAGCTGATCTTTCAGTTGCGCGGTCAGTCGTGCCATCTTCTCGGCAAAGGGTTCATCGTCTTCTTCCTGCTCGGCAGCACCAACATAGCGCCCTGGGGTCAGCACAAAGTCGTTTTTCTGAATATCTTCCAGCGTTGCTGAGAAGCAGAATCCGGCTTCATCTTCATATCCTTTATCCGTCTGCCAGGCGTGGAAAGTCTCGGCGATTCTGGCGATATCCTCACGGGTAAAGTCACGCAGCACGCGGTCTTTCATATAGCCAATCTGACGCGCATCAATAAACAGCACTTCACCTTTACGGTGTGCTTTACCGTTGCCGCCAGATTTATCTTTGGTCAGGAGCCAGATACAGGCCGGGATTTGGGTGTTGGTAAACAACTGGCCCGGCAGCGCCACCATACATTCCACCAGATCCGCTTCAATCAGGTTGCGGCGGATTTCGCCTTCATTGTTGGTGTTGGAACTCATTGAGCCGTTCGCCAGCAGCAGCGCCATCGAACCTTTTGGCGTGAGGTGGTGGATCATGTGCTGCATCCACGCGAAGTTGGCATTACCTTGAGGCGGTGTACCATATTTCCAGCGCACGTCGTTTTCCAGCTTCGCGTTCCACCACTCCTTCATGTTGAACGGCGGGTTCGCCATCACGAAGTCGGCACGCAGATCCGGGTGCTGGTCGTCCAGCAGGGTATCGGCATTTTTACTGCCGAAGTTAAAGTCGATACCCCGGATCGCCATATTCATCGCTGCCAGTTTCCAGGTGGTCGGGTTCGACTCCTGACCGTAAACGGAGATATTGCGCTTCTGCTCGGCGGCGTTGTACTGCTTCTCGCCCGCGTGCTCTTCAATAAAACGGTCGCTGGAAACAAAGAACCCGCCGGAACCCATCGCCGGGTCATACACGCGCCCGTTATATGGTTGCAGCATTTCAACAATCAGGGTGACGATACTTTTTGGCGTGTAATACTGGCCGCCCTGCTTACCTTCCGCCAGCGCGAACTGGCCGAGGAAGTACTCGTAAACGTGGCCGAGAATATCTTTGCTCTTTAAGCTCAGCTTCTCACCGTTATATTCCGGGTTGCTGAAGTTGGCATCAGAGAAGGTGTTAATCAGCCCGGTCAGTACCTCGTTGCCCAGTTGGTACTGGCTGATGCGGTTCAGGATGCCTTTCAGTTTCGGGTTAGTTTTTTCGATTTCATCCAGCGCGTTGTCCACCAGCCAGGAGACAGAGCGCAGCTTCACATCCTGTCCGGTCGTTTCATCCACCCACAGAACCGTACCGGTCGGCAGCATGGCTTTCGTTTTCAGCGTATCCCAGCGTGCGGCTTTCGGCACCCAGAAGATGTTCTTCTCGGTGTAGTAATCCTCGATTTCCAGTTCATCAACAATCGCCTGCGCGTAGTCTTCGTCGGAGTCGTAATCATCGCGCGACATGGCGTAGATGTTGTCCGGGTTGCCAACATCGCGGAACAGCGTGATCAGCTCCTGCTGACGGGCTTCAAAAGCATCGGAGACATACTTCAGGAAGATCAACCCCAGCACGACATGCTTGTAGTTGGCGGCATCCATATTGGCGCGCAGCTTGTCAGCGGCCTTCCAGAATTTGTTATCCAGCTCGTTCAGGAACTGTTGTTCAGCGTTATTCATAAAAACCTCAAAAAATCAGCACTACCCGGCACGATGTCTACCAGGCTGCATAAAATCGGTGAATGCGAAAGATCATACCCTGACGTCAGAGCGATACCAAGATAAGGGGAAAGTTTTCGCATCAATAGCTTGAGATAGGCAGGATTACTCTTTTGCATTTATGGCGCAAAATAACGGTACTTTTCTATCGGAGTATCCTACACATTATGACCACTCTCGTTTTTTCCTATTCTCATGCAGACGAAGCACTACGCAATGAGCTTGAGAAGCATCTGTCGCCTCTGAAGCGCATGGGCAAGATCACCACATGGCACGATCGCTGCATCATTCCAGGGCAAGAGTTTGAGAACCAAATAGACCACTACTTTTCTCGGGCAGATATCATTCTGTTGCTGATTAGCAGCGATTTTATCGCTTCGGACTACTGTTATCAGGTAGAAATGACCAACGCTCTGGAACGGCATAACCGGGGAGAGGCGGTGGTCATTCCGGTGATCTTAAGGGAGTGCGCCTGGAAAATGTTACCGTTTGGCCGCATTCTGGCGGCAACGGTAGACGGTAAGCCAATTGATAAATTCGCCAGCCATGATGAAGGCTACGTTCAGGTTGTCGATGCCGTTTCCCGCGCTATTGCCAATTTGGAAGCGAAGAGCCTACAGCAGGGTGCTTATGCCTCTTCTCCTGCGTCAGTAAACCCAATGCTTCAGGCAACGGATACCGTTTTTACACCACGTTCCAGCAATCTTTCTCTGCCAAAACGTTTTACCGACCTTGATAAGGATCGTGCTTGCCGTGATGGTTTTGAATATATCGCCCGTTATTTTGAAGGATCGCTGGCTGAACTCAAAAAACGCCATTCTGGATTAGAGGTCGATTTTCACAAGCGTGATGCAGACGCCTTTACCTGCGCGATCTACATGGGTGGGAGCAAAGTCGGTCAATGTGCAATCTGGCGTAATAGCGGGCGAAATATGGGGATGGGTGATATCGGTTATAGCCAGGATGGCACAATTGGCAATTCTTACGATGAAATCTTAACCATTGACAATAACGGACAGACCCTCGGTTTTCGCCCATCGATGGGAGTATTTAGTGCTGGTTACTCAAGGGATACTTTGCTCACTAACGAAGGTATGGCTGAACATCTCTGGGATATGTTTTTTGAGCCAATAAAACAACGGGCCCGTTAATGTAAGTGGGCATCACTCATTTGGCGTGACGCCCTTTCATTAGTTGTTCAAAGCTACGTAGTCTTCTATCTGCGACTGCAATGCCCAGAATGTCTGTAGCTTCTGATCTGTCCACGCTATCAGGGATTCCGTGGATAACCGGTGTAACTCCTTCCATTCGTTGTGATCGATGTCAGTTGCCAGTTCAGCCCAGCATAACAGTGTTAACCTTTCTCTGATCCCTGGCCCTCTGAATTGTTGAAACAATGACTGTAGTTTGTTGCTGAGGCGACGCATCCCCAGTCGCTCGCATTCGCTGAGCAGCACACCCGGCAGCAGTAACGACATCAGGCCTGTGTTGATGTCCTGCGCTGCTGTCATTGGTGCTGTTGCTGGAATATTGAGAATACGCTGGAGGCGTTCAGGGATCACCAGTTCGGCAAGCTCACCACCGGGAAGTGTGCAGGGCACCATCGCCAGCGTGTGCCAGCGGATAATTTCGGGCTGGCACTGACCATGAATAATGGCCGGGCGCGTGAAATCGTTCAGGCAGACCTGATACTGGTTGAGTAATGTGTTCATTGTTTTTTCCTTACGTTAGTTAGCAGGCCGGCGGCAACCACCGCAGAGTGCCGGAGCGCCGATGTGCCAGGGATGGATTGAAATCAGGTAATGCAGAGAATTATTTGCGGGATGGTTCAGATGCTCGCGCGAGGAATAGCTTTGATGAGCCACTGGATTCAGTAGTGCATAAACATGACGTACTCATCCATCAGAGCCGTCAGTACCGTATTCTCCTCCTGCCGGTGTATCAGCCAGGTGGTAATTTGTTCGTCGTCCGCCAGTGCCAGTATATCCAGCCAGTCGTCTGCCGGAGTCCCCATCATCAAATCGTACCAGCACAGCCAGATAAGCTTCTGGCGAAGCTCACTCGACCTGACCCGCGTCAGAAGACTGCGCAGTTTGCTGGCAAGGTGGTTTTGCTTTAGTCGGGCGCATTCACTCAACAAAATCCCCTCCAGCCCTACATGGGTGAACAACAGTTCCGTGTTGATGTCGAGACTGATTAGAAAATCACGCTGAATGCTCAGTGGGTCGGGGCGCGTTTTGCCATAAATCATCCGGTACAGGCTTTGCGGCACCACAGCAGTGACGGCTCCCGTGCCTGGAAAATATAATGTTGAGAGTGTAAGACCGTGGCTGAACTGAATGTGCGGGTGGCACATGCCATTTTTGATGGCGATACTGGTCAGATCGCTCAGCCAGCGCTGATAGGAGTTGAGCAGTACATCATGACGAGCCGTGGTTTCTTTCATCGATCGATACCTTGTAAAGCAGACAGCCGCAGCAGGTAGTTTGTCCGGCGAGGTTCAGGGAACAATGGTGCAGGAAATGGAAAACGCTACTGACGTGATTCATCAATGCGCTTCTGGAACCAGGTTTCCACCTCACTGCGTAACCAGCGGGAACTGCGACCCAGCTTTATAGGTTTTGGAAACTCGCCATCTTTAATCAGCTTGTAAAACCATTTGTCCGTTAGTTTTGAATATTTAGTAATAAATTTCATATCGACTAATTCATCGTTTACTTCGGAAGGTAATGTTGTCATGGTTAAATTCCCGGTTGAGAATGATAATCCGGAAAGGCGTTTTCATCGTTGCCTTGCTCCGTCCATAACAACCGGTGCTTACGTAAAAAAATAATAATGCTGTTATCAGCGCTGGCTGCATCCAAAAGAACGATTATCACGGCTATAGATTTTCGAGCGTTCTTTAGCAAAATAGCTCAGGCGAAACGTTAGGCTATTGTAGATGTCAACAAAGTCAGTTGAATGAGCATGCAGGTAATACAATGGATTATCAGGAAAGTGGACCAGTGTTCGATATTCAGGGAATGCAGAAAGTGATAACGCGCTCAACCAGGCATCCGCAATAAGCGTCCCCAGATTGTCAGATTCATTTCGATAGTGTCCCAGCGTATTGAATGTGTCGTGATTGAATAATAAAACGATATGATAGTGTGGCTTTTTACCTGACTCATATTCCCTGACCCAGGCATAGCGTAACTCACTATAATGAACTCGAATATTCTGTTTGGCTTTACGTTTTTGATAGGCGGTTATCTTTTCTCTCAGTGATTCAATAAATCTGGACATAATATTTCCATTGTGGTCTGGGATGCTACTGATACTGTCGCCAATATCCCGATACTCAGGTAATCTGAGTATCGCTATTACAGCCAGAGTTCTTGAATGTTGGTTGATAGCGTTATTCAATACCATCCACATTCTTTCCAGATAACGCTCGTTGAAAGGAGCATGTCTGTTATCAAGGTTATAACGTTGGTTCATTTCAATATCCTCACGGGTATGTTGGTAGTACATACCAGAGAGGTGTATTTGTATTTTTTTTAGCATAACCCTGTCATAGTAATCGAATCTCTTCAGGTATCCATGATGAGGTGACCATCTGTCGGTTATAATGGAGTGGATATATCCGATAAGGATAGAAGACATATATTACTAAACAGACAATATTCATAACCCAGAAAATCTTTCCCGCTCTGGCTTTGTCCGCCATTTTATCGTCAATTTTTACTCCGAAGTTATGTTTCCTGATTCAGGAGAAAATCATTCATTTTTTTCCTTTCCCAAGATAACTTGATGTTCTTTGTTCTGTGAAATGACAAGTGCTAAAGAGGCTGTTGAGTCCCTGTTCGCAATGTAAAAAACAAGAAAAAGATACAAAATAATCTACGTATTTTTCTACGTAAAATGCGACGTAAATCTCTACGTAGAATCAATTAAAAATGTACTATCTGAATAGATGAAATTGATTGTTTTTGGAGATGATATGAATAAGTCAGGTGATGGAAAAAAGGTAAATATCAGATTAGATAACGCGCTATTTAATGTGATTAAATATAATAAAGGCGAATCTGTGTTTAGTGATGTTACAGGTAATCAAATATTTGGGTGTGAGTGGAAAGATATAAAAAATAAAATAAGTATTTATTTTCATGGGGGGAATGAGTTTAAAGATGCGTTTTCCAGTGTAATGAAATATAAATGCGATAATGAAAACATTGAGAAATATGTAACTGGACTTAAGGAAATAGCATTAAAATATCTGATAAATGAAAGTTTATTGTCCTGGTGTAAAGGGCAGAGAGAAATGATGTTGGTATTACATGCGGTAATGCAGAGATACAAACTGATGTATCCTACACCAACAGTTTCATCGTTTTGTTTTTCTACTGATATATTTGACTGTGAAAAAGGTTGCGTAGACAAAACGGCTTTTCTACTTGCGCTGGATGAAATGAGTTTTTATATAGATCGTGAATGTATTCAAAGCGAAATTATGGAGGCGAAAAGATCGTGGGAATTAATCCAGGATATGGCCGAAAACCCTCTCCCATTCCCAGAGAAGAGTTACGCTGCAAAATATAAAGATGATTATCTTTGGGCTATTAAGTACATAGATAAAGTTTACGGAGAAGATATCGTCCTTCATATCGATAAAATTAATAACGCCTGCATATCGGATCAGTTGAGGGTATATCACAAGTACGATATTTACTTCTCAACCAGAAAGATGAATGAGTCAGAACTAAAGCTTTTTGTTATGAGAATGAAAAAGACCAGAAGTCAGAATAAATATCGTGAATCCGTGAAGGATAAAAAAGTATTAAATACATATATTAGCTCCGGAGCCAAAGCGAGACTTACGGCTATGGCTAAATATCATGGAATGAATATCAATGAGGAACTGGAACAACTCATTAATCATGCCTATACAAAATATCGGTAGCCTTACAACTATTTTCAGACAGATATTATCTCCATGACAACACTCAACAACCCGCCGCGAATCACCTTCCGGCGGGTTTTCTTTTAACTGTCGAAGGAGATAAAAATGATCTGCCCTCATTGTGGTTCTACGAATACGCAGAAGCGAAATATTGGCCGAAAAGTCGGTGGCGGGATTGGTGCCATCGCAGGCGGCGTTGCCGGTGCGGAGGGTGCCACGATCGGCGCAGCGGCAGGCTCCATTATTCCCGGCATTGGAACGATCGCCGGAGGCGTGATCGGTTTTCTGGTCGGGATGGGAAGTGGCGCTGCGCTGGGCGCAATGACTGGCGGGAGCCTGGATGGTGAGGTGCTTGATGAGTATCTCTGCCATGACTGTCTGCTGACATTCAATGATTAAATATTTTCTGGCTCTTGCCCCAGGCATCATTCTGCGTTGTACGGTTTAACCTCGCTTTTCCTGCTGTCGCCCTGTCGCTTCCCGCGACAGGGCCGGGCTTTATTTTCATGCTTTCACTCTGGTTCATCACGGATTGCCGGAGTGCTGCCCCATCACTCTCCGGCGTCATGTGGACATACCCTGTCCGCCTGGCTCGCCAGAAAGTGATGTAAAAACCATCAGTTTTGTCCACCAGCACCCGTAGTGACGGGGATCGGGCCACCGGGAAAAATATTTTTCGCCGTGTCCATACCCTGTCCGCGCCCCTCTTTATCATAACCACATATTTTTCAAGGCATTAAAACGGAGCCTTTTATGCCTCAGACTGAACGCCGTCATGAGCGGCTTGCCGACAGGCTGACGCAAATCATTCGCCGTCTGTTTGCCGGGGAGAATCTCAATATGCGCCACCTTGCAGAAGAGTTTGGTGTTTCCGTTCGTACCCTGCGCCGGGATCTCCGCGAACGCCTGACCGGATTGGATCTGGCCCCCGGTGGCACTGACTGCGGGTTCATTTACCGGGATTTTCAGCCATCTCGTCACCGCGATTAACCGGCGTAACCGTATCTCCCTGCTGGCGGAAGGGCAGCGCTGCGAGTGCCTCGCGCCTTACCGTCTTATCTGTCTTGATCGCAACTGGTATCTGACGGGCGAGTTATGGAATGACATTGCCGTGTTCCCGCTGGCCGAGATCCAGAATGTGGCGGTGCTGGCGGACACCTATACACGTAATGAAACCATCAGCCGTCTTACCCGTCATCCCAACTTTATTAATGCCTTACCGCATTACCGGTTTATCCGGGATCTGCTCGCCACCTTTAAATCCGGCCCGTTCCCGAACGGTGCCGACGAATAAATGCTGATGATTCAGCACAACACCACCGGATGGAGTTCACTGCCGGTTTATCTGAACGAAAAGGAGTACATCATGAAAATCCAGAAAATTACGCTTCGCCTCTGCCATGCCGGGCGTCGCTGCCCGGACTGCGGTTCATCGGACGATATCATTCCGTGGGGAGACGGCTGGATGTGCCGCGACTGCGGCTGTGAGTGGGGAAAAAATAACGGTTACTGATTCAGGGAGCGATGTCATGGGATTCTGGGATACAGCGGGTCGGCTCGCGCTCAGCGCGGCAAAAGAGGGGCTGAACACCGTCAGGGATATGAAAGAAACGCACGATCAACTGGAAGGGAAAAGCAGCTCACAACTGGAGCAGATCGCCGATAGCCGCAGGGTGGGGGAGATTGAAAGGCGGCTTGCCCGCAAGATCCTGCGCGATCGCGGTGAAAGATAATTGTCTGCGTTGTCCGGGGCCTTTTACGGCCCCGTTTTTATTGAAGGAAATAAACAAAGTGAAGATGAAAAACAGAATCACACAAGGGTTATTGGTCGCATCGCTGATGACGGCAAGCGCCGGGGCATGGGCTGCGGGTGCGGCAAAAACCGCCGTAGATGCACTGAACTGCACGGACGACAGTTGCCCATATCCAACCGACCTTTATAAATCCGATCCGGTTTATGCCCACGATATTGAAAGCAATTTAAGCGCGGCGGGAATGGCAAACCTGATTGGCCCTTCTGGCAAGCTGGCCGGGCCGGAAGATCCGCTGTCACCCGTACAGATTGGGGGCAAGACCTGGCTGAAGAGTATGGTGTGCGAGGCGGGTAATTGTGGTTATCACTATTTCAACTTTCTGTATCAGCCTGCTGCTCATCAGTTACTGGGGTACTATTTCGATGGTAAAGGAGTCTGGGTGGGCAAGCCTGATAACGAAGAGGCCAGTATCCTGACGGACGGTGAGATAAAAACCGGCCCCGGTGAAACAGGTACTGCGCCGGTTGCCACTGCACCCACTTCCGCGCCTGCATCACCGGATGCGCCGCCAGCCAACACCATCTGGACGTTCAGCAATAACGGCACGACACTCTGGCAGGCCTGTGGCGGTCAGAACAGCGCCTGTGCGATTGTGGGAAATTCAAAATGGTACGTTGCGGTGCTGAACCGTCGTTCGGCTACTGGCTGCGCTTTTGGTGACTTTTATGTCGCTGACCGGAGTTCAGCGTCGTGGCACCGGTACGACACCGGCACCTGTAGCGCCGATGCCTACATCCAGGAGGGCAGTATCAGCCACGGCCAGTATTCATCGGTCGATATTCTTATCAATGGGTCGCTGGTGAAGCAGTTCCCTATTGGTTACTGGTCAGCACAGAAATCATTCTCCGGCGGCAACCGGCCTTCCTGGTCGAAAACGAAACAAAACAGCCAGCACTAATCTCTTCTGTTATCACGCTTCCCCGGCCCCTGTCGCTACTAGCACAGGGGCTTTTTTATCTTTATACCTTCAGGAGTATTTATCATGACCCGATTATCCACGCTTTACGGTGCGGCAACCTCCATCCGCCGCGATCGCCCGCTGACCCACGATGAACTGATGCGCGTCGTTCCGGGCGTCTTTGGCGACGACAAACACACCTCGCGCAGTGCGCGTTATACGTATATCCCGACCATCACCGTTCTGGAAAGCCTGCAACGCGAGGGCTTCGAGCCTTTTTTCGCCTGCCTGGCCCGCGTGCGCGACCCGGATCGCCGCGAGTATACAAAACACATGCTGCGCCTGCGTCGCACCGGGCAAATCACCCAAAAGGAGGTGCAGGAGATTGTGCTGCTTAACAGTCACGATGGCACCAGCAGCTACCGCATGATGCCGGGGATGTACCGTCAGGTATGCAGCAACGGTCTGGTGTGCAGCCAGTCTTTTGGCGACATCCGCGTTCCGCATAAAGGCGATGTCGTCGGGCAGGTGATTGAGGGGGCGTATGAAGTGCTCGGCGTGTTCGACCGCATTGAACAGGGCAAAGAGGCGATGCAGGCTGTCACGCTTTCACCGGAGAACCAGAACGCCTACGCTCGCGCCGCGCTAGCGTACCGCTATGGAGAAGAGCATCACCCCGTCACCGAAGCGCAGGTGCTGAGCGCCCGTCGCTGGGAGGATAAGAAAGATGATCTGTGGACCACTTTCCAGCGGGTGCAAGAGAACCTGATGAAAGGCGGGCTGAACGGGCGCTCAGCACAGGGGAAACGCAGCCACACCCGCGCCATTAAAGGTATCGACGGCGATATCAAACTTAATCGCGCCTTGTGGGTGCTGGCTGAACAAATGCAGCAGGCGCTGAGCTGAAGAGGAGGACAAATGAATACTGCAATACCACTGATACCGGCATCCGCGCCCGATGCGCCACCCGCCTTAACGCCGTATGCACAGCGCACTATCAGAAGGGCCGTGAATCTGCTGGATAAGCACCTGCGCCAGCCCGGCGTGATTTTTACTTCCGCAGCATCCGTTCGCGACTGGCTGCGTCTGCAACTTTCGCCGCTAGAGCGGGAGGTATTTATGGTGCTGTTTCTGAATAATCAACACCAGTTACTGGCGCATGAGACGCTGTTCACCGGTGGTGTCCGCCATACGGAAGTTCATCCACGGGAAGTCCTGCGCACCGCCATGCGCCATAACGCTGCGGCAGTGGTGCTGGCTCATAATCACCCGTCCGGGGATGCCGAACCCAGTCAGGCCGATCGACTAATTACCACACGGCTGGTGAACACGCTGGAGCTGGTCGATATCCGCGTTCTCGACCACTTCGTGGTCGGCCACCGGGATATCCTGTCCTTTGCCGAACGGGGCTGGCTGTGAAAATCATCAGCAAGCGCCAGGCGATGGCGCTTTACCGGCAGACACCCGGCTCACGGCTGGCCTCTTACTGCACCGGTTATTACCGCTGGACCGGCAGTGTTTGCCATTACGCAGGTCGTCACGTACCCGATATCAGCGGCGTGCTGGCTGTATTTGCCGAACGCCGTCAGGATCGGCATGGCCCGTATGCACTCCTGCGCTGTGTGACCCTGAATTAATCATATTTACGGAAAATCCAAAATGGACACAAATGAAACACAATCCACGCCAGTATGGGGACTACGGAACGATGTCTTTCCGTCATTTGGCGCCCGGTTAGTTCAGGAAGGTAATCACCTGCACTATCTGGCTGACCGGGCGGGTATTTACGGTGAATTTACCCCGGAGCAACTAAAGACTCTGAATATCGTATTTCCAATGTTTATTAAACGCATGGAGGTCGCTTTACGCACTGGCGCACTCAATCCGCGCGAAGCCAGACGCTTTACGACTGCACTCCGGGGCATAACCTGCGAAGCCGACACTCGCGGATCGTTCGGTTACGTTTATCTTTCGCTTTACCCAACCGTCGTTAAAAACTGACCGGCATCCCCCCTCAATATCTGTTTACTAACGGAATTTCATTATGCAAACCCAATACAACCACCCACACCGGGCGACCCCGTCACAGCCGTCGCCTGTCGAAATCTGGCAAAAACTGCTGACCCATTTACTGGCTAAACATTATGGCCTCGAACTCAGTGACACGCCGTTTAGCGTAGAGAAGGTGATTCAGGAACACATTGACGCCGGTATCACGCTGGCTAATGCCGTGAACTTTATTGTGGAGAAATACGAACTGGTTCGTATCGATCGCAAGGGATTTAGCTGGCAGGAACAATCACCCTATCTCCGGGCTGTAGACATTCTGCGGGCGCGACAGGCTACGGGTCTGTTGCGACGTCAACGCTATCTCGCGGCACACTGAATCTTGCGAGCAGCCTTCCCATATTACATTCCCGATCTTTCTTCCCTGTTAACTCCCTGCATAATGCGCCTGCCATTCCCGGCAGGCGTGTTTGCTTTTATACGGACGAAAAATTATGCAAACAGAAGCTGAAGTGTTAACTAACCATAACGAACTTATCTGCTCGACAAATATTGAACGGATCGTCACCGGGCGGAATGCTGCGCTGCAACAGATTGAAGCCGTCATCCACCAGCTTGATGAGATTTCCCGCCTGACATCCAGTATTGGCGGCAACACGGCGGAGCACTGGGCGATGCGGCAAGGGCGGGCTTTTGACTGCTGGTTGATGCAGTCGGTGGATAAATCCTTGCCGGTAATCGCCCGCAATATCGATCGCGGTATCTGGCGTGACCTGATGCTGAAATCGGGGATGTTGACTTTGATGGACGCTGAAGCCCGCAGCCAGTGGGCAAAGGATCTGGAGGAGGGCGATCTTCCGGATATCAGTGAAGCCAATATCCTGAGTACCTTTGAGCAGTTGCACCACAATAAGCAGGACGTTTTTGAACGCGGCATTATCAATGTGTTCAAAGGACTAAGCTGGGACTATAAAACCAATAATCCCTGTTACTTCGGCAAGAAGATTATCGTCAACAATCTGGTGAAGCATGACAGATGGGGCTTTAGTCTGAACTGGGGCTGGCGGCGCGATCAGTTAGCCGATCTGGAACGGATGCTCTACCTGCTGGATGGTAAAACCATTCCCGACAACCGGCATGATATCTCTATCCGATTTATGGACTTTGTGCGCGACAACCCGCATCAGCAAGTTTTCGAAGACGAGCTTTTTACCATTCGTTATTTTCGTAAGGGCAGCGGACATATCACGTTCAAACGGCTGGATCTGGTGGAAAAGATGAATGACATCGTGGCAAAACACTTTCCGGGGATGTTGCCTGCGAAATAAGATGTGATGTTTTTATAGACACCTCTATGCTAATCTTAATAGGAGTTATTAAATGTTATTAAAGGAGGTAATCCCTATGGGTTCGCTTACTAAACAAACCATCAGCGCACAGATACCAGTGGAGTTGGCTGCTGCTGTTGAAAATCTGGCAATTGAGTTAGATCGTTCTAAGAGCTGGGTTATTAAGGAAGCATTGACCAGTATGCTGGCCGAAAGAGAACGGCGTCATCAGAGTATCCAGGCCGGTCTTGCCGATGTGGATGCCGGTCGTGTGGTGAGTCATTCGAACATGGTGGATTTCGCTAACCGTTTAAAGAAAGCTTGATAAATGGAAATTTACTGGACGCTTAAAGCTCAGGATGACCTGGAGCGGATCTACCGTTTTGCCCTTCAGTATAGCCGCCAGCACGCCGATGACGTTTTGGATCGCCTGATTACTGGATGCGCTGGTCTTACAGCACATCCAGCAATTGGCGTACAGCAGACTCGGTATGAACCTCGGGAAGTCCGAAAAGTGTTGTTTGATGACTACGAGGTTCACTACGAACTCCGTGACAATGATATCTATATCGTGGATCTCTGGCATACGAAAGAAGAACGATGAAGGAATTTTCTTTTCGTTCATGAGCGTTGATTACTGAGGAAAAAACACAATTTTGTGTCTTTACTCATTTATGTGTTTTAATGGCACTCTCTGCCCCTTATGAAGGATGGATGCCATGTTACAGAACAACATCAAACAGCTTCGTACCCAGCTATCTATCACCCAACGCGAACTGGCATTTATGGTTGGCACCAGCCAGCAGCAAATTCAACGTATCGAAACCGGGAAAGTTGCCGCAAAGCTGAGTCTCGCACAGGCAATATGCA
This sequence comes from Salmonella sp. SAL04162, assembly GCF_046551535.1. Lineage (NCBI taxonomy): Bacteria > Pseudomonadati > Pseudomonadota > Gammaproteobacteria > Enterobacterales > Enterobacteriaceae > Salmonella > Salmonella sp. SAL04162. The sequence continues at coordinate 348,473 of NZ_JBGDVX010000006.1, forward strand.
ATGCCCTGGATAAGCCTCTAAATGTCGTGTTCCCGGAAAGCGATCGGTTAATAAATGACTTCCGCAAGAAGCGTCGTAAAACCGATGAAGATCTTGAAGCGATAGCCACAAGCGGCATTGAAATGGACAGTGGTCTCTGGACCGTAAAACTTTGGCTACAGGGATATCAGGACTATTTGCTGTTGCCCATTTCAGCGGCGGATAAGCGGAGGTTTTATTATTATTTTCAGGAAAAAACCGCCCCAAACACAGAGCGCTTCTTAGTTTTTGATTCTTCCGAGTATCGTTATGCGTTAAATATGCGTGAAGTGGTATTTCACCAGTTTTTGTCTGATGGTCTGCGGCCAATCGTTGACGAAGAGGATGATGCCTGCGAAGACGATTATTTTAATGTCCATATTACCCTGGTGAACGGAGGGGGGGATATTCCACTGTGCGTTGAGTCTGATGCGCCGCAAAACGAAGAGACGTGTGAAATCGGTCAGTTGAACGCGTTTTTTGAAATGCTGGATTGTGAACCTGAAACAACGGATCGTTACATGCTGACCGATGAGGATGGTGAAGACGCTTTTATCCGTATTGGTTCTATCGCGATGGTGAGAGTTGCGCTTGACGTGCTGGAACCAGTGGAAGACGATGATGAGTGATTGGTTTAATAACTCGGGCTGGCGTTAATCGTCCGGGTTCGATACCGAAAATCAATGAATTTATGTGTTGGTATCTGCGTTGGTATATTATCAATGATGATATTTAAATTATTTATAAATCATGAGGTTTAATGTAATGTGCGAGTCCGGCCTTCCACCAAGTGATGCAATAATTAGCTGTATAAGGGTGGCTTTTTTTGTGTCCATTGACCCGTCCTGAATAGCGTTGACACGTTCCAGACTTAAATCCGGAGAACGTGATGATGACTGAGTTCAAACGCACC